>CAJOJE010000001.1 GCA_905234865.1 Candidatus Gastranaerophilales bacterium
TGTCGGTGATACTTCCGCAGCGTGTATTGCGGGCGTTGCGGATATTAACGGCGGAAAGAGCCCGAATAAAATGGATGAAGATGTTTATTTATTCGGCTCCGCTCAATCTTTGGGCGGCGAATGCCCAATCGGAGAGCAAGTGGAAATTTGTTATTACCGTCCTAAAAAAACTGCTGACCTAATTGCTTCAAAAGGGTTCGTAACAGCTTCTGAGTGCACGGAAAACATTAGTACTTGGAGGGGGTACGATAATATGTGCAGTCTTTATTCTAACGATGTCGGTGTATTAAATGCGGATGAAAATTGGTTTGTTGCAACCGTAAAAGAATGTGGTAGATGGGTTCGCATAATGTCAAGGGAAGATACTGCGAAAATCCTCAATTGGGTTTATGATACAGATGCCTTTGTTAGCGGTTCAGGTAACGCTGACGGTATGAACGTAACCGTTGCCATGACAGATGCACATTATAAACGTTTGGCAAAATTCGGTTTACCTGACCCTAGAGTTGTTGGATCTGTTTGTATCAGTAATAGTGCAACAAATTCTACTACACGCTATACTGAAAGAGTTTGTATTTACCCTTGGGGAACAGCTTGGTCATCAAGCAAAATGCATGGCGCTTCAAGTATGCCCGGGAACAGTTATCTATTTTGCAGGAAAGTCCAATAACAATTACATTGGTTTATTTGTTTAAATATAAATAAAAGAGGCCTTTAAGAGCCTCTTTTATTTGATAATTGATATTTTATCAGTTTGCAAATCTAAAGAGCATTATGTCGCCGTCTTGTACTACATAATCTTTTCCTTCAAGCCGAGCTAAGCCCTTTTCTCTTGCTTGCGCCCAAGAGCCTTGTTCCACAAAGTCATTATAAGATACTACTTCCGCTTTAATGAAGCCTTTTTCAAAGTCCGTATGGATAACTCCTGCTGCCTGAGGCGCTTTTGTGCCTTTTTTAATGGTCCATGCTTTAACTTCTTTTTCCCCTGCTGTTATATAGGTTTGCAAATCAAGAAGGTCATAAGCGGACTTTATCATTTTGTCAATACCTGATGTTTTAACGCCAAGCTCTTTTAAATAGTTCGACGCTTCTTCTTCGCCGAGCGAAACAAGCTCTGCTTCGAGCCCTGCGCAAATTATGACGGTTTTTGCACCTTGTTTTTTAGAATACTCTTCAACTTTTTTAGAATATTCGTTTCCTTCCAAAAGGTCGTTTTCTGATACGTTTGCGCAATATATAACGGGTTTTGTCATAAGTAAGAAGAAATTTTTAACAACTTTTTGTTCTTCTTCATCAAACATTTCTTTTGCGTTGACAAATTGCCCCTGCTCCAATATCGGCATGATTTTTTCAATTAAAGATACTTCAAGCGCCGCTTCTTTGTCGCCCGATTTTGCGGATTTTGCAACTTTTTTAAGGCGGTTTTCAAGCGTTTGAATGTCTGCCAAGGCAAGTTCCGTATTAATTGTTTCGATATCGTCAATCGGGTCGACTCTTCCTGAAACATGGATTGTATTCGGATCGTCAAAACATCTTACGACTTGAATTATGGCGTCGCATTCTCTTATGTTGGCTAAAAATTGATTACCGAGCCCCTCGCCTTTGCTTGCACCTTTAACAAGACCCGCAATATCAACAAATTGAATTGCTGCGGGAATGACCGTATCTGTTTTAACCAACGGCTTCAAAACCCATAATCTTTCATCGGGAACGTTTACAACTCCGACATTCGGCTCAATAGTGCAAAAAGGATAATTTGCACTTTGAGCATTGTCGGATATTGTTAAAGCGTTGAAAAGTGTTGATTTTCCTACGTTAGGAAGCCCTACTATTCCGCATTTCAGCATGTAACTGCCGCCTTTTGTTCTAATTGAAGCGTTAATGTTGTCGCATCACAAACTTCCGCAGGTCCGAAGTATTGAATTGCTCCCGGGAATACATAGCAATCATCCATTGCATATTTTTCCCTGTTTGCTTCAAATTCTTTAAATACGGGGCCGTCTAATTCAACAAGTGCCTTTTGGATAACGGGTTTCATTTTGCCATGACGTTTTTCCATATTCATCATCATAGTTAAAGGAACGCCGCCCGCAAGCCATTTATCTGCCGGTTCCGTTAAATTTTTAATACAGGATAAGTAGCCTGTTAAGCCTGCCATAATAAGAACACAGGCATTATAACCTAATGAATAGCAATAATCCGCATCAAAATTTGACGGCATTGCACATCTTCCTTCATACCCGAAGAAATGAGCCTGTTCAGAGAATTTACCCGTATATTTGCCTTCTTTTGCAAGTTCTTTTAAGTTCTTTTTAACCATTTCGATTAAAAGTTTTTCCGTTTCGATTCTTGAAACCTGAACGTTGCCATGGGGGTCTCTGTCCATTAATAATTGAGCTTTAATTAAATCGGGTAAAGAATTAAAGACAAATGCTTCGTTTCTTGTTAATTTTTCTGAAATAACTTCGTATTTTTTCTCGTTTTGGATGTTTGCAAATTCCGGGTTTTTCTCTAATTCTGCCAAAATATCATTCAAAGAAGAAATCATGGTTTTCATCTCGGGAATAAATTCGATTAATCCTTCAGGAATTAAAGCGACGCCGAAGTTTTTGCCGATTGAAGCTCTTTTAACCACAACATCCGTTATATAATCGACAATTTCTTTTAATGATTGTTTTTTTGCTTCAACTTCTTCTGAGATTAAAGCAATGTTTGGCTGAGTCTGAAGTGCAACCTCTAAGCCTACATGAGTTGCGGATCTGCCCATTAATTTAATAAAATGCCAGTATTTTTTAGCGGAATTTGCATCCCTCATGATATTTCCGATTAATTCGGAATAAGTTTTCGTTGCGGTGTCAAATCCGAATGAAATTTCAATTTGAGAGTTTTTAAGGTCGCCATCTATTGTTTTGGGACAGCCGATAACTTGAATGCCGGTTTCTTTAGCTTTTAGCCATTGAGCAAGCATACAAGCATTTGTATTTGAATCATCTCCGCCGATTATGACTATTGCTTCGATATTTAAGGATTTGCAGGTGTGAAGCGTTTTTTCAAATTGTTCTTCCGTTTCAAGTTTTGTTCTTCCTGAACCGATTATGTCAAAACCGCCGGTATTTCTGTATTGATCAATAAATTCATCGGTAAATTCAACGTATTTCCCGTCAATAATTCCTGACGGGCCGCCTAAAAAGCCGTATAATTTATTTTCGGGGTTTGATTCTTTAAGTGCGTCATACAAGCCTGCAATGACGTTGTGTCCGCCGGGGGCTTGGCCGCCCGATAAAATTACGCCGACATTTTTTCTGTCCCCGATAAGATTTTCTCCCGTTTCACTAAATGACACAATCGGCTCGCCGTAAACTTCCGAAAAAAGTTTTTGAATTTCTTCTTTATCTTTAACTGCGCTTGTTTTTTCGCCGTATGTAACTTTTGTGTTTTTAATTCCCTTTTGAAGAATTCCTGCGAGTTTCGGGCTGTATTTCAATCTCGCCTTGTGTAAGGGTGAAAAATCTCTCATAAATATTAATCTCCTTTTACTTATTCATTGTTTTTATTGTAATACAAAAATATGATTTTAAAAAATTAATTTAAAAAAATATTGACATGATATTTTTATACGCTATTATTATATTCGTAAGTTAAATATTTGCGGGAGTAATTCAGTGGTAGAATGCTTCCTTGCCAAGGAAGATGTCGCGAGTTCGATCCTCGTCTCCCGCTCCATTTATCGCCTATAGGGCGATATTTTTTTAAACTAATTTTAGGTTAAATATTGTATTGGCATTTAATAATGTTGTATTATGTCGAGTAGTTCTCTCTTGGCGTTTAGTGTAATTAGACGAGTAGTACGGTTTTGTCAGTTTGACTATTTTATTTTCTAAAACTCGCTCGTTATAGGGGTTTTGCTGGTCGGAAGTGCAACTTTACCAAAAAACCGATTTACTCATACTTACTCATTATTTACTCACACCGGTCGGCTACTTTCCAATAATAGCAAGAAAATTTTTAAAGCGGTTTTTGGGGTATAGAACGCTTTTTTTGGTAAGGTATGGTTTTTTTGGTAAAGTTAAAATTTATTATTTTTCATTATCAATAAAAAACGCATTTAATAAATCTGCGTTATCTCTTAAACTTTTAATAACAGGTGCGAGGTTGTAACATTCCTCAATTTCAAGTTGATTGCTAACAAAATAATCAACAATAACGGCTATATTATAAACATTTTCTGCCAATTTGCTAATTTGCTTAAATTCTTTATTTGTAATATTATATCCTGCTTCTTCCATAATCTCCTCTATATATCACGAAACACAACATATGAAAGAAGTCAAAAAAGCGAAAAAGCAGGAAAAGTTTTACAAAAGAACACATTGTGAAATTTTATTTAATATACTTAATATCTTTCAAGTATTCTATAAAATCATCAGGATTCAATATTTTTTTATTTGTATTTTTATAAATGTCTTCAAAACAGTGTTTCATATAATGGGAGTCATTTGCTAATAAAATATCCAAGTTTTTCATACAACAAATATAATCATTGTCATTAAAGGATTTATCAAAACATTTTGTTCGATCTTCATAGTGAAAAGTTAAATAATATTTATAAATTTCCATATATTTTTTTAAATATGTATCTTGCAAATATAGTTTGATTATATTTTTAAATATGGTTTTATATTTTATTATAAATTGACCTATAACCATTGAATCCATTTTATAATTTAAAAACTTAATAAGTCTTTCTTTTGAGGGTAGTACTCTTAACTCATTAAGGATTTTGCTAGAATGTTCTTTTAAAAATAAGTCTTTTGTTACAAATTTTTCTATATAGTTGTTTATTTGAACATTGGATTTTAAATTTTTAATTTCATTTTCCTCTTCAACAAGAATTTTTATAGATTCTTCATATATTTCAGAATTGGATTTGATTTTATTTCTATGAATTTCTTTTATTGAATCCCAATTAGCATAATTATTTTTAAAATCATTAAAAAAAGTGGTAATTTGTTCTTTGGAGTATAAATAATAATTATCTTCAAAATTTTCATTTGATAATTCATATAAAATTATATTATCAACACCTTTAAAGAAATTATAATCGGAATATTTAAAAAGGAAGTTAACGATACGATTATAAAAATCTTTTTTACTCGCAATATAAGATAAGTCAATAATATTTTCATGAAATGTCATATCTGAAACATAAAAAGACAGTAATCCATTATTTTTTAAATCTAAAATATGATTTTGTTCAAATAAGTTTATTAAATTGTCTTTAAGAACGCTATTATCAAACAATATTTTTATAGGTTGTTGCATTAAATCTTATTTACCCCTAAATTGTGTTTTCAATATATATTTATAAATCTAAATACGCTGTAACTTCTTTAACAACATTTAAATTTTCTTATGATGATTTTGATTTAAAATGAATTGCTTCAATATTGTCTGCATTGGTTTTAAACTGTTCAGAATCTGTTTTTACAAAGAATTCATTTTCGCTACTCGTTAATTCTTGTATCTTTCCATTTATATTCCTTTACCGCAATTTGGACAAACATATTTTTTTCTAACTTTTCTACGAACTTCTTCCTGATATTCATATTCACATTTTGAACATTTCCACCAAACAACATAGTGGCTTCCTGCTGAAATTTGTGTTGGTTTTAACTCACCGTTTTTTTCATAATTCCATTCTTCTATTATTTCTTGATGCGTAGTTGCCAAATCGTTGTTACCTGTTATTACCCTTTTCTTGGAACAAATAGGACATCCGTACCCACGCTTTCGCGTTTTTACACTCATTTCCCACTCTTTTCCACACATTGAGCACTTCCACCATACTTTTTTCTCCGTTCCTGCGGAAACATTCGTAGGTTTTAAGTCACCATTCTTTGTTGGGTGCCACTCTTTTGCAATATCAGGATGAGTTGTTGCTAAATCGTTATGTCCTGATAATAATTTTCTATCTGAACAATAAGGACATTTAGAATCTTTTCTATCAGAAATTCTTCCTTGCCACTCATGTCCTTGCTCACACTGCCACCATACTTTCTTATCTGAACCAGCAAATACATTTTCGGGTTTTAAATCTCCATTTTTTGTAGGATGCCACTGCTTTGCAAACTCTGGTTTTGTTGTTGTTAAATCATTAAAGCCTGCATAAATTTTTCTATTACTGCAATATGGACATTTTGTTTTCATGCTTGTTCGGGTATGTATCGTAGCTTCCCATTCGTGCCCATGTTCACATTGCCACCAAACCTTTTTGCTACTTCCTGCACTCACATATTCAGGCTTTAATTTTCCATTTTTAGTTGGGTGCCATTCTTTAGCTATTGCTGGATATTTCTGTGCTAATGAGTTTTCTTCTTCTAAAAACTCCATTAAATCATATATCTTAGTAGTATCTCTTTCAATATTTATTGATATCTTTGGAGATATAGCATAGTGCGTTTTAATATAATTTATTATAAACAATATCGCATTATCTAAGTCTTTATTATTGTTTTCCTTTAAATAATAACAGGCTGTTGCAATATCATTTATTACAGGGCAGTCTTTTTCTCTAACTCTAATCAAAGACAGTCCATATTCTTTACATAAGCTATATTTTTTAATATCTTTTTCGTGTTTTTTATGATAGAAACTCCCATCATATTCAATTCCTAAGTTTATATCTTCTATAAAGATATCCAGTTCCAAATTATGTGAATATGGTAGTTTGTAGTTTTCGTGTGCATTTGGAAACATCTGTTTCATATAGTAATATATTGCTTTTTCAGGGAATGAAACTCGTCTTGATTCGTTACATTTAGGGCAACCACTATTTAATTCGGCTCTATTGTATATAGGAGCTTTCCATTCGTGTCCTTTTTTACATTGCCACCAAACATGCTTTATTGAACCAGCAACTACATCTGTGGGTTTTAAACTTCCATTTTTAGTTGGATGCCATTCCTTTATTAAATCAGGATGCGTTGTAGCTAAGTCATTATAACCTATATGTATTTGTTTATTTGAACATACAGGGCAACCTTGATTTTGTCCAGTTCTACTTGATACAAGAGCTTTCCATTCGTGTCCATGTTCACATCTCCACCAAACTTTTTGATTTGCTCCTGCAGTTAAATCTGTAGGTTTTAAGTCTCCATTTTTAAACGGATGCCATTGTTTAGCGAGTTTAGGATGTGTTGTTTCTAGGTCATTATGTCCCTTTAGGACTTGTCTATTGCTACATACTGGACAACCCACTTTTTTCCTATCAACTACTCTACATTTCCATTCATGCCCATGTTCACAAATCCACCAAATTTTTTTATCAGTGCCTATGCCTATTTCATCTGGTTTTAAATTACCGTTTTTGGTAGGATGCCATTGTTTGGCTATTTCGGGATGCGTAGTCGCAAGGTCATTATAATCTTTCAAAATTTTATAATTACTACAATATGGACAGCCTGTGTTTAACTTAGTTCGTGATTTGATATTTGCTTCCCATTCATGTCCTTTTTCACATTTCCACCATACTTTTCTATCGCTGCCAGCAACTACATCAGTAGGTTTTAAATTTCCATTTTTAGTTGGATGCCATTCCTTTGCAATATCAGGGTGTGTTGTAACAAGGTCATTGTATCCTATTAACACTTTTTTGTTTGCACAATATGGACATTTTGCATCACTATGAGTTCTGCTAGCAATAGTTGACTCCCATTCGTGTCCAAGTTCACATTGCCACCAGACTCTTTTTATAGACTTAGAATGCACTTGCGTTGGTTTTAAATCCCCGTTTTTAGTTGGATGCCATTCTTTTGCTATTTCTGGATATAATGTAGCTAAGTCATTTTCTCCTTCTATAACATACTTTCCAGCACAATAAGGACAGCCTTGTCCCCTATTTCTTGAATCAATAATAGCTTTCCATTCATGTCCTTTTTCGCATTTCCACCATACTTTTATACGGCTACCCACAACAACATCTGTTGGTTTTAGATCCCCATTCTTAGTTGGATGCCATTGTTTGGCTATTTCGGGATGAGTAGTTGCCAAGTCATTGTAACCAACTAAAACTTTTTTATTAGAGCAATAAGGGCAACCTGACTTTGCTCTCGAAGAAGGTCTTGCTTCCCATTCATGCCCCTTATTACATATCCACCAATGTTTTGCATTACACCCATATTCAACATTATGTGGTGTATTTTTGCCATTCTTCGTTGGATGCCATTCTTTTAGCAAATCTTCCCTTTTATTTTCAACACACCAGTCATAAAATGTTTTCATAAGATAATATTAGCATAAATTAAAAGTTGTTTTTTACATTTCTTCGTAATAATTATGCAGAATTTGAACGAAAAATCAATGCTTTTCGGCTCTCAAATTTTTGTAAAATTAGCCTCTAATATTGTGAGCGTTTGACAAACTGCCTTTTGCATAATTATTATGAAAAGATATTAAGAAGATGTTCAGGGACTTTAAATGTGATTAAAACAGAGTTAATGTGTTAGTGTAAAAAATATTAATTGAAAGTTGCAAATTTCAATTAATCATAATCTGGATAAACGAGTTCGTTTCTCGTCTTCCCCACATAAAAGAGTCATACTAACTGTGATAATAGATCACACTGCAAGTCGTGATACATTTAGTTTGCTACTTTTTACAAAATAGCCTGTTTATAGGTATCATAAAAAATATCGTCTTGTTCGGTTATTTTACGGATTACTCTTGCAGGGTTTCCGACTGCTGTGGAATGGTTCAATATCTTTTGTAACAACACTTCCTGCAACTATTATTGAATTCTCGCCTATTGTAACCCGGGGAAGAATTGTAACTCCGGCACCAAGTCAAACATTATTTTCTAATCTTACAGGTTTATTGTATTGAAGTCCTGCTTTTCTTAATTTAGGTGATATAGGGTGATTTGCGGTTATAACATTGCAATTCGGACCTATCATACAATAATCTCCGATAAATATTTCACCGTCATCAACAAAATTGCAATTAAAATTTACTACAACATTCTTTCCTGCATGCACATTGGATAAACCGCAATTGGAACTCACAGGCGGTATTATATATAGATTTTCACCGTAAGTCCCCAATGCACTCTTTAAGATTTCTTCTCTCTTTGCTATACCCTCTTTTGTTTAGGGTGTTTGATTATATTCATAAATCTTTTGTACAAGTTTGTGCTGATAATTTATAAATTCTTCATCCATACAGTCATAAATTTCGCCTGAATTCCGCATTTTTCTAAATTGTTTGATTTTTTCTTTTGAAATCATTATTTATGCTCTTCTTAAATATTGTCCCGTTATACTTCTTTTGTAATCACGTATCTTATCGGGTGTTCCGACAAATACAATTTCCCCGCCTTTATCACCGCCATCGGGACCCATATCAATTATGTAATCCGCATTTTTAATCACATCTAAATCGTGTTCAATCACAATAACCGTTGCATTTTTATCAATAAGTTTTTGAAATACCATAAGCAACGATTGAACGTCAAGCGGATGAAGTCCTATTGTCGGCTCATCAAACACAAAAATTGCATCTTCCTGTGTTTTGCCCGTTTCAGATGCCAATTTTAATCTTTGTGCTTCACCGCCGGATAAACTCGGTGTTGCTTCACCTAATGTTAAATATCCTAGTCCTAAATCTTTTAACACTTTTAATTTCTGTTTAACGGAATTAATGTCTTTTAGAGCCTCAATAGCGTTATTTATATCCATAGCCATTATCTCTGACAATGTATATTCATTTTTTGATTTAGTTATATATTTTACCCTTTCGGATTCTTTTGAATATCTTGAACCGTGGCAATCAGGACACGGTATATCAACATCAGGTAAAAACTGAATATCAAGGCTTATGCTTCCTGTGCCATCACATGTCGGGCACCTTAAAGAGCCTGTATTATATGAAAAGTCTCCTGCTTTATACCCTAAATCTTTTGCATTTTTGGTTCTTGCAAAAACTTTTCTTAATTCATCATGGATATTGGCATAAGTTGCAACGGTTGAGCGGATATTGATTCCGATTGGTGTTGCATCAATCAGTTTTATCTGCTTTATACCTTCTGCTTGAATATCTTTAATATGCCGGGGTAAATTTTTCCCTGATAGTTTATTTTCTAATGCCGGGATAAGGCTTTCTAATATTAAAGTAGTTTTGCCTGAACCTGAAACACCTGTTACAACAGTCATTCTTCCTTTTGGGATTTTTACTTCCAACGGTTTTACCGTATGAATTTTATCGATTGATAAATAAATTTCACCTTGTTTAAAAACATCCTCATTTAGTTTCGGGCGGATTAATCTTTCGGCTTTATTTGATAAGAATGGAGCAATTTTAGAATTACCGTTTTTAACGGTTTCATCTATTGTCCCTTCGTTTATTATTTGACCTCCGTTTACACCCGAATCAGGTCCGAGTTCAACTATCCAATCGGCTTCCTTCAAAATATTTGTGTCGTGGTCTACCAAAATTACCGAATTGCCGTCAGAGATAAGGTCGCGCATAACTGTATTTAAGCCTTTTATGTTTGCAGGGTGCAAACCGATTGAAGGTTCATCAAGAACATATAAAACTCCTGTTGTTCTGTTTCTTACGGAACGTGCTAATTGCATTCTTTGTCTTTCGCCTGTTGAAAGAGTTGAAGCGGCTCTATCAAGAGTTAAATATCCTAATCCTAAATCTGTTAATCTTTTTGCCGTAACAAAGAATGATTCACAAATTGCCTGTGCCATTGGTTTCATCTCTATGGGCAGAGATTTTGGCACACCCTCAGCCCATTCCATAACGTCCGTTAGTGTCATTTTACAGACTTCATCAAGCGACAAACCTCTGATTTTCGGTTCTCTTGCTTTTTTAGAAAGTCTCGTTCCGTGGCATTCCGAGCATATATCTTCTTTCAAGAATTTTTCAACACGCTTCATGCCTTTTTCGTCTTTCACTCTCGATAAGGCATTTTCAACGGTATAAACAGCGTTATAATAAGTGAAATCCATCTCACCTGCTTCGCCTGTTTTCATCTGATAAACCATGTGATGTTTTTTAGGTTCGCCGTAGAAAACAATATCTCTTTCTTTTTTGGTTAATTGATTAAAAGGTACATCGGTTCTGACACCTAAATCTCTTGCAATATCTTTCATTAAAGACCACATAAGGGTCTGCCACGGTAATACGGCACCTTCATCAACGGTTAAACTTTCATCAGGCACAAGAGTAGATTCATCAACTGTTCTTACTGTTCCTACCCCGTCACACTTTGGACATGCCCCCTGCGAATTAAATGCAAGTTCTTCGGCACCCGGAGCATAAAAATGAACTCCGCAAACAGGACAAATTAATTCACGCTCAGCCGCAACATTTAAAGAAGGTTCTAAATAATGACCGTTTGGGCATTTATGACTTGCAAGGCGAGAAAACATCAATCGTAAACTGTTTAATAATTCCGTTCCCGTTCCGAAAGTTGAGCGGATATTAGGTACCGCCGGTCTTTGGTGCAAAGCAAGAGAAGCAGGAACATATAAAACTTCATCAACATCGGCTTTAGCGGCGGTTGTCATTCTTCTTCTCGTATATGTAGAGAGTGATTCAAGGTATCTTCTTGAACCTTCTGCATATAATACACCAAGAGCCAAAGAAGATTTTCCCGACCCTGAAATACCTGCAATACCTACTATTTTATTTAAAGGAATATCCACATCAATATTTTTAAGGTTATGAACTTTAGCCCCTCGCACAATTATTTTATCGGGTTTTTGATTATTATTTTGCATTTATTATACCTTCTTTTTTAAATTCCATTTGCAGCTCACTATAAAATTCACAATAAAGTTCCATAAATTTAAGCATTTTTTCTTTTCCCATATTTTCAACTGCACGACATTCGGCTTCACGCAATTTTAATACGGTATTTTGTGCCAATTTTAAACCTCTGTCGGTTAAAAATAATTTCTTTTTGTTTTTTGTGTTTGGAATGACTTCAAGATTTAATAACTCTTTTTTCATTAATGAATTAACGGCAGAATTAATGGTTTGTTTTGGAAACAGCATTTTTTTAATCAAATCCTGCCGGGTTATATTCTTATCCGAGATAATCAGATAATAAAAAATCCACATTGAACAGTCGGGAATATTAAATAAAGCAACCACTTCTTTATATAAAGCACTGAATCGTTTTTCTTGTATTGCTAATTGCTCAAGACAATTTTCAGTATATTTTTTCATTTTCTTACCCTTACTTGTCAAGAAAAATATATTACACCTGTTTTGCAAAAACTTTTAATCCGATTACGCCGATTATGATTAAAATAATTGATATAACTTGTAATAGAGTCAATTTTTCATTGAACAATAAACCTCCTAATATTGAAGTTCCAATTATACCAAAAGCAACCCAAATGATATAGGCAAGATTTAGAGGCAGATGTTTTAGTGCTAATGCCAAAAATACGGCACTTAAAATATATGTAACGGCAGTTATTATTGAGGGAATTAAAACACTAAAACCGTTTGAATACTTCATTGCAACCGCCCAAACGATTTCAAAAATTCCGGCAAGTAATAACATTAACCATTTCATTATGGTTTTACCTCATTTATATAAAATTCCGCATAATCTCTTGTCTTTGTTCCTTTGCGTTTGTGGTCCCGTTCTATTTTATCAAAGAAATAATTCGGCATTTCATCCGTTTTCAAATTCTTTTCAATGCAGGGAGTACACCCTAAATCGTGATTATTTGGGTGCAATTTACATTTCAAGTTTTTACGGGCGCATAATTCTTTTGCGTTCATTTTTATCTATTCCTCTGCTTCAATTTTAAATATTACAGGGCGGATAAAAGTCCGTTTCAACCAATTTTTTACCCAAATCAAACGCTTTTTGCAAATCTTTCGGAAACTGTTCATCTCTTTGTTTTGCCTTTGCTTTTTCATCAAAAAGGTCGCAGTTATATTTTGAAAAGTCTGCAAATTGAGTTGTATCATAAGAATATAACCCTTCTGCATAGCCCATAATATGTTTATAGTTATTGACGCTTTCTCCTAAAATAATAGGGTAATTTATTTGATTTGCAAGTTCTTCAGGGCAATTCATCGTATAAATTATGCCTGTCGGGATAGTTTTATCCAATCTTCTTTTTAAACCGCCGTTTTCTCTGTCAACCATATATGTATGGTTTGCAAATAATAATCTTTCGGTAAAACTTCTGAACACTCCCGTAGGGTAAGAAAAATAAACGGGACTTCCGATTATTACGGCATCTGCATTTATGCATTTCTCAAGTATCGGTCTTATATCATCTTTTATTGCACAAATTCCTTCTGTTGTACTTCCTTTTCTTTGACAGGCAAAACAACTTCTGCAGCCTAAAAAGTTATAATCATATAAATTGAAATATTCAACCTCTGCCCCAACTGATTCAACACCTTTTTGTGCTTCCTTTAACATTTTTGCCGTATTAAAATTCTTTCTCGGACTTCCGTTTAAAATAATAACTTTTTTAGACATAAACACCTCTATTTTTGACCTATGGTTATAATACCATAAAAATATGCTTAATGATTTGTTTGTTATATTATAACCTCATAAATTGAAAACAGAATTTATTTTCACGGTGCAAAAGAGGGGCATAAGACAGACGCAATAAAAAATTGTGATAAGGTTTCATTCTGCGTTTACGATAAAGGTGTTCAATCCGAAATTAAAAAAGGACCGGATTACGGAAGTGTTATAATTTTTGGCAGAATAAAAATTGTTGAGGATTTTGATAAAACTATCGATATTCGCAGAAAATTAAGTAATCAATTTGACTTTGGCGAAGATTATATTGAAGAAGAAATTAAAAATTTCGGCAAGTTTGTAATGTGTTTGGAATTAACTCCCGAACATATTACAGGAAAAATAATAAATGAAAGTTAAATGATATAAAATTATATAACAAGAAGGAGAAAAAGATGATTAAAGTTATACCGTTAAATTGCTCTGTCTGCGTTTGCGATTTTTAGGGAGTTGTACGCATAGTTTGATTTTTTAGGGCAACGTCCATTTTGAAAATTAACTAAAAATTTGCCGAAATTTTTTGAAAAATTTACACCTGATTTGATATTTTTTAATTGATACGAAACAGACACTATGATTTTATAGATTTATATAATTCAGGATTATTACTTCCAAAAGCATACCGATTTACAGGAAGTATATCGGTCGGAACTTTGCACCGTTGGTTAAAGAAATATGAGCAGCACGAGAATGCTGAATGCTTGCAACCGAATTATAAATATTCAAAGCAGGGTGAGTATAATTCAATTCTTAATGATGAAATGAAAAATATTTTGCTTATATTTCATGGGTTTTGCCAACTCTTTTATTAAAGCTTGATTTAAAAATACAAATAATTATTTTTGTGGTTTAATTGAGATGAGGAATTATTCCTTGCGTGAGATTATTACAGAAAAGATTTTGAAATGGTAAAGATATGATAAAGATTTATAATTTGCCCAATCTGAAGGAGAAAATATGAGTATATATTCGGTTTTAAATTTAATTGGAGGGCTTGCTTTTTTTCTGTACGGAATTTCGATTATGTCCTTAGGCTTAGAAAAAATTGCCGGAGGTAAGCTCGAACAACTCCTTAAAAAAATGACCTCAAACCCCGTTAAAAGTTTTGCGCTTGGCGCTTTTATCACCGCTGTTATTCAATCCTCATCCGCCGTTACCGTTATGTTAATAGGCCTTGTTAATTCCGGAATAATGAATTTATCTCAAACCGTAAGCGTTATAATCGGCGCAAACGTAGGTACGACAATTACCGCTTGGATATTAAGTTTAACGGCTATTCAAGATACTGCAGGATGGTTTTTCAAATTGTTAAAACCGGAATCTTTTTCTCCTCTTTTAGCTTTTATCGGGGTTATTATGCTTCTGTATTTAAAAAACGTCAAAAGGAAAAATGCAGGGTATGTATTGGTCGGTTTTGCAATTTTAATGACGGGAATGCAGTTTATGGCGGGTGCTATGGCTCCTTTAGCGGATATTCCCGAATTTAGAAACATAATGGTAATGTTTAAAAATCCCTTTCTCGGATTTACCGTCGGTTTGATTATGACTATGATTATACAAAGCTCATCGGCTTCAATCGGTATTTTGCAAGCCTTGGCTTTGGGCGGCGGAGTCAGCTGGGGGGCTGCCGTTCCGATAATTTTAGGGCAAAATTTGGGAACATGTATTTCGGCAATGCTTGCAAGTATCGGCGTAAATACTAATGCAAAAAGGGTTGCCGGCGTTCATGTTATTTATAATATTTTAAGCGTTGGAATTTGTTTTCCTTTATTTATCGTTTTGCAGATGATTTTTAATTTTTCATTTGTTCATACGAGCATAAATCCGTTTGGTGTTGCAATTTTTCATACTATTTATAATATTTTTACCGCATTTATGCTCTTTCCGTTTGCAAAATTTATTGAAAAGCTGGCTATTAAATATATTCCCGAAAATAAATTAAAATCCGACGAAGTCGTATTTCTTGACGAAAGACTTTTGCTTAACCCAACTTTTGCCGTTTCCGAGGCATTTAGAAAAACTCTCGATATGGCAAAAATCGTTGAATTTAATTTAAAAAATTCTACAAAAATGCTAAAAACTTACCGTCAAAGAATGGTGCAGGAAATTAACGATAACGAGTTGATAGTTGATTCTTACGAAGATAAGATAAATTCATTCTTGTTGAAATTATCGGGCAATGTTCTTGAGGAGGACGAAAACGAGAAAATTTCTCAAATGCTCCTTACGATAGGCGAATTTGAAAGAATAGGCGATTATTCGACAAGTATTGTGAAAATTTCCGAAAAATTGAGCAATGAAGAAAAATCTTTTTCGCAAGGTGCGATTGAGGAATTAAAAATTATCGTTCATGCGGTTAATGAGATATTTTTAACAACCCTTGCCGCTTATGAAAACAGCGATTTAGAATTAGCGCAAAAAATCGAACCTTTGGAAGCCGTCATCAAAAAAAGCGTAAGACGTGCCAAAAACAACCATATCCAGCGTTTACAAAAGGGCGAGTGCAATATTGAAACAAGTTTTATGTTTTCTGATATTTTAAACAGTTTGAGAAGAATTTCCGCCCATTCTTCAAATATTGCAATGAGCGTTATTCAGCTTTACGATAAAACATTTGAAAAACATGAATATAACCACAGAAACAAAGAAGAAGATGCAGAATTTAAAATGAGATATCAAGATTATAAATCGAGATACAAAGTTAGTAAACTTAAATCGTAAACTATTGTAAAAAATTAATTCATCCTGCTTTATAGTCATATCAATGTTTTGCACCTAAAAACGATATATTTCATATATATCGTTTTTGAATTATTTGTTTCTGAAAAGTTTTAATATAAGTAAGTAGTATATGGTGGAAATTTTTAGATGAGCTGATAAAATTAACGGATGTCACTTTGAAATTTAATCCAAAGTTCTCCTGTTCGATTTATTTTTTGTGAAAATTAATTGAAACCGCAAACATATTTGAAAATTAAACCGATTTTCAATGTATTATAAAGTTTAATTCAGAAACTGCTGACTCTATTGGATAAATGTACCAATGAAGAAACCCTGTTTCTTGCAGGGTTTCTTGTTTTTAATTAAACAAAGTTTCGGGGTTTAATTTCGGAAAAAAGCCTTCTTCTTGAATATATTGAGGGTTAAACATTTCTTCCCTGTGGCGCATATTAAATTTTACAATTCCCGTATTGCCCATCCAAATATTGTATGTATTAAAGTTTTTACCGTCATTTCTGTTATCGGGAAGAATTGATTGAACTTTTCCTTTGCCTTCGTATCTCATTAAGTCCCTGCCCGATACTCTTTTTGTTTCGTCTAATACATCTTTTGTTATAGCTTCCGCCATATATTCAACTAAATTTGTCTTTGCCCATTTTCCCATTTTTCCGCCTTGTTTTGCAAATTCATAATCGGAAAGTTCTTTTGACGTGAAATAATCCCATGCTTCTTCCGTTTTATTCATTTGCAGGTTTTTATGGTGTGCTGCGTGGGAAAAATCGTGAATAAACCCATGAAGCGGATTATAAGTTGAAAATTCGTCGTCAAAAAAGATATGATGACCCTTTTTTCTTTCTTTTGTAAGAGCATCTAAGTTTGTGTAATACGGATTGTCCGAATTAATGTATATTCCGTTATTTCCTCTTGTAAAATAACTTCTTGCGTTTTGCCCTTTTTTAAAGTGTTTCGAAAAAGATAAAAACCTGACTTCGTCTGGAAGATGTTTAACTCCGATTAGAGAGCCCATAAGGTTAGCTGCATTTTGGGTGCAGTTTGCAACAAACCGGTTTCCGTTAAAATCTGTTCTTATATTGTATTTTGTTAATAAATTTTCCTGAATTTTATCGATAGGGTCAGAAAACGTCAAAATCGGTTTTTCCCCAAATTTTACTCCTGTTGCGTTTTGCAATTTTTCAAGCGGCGTCACTGCAATAAAAACATCTTTTCTTAATTCTCTCGGTATTCTTCCCTTAAAATTTGTTGATTTATAAGTTGCGACATTTTGAATGCCTTTGCTTTTTATCGGTTGTATGTTCATAATTTAATCCTTAATTATCTTGTGGTGTGGTAAATAATAAACTTATCGTATTTTACTTTAAAATGTTTGATAAGTCTAACAAACTATATATTTTTCTTTATAAAAATTAACATTATTATTTTTAAATTATAAAAATTTATTGGAGAATAAAGTCTTCCGTATATCTGATTGCTTTTCCCTTCTTGATTTCAGGCTGTTTAATTTCTTTGTTTAAAAGGAAATAATCAACGCACATTTTGGATTCGTTATATCCGAATGCCTTTCTTATTGAGGTTGAAGATGAAATTCTGGGGTTAATTTCAAGTAATTTAAACCCGGTCTTATTTTTTCTAAATTGAAAATTAACGGGACCAACGGGCTTTAAAATTTTTGCCAAATTCTGAGCTTCTTTTTTAATGTTGTCATCAAAAACAACTTCCGCAATTTCCGTAAAACCTTGTTTTGACAATTTTCTTTTCAGCAAAATCGACGCATTCATATTTGAATTTTTATCAAAAAACGCTCCAAAAGTGTATTCTTCATCATCATTTTCGATAAATTCCTGAACCATTAAGGTTTTGCCGATATCATTTTTATATTTTTCAAAAGTTTCATTATCGAAAATTTTTACTACTCCTTTTGAGCCGAAACCTGTTCTCGGCTTTATTATAAACGGCGTTTTAAATTTGTTGAAATCAGGTTCAAGAGAAGTTTCAATCAGACAATTTACATTTCTTTTCTTTAGAAAATCGTAAAAATTCCATTTATCATAACAAAGATTAATAAGTTCAAAATTATTTAAAAGGACAATCGTACCCGTTTTTTCCAGTAATTTTCCATTCTTATTCCAGCAATACATATCATCTTCAATTGCGGGAATAATCATATCTATCTTATTTTTTTCAATTGTGTCGATAAGCCATGGTATATAATTTTCATCTTTTGTAAGCGGCGGATGCAACACAATATCCGAAAAACAATCGGCGGGGGAAGTTTCGTAAATCGTTGTTCCGATTAATTTGCAATCACAATCTTTCAAACTTCTTAAAATGCCGTATCCTACAATGCCTGAGGCGCCGGATACGAGAATTGTTTTTTTATTCATCAAAAAATGCCTCTTTTTTAATTGTTTCAAATTCTTCTTCCGATAATATCGGATTTTGCAGCTCTATACAAGAACCGGGTTCGGGAGTATTCTCCATAATCGTAGGCAGGCAAACTTCGATAAAAACGGGATGTTTACTGCTTAAAAATTCTTTTACCTCTTTATATTTTTCAACTTTATCGATTTTTAAATAAGGAATGCCGTAGGCTTTTGATATTGCGCCAAAATCGGGAACGGAATATCCTTTAACCGATACAAAATCTTTTCCGTTAAATAATTTTTCCTGCGTTTTTCTTATCATTCCAAGACATTTGTTATTTAAAACAATAATATTTACCGCTAAATTATCTCTTGCGATTGTTTGTAATTCTTGAATGTTCATCTGTATTCCGCCGTCGCCGTTAATTGAAAGAACGCAGGTATCTTCTTTTGCATAAGCGCAGCCGATTGCGGCAGGAAGCGAAAAACCCATGGAGCCGTATCCTGAGGAATTGAACAATCTTCTTTTTTTATCGAGTTTTAGAGCTTGTGCCGTACTCATTTGATTTTGTCCGACATCGGCGCAAATTATCGCATTATCCGGTAGATAATCGGAAATTTGGCTTAAAAAGTTCAGCGCTCCGACGGAATTTTTATCTTTATCGAGCGACGGGTATCTTTTTTTCCATTTTGATATCGTATTAATCCAATTAGAAAAATCCAAATCGGATAAGTTATAATTTAATAATTCTTTGAGAAAAATCTCAACATCATTAAAGTAGCTTAAATTTTCATTGAGTTTTCTTTTTAATTCGGGTTTATCGATATCAATTCTTGCAATAAATAAATCGTTGCTTAAAGTCGTTCTGTAACCGCCCAATTGTCTTTCATCAAGCCTTGAACCCAAAATTAAAAGAAAATCGCAATATTTAAGCGCAAGGTTAGAATATCTGTTTCCGTAATGTCCGATAAAGCCTGAAAAATTCGGATTATCGTGAGGCAGTATATCAAGTCCTTGAAGTGTTGCAACGGCAGGAATTTTGACTTTATCAAAAAATTCTTTCAATTTTTCTCTTGAATTTTTGCTCCCTGCACCGCCTCCAAGCAGTATTAACGGGCGTTTTGAATTTTTTAATTTTTCTATAATTAATTCGTAATCAATTTTATCGTATTTTGGAAGATTGGGTGCGGTAAATGATTTTAGAGAATTAACGTCAACATCTTCTCTCATTATGTTGTACGGTATATCAATCAATACGGGCCCTTTTCTTCCTTCCTGTGTTATGTAAAAACACTTTTCAAGTTCATATTTTATATTGTTTTTATCCTCGATTTTGACTGCGTATTTTGTAATATCCGATACCAAATTAACGGCATCAATTTCCTCAAAAGTGTTTTGTCTTATGGTTTTATCTTTTCTTGTTGCAAGGGAATGCGCACTTCCGAATATAAAAAGACAAGGGTGAGAATCAAAATAAGCGTTTGCAATTCCCGGTATTAAGTTGCAAAAACTGGGCGCACCCGACGCCGTTGCAACCCCCGTTTGATTTTTTAATTCCGCATAAGTATTTATTGCAAAGGATGATGCTTGTTCGTTGTAATTTAAAACAAAATTGTTTTTTTCATCTTCACAAAAATCATCTAAAAAATCGGCATTATAACCGCCAATGTACCCAAAGACGGTGTTAATGTTTTTAGATTTTAAATATTCGACAACGTATCGTGAAATTTTCATTCAAAACCCTTATACTATTTCAAGTTCGGCATATCCCATACCTTCCTTGCCGAAATAGTTGCCCGAATAGAACATTATGTATTTGCCGTCAATTTCTTTAATATGAGGATATTCAAGCATTACATCGTCAAAGCCGCTTTCAGATATGTCAATTCCTGCCTTTGAATCATCTCTTGTCCAGTTTTTCAAATCTTTTGAATAAGCATAACCTATTCTGTAACCTTTTTCTTTTTCTTCTCTGAAATTAAGTCCATGCCTGTAACAGAAGAATACATGGTATGTATCATTAATTTTTATCATGGCGGGCGTTGTCTGACACTCATTTTCCACTTTTTCGGGAATAATGGGAATACCGTTTCTATCCCAGTTTATACCGTCTTTAGAATGCGCATATACGATTTTATACTGTGATTCGAGCTTATTTTCGCCTTTTAACCATCTGATTCCCGTATGATAGAACATATGCCAATCGTCATCGGCAAATTTATAAACAACGGGGGTTGAATTTAAGTAGGGTTCGTTAATCGTAGGTCCTAAAAGCGGCCCTTTACCCACCTTTTCAAATCTTTCACCGTCTTTACTTTTGGCAAGACCAATCTCCCAATCGTACGGGGTTGAATAGTGTCTTGTCCAGCCTACATAATAGAGTAAATATTCTCCGTTATGAGGAACAACGCTGATAGGCATTGAGCCGAACTCGTCAAATTCCCCTATTCCCCCTAACTCCATTAAGGGCTTATCCGAAATTCTTAAAATTTTATGCAAATCTTTTCTGTCAAGATCGACAAAACCGCCGTATGCTCTTACCATGTCGTTTTGGTATTTTTCCCTTGTAGCAAAATAAAGTCTTATAAAATCGCCGAAATCAACGGGAAACGGACATTGAGTATGACTGTACATCCAAGGATAGTTGTTATCTGCTTTAAAAATTAAACCTTTTTTGTTCCATTTAAACATATTTTTATTCCTATATTAATTCGTAATTATCTAGCAATTTTTTAACATCTTCTTTTGAATTAAACATTAAAACATCAATAACGGAAAGATTCGGTACAAAATCATTCTTGAACTGTTTATATTCATAAGGAAGTGTTTTTATAAATTTTAATTCTATATTTTGACCGTTAAAATCTTTTTTGTCATACAATTCGACTCCGCCTATCGCATTAATGTATACGCTTGAGTTTAGCACTTTGTTTATTTCAATAATTCTTTCTTGTGATTTTAATTCGTGGTTTTTATTCAATTTTGACGATATAAGAATTTCCGTTTTAATGTTTGAATATTCCGCAATTTTTTCAATTGAATTTTTAATATATTTTACTAAATCTTTTTCATCAAACAGAATAATATCTTTTAAAATCGGAAAGAAATCATTATAATAAGGTGCTTTTTTATATGCAAGACTAAGCGTATTGATTAAATTTTCCTTATCCTTAATTTCAAAATTTAATTCGGTTTCATTTATTAATTTATTTTGTGAAGCTTTATGTATGGGAATAGAAAACATGTGAGCTTTCCCGTTTAAAAGAATGCTGTTTCTGTTTATAAATCCCCTCATTATGTAATTAGCGTCATCTAAAAGAACATATTTGTCTACCGCATTCATTAACTGCCAATAACCTAAATACGGCATAAAATACGGCTGCATTATACCGAGTTTCATTTTTTCTTCCTCTTTGCTTTGTACGGGTCAATTGAATCCCAACCGAAATCAGGCACGAATTTTACGATATACCAAAGATACCAGGCTAATTTCGTGCCGATAAAAAAGCTGAAAAAAGTTACCATTTGTCTGTCTTTTTTAATTAAAAGATTTCTCCAGCATTTTTCGTTTTCAAAATTTGTATATTGGCACAATCTAAAGGGTGACAGGCGATATTGTCTGTTTTGAATTCTTGAACTTAATGATGTCCAAACGCCTAAATTATTGTAGTTATATACGGACATTGCTTTATTAATGTAGTAAGTTAAGCCTTTTGATTGAAAATAATAATAAATTAAAGCGTCACCCTGTAAACCGTATTTCCACATACCCTTTATGGTTCGATGTATTCTGCCTGTCGGATGAACGTATGGAATTTCAAAGGGTCGGTAAATTCCCTCTTTAAATTTTTCATCAACAATTAATTGCTCTGTTCCGTCCGCATTTTTTCTGATTGTATTATGAGCCGAAGTATAACATTCCGGGTGTTCTTCCAGTTTTTCGATTAAAACTTGAAGATTATTTTCGCTCGAATAATAATCGTCCCCTTCGATATAGCACCAGTATTTTGTTGAAATTCTTCCGTATGCCTGACATACATGGTGAGTTTCGGGAGGATTGTTGATGGTATTTTCTTTTTGAATAAACAGTTTTATTCTGTCGGGATATTTTTCACCGTATTCCCTGCATATATCCGATGTTCCGTCCGTTGAAGCATCGTCTGTTATATGAATTTCGTATTTATAGTTTGTTTTTTGATTTAAAATACTCTCGATACATTTTGCTATCGTATTTTTATGATTATATGTAATTAAAATTATCGTTAAAATTGATTCTTCCATTATTCTGCCGTTTCTGTATTCAATCTCTTACAATAACCAGCTTCCGTTCCAAGTTATTCCCTTTTGTTACTCTTGCAGGATTTTCTGCAATGCAACGGTGAGGCTTTACGGTTTTATTTTCTTGATTTTCCGTATCAATGTTGACGTTTATAATATTAACATCGCTAAAGCGCATTAACTTTTTTTGGTGTTTTTTTCTAATCTTATCAATAAAATTCTGAAGAGATTTATTTTGCATTCTGAACAACCTCTACAATTTCGTTTATGGTATTATCTTCCAAACTGCCGTAATACGGAAGGCATAAAACCCTGTTTTTAATATCGTTTACGGTAGATAAATCCGCCAGTTTCGTGCTTAATTCGTGTTTATAACATTCATAATCGGAACATGCCGGATAAAAATATTTTCTTGTAATTATATTATGTTCCTTGAAGATTAAATGGAGTTCGTCCCTTGAAACTTTATAATCATCTTCAATGACTATCGGGTAATATTGGTAAGAATTAGTTGTGTTAACGGGCATTTTAGGTATTCTGACACCTTTTATCGATGATAAATTTTTATCATAGAATTCCTTAATTATCTTTCTTTTTTCTTGTTCTTTTTTATAAATTTCAAGATTTAAAAGCCCGACAGATGCCTGAAGTTCGTTCATTTTGCCGTTAATTCCCACTTCCTCTACAAGTTCTTCGTTTCTTATGCCGAAATTTCTTAAATTATAGATTTTTCTTACCAATTCGGGGTTATTATACGTTAACGCTCCGCCTTCAATTGTGTTATAAAGCTTTGTGGCATGGAAAGAAAACATTGTAATATCGCCAAAATTTCCTATGCCTATCCCGTTAATTTCTGTTGAAAAGGCATGAGCCGCATCATATATGACTTTTAAATTATGTTTTTTCGCAATTTTGTCTATTTCATCTACTTTACAAGGAAACCCGTAAACATGAACTCCTAAAATTGCCGACGTATTTGGCGTTATAAGAGCTTCAATTTTATTCGGGTCTATTGTCATTGTATTTGGTTCAATATCACAAAATACGGGCTTTAAGCCGTTCCATTGAATGCAATGGGGAGTTGCCGCAAAAGTAAAAGGAGTTGTGATAACTTCCGATTTATAGGGAAGTTTCATAGCTTTGATTGCAACCAAAAGAGCAATCGTACCGTTATTGAACAAAGAGAGATTTTGTACTTTAAGTGTTTCTTTTAGTCTGTGCTCAAGCTCGTCATGTTTTGGACCCATATTTGTGAGTTGTTTTGAAGTCCAAATTTCTTCAAGTTGACTTTCCATATCCTTTAATTCAGGCAAAAGAGGTCTTGTTACAAATATTTTTTTCTCGCTCATATACCTTTTACTCCGTTATATCTATTAAGAGTAGCATAAAAATATTTTTATGAATATAAATAAAGTCCGTATTAAGTTATCGAAATATTTTAACCGTTTTTCTCCATAAGGCATTTTGCAATGTAATCAACTCGTCTTTTTACGGTAATAGCGCTTCCTATCGTCACAATTATAAGAAAGGCGGGGCTTATAAACGTATGAAGCCCTTTTAAAAGAAATTCAAAAATACATATAAAAGACCCAAAGGTTAATAATGCCATTCTGTGTTGTTTTGCCATAGGCCCTAAAAATTTTTGTTCAACACCGATAGCACCGCCTAAAACTCTTGTGTATGCGGTAAACATTGCAAATAAAGCGCCAAGCAGCCCAAAGACCAATGACAACGTTGTTTCGCCCATAACCCCGAAACCGATTATAATAAAACTGTCTGATAATCTATCCGGAAATTCATTATAAATATCACCGACGGGGGATTTTTTCCCGCCTTCAATCGCAACCATACCGTCCATTAAATTACATAAAAGCCTTAATTGTATAAAAATAATTCCAAATATTGCCAAAATAGGGTAAAATTTTTCATTTAAAATCGGATACAGGCAGAAATCAAAAAAAGCCAAAATTGAAAAAATAACGCTTAAAACAGAAATTGCATTCGGAGTTAAGTTTGTTTTTTCGCATAAAAATTTTGCAAGTTCTCTTGCCCATTTTGTATCTCTTGTTTTAATTTCTCGTCTTACGTTTTCCATATATTCTCCTTTATAGTTCTTCTCTTTTTTTGTGCTCTTCTTTTAGAGTTTGAACTTTGTCTTCGATTAATTTTGTAAAAATCTTTGTCGGACTGCCGTCGTAATAAACGGGTTCTGATACATAAACGTCCGCAATAAAAGGAACCCAGAAAAATGCACCTTTCGGCAGAATTCTGTCGGGACCGTTTATGTATACGGGAATAACGGGAACCTCGGGATTCATTTGCGCAATGTGAGAAACTCCCGTTTTAAAGGCTTTAATTGTATCATCATTTCCCCTTGTTCCTTCGGGGTAAATTATAATTGTTTCTTTGTTTTTTAATGCTTCGTTTATTTCTTTAAACAACTCTTCTTTTGGTGTTTTTCCGATTTTTCTTTTTAGAGGTATTAACCCTAAAAACGTTTTAAAAAAGAATGTTTTTAATTTTGTATTGCAAAAATAATCCGCTGCCGCAACGGGATGAATTTTTAATATATCGCTTGTTGCAAAAAGACTCATTAATAAAAGCGTATCAACGTGGCTGTTGTGGTTTGCAACAATAATCGAAGCGCTTTTTTTAATTTTGGGTAAATTATTCGCACCCGATACATTTACTCCTAAAACAAGGTAAATATAAGGCTTTACGATAAAAAGAAAAAATAAATATCTTAAAATTTTCTTATAATCCATATTATATTCCCCTTGTAAAAATTAAAGTATGAGTGTAGGCGTAAAAGTGGAAGAATAAAGGAGCCGTAAATAATAAGCTGTCCAACCTGTCTAAAATTCCGCCATGCCCCGGGATTAGAGTGCTTGTATCTTTAATTCCAAAATCCCTTTTAATGGCTGAAACCGTTACATCTCCGAAGAAACCGAATGCAGCTAATATTATTCCGAGGAATGTTAATTGTCCGATTGATAAATCGGTCACATAGTTTCCCATAAGAACGGATAATATCGTTGTTCCGATAACACCTCCGATAAAGCCTTCCCAAGTTTTATTCGGGCTTATGCTCGGAATGATTTTATGTTTTCCGAGTATTTTTCCCGTAAACATTTGTATGAAATCGTTTGCAACCGTTAAAACGAGTATGTAATATAATAATCCCAATGCTCCCGCTTTCGGGTTGTTTTCATTCGGTATAACATAGATTAATCCTAAATAGCAAAGAGCATATACTGTTGACATAAGTCCGTATTGCATAACGGCAAGATTTTTCAAAAATCCCTTGGTGTTGCCCGATAACACCATTCTTGTCGAAATCCAAATAAACATATAAAGAGGAATAAAAATATAAAAAAGATTAATCCATTTTATATATACGATATAAAGACTGACGGGAATTGATAAATATGCCCAAAGGTAAATGTTCCTGTCTGTTCGCCTGACGGGAATAATAGAAAAAAATTCTTTTAAACAAAGATAGCTTATAAGTCCGATAAAACAAAAAGCGGTTATTTTATTAAAAAGAAAAGCCACAGTAAAAAATAAAGTTATTCCCAAAAAAGATTTCAGCCTTATGCACATATTTTCAATATCTTTTTTAAAGACCTTTTGTATAAACTTTGTGATTCCAAACAACAGAAATATTGCGACATAAAGTAAAATAAGCGCATTTTTTAAATTATCCGTTATCATTTTTAACTCCTATTGTTCCTCGTACCAAGTCAACAAATCTTTCCTTTTTACTTTTTGAGTTGATGTTTTCGGTAATTCTTCCCTCCTGAATACGACAACCGTCGGCATTTTATATGGGGCAAGATTTTTTTCGGATAATGTTTTTACTTCTTTTTCCAATTCTTTTTGAATAACATCATCTTCTTTTTTGGAAAGTTCGTCATTCGGAACGATTATTGCGCCCACTTCTTCGGTGCCTTTTTTATTTCCCGATTTTATTTTTAAAGATAAAACACAGACTTCTTTTATCAGATTTGATGTTTCTAAAACCGCTTCCACTTCTTCGGGGAAGATTTTCTTTCCGCCGCCCAAAACAATCATGTTTTTAATTCTTCCCGTTATTTTAATAAACCCGTCATTGTCGATTTCTCCGATATCACCGGTGTGGAACCAGCCTTGTTCATCAATAACTTCTTTTGTCATATCGGGTTTATTATAATACCCTTGCATAACATTCGGCCCTTTAACGATTAATTCTTTTTGTTCCGATAATTGAACGGTAACGGACGGAAGCGGAATGCCTACCGTTCCTATTTTATGATGTTTATATTCGTTCGTTGATATAACGGGGCTTGTTTCCGTCAGACCGTACCCTTCAAAAACAGGTACGCCTATCCTTTCAAAAAATTCCGCAACATCGGTTTCTAAAGGTGCGCCGCCCGATATAAAACATTCTAATTTTCCGCCTAAGCCGTCTATTATGTTTTTAAACATGATTCTTCTTAATTTTCTCGGTAAGAATTTTGAAACCTGGTACATTAAATCAAAAATTTTCTTTTGTTCTTTCGGTAGTTTATTTATTTGTTTTGTAATACTGTTTTTCAACATTTTGGCAACAAGCGGAACAACAATCATATTCGTGACCTGTTTTTCTTTCATGGCACCCGTTAATTCTTTCGGGTTAAGCGATTTTATGTAAACCACTTTTGCGCCCATAAAAAGCATGCCGAAAAAGCCCACGTTTAATTCCAAAAGATGATTTAACGGTAAAATCGAAAGCAGGGTATTATCTTTTGAAAGTTTAAATATTTTTTCAAAATCTTTCATTTGGGAATATATATTCCCAAAACTTATCATAACCCCTTTGGGATTTCCCGTTGTACCCGACGTGTAAACAATTAAAGCGGTTTCATCCATTGACCTTGCTCTGTTGAAGCTGTAACTTAAATTTGCGGTCATTTTGGATACGGACATAAAACCTTGATTATCTTCATCATCATCAAGGACAAAAATATTTTGAATAGAATTTACATGATTTTTAACTTCAAGAGCATGGGAAAGATAATGACTTGAGCATAATAAAATTTTCGGGTTGCAATCCGATAAAATATGCGTATGCTCCGCTACCGTCAATTTAACATCCAAAGGTACCGTTATCGCTCCCGTTTGAATTGAACCGAACATTCCGATTGCAAATTCGGGACGGGATTCGGACAGTATTGCAATCCTGTCCCCTCTTTGAACGTCCGCTTTTTCCATTAAGTAATTACCCAATGTTTTTGCAAGTCTTTTTAATTCTATATAGGTTATTTCTTCATAACCCGTTTTTGTTTTCATTGAAAGTGCAACGGATTGACCGTAGGTATCCGAGTATTGTTTCATAATATCCAAAAAATTCGTGTAATGTTCATCTTTGATATGATAAAATGAACGTCTGTCCAAAGAATTTTTCATAAATTGAACTCTTTGTTGCAGTTCTTTTGCAATTTCTTTTTCGGTTCCCGATAAATCTTTAATCGGTTGACCGAATTGAATAACGATTTTTGTGAAAAATCTCGGATTTATTTTAAATTTGCTCCATGCTCTAAAGCCGCCTTTTATTGCAAAAGGAACAATCGGACAGTCTGCTTCTTTTGCCATAATTCCGATACCCCTTTTAAAGCGACTTATACTATCATCCGTTGAAAGTTTTCCTTCGGGGAAAATTACGACGGGTTCTCCCGTTTTTAATTTTTGCACCGCAGCCTCTATTGCGTTTATCCCGCTGCCGAATTGCAAAGGTAAAACATTAAACCATTTTAACATTTTCCCTAAAACGGGAATTTGAAAAGCAACGGGACCCGTTACAAACCAAAGATTTCTTTTTGTTGCCATTTGAACAATAAACAAGTCGAGTTTTCCCGTATGATTTCCTGCCAAAATTACTTTCCCGCAAGGAGGAATATTGTCTAAACCCTCTACTTTGTAATTAAAGGTATACTTAAAAATTTGTCCCATCGTAATTCTAAATACGAAGTATCTGAAATTTTTGTTTAGTGCAAGAATAATAAGTGCCATTAATGCACAAACGATTGCTGTTATGTGGAATATTCCGATAGGGCTTATAAATTTTCCGACAAGAAGCGATACAAAGGCAGTTCCTATAAGTGTTACAAAGGTTTCAAGCATTGAAGCAAAAGCAAAAATTTTGCCTCTTATAAAATCGGGAGATGCTTTTTGCAAAATCGTATCCATCGTAATTTTTAACAGCGATGCAAAAATTCCTATGCCGTAAAGCCAAAAGTACGCTTTGTTAAACGTGTTGCAAACAGACGCCGTAAATAAGAATAAAAACAGTCCCAAAAACGAACATACAAGGGTATTATTCGTTTTGAATTTCTTTCCGAACAAAAACATAAGAATGAGCCCTATGCCGGTGCCTGCTCCTAATTTACATTTTAAAACGGCAAGGCTTTGCACGCTTACGTTATAAGTATCTGTCGCAAGAGCATTCATTGCATTATAAAACATTGCCGAAATCAAGGATAATATAACGGCAAGAATAATCATATCGTATGCTTTTTTGTGATTATTTAAAAAGTTTACGGTCTTTTTAAAATCTTCGAGTACGCCGGCATTGCATTCTTTTGAAAATTGCGTATTATCGGAATTTATGCCCATAAAAAACAAAGCGGACAGAAAATAAATTCCGCATGCTGCTTTATATAAATTTAATTCTCCCAAAATCGGAATTATTATTGTTATTATGTATGCGCCAAAAGTTAATGCCCAAGTTCCCGTTCCTGATATGAGGGCGTTTGCAGGCTTTAAATATTTTCCGCTTACAATATTCGGGACGGTTGACATTTTGGCAGGATATATAAAAGCGGTTCCTACCCCGGTCAATATGCTTATTAATGCCCCCGAAACCTTAATTAATTCCGGTGTCGCATTTCCTTTATATAAAAATGTATAAGCAAGTAAAGCCGCTGTTAAAACCAATCCCTTATAAGCCGCACTCAGTGACATGATTTTTTTTCTTGAAATTTTATCCGTCAAGCTACCTGCAAACGGGCTTATTATAAGTGAGGGTAACACAAAACAGAAGAGCATAAGCGCAATTGTGCTTCCCGGTTTCTCAACATTTGTCATTACCGTTGCGATAATTAAAATTTGTACAATCGCATCGGATATATGCGCTAAAAGCTGTCCCATAAAAAGATTTGCATAATTTTTGTTAAAAAAAGTTAATCCGAACATATTTTTACTCCTCAAGATATTATATTATCAGATTTTTTTCGTCTTTAAAATAAATTAACATTTTTTAAATTACTCTTTAGTTTTAGTCATAGTGTTTAATGTTTAATTTTATTTATCATTGATAATTTTCTAATGAAAAAAATTATTCCTTTTGTTTTACTTGTTTTGCTTTCCGGCTGTTCCGAAAACAACGGCATCCCCTACGTTTATTATGAACAAATCAATAAAAAGAATATAACCTTAAACAGAACTTATTACGGTTTTATTGACAGGGGGCTAGATGTTGATTTGTCTTTCGGAATATCGGGGCATATTAAGGATATTTTGATAAATGAAGGCGAACGAGTCAAAAAAGGTCAGCTTCTTGCTTATCTTGACGATGATGATTATAAGTATGAAATCAATCGAGCCGATATAAAAATAAAAGATGCAAACATTAGATTAAAACGCTTAAAAAGTTATGCGGAGAGGGTAAAAAAGCTCTACGAGGCGGGCGGAATTTCTTTTAACGAATATGAAAATTCTCAAACCGAATTAAAATCGGGAGAAAATCAAATTAAAATTGCGGCAGAAGAACTTAATTCCGCAAAAAAGAAAGCTTTTTTTGCAAAAATTTTTGCGCCGTATGACGGCAGAGTTTTAAGAATTTACAAAGATGAAAGCAATTTTGTATATCAAGGCGAAAAAGTTATTCTCTATCAAGGCAATAAAATGCTTGAAGGAAGGGTTTTTGTCCCCGACGGTTTTATAAATTCGATAAAATTAAATGAACCTGTTTCGGTTAAAACTTCAATTTTTCCGAACAAGACATTTAACGGCATTGTTAAATCAACCCTTAATACCGGTATTGATGAGGGCGGATACAGAGTTACGGTTTCAATTCAAGACGATGAAGCTTTGCTTGACGGTATGAATATTAACGTTACTTTTGCCGATAATTTAAACGGTGTAATAATTCTCCCCAAAAAATCAATTATTTATTTTGATAATTCTCCGCATGTTTTTATTCTGAATAAAAATACATCATCCGTTATTTTAAGAAAAATTGATTTTAAAATTCTTGACGATAAAATTTTTGTTCTAAAGGGCGTAGAGGAAGGTGAATTTATTGTTTTAAATCCGGATTTTACCTTAAAGGATAATCAAAAAGTGAAATATGATTAGAATTTTACCGGCTGTTTTAATTTTTTTAATATTTTTTATTCCAAAACCTTCTTTTTATAAAATCATTTTTAATTTTGGAGGACTTTCTTCTTTTGATATTTATAATTCTTTTATTTCCGAGTTTGAATATAATTTGCTTCAATCAAAAAAGATAAAAGACGTTTATACCCTCTCGTACGACTCTAAGGCCGTAGTTTTTGTCAAGTGTTACGATTGTTTAGATGTTATTAAATTTTACATGCCTAATGCGCCGTATTTTATGGATGATAATTATTTTACAAAATACAAATATAATTTTTTTGTAATATCCAAGGTTAATGATTACGCTCATCTTTTTAAAAATTTAAAATCATTTCAAAACGAAGGATTTTTCAGGAAGAAAAAAAGTAAAATTTACGGAGAATTGCAGGAAGCCGTTCAAATAAAAATTGATGAAAATTTTTTTTATAATATTAAAAAACCCCTTTTTGAATTCAATCTTGATTTGCCGAAGTTTTCGGGATTATATATGAATAATTCAAACAATGCCCCTTTTTTTATTTTGCCCGAGTATGACGATATTAAAAAAATCGGCTTAAAAGTTAAAAATTCGATTTTCCCGCTTTTTGAATTTTTTTCTTTAAATGATGTAACGGTTGAAAATTTTGAAGGGCATATCGAAAGGGACGGTTTTTTAACCCTTCTTTTTAAAACCGATTTTGTAAAAAATAACCTTATACCATCTTTAAATTTTGAAAAAGTCAAAAACGGCGAAATATTATATTTTGTAAACCATGACGGAGATTTTGGCATTTTTCTTAAAAAAATTCAAACTTTTTTTCAATCAAATCGTTTCGAGCCTTTCTTATTTGTCGGATTTTGTCCGATTAAACCCGATTTAAACGAAAAAAGAAACGTTATTTGCGCTTATTTTAACGGCGGAGCGGATAAAAACAAACTTGTAAAATTGCTTGATAAAACAAACTTCGATTATTATTTTTCATCGGATAATTTTATAAGGTTAAAAATTTTTATTTCCGATTATCAATTAATGAATGAAACCGATTTTCGTATTTTAAATAAAATTTCTTCTGTCCTATCCAAAAGAATTTCTTTTAATAATTTACATAAATTTTCAAATGTTTTGAAATTTGATTACCAATCTTTATTGAAATGCGGTATTACGACAGATGAAATTATTGATTATGTCATGACTTTTTATTCAGGTAAGGTTATCGCAAATTATTACGAGAATGATATAAAGAAAAATATATTTTTGAAAAGTACGGAAACACCTGTTTTTAGCCCCGATTTCAACATATATTCCAAAAAGTTAAATAAATACGTACCTATCGGACAATTTGTTTCCGTTGAAAAAATCCCTTCTCCGTTATTTGTTCAAACTCAAGACAGAAAGTTTGTTTTAGAGCATGTATTTGTTTTTAATTCTAAAATCGAGGAATTTTTTGGCATGCTGACAATATTTGCCGTTCTTTTAAATGACGGGGCGGAATTTTCGATAGAATTTCGTTAATTTATACTGCGTTAAGGAGCGAAATAATAATTAAATATTTAATAATAAAAATAAATAAACCGCTCCTGCCAAGTCGCCGTAAAAGGGAAAGCTTTAAAAAGAATATGCCGATGATGCGACTTGAACGCACGACCTATCGATTACGAATCGATTGCTCTACCAACTGAGCTACATCGGCTCTTCTTTTATTATTATAATACTAAATATCTGCAGTGCAATGGGGGCATTTTGTTGCATTTATCGGGATTTCTGTCGTACATCTCGGGCATGCCTTTGTTGTCGGCTCTTTTGCCTCTTGCGCATCTTCTTCTGCTTTATTAACAATCTTAATTTTATTTATGCCCTTGACAAGCAAAAACACTGCGAAAGCAACTATTAAGAAAGATATAACCGAATTAATAAATTTACCGTATCCTACAACGACTTCTCCTGCCTGTTGAGCCGCTTCCATTGTTGCATAGCTTGGCATGAATATTGTTTCAAGGCTTACGTTGCTTTTTGGAATAACTAAATATAGATTTGAAAAATCGACTTTTCCTAAAACAAAACCGATAGGAGGCATGATTACGTCATTTACAAGCGTATTTACAATTGTAGAAAAGCTTGCACCGATAATTATACCTACCGCCATATCAACTACATTGCCTTTTGCGGCGAATTCGCCAAATTCTTTTAATTCCTGTTTAAGTTTAACAAACAATTTAATGTCTCCTTTCAAATCTCTTCAGAGCGTACTGCTCAATTGAATTTTCTGCGGCAACCACGCCGTCTTCATATATATAAAACGTGTAGATATCCCCCATTATTCTGTGGTTTAAAATTCTATTCAGCATGTTTTTAAATTCATGCAAATCATATAATTCCGAAGGAAAATTCGGACCTTTTTCGCCGTTCAAATCAAACTTTGCGTATCCGCATGAAGTTTTAAGTTCATGATGAACATTGTCGGCAATTTTACCGCAATCATAAATTTGACCTTTTATAAAATATGTATTGCCGTCGGGTGCTTCAATTTTAATATTGTTATCAAATTCACCGTCCATGTATTTTGCAAAATATTGAGGCGCTTCTCGTCTGAGCATTGTTTGGCCCAAAATATCGCCGTTTTCGATTGCTTTATTCATTGCGGTTTGTAAAGTATGCTGTGCTTCTGCTATTTTAATCATTTTATATTCATTTATATGTCCCGCAAATTGTGCAGGTAAAATAAAAAGATGTATTAAAAGAGCGATAATCGTAATGGGGAACCATAAAGACTGAACTTTTATAAAGTTTTTTTCGTTTTCGTAATTTTTAGCTTCATACGCAGCAACGTTTCCCGTTACTCCCGACCAAATCGCAAGAAACAAACTTGCAAAGCTCACCGTTATTACGATGAACAGGTAAAAATTTGATGCCATATATCTGTTCAGGTGCGGAATTGCCGTAAAAAGCAAAAAAGCTGCGGCAAGACAATATCTTTTGTAACATACGTTATAAATAACCGGAAGCGCAAACGCCGCAAGGTTAAATGTTCCTGCAGTCTGCCTCGTCAATTTCGGTTTTCTGAATGTCTTATTTATTGTGTTGCTGTCCGTTACTATCAATTTTTTGCCCTAACTCATATAATTTGTATGTTGTATTTATGTTAGTATAATTTTTCTTTTTTTGCAATTAGTCAAAATATGTTATATAATATTAAATATCATGGAAGAAAAACACGATTATTTAAAATATATCAAACAGTCATTTGAACTGAAAAATCAAAAACTCTACAAAGAAGCAATTGAGGTGCTTTATAAAGTTTTATCCGATGAGAGCGATAAAAAAACCGTTGTTGAAGTTGTTTCTCAAATCGGCGATTTGCATGTTCTTTTAAAAAATTATGAACGTGCCATTGAGCAATATGAATATGTTCTTGAGCTTGAACCGAGGCATGAACACAGCAGAGATAAACTTTATGAAATTCACTACAAACTTAATGAATTTGATAAGGCATATCAACTTGCGGAAAAAATTTGTAAAGATTCCAAAAAACCTTTAGATTTTGTCCGCTTGTTTTCCGTTATGTTAAAACTTGCAAAAGTTGACGAGATACTTGCAAAATATAAAAAATTGGACGAGTCTCTTAAAAACGACCCTAATATTTTGTATATTATTTCCTTGATTGACAGGGAAAATAAAAAAGAAATTTTGGAAAAAATCATTGATATTTCTCCGATTTTCGTTGAAGCTAAGTTTGATCTCGCCATGATTTATTATGAAGAAGGCAAGTATACGGAAGCCGAAGAATTATTCGACGAAGTTTTAAGTTTAAAGAAAGATCCTCTTTCTTATTATTACAAGGCACTGATTCAAATTTCAAGAAAAGAATTTTTCAGAGCAATCGACAATCTTCATCTTGCAATTAAAACAAGCAACAGTGCTGTTCAGGAATTTTATTACGAGCTTGCAAAAACTTATATGGAAGTCAATTGGTTTGATGAGGCAATTGTCACGATTAAAAGCTCCATTACTCTCTGCATAGAAAAAAATGAAGATAAGGCCATGATTGATAAAAGATATCTTCTTCTTGCATGGGTTTTTGAAAAACAAAAAGATTACGACAATGCTTTGTTTAACTTATCTTTAATTGAGAAAAATTCTCCCGTAAGAACCCAAGCCGATATTTTAAAAGCGCTTATAGCTTTTAGAAAGGGTAATTTAATCGACGCAAAGGAAACTCTCGAAAAAATGTATGCACATATTCCTCAAGTTCAAGATGACTTGACTTTGTTGAATACTTTGGGTGCAATTTATAAGGAATTAAGATTGAATTCAAAAGCATGCGAATTTTACGAAAAGCACCTTGAACACTACCCCGATTCTTTGCATACGGCTTGCGAATATGTTGATTTATTGATTGATATGGAAGCGTATGACAGAGCCGAAGAATGTATAAAAAAATATTCTTCAAAAGGTACCGTTACGAGTTTCTTAAACAGTGCGGCACGAATATATTACAGAAAAAAAGAGTACGATAAGGCTATATCTTTCCTTGATGAATTATTGAAGTACGACAAAAATAACGCTGAGGCGTATTACTTTAAAGGCTTAATTTTAAATCAACAAGGAGATTTTAAAAAGGCTGCTTCTTTAATTGAAACGGCTCTTGAATTATATCCTATTCCTGCCAAATATTATGCGCAAGGCGCAAAGGCGAATTTGGGCCTTGGTTTTTATGATGAAGCCATGTTGTATATCAAAGAAGCAATCGAAATTGAACCAAACGATCTCAATTACAAAAAACTTGCAGCAGAAATTGCGACTCAAGCAGGAAAAATTCATGAAGCTAATTTCTGGCAATCAATCGTTGCGAGAACGGAAGCAATTTTAAAAGAACAAAAAAGAATATAGTTGATTATTTTGCTTTTTTGAGTAGAATAAATTTGTTGCCGTTCGGCTAACGGTTTGAAAATTTAATATTGCGCCCGTAGCTCAGCCGGATAGAGTGTTTGGCTACGAACCAAAAGGTCGGGGGTTCGAATCCCTCCGGGCGCGCCATAAAAAGAACCTGTATATTTTCGGTTCTTTTTTTATTTTTTATTTTTATTATTTATGGCAACACCCGTCGGGATACAATCGCTTCGCTTTTGTCCTCTCCAAAAAAGCAAGGTGTTCTTCTTTATTTGCCGAATTAATCAATTCAATCAGTCCGTTTATATCTCCTTTGGAATCTATTGAAACATACGGCAGCATTTCACCTGTGAGGTTTGGAAATTCTCCTCCGAACGAAACTATTTCATCCTAAATATGTGCCCTTTCATTATCTTTATTTAATTTTCTCATCCTGCTTTTTAAATAGCCGATTCTTTTTTTCTCTTTTATGTCTTTTTCTTTTTGATTTTTTGAATAAACAATTTCTCCTCTTGAATTTATGCCTTTTCTTATTGTTTTTATGTCTTTCAGACTGTATTTCGATATTCCGTATCTCGCATCAATTGTTGATGAACGTCTGTCCTCGATAGGGAAAACTCCTTTTTCAAATTCAATAAAATATGCGGGTGAATTTCTGTCGTTTACAAAACCGCTCTTGCAATCTATTGCGCACCACCCTCTTTCATCGGACGTTGCGTACCCCGAGCTCTCGATTTCAAGCCCGTTTAGCAATTTTTGATATTCCTTCTCCCCGATTGGGCGGTAAAGAGTTATATCTTCTTTTGTTTCACCTTTGAAGTTTATTTTTTATTTCTTGTGTCCTTTGAATAAAAAAAGGCGCTATTAACAGATAATATTTTCATGAGGCTAAAATTAAAATGCTTCCGTATAAAAAACCTGAAATAAAAAAATTGTCACAGCGTTCAAGTAAAATTTTTTACCGAATATTTTTAAGTAACGTTATTTTGTCTTTAATTTGTTTATAAATAACATTTTGACTCTTCGCCTTCTACTCCCGCATAAACCTCCACATATTGTTTTGCGGGAGAAGAATTGACTTTTGGAAGCAGTACTTCTTCGATTTGGAAAAATCCTACTTCCGAACCCATTTTAACGTCAATTCTAATCGGCTTATTTAATCCTGTACAAATTGAAACTCTTTTAATTGCATTTGCAGAATAAATATGTATGTCGCCTACTCTCGGGGAATTATGCATTGCAAGAGGTATTCTTGCCCTGCCTTTTGTCATGTCGCACCCGTCAGCTATAAGAATTATTCCCGCTTCCAGAGAATGAATTTTCTTTTGTGTCATATGTCCTACAATGGATTCCATCGTTAAAGCTTTAATGATGACTCTTTTTTTTATGTCATCCGGAAATGTATGCATTAATGCTCTTTCTATAATGGGAGCTGCAAATATAACGGACATTTGTTCATGAGCTTGTCTGCCCGCCATCATACCGAGGTCATGCGCAATCCCTGCCATAAAAACAGCGCACAAACTATCCTCAAATGTTCCGATTTCTTCTGCTTCAAGGGAGGTTTTAATGCCTGCCGTATTTAAAATTTGAAGCATTTTTATCGCATTTTTTGCAACCTGCCTCATGTGAACGGGGCCATGGTCATTAAACCCCAGTCGTTTAATCGAAACGGTATTTGCATAATCCTGCATTTCGTTAAGTTCTTCGTCGTTTAAAAGGAAATTAACAAGTTTTGTGCAGGATTCGTATTTTGAAATACGTTCCAGAATTTTTGTTTCTACAAGTTTCTCTTTTGCTGATGCCATATTATCATTTTAGCATATTTTTATGTTTAATTAAGCCCCGTAATTAAAACATATATAAAAATTAAGGGGATGACATATTTTAAAAGAAAAGTTAAAAATCTTCCGTATTTTGAGTTTGAAAATGCTTCGTCTGCCACGTTTTTTGCAAAATATCCCGCAATAATGCAAACCATTAAAGTTCCAAAAGGCATAAACATATTTGATGTTATATAATCGAGAAAATCAAAATATGTTTTATCGAATATTTTAAAATCCGAAAGCAATCCGAATGATAATGAAGCGGGAAGCGATAAAAGCGCTATTATTAAAAAAGTTAAAACAGATGCCTTATTACGTTTGAACTTGTAATAATCGACAAAGCACGATACGGAAGTTTCAAACAGGCTTATACCCGAAGTTATTGCCGCAAAAAATAAAAGAAAGAAAAACACTACCGCAAAAAATGACGAGAAAGGAAGCATTGAAAAAATTTGCGGAAGCGAAATAAAAACAAGTTTTGCGCCGGATGTCGGCTCAATTCCCGTTGAAAATACTATCGGGAAAATAATCATGCCTGCAAGTACTGCAACCAAAGTGTCAAAAAATATTAAAGTGTAGGCTGATTTTTTAACATCCACATCCTTTTTTAAGTAGCTTCCGTATGTAATCATAATCCCCATACCGATACTTAAAGTAAATAAGGCTTGTCCCAGTGCCGCAAGAAACATTTTCGGTGTTAATTTCGTAAAATCGGGATGAAACATAAATAATAATCCCTCTTTTGCTCCCGATAAATTAAGTGCGCATATAACAAGCGCTATGAGCATTATTCCGAATAACGGCATAATTATGTTATTTGCTTTTTCTATCCCCTTATTAATTCCAAAATAAGGAAAAATCGCCGCCATTATAAGAAAAAGTAGCGTAAACAAATAAGATAAAAACGGATTTGCACTTAATGTTTGAAAGTATGCGGAAAAATCATTAACCGATGAATTTGTTATGAAAATCCACAAATAATTTAAAATCCATCCGCCGACCACATAGTAAAAGGCTTGTATTAAAATCGGTGTTATAAAACATAAATATCCGAGCGGTTTAAATTTCGGATTAATTTTTTCATATACCGAAATAGGACATGATTTATAAATTTTTCCCATCGCAAGTTCCATACACAAGGGTACTGCGCAAACCAAAGATATCATCACGAGATATACAATAAGAAAAACCGCTCCGCCGTTTTCACCCATAATGTACGGAAAGCGCCAAATATTACCTAAGCCTACGGCAGAACCTACCGTCGCAAATATAAAACTCAGATAACTTGTCCATTCCGGTCTTTTATTTTCCATAAAAGAAGAATACAATAATTTTATTTTTGTTGCAATATATCAATATTCTTGCAAAGATATTTTACCGTTTCTTCGTTGTTTTCATCCATTTTGCGCCATTGGTCATCCTTATGCGTATAAATGCGTTTGTTTGAGCGATTATAAAATTCCATGGATAAAATTTTGGTTGAATAATCCGAGCAATTATACGAGGTATTGCTGATAACGTAACTTACGTCAATCGGGCTTATTTTAGAAGCATCTTTTGTTTGATTTAAAATATTGTTAATGTAGGTTAAATCGGAAATTTTGTACTTATAATTTATGTATTCGCCGTCTTTTGTAATGCTTTCGTAATAAAACCCGTTACCTAAATCAATCCATTCGGCAAACGTGGGATTTACCGAAAAACCGAAAGCGATAAGAAACAATAATGATAATTTTTTCATAACTTACACCTCACTTATACAATTTTATCAGAAAAAATCAGAATAAAAACCGCCTTATGTTGATTTTAGGCGGTTTTATTAATTTTTATAAAAATTATACACCGAGCGCCATTGTTTGCTTAACGCATTCAATAACCGTTTTTGCAACGGTTTTTTGTTCTTCTTCGGTAATTTCGGCAAACATTGGAAGCGACAACACGAGTTTTGTGTTTTTTTCCGTTACGGGCAAATATCCTTCTTTTAATCCTAAATGCGCATGGACTTTTTGAAGGTGCAACGGGATAGGATAATAAATCATGGCGCCTATTCCTTTTTCTTGAAGTAATTTATGTACTTCATCCCTGTTTTGAACTTTAATTGTATATTGGTGATAAACGCAATATGTATCGTCAAGTTCCGTCGGTGTTTCAACTAAATCGCAATCTTTAAAAAGTTCGTTATATAAAGCCGCATGAGCTCTTCTTTGTTTGTTCCATTCATCAATATAAGGAAGTTTTACTCTCAAAATTGCCGCTTGAATTTCGTCAAGCCTTGAATTTACGCCGATTTCGTCATGATGGTATCTGATAGCGCCTCCATGGTTTCTAAGAGCAATAATTCTGTTTTTAAGCTCCTCGTTATTAGTAATGGCAAGTCCGCCATCCCCCATAGTTCCCAAGTTTTTTGTAGGATAAAAACTGTAACATCCGATATCTCCGAACGTACCTACTTTTTGACCTTTATATTCGGCACCTATTGCCTGACAACAATCTTCAATTACATATAAATTATGTTTTTTTGCAATTTGCATGATTTTATCCATATCACAGGGTTGACCGTATAAATGTACCGGTAATATCGCTTTTGTTTTCGGAGTAATTTTTTCTTCAATTTTGTTTACGTCCATATTGAAAGTTTTTTCGTCAATGTCGACAAAAACAGGTGTTGCACCCACAATTTCAATGGATTCGGTTGTTGCGACAAAAGTAAACGCAACGGTAATAACTTCATCCCCTTTTCCTATGTTTAAAGCTCTGAGCGCTAAGTGTAAAGCGTCCGTTCCCGAATTTAAACAAACGGCATGGGATACGTTTAAATATTTTGAAATTTCTTCTTCAAATTTTTTGTTATTTTCGCTCAAAATATATTTTCCGGAGCGCATAACTTCTAAAACCGCACTCTCTGCTTTATCTTTAATCGTTGCATATTGTCTTTTTGAATCAATAATCGGTATCATATTTCCCCCCTTTTTTTTAAACTCCGAATAGTTTTATTGTACCATGGGATAAAGTTGAGTTAATACAATCTTAATTTCTTATGGTAGAATTTTTATATGAGAATTAATAAATTTATTGCACAATCTGGTATAACATCACGAAGAAAAGCCGATGAGCTTGTATTATCGGGCAGAGTAAAAGTAAACGGAAAAGTAATTACGACAATAGGGTTTGAAATAAGAACCAAAGATGTCGTAACCGTTGACAATAAAGTTGTGAACGTTAAGAAATACGATTATTACAGATTTTATAAGCCCACAGGTTGTATTACGACAAAATCCGATGAAAAAGGAAGAAAAACAATTTACGATTATCTTCCCAAGGAACTCCAAAATTTAAAACCTGTCGGAAGATTGGATAAAGATTCGTCCGGTCTTATTATTTTAACAAACGACGGTGATTTAATCCATGAATTGACTCATCCTTCGATTAAGGTTCAAAAAGTATACAAGGTTAAAGTCGATTGTAAAATTACATACTCCGAGCTTGAAACTTTGGCAAAAGGCGTGGAGATTGAAAAAGGCAAAATTGCATACTGTGACGGCAGGATAATTGAGGGTAACCAAAGAGAAACGGTTCTTGAGATAACCTTATATCAAGGTTTGAACAGGCAAATAAGAAGAATGTTTGAATATTTGGGACATAGAGTTGTTTCTTTAAAAAGAATTAGACATGCAACCGTTGATGTGATAGGCTTGAAACGTGGTGAAACAAAACTTTTGAAACCCAAACAAATTAAAGAATTGAAAAGTTATATAGAAAAAATTAAGGAAGAACAAAATGCTTGACATTAAGGTAATTCGTGAAAATCCCGAGAAAGTTAACGAGCTTTTAAAAAGAAGAAACAAGGATTTATCAATAGATAAAGTTATCGAAATTGATTCACAAAGAAGAAAAATCCAATTTGAAGCGGATGAATTAAGGCAAAAAAGAAAAAATTTGTCGAATGAAATCGGAAAGTTAAAAAAAGAAGGTAAAAATACCGATGAAATTCAATCCGAAGTTAAGGCCATGGGCGACAAAGTAAAAGAATTGGAAGAAAAACAAACCGAGCTTGATAACCTTCAAAAAGATCTTCTTTTAAATATTCCGAACACTCCTTTTGAAGATGTTCCGACGGGTGTTGACGATTCTCAAAACCCGGTTTTAAAAGTTTGGGGCGAACCTACTAAAGCGGATTTTGAGCTTAAACCTCATTGGGATTTAGCAACAGAGTTAAATCTTCTTGATTTTGAAAGAGGCGTAAAACTTGCTCATACAAGGTTTACTTTATACAGAGGGAAGGGTTCAAGACTTGAAAGGGCTATTATTAACTTTTTCCTCGATACGCATACCGAAATCCATGGGTATGAAGAAATTTTTCCGCCGGTTTTGGTTAATTCGACCGCTATGACGGGAACGGGACAATTGCCGAAATTTAAAGAAGATATGTTTAAATGTGTTGACGAGGATTTATATTTAATTCCTACTGCGGAAGTTCCCGTTACAAATATCTATAATAATGAAATTTTATCGGAAGATGAACTTCCGAAATATATGACTGCATATACTCCTTGTTTCAGACGAGAAGCGGGTTCTGCGGGAAAAGACACAAGGGGGCTTATTCGTCAGCACCAATTTAATAAGGTTGAACTTGTGAAGCTTACAACCCCCGAAACAAGCGTTGAAGAACATGAAAAGTTAACAAGAAATGCGGAAAGAATACTTGAACTTTTAGGACTTCCTTACAGACGAGTTATGCTTTGTACCGGTGATTTAGGTTTTAGCGCAAAAAAATGTTTTGACCTTGAAGTTTGGATGCCTTCATATAATAACTATAAGGAAATTTCAAGCTGCTCAAACTTCGGTGATTTTCAGGCAAGAAGAGCAAATATTAAATACCGCTCAAAGCAAACCGGAAAAGTTGAATACGTTCATACCCTAAACGGCTCGGGTTTAGCGGTCGGTAGAACATGGGCGGCTATTGTCGAAAATTTCCAAACAAAAGACGGGCATGTTATCGTTCCTGAAGTTCTAAGAAAATATACGGGTTTTGATATTATTTAAAACCTGCATAATTTTTAAAACTTTAAACGGCGTTTTTCAAAAAGGAAAGCGCCGTTTGTTTTGTATAAATTTTATGGTACGGGGTCGTACCCGCCTTCATGGAACGGGTGGCATTTTAATATTCTTTTAATTCCTAAAAATCCGCCCTTTAATACTCCGTATTTTTTTATTGCATCGTATGTGTATTTTGAACATGTCGGCTGAAAACGGCAAACGGGGGGAGTGAATTTTGAAAAAAAGCGATAAATTGAAATTAATTTTAATATGATTTTTTGTGCTAAATTCGTCTTTTTTTCTATCTTTTCCATAATTTCAGACCTTCGTCAAGACTCTTTTTGTTAAATCCTTCAATTTCGATAAGTTCAATTGCTCTATTTAAAGTATTAGCGCAAACTCCCGTATACTCGCCTTGAATATTTGCGCCGATTGAGTTTTTATCGTTAAAAATAATTTTATCTTGTGACAGATTTTCGCTCGTTATATCTATTAATAAATTCTTTAAGTCGACATCAAGCGTATTTTTTAATATTTCAAAATCCGATTCGGATACAAAATTTTCAATTCTGTTAAGATAAATTTCATCTTTTGTCGATATTAAAAACTTTAATCCTATAATTCCCTGAAATTCAAAATTGTTTTCCAAAAACGAATTAAGAATGTCAGGCATGAATTCATTTTTAATTTTTGATTTGATGTCGTCTTTAATAAAATTTGTATCGTTTAGCGAAAATTCGTCAAAGTACGATATTGTTTCAAAGAAATCAAAAATATTCACCCCGTCCGAAATCAAATATTTGTTATAGTCGATTCCTTCAATGTAGTCTTGAAGAAGAATTTTTCTGTTGCCCGCTTCAAATAACTTTTCAATCTTGTCTTTTGCTTTGTCTTTTGTATCTGCAATAAAAAATCCCTGCTTGTCATAATCGGTGTCTGATGAAATTATAACGGGGCATGTCGAATTTTGAACATATTCAAGTGCGGGAGCAGTTTTTTCAAAAACTCCGAACTTTGGTGTTTTTATTTTATTTTTGTAGATGAATTTTTTAATTTGTGCGAGCGAAAAATCTGCGCCGTTAGAAAAGAATAATATCGGACATTCCGACCTGTTTAAAAAGTCATCCCGTAAATTTTTTACAGTATCGTTAAAAAATATGCCCAAACTTACGTCATTTGCGGAAATAAAATCTTCTATTTCTTTTATTGACGTTAAATGAACCGAAACAAAATTATCATATTCATTTTTATCGGCTGTTGAAAAAACGATATCGTTTTTGTTTAATGCAAGATACTCAGAAAGCTTTTTTGATATTATTGTGTTGCTGACGATAAGAATTTGCATAGACTATTTTTCACCGTATAGCGCTTTTTGAACGGCTGAACCGTAGGGATACGCTTCTTTTTCGGTTACGATTATAAAAAACATGTCACGAACAATGTCTTTATCGCCTTTGCCGTTTGTTGACATCATGTTTGGCCCTTTATCTCCGTTAACGTCAACCAAAATTACGCATGGAAGAACATTTCTTATATTTGCATCTGTTCTGGCACCCGAGGCTTTTGAGCCGCAATTAGAATATTTTAATTCCGTTAAATCGGCAGAACCCTTTGTTGAACCGTATTTTGGGTATAATTTAATATTTTCAAATACGCTTGTTAATGAAGTTGAGCTTGTCGGGAAAAAGTATTGAATTTGTTCGTTTGTTTCAATGTAATTAAAATTCATGTCCTGACGAATTTGAGGTTCGCTTGAATCCGTATACATGTTAAGTTTCGGTCGATTTGTATACGTCTGGCATGCAACGGTTGCAGGCATGTTGTCCACTAAATAATTGCATAAATCATTGGTTCTAAATGTTGTGCCTTTTGCGTTTGTAATATTGACGGCTATCGAATGATTTACTGCCTGTAGCGCTTTTGAAGCCAAAATTTCAAAACGTTTATGATCTGATCCATGCAAGAAAATCGGCGTTGTTAAAGCTGCCAAAACTCCAAGCATAACAAGAGTTATCATGGCTTCTGCCAACGTAAATCCCGTTATATTGTTTGTTTTTGTTTTAAAAAGATTAATTTGCATATTATTATTTTAATCCTTTTCAAAGTCATCAACAAGATGTGCAAGATTTTTTTTGCTGATTTTCTTTACATTTTTTTTCTTTTTGTCTTGCTTACCGTTTAATTGTTGTTTAATTCTTGAAATATTGGCAGCGTTTAAAACGGCAAGCGAGTCTAATGAGCCTGTCAATTGTGCAGATCTGTCCACAAATTCGTTAGAATTTAATTTTTGGTTTTCTTCGGTTTCCTCTTGTGCAAAGTATTCTCCGCCCTGACCCATTTTTTCATCCGTCATGGCATTAGCCATACCCGAAGCGTCGCCCGATTTGAAATTAAACGCACCACCGACGCCAAAGAAACCTGCCGAACGATTATCAACCATTCAAGCTCCTTTATTATTTAACTAACCTCGTTTGCATAAATTATAACACCATTTTAATGCGTTGCAATTTATTAACTGCCTTATATACAAAACATAAATAAAAATTTTTTTGCTAAATTAGTGTATTAATTACCTTTTTTGAGAATTGTAACAATCTTTTTATATATTACACTTATTTACAAAATAGTTAATAATAGGATTATGAAACGATTTATTTTATTTTTAATATTAAGTGTTTTTGTGACGTGTGCTTTTGCGCAGGAGGAAAAAAATAACGATGAAACGGATAAAAATGACGAAAAAACCGTTCAAACCGTCCCTGCTCCTCCCAAAAAGTTAATCCGACGTGCTGAAGTTCGTCCGAAAAGAGAACAAAAAAAGACAATTCAAATGACAAATGAAAGTTTAAGCAAGTTTAAGCAAGAGTTTTATTCAAGAAAAACAAAAGAACTGGAACTTTTGAGGGATGAAAAAAGTATTTTGGAATATTATCCTTAACAAATTGAAATGAGTGTAAAAAAGTATTATAATTATCTATATGTATAAAAAATCATTCACTTTAACAGAAGTAATAATTACATTTACGCTTATCGGAATATTGTCCGTTGCAATGGTTCCCATGTTCCATATACAAAACGCATCGACATCTAAAATGAGGGTAAGGCATGCGTATTACTCGGTAGCAAAGGGAATTGAAGCTTTACTAAACAGTCCGCCTTATGATGAATTCGGAACTTTTGAAGCTGCCAATATCATTCCTGAAGGAAGTAATGATGAGGCTTATGCTAAAGCAAGGGTGGGTCTTTTTTGTGCAAATTTGGCTCGAGTCTTAAATGCTTCCTTTGATGATTGTTATCAGGATGAGGACGGTGGTCCCGCACGTGAGCTTGGAAACTTAACCAGAAGCTCGGTTACGGTTGACGGAGTTACGCTTCAAAATACATGCATGGACGGCACCCCCTTTGCGGATAGCGACAATCAACCATGGCGACATGTATGTCCCGACGGCTCCGCTTTTGCCATGGACCCGTCTTATGACAAGTATAGTCGTTATCCTTTGGTTTTAACAACAAAGGAAGTTTCGGGTAAGGTAGTTCCCGATTACGATAAAATGGAAAATATAATAGATTATATTTGCAGAAATAATGACGGCGTAAATGATATTCTCGTAAGAAATATGTGGTTGGGTGTTTCGAGAACCAATTTTTCTTTTACCGGTACAATTACGATTAATGGGGTAAAGCAACCGGCAGAGTATGCGATTATATGCGTCGAGCCTCGTTCGTACGGCGCAGTTGATTACGGCGAACATTATTTTGGTCTTGCCGTCAGGAAAGACGGTAAGATAATTCAAGGAAAAAAAGTAAAAGAATATATAGATTCAAGCATTTATGAAGGTGATTAAAAGAAAATATTATGCATAAAAAGTCATTTACTCTTGCAGAACTTATGATTGCGGTAACGGTGATATCAGTCGTTGTTGCTTTGGTTATGCCGACTTTGATTACGGCTGTCGATAGTTATGCACTTCCGGAGGTTAAGGCGGCAAAAACCTATGCCGACATTGAAAAAGCAATTGATATAATGATAAATTCAGGTCCTTATGACGTAAATGACGGAAATTTGGATGCAACTTACTTTATTGGCGGTACAAGTCAAGCGAGTTCAAATAACAGAATGCGTTTTTTCTGTACAAATCTTGCAAACGTCTTAAATGCAAAAGATGTGGATTGTACCATGGATAAAGTTAACTCGTATATCACAATACCTGACTATTACAAAACTAACGGTTACATTGCATGTCCCGACGGTTCCGGTTTTACCGTTGAAGATAATGGCGGCGGCAGTTCCAGAAATCCGATTTGTATAAAAAAACCATATCGCACTTTTGATTACCCCGGTGTTTATATGGCTACTACTTATATACAGGATGCGTTTGATAAGTCATGTGACAATTTTTATGACAATTCAACAAAAGATGATTACAATATTAAAACTATCAATAACACTTTGATATCGCTTCAATTGACCAATTTTTCTCATAACGGTATTTACGGGCAAGAAACTGATTATTACCTTACCCACACCACATATTTTGCAAAACACTATCCTGCTTTCTTTAATGTTATATGCATAGATACCGCAAATCATACTTCAAAAAGTAATATGTATGCATTAGGTATCAATAAACAAGGTATGGTAATTCCGGGCATTAAAATAACTGATGTGGATATAAGGGCAAATTGGAAAAACGGCTATGATTAATCTTAACGGAGTATATAATAATATGTCATTCTTAAAATTAAAAGCGTTTACTCTTGCAGAAGTTATAACATCATTGGTTGTTATAGGTACAATAAGCATGATATTGCTTCCGACGCTTTTAAATGCCACTCCGCCCGTTGAAGAATACAAGGCAAGAAAAGCGTATAATACTTTTTTTCGTACGGTTGAAGCCGTTACCGCCGGTTCACCCTACGATTTGGCAAACGGTACGCTTGAATCCACGAACTTTATTTTTGGTTCTACCGATGCTAAAAAGAAAGAGCGTTTGGAGTTTTTTTGCAGCGCAATGGCTGATAAATTAAATACAAGGGATGTTGATTGTTCTATGGATAAAGTAAATACTTATGTATATACGACCAATGCTTCCTGCCCTTCCGGTTTTAGAGTAAATGACGGTTCAAGAAAGAATATATGTCTTAACATAACTACTTCAAACAATACGTCTGTTCCTCAATATGATAATTTGCGCACCGCTTTGGATACAACGTGTAATAACTTTTTTAATAATTCCAGTGCGTCAGAATATAATTTAAAGACGGCTGATGAAACGTTGTGGTCAATTCAGCGCACCAATTTTACAAACGAAAGTTACGGCTCGATTAACGGGGTTAGCTTCGCAACTTTTTACAATGTTGTTTGTATGGATGTAGGTAAACATAAAAAGATTGACTATATTTATTCTTTCGGTATAAGTAAAGAAGGCAACATTATTGCAGGCAAAAAAATGCAGGATTTATTGGATTCTGTTGATGAAGATTTAGGCGATTAGGAGAAACAGAGATGGAAAATAAAGCTACAATCGGAATATTCGGAGGCTCGGGCTTCTATTCTTTTTTAAATGACGTAAAAGAAGTTACCGTTGAAACACCTTACGGCAAAACGAGCGATAAAATCGCAATAGGAAAAATTGCCGATAAAAGCGTTGCTTTTATGCCTCGCCATGGCAAAGAACATTCGCTTACGCCCGAGCAGGTTAATTACAGGGCAAACATTTGGGCAATGAAAGAAATAGGGTGTAAATATATAATTTCTCCATGTGCGGCAGGAAGTTTGCAAGAATTTATTAAACCCGGCGACATTGTATTTTGTGACCAATTTGTTGATTGGACGTTCGGGAGAAGAAAAGACACTTTTTATGAAGGTCCGATTATAACCCATGTGAGTGCTGCAGATACATATTGCCCAAAATTAAGAGAAATTGCAATTAATGCCGCAGAAAAATTAAACCTTTCCTATCATAAAAAAGGAACCGTTGTCGTAATTAACGGTCCAAGATTTACAACAAAAGCCGAAAGCCGCTTTTTTACAAACCAAGGCTTTTCTGTTATAAACATGACCCAATATCCCGAAAGCTATCTTGCAAAAGAACTTGATATGTGTCCTTTGAATATTTCAATGATAACGGATTTTGATGCGGGGCTTGTGTCGGATACCGATCCCGTAAGCCATAGTGAAGTTATTAAAGTTTTTCAATCCAATATAATAAATTTGAAAAAATTATTGCTTCAAATAATAACCGATTTTGAAGAGTATGATTGCGAATGTCATAAAACAAGTTCAAAATCGAGGGCATAAATTATGAGAATATCTTATTTGGTATACCAATTATTTAATTTAATCATGATTTTTATGCTTTTAAGAGTATTGTTATCATGGTTTCCGAATATTAATTGGAACGGCGAACCTTTATATTCGCTCAGAAAATTTACCGATATTTTCTTTGAACCTTTCAGAAGGGTTATCCCTCCGATTGGCATGATTGATATTTCTCCCGTCCTTGCTTTTATAGTTTTAAGCATTGTACAGACGCTTTTTTACCGTTTACTTTATTCTTTCGGATTTTAAAAAAGTGCTTGAAAAATATCAGTTATATAGTAGAATAGTTATATGCTTTTAGGTTCGGCTTAAAACATATAGGGTTTGCCTCGGTAGCTCAGCTGGATAGAGCATCTGCCTTCTAAGCAGAGGGTCATGCGTTCGAATCGCATCCGGGGTAAATTAAAGAGGATGAGTTTTCTTATCCTCTTTAATTTTTTGTACTGTGTTTTTATTATTATTCCTCTTGACAAAAATTTGATTTTTATGTTTTATTAAAAATATGAGATATCAAAATATTAAAAATTTAATTTGCTGCTGCTGTAAGTTTTCTTGTTGTAGAACTTACTTATAATTTTTTGCAATTAAATTTGGTAATAAAAGTATAATTAGGTTCTTAAATTATTTTAAGAACCTTTTTTAACGGAGAAACATTATGTTGGAACAAAACGAAAGCATGACTGCTAAATTGTGCTCTTATGCAAGAGCAAATCACTCTATTTGTAAGGGCGATAAAATTTTTGACGATTTTCTTGCCTTTGCACTTATGGGGCACAGTGAGTATAAAAATACCGAAAAAATCATTAAAAAAAATTTTCCTAAGTCAAAACCGATTAATTTTTTAAACGAATACATTTGCCCTGTCGTACTTCCGAGAATTGCCTATGCCGAAAGTCATCTGTGCCGTTTTTTAACAAAATTTGATAAAATTCAATATGTAATTTTGGGTGCAGGCATGGATACTTTTTCTTTAAGGAATAAAAATCCTAATATTGACGTGTATGAACTCGATCATCCTTTGACCCAAAAATACAAATTAAAAAGAATAAAGGAAGCTAATTTTAATATACCGTCCAATACTTATTTTGTTCCGATTGACTTTGAAATTGAAAATATAAAAGATGTTCTTTATGTGTCTGATTATGACTTTATGAAGCCCACTTTCTTCAGTTTTTTGGGTGTAACCTATTATTTGGATTTAAACTCTTTTGAAAGCACTATTAAAAGCATATCCGAAGTTTCCGTTGACGGTTCGGAGCTTGTTTTTGATTTTCCCGATAAAAGTATTTTTCAAAAATCAAGAACAAAAATGTTGTCTGACATCACATCTTCCATGGGAGAACCCATGAAAGACGGGCTTAATTTTTCTGAAATTGATGAGATATTTAAAAAATACGATTTCAAGGTTAAAAATCATTTTAAGCCCAACGATATTCAAAAATATTACCTTAAAAAGTCAGACAATTTGAAGGCATACGAAAATATCCACTTTATTATTGCAGCAAAGGAGAACTTATAATGACAAATTTTGAAACGCTTTTAATCCATGGAGGTAATTCGGTTGACGAAAAAACCGGCGCCGTTAATGTTCCTATTTTTCAAACTTCAACCTTTAAACAAGACGGCTTAGGGCAAAACAGGGGGTATGAATATTCAAGAACAAAAAATCCGACAAGGGATGTTTTGGAAAGTTTAATTGCTCGGCTTGAAGGCGGTAAATTCGGTTTTGCCTTTGCCTCCGGGCTTTCTGCAATTACAACTGTTTTATCCTTATTTAAGTTTGGTGATAATATCGTAATTTCAAATAACGTTTACGGAGGTACGTTCAGGCTTTTAAATCAAGTATTTAATAATTTCGGCATAACTTTTACGGTTGCCGAGAACAATGATTTTGAAACCGCAATAAAAAATAACAAAAATACAAAAGCCGTTTTAATTGAAAGCCCCGCCAATCCTCTTTTAACAGTCACCGATATTGAGCATGTTTCAAATATCGCCCATAAATACGGAGCACTTTCTATTGTTGATAATACTTTTATGACACCTTACCTTCAAAAACCCCTTGAATTAAATGCGGATATTGTTATTCATTCTGCAACAAAGTACTTAGGAGGACATTGCGACCTTATTGCGGGGCTTGTTGTCGTAAAAGACGAAATTTTGGGTGAAAAAACAGCTTTTCTTCAAAATTCAATCGGAGCCGTACTTGAACCTTTTGATTCTTTCCTTTTAATAAGAGGCATAAAAACCCTTGCGGTCAGAATGGACAGAATTGTTCAAAATGCTTGGTTTGTATCGGAATTTTTAGCAGCTCATAAAGCCGTAAAAAATGTATATTATCCGGGGTTAAAAACTTCTTTGGGGTATGAAACGAATTTAAAACAGGCAAAAAACGGCGGCGGAATGATTTCTTTCGAATTGAAGGAAAATTACGACATTAAAAAGTTCTTTTCTTCTTTAAAACTTGTTACTCTTGCAGAAAGTTTGGGCGGAGTCGAGTCTTTAATTTGCCATCCTTCTTCTATGACACATAGTTCAATACCTTTTGAAATAAGACAAAAAATCGGAATAACCGAAGGATTAATCAGACTTTCCGTAGGTATTGAAAATAAAGACGATATTATAAACGATTTGGATAATGCGATAAGAAAGGCGGAAAATAATGCTATATAATTCCATGCAAGATTTAATCGGAAATACCCCGATTGTAAAATTGAATAACGTAATAAAGAATAATGATGTTCGAATTTATGCAAAACTTGAATACTATAATCCTTCAGGTTCCGTTAAAGACAGAATAGGAAAATATATGATAGAAGATGCCGAAAAAAGGGGTATATTAAATAAAGGCGGCGTTATAGTCGAAGGAACCGCAGGGAATACGGGACTTGGAATTGCATTTGCCGCTTTAAACAAGGGGTATAGAGTAATATTTTGCGTTCCCGAAAAATTTTCGATTGAAAAACAAACGCTTATGAAAGCGCTCGGTGCAGAAATTATAAACACAAAAAGAGAATTCGGCATGCTTGGTGCGGCAAAAAAGGCGGAAGAAATAAGAAATTCATTCGCCGGTGCAATTTCTCTCGAACAATTTAAAAACCCCGTTAATCCTCTTGCGCATTACGAAACAACGGGACGTGAAATTTACGAAGATTTGAACGGACAAATTGATTATTTGATATCGGGTGCAGGCTCCGGCGGAACATACACAGGAATTATGCGTTATTTAAAGGAGAAAAATCCGAATATAAAAGGCGTTTTGGCTGACCCTAAAGGTTCAACCATGGGCGGCGGGGATGAACATTTTGATTATAATATTGAAGGAATCGGAAACGATTTTATACCTGATACAATGGATATGTCCTTAGTTGATATTGTTATAAAAATAACTGATGATGAAGCATTTTTTAATTCAAGACAACTTGCAAGGCATGAGGGAATTTTTGCAGGCTCGAGTTCCGGTGCTGTTTTAGCCGCTGCGAAGAAATTAATTAATAATGGCGCTAAAGGTAATCTGGTTCTTGTTTTTCCCGATAGAGGCGACAGATATTTTTCAAAAGAGTTGTATAACTGAAATTGATTGAAATTGTGTTTATCAAGAATAATAAAATTGTACACTACGGGTTTTTCGTATAAAATATAAAAATGTATTTACTTTGGAAAATTTTTCCATGAAAAATAAGCCATTTCTTATAATTGTACCCTTAATTACGATTTTATTATTCTTGTCCGTATTTTTTACGGCTTGTATTCTCTGTTTTGTAAATGACGAAAATTCCGAATATGAATCAATTCAAGCTTCTTATGATATGTTCGAAGAAAAATTATCGACAAAAGAAGAAATAGAAGTTATGAAATTAAAAAATGAAGAATTTTGGCAATTTCTCAAATTAAATCATTTTGGTGCTTTTGTAGAATAAAAAAGTTTTTGCATTTTTTTAAAAAATAAAGTACAATATTTTGTAAAGAATAATTTACAAAATTGGTGTCAATTTTTTAAGATGGAAATACTTTATTAAAATATGTTTAATTCGACAAAAAAGCTCAGGTCCTCAAAACCTCTTGCGCTTTTAAAATTGGCGGAATACGGCAAGAAACGACTTGAAAGCTCGGAAATTTTAAAAAAGGTTACAAAATTAGATTCAAAAGCGGCTCCTTCATTTAATGAAAAAACAAGTGCGCTTATGGGTTCAAGGCTCGCATTATGTAATTTTCAAAAGGAATTTGGAGAAGTCAAATCAGGCGCTTATCTTTCTCTAATGGCAAAAAAGCTCAAAGAAGCGGGTGCGGATGACAGTACGATTTGCAAAACTTTTAAAACAGAGAGAATGTACTTGTCTAAAGCTAGAATTATGCGAAAAGAAGTTTGGTTTAAAAAACATTCCGATTTTGACGAATATATTTCAACTCTAAAACAATATTTAATCGATTTTGGCACATATATGGATTCGGTTGAATGTGCGGATATTACTTTATACAGCCTTTTAAAACAAGGAATTCCTTCTAAAAACGTTACGTTAAACATCCGGAATTTATCGGGAAAAACTTCCGATAATATTGAACATGTATTCACTCTTGCAGGAATTAACAAAAACTTTAATGAGAGAAACCCTATGTCTTGGGGAAAAGAAGCGATTATCTGCGATGCATGGATAAATAAAGCAATGCCTGCCGATATCGGGTTAGATTTTTATAAAAAGCTTTTTAACTTTAATCCAAAAACGCAAAGGCTTGCTTTTGCGCCTTGCAGCAGGTTTTACAGCTTTTAAATATTAACATCTCTCATCATATCTTTTAGAGTTTGTATTGTTGTGTCCATTGAAACTAAATCAGTCGTTCTTTGCTGCAAAAAGGCATTAATTTGCGGCATTAGTTGAATTGCTATATCAAGTTTCGGGTTTGAGCCCGATTGATACATACCGACATCTATTAAGTCTTTATTTTCTCTGTATAAAGCCATAAGCTGACGCATTTTAGCGGCCGCCGTTTGGTGTTCTCTGTCCGTTATTGTCGTAAACAACCTTGAAACAGAGCCCAGAACATCAATTGCAGGGTAATGGTTCATTTCGGCAACTTTTCTTGAAAGGAAAATATGCCCGTCAACAATACCCCTTACAATATCAACAATCGGGTCCGTTATATCGTCGCCTTCCATAAGAACCGTATATAATGCCGTTATTGAGCCCTTTTCGGAATTTCCCGTACGTTCAAGCGCTCTTTGAAGCCATGAAAAAATGCTTGGCGGATAACCTTTCATTGTAGGCGGCTCTCCGATTGAAAGTCCTACTTCTCTTCCTGCCATGGCGCATCTTGTAACGGTATCGGTCATAAGGAAAACTTTTTTCCCTTTATCTCTAAAATATTCGCAAACGCTTGTTGCCGCAAGTAGACACTTCATTCTGATTAACGGCGGTAAATCTCCCGTTGCGCAAACAACGACCGATTTTTTCATGCCTTCTTCGCCAAGAGAATCTTCCATAAATTCTTTAACTTCTCTGCCACGTTCTCCGATTAGCGCCATAACGTTGACATCAGCTTCAGAATTTCTTGCAATCATACCCAATGTTGTACTTTTTCCGACACCCGAACCTGCAAAAAGACCCATTCTCTGCCCCCCGCCAAGCGTTAAAAGCCCGTCGATTGCTCTAATTCCCGTTGAAATCGTGTTTTTTATAATCGGTCTTGAAAAAGGGTCAGGCACATTTCCGTTAATATTAACATATTCTGCCCCCTCAATATCTAAAGGGCGCCCGTCCATTGCTTCTCCGAGCGGGTTTATTAATCTTCCCAAAAGAAAATCTCCGACGGGAAGCATAATGGGACCTCCCGTTGTTTCTACCAATGAACCCTGTCCTATGCCTTCGCCGTCATATAAAAGAAGTAATTGAGCCATTTCACCCTTAAATGCAACAACTTCTGCGGCTTTTCTTTCTCCGGTGTATGTTTGAATATAACAAAGGTCACCGATTTTAAGCCCCGGCAGCTTGACTTCTACGGTTAAACCCACAAGTTTTGAAACAACTCCTTTATATTTATATAAAGGAAGGTTTTCAAGAGTTTCCGATACCTTTAATTTGGCTTTATGAAGTTTGTATTCAAAATCTTCCTGCATAGTATCCTTAATATAATTTTAAAACTTTGCGCACAATAAGAAAAATTCTATATTGGCGCAAAGACCCCAAAAAAAGCAAATTTTGTTACCTGCCAAGCTCCGGCAGGGGGGTGAGCGCCTCGACAAATCCGTTTCCTTTAAAAAAGCTAAAAGCCCAAGGTATACTTCATAATGCCTTTTGAAAGAGCTGCTCTCCCGTTTTATAAAAATGTAGGAACAAAATTACAACCCTTCTTGGAGTACTTACATTTTAACATTTTTTTTGAGTTTGTCTATATGGCTTATGAGTATCCCAAATATCTCTTAAGTTCTTTTGCTCTTTTTTTACGCATTAATTTATTTGTACGTTTTTTGATGACAGGCTCGATTGTGCCTTCAGGCATGGCTGCTCTGAAGAAATCCTCATTCATGGCATCGAATTTCTTCAGTTTTTCCATTGCATCTTCCATACACGATTGTCTGGCTTTTTTAATTAGGCAATCAAATTCTGTTTTTTCTATAAACCCGTAAAAACTCATACTAATATTATGCGTTTCTTTTTGTTGCATGGCAAAAAAATTTACAAAAATAAACTAAATCTCAACACTTGCTATGAAATCAAGAATTTTATCTTTATAAAAAGGCTTTTTTGAGGAAAAGGGAATGCACATTGTTTTTGTGAAATTTTCTATTTCTTTTATTTTTTTTATAATATCGCCTTGTTTTACCAGGTCACATTTGGTTAAAACGTTGATAAACGGGGCTTTGTTTAAAATTAACCAATCAACCATTTGAATATCGTTTTCTAAAAGCCCGTGTCTTGCATCTACAAAAAGAAAACAATATGATAAATTTTCTCTTTTTAAAAGGTATTCTTCAAGATTTTTTGCCCATTTATTCTGTATTTCTTTTGAAACTTTTGCATAGCCGTAGCCCGGAAGGTCTGCAATGTAGAACGTTTTTTTATCTCCGATGATTTCAAAATGATTAATTAACCTTGTTTTCCCGGGGGTATTAGAGGTTTTTGCAAGATTGTTCATATTGACTAATGCGTTTATAAAACTTGATTTTCCGGCATTTGACCGTCCCAAAAGCGCAAATTCAAGCCCGTCAAGTTTTGGTGCCGATTTGAGGGAGGGCGAGCTTATCAGGAATTTTGCCGTCTTTATTTTCATTTATTAAATGCCTTAATTCATTGATTTGTCGTTTATATATAACTGAAGAAAGTAATTTGTATGCTTTTTCGGAATTTACTACATTAATCTGTATGCCGTTTTTCATGGGCTGAACGGAAATTGATTTTTCGCCCCCGACTTCCGTTTCTATACCCGTTACCTGAATTATGGTCTTTTTTAAGATACTTAAAGGTTCTCTTAAAAATTCTTCAAAAGATTGTAAAATGTTTTTCTTCATAATTATTTAAAACCATTCTATCAAAAAACTTGCTTTTTTTGTATAATTCATACATATTGATTTAATAATTTGTTATAAGGGTAATTTTTGTGGATATATTAAGAAAAGAACTCTCAAATCCTCTTTATGGAGAAATTACTATCCCAAGCGATAAGTCCGTTTCGCACAGAGCAATTATCATCGGTTCCATGACTATGGGCAAAATTGAAATAAGTAATTTTTCAAAAGGCGGTGATTGCGTTTCTACCTTAAATATTTTTAAAAATTTGGGACTTGAGGTTGAATTTAAAGATGAAAAAACACTTATAATAAATTCAAAAAACGGAATAAAAGGCGTTGATATCCCCCTTGATTGCGGAAATTCGGGAACTTCAATGCGACTTTTATCAGGCTATTTGGCGCCGAGAAATTTTAAATCCGTTTTAATCGGTGATGTTTCTCTTTCGAAAAGACCGATGAAAAGAGTTATTGAACCTTTATTGCAAATGGGGGCTTCAATTAAATCAAATGACGGTAAAGCGCCTTTGGAAATTTTCCCCTCAAAATTATCGGGCATTACATATAATTCCAAAATTGCCTCCGCTCAGGTTAAATCTTGTCTCTTGCTTGCAGGAATTAATTCTGAAGGTGAAACTTCGGTTATTGAACCTTATTTATCAAGAAATCATTCCGAATTAATGCTTGAATATTTTAATGCCGATATTGAAACCGGTAAAATTGATAACAAATTTTATTCAAAAATTAAAAAATCTTTTCTTGAACCGAAAAATTTATTTATTCCGGGTGATATTTCATCTGCCGCATTTTTCATTTGTGCCGCTTTAATTACAAAGGGCAGCGACATTATAATTAAAAATGTCGGCTTAAATAAAACCAGAACGGGAGTTATTGATGTTTTATCAAAAATGAATGCCGATATTGAAATTTTGGATTTAAGATTAGTTAATAACGAACCGATTGGCGATATCAGAGTGAAATATTCCATGCTAAAAGGAACCGTTATTGAAGGCGGAATAATTCCTCGATTAATCGATGAAATTCCGGTTATTGCAACTCTTGCGGCATTTGCCGACGGTACGACCATAATAAAAGACGCGGCAGATTTAAAAAATAAAGAATCCGACAGAATAGCTTGTACTTCTTTAGAATTAAGAAAAATGGGGGTTGATATCAGACCAACCAATGACGGGTTTATAATTAACGGCAATTCGGGTAAATCAATTGCCGGTGGAGTTGAATTAAATTGTTATCATGACCATAGGCTTGCCATGAGTTTTTATATTGCGGGCTTGAGAGCTAAAAATCCTGTTTTGATTAAGGAATTTGAATGGGTTAATACTTCTTTTCCCGAATTTTTACCTCTGTTTGAAAAATTAGGAGCATAAAATTTGTTTTATTTTGATGAAATTTTAGGTAAAAAAGTTTTAAAATCCGACAAAATTAAAGTGCCTCATTTTTTTACGACAAGAGAATTTATTTTAAAAACCAAAGAAGAGAACTCTGAATTTCAATTTGAAAACAGAGAAATAATCAAAGAACTTTATAACTTGAAAGAAATAATTACCCCTTCTCAAAGACATACGTCTAATGTTAAAATTGCTCAAATAGGGGGTAATTTTATTGATACGGACGGCTTAATTCTTAAAAACCCCGATATCGGGATTTTTTTAAACTTTGCCGATTGTACCCCTTTAATTTTTTACGACAAAAAGAAAAATATTGCGGCAATTTCCCATGCAGGTTGGCGTGGCACCGTTCAAAAAATTTCAAAAATTACCGTTTCAAAAATGCAATCCGACCCAAATGATTTAATTTGCCTCATCGGACCTTCAATTTGTTATAATTGTTTTGAAACCAACGAAGATATTAAAAACCAATTAATTTCCACCGTTTTGCACCCTGAAAATTTATACAAAAAAGGTGATAACGATAAATGGTTTGTTGATTTAAAAGGTATTAACAAAATGCAGTTAAATGAATTCGGGGTAAAAAATATTGATATTGCACCTTATTGTACTGTTTGCAACAACAATTACTTCTATTCTTACAGGAAAGAAAACAAGACAACAAACAGAATGAGTGCATTTATTTGTCTGAAATAATTCTTTTAAATATGTCGTAGATTTACATTTGCCAAGCATTACCGTTTAAATTAAAAAATGCTTAAAATTTAAAATAAACCTTTTCTGTTGTTTTTATCAATCGTGGCGTGTACTTCTTCCTGTTGAGTTCTTTTGATTGTATCTTTTTCGTTTATTTCACGCTCAATATCTTCTTGTTTTAGGGATTTGATTTTTTTAGCGTATGGTTTTGCGGCATTTTTTATTTTTGACGTTAACGAATCAATGTATTTTGCGTACGAATCGTAATCATCATCTCGAAAACGCCATTTTTCGTCCATAAAAGCGTCCATAACGTCTTTTTTAAAATCTTTTAATATGCCGTCAACAGTTTCCTCAAAAATCTTAGCCATTTCTGCCGACGGGAAAAGGCGAATTTTTCTGTATGTATTATCAAGGATAATCATTGATTTCTTCGTTGCAAGGCGAGTTTTAAAACCTCGCATAAAGTATCTGTCCTCTTCCTTTTTTGAGATTTTAAATTCAAACGGAAAATCCAATTTGCACATAACCGTTGTGTCATGAAGCATGACCATAAGTTCTGTTTTTAAATATTCGTATTCTTCTCTGATTGTCATATTAAAACATTCTCTATATTACTATTTTAACAAAAGTTTTACATTTTGCAACCCGATGTTAAAAGCACTCTGCCAAATGTACGGCAGAGTGCTTTTTTATATGTATTTAATTATACGCAAGCGGTTACTTTTGAAGCAATTGCAGCTTGTGCAGCGGCAAGTCTTGCTTGAGGAACTCTGTAAGGCGAGCAGGAAACGTAGTTTAATCCGATTTTGTGTGCGTATTTAACGGAATCGGGATCTCCGCCATGTTCGCCGCAAATTCCGCCAACAAGTGCAGGATTAACCTTTCTTCCTTCATTGATTGACATTTCGATTAATCTTCCGACACCTTTTGTATCCAACGTAACAAACGGGTTAGAAGGTAAAATCTTTTGTTCAACGTAGTTTTTGAGGAATTTGCCTTCCGCATCATCTCTTGAATATCCGAAAGTCATTTGTGTTAAATCGTTTGTTCCGTATGAGAAAAATTCCGCAACGGGAGCAATTTCGTCTGCTGTGAGTGCAGCTCTCGGAATTTCAATCATTGTACCGAATTTATATTCAAGTTCAATGCCTTTTTCCGCCATAACTTCTTTTGCAACCGCAACCAAAGTTGCTTCTGCCGCTTTAAGCTCGTTTACATGTCCTATAAGAGGAATCATAATCCAAGGTTTAACGTTAATTCCTTCTTTTTTAACGTCACATGCAGCGGAAATAATTGCTCTTACCTGCATTTCGTTAATTTCAGGGTATGTCAAACCTAACCTGCAACCTCTAAGTCCCATCATCGGATTTGATTCCGATAAGTTTTCAACGATTTCAAGAAGTTTTTCATCTTCTTTGTAATCTTCTTTTAAAGCTTTTTTAGCTGCAGCTTTAGCTATTAATTCTTCTTTTGAAGGTAAAAATTCATGTAACGGCGGGTCTAAAAGTCTTATTGTCATAGGAAGCTCACCGATACCTTTAAACATTGCATAAAAGTCTGAATATTGCATTGGAAGAAGTTTATCAAGTGCTTCTTTTCTTGCTTCTTTTGTTCCCGCAATAATCATTTTTTGTACCCAGGGAAGTCTGTCAGGATCCATAAACATATGTTCCGTTCTGCAAAGTCCGACACCTTCCGCACCGAATTTAACCGCATTTTCGATATCTTTCGGTGTGTCTGCGTTAGCTTCGACTTTTAATGTTTTAAATTCATTGACCCATTTAAAGAATGTTTCAAAGTCGCTGTCTATGCCTGCTTCAACAAGTTCAACCGCACCTTCCATAACTTCGCCGGTTCCGCCGTCAAGTGAAATGATGTCGTTTTTATGGAAAACGGTACCGTCTGAGCATGTAATCGTTTCGTTGTTTAAGTCAATTTTAAGGTCTTCACATCCTGAAACACAGGGTTTACCCATACCTTTTGCAACAACCGCAGCGTGAGATGTTGCACCGCCTCTAAGTGTTAAAACGCCCTGAGAAACCGCCATACCGTGAATGTCGTCGGGGCAGGTTTCAATTCTCACCAATATAACTTTTTCTCCCGCTTCGCCTCTTTTTGCCGCTTCTTCGGTATCAAAAACGATTTTACCGACGGCAGCACCGGGGGAAGCATTTACGCCTTTTGAAACTTTATGTGCATGTTTTACTTCTGCGGGATTAAAGCAGGGAAGCAATACTTGATAAACCGAATACGGGTCAACCTGATTAATTGCTTCTTCTTTTGTAATAATACCCTCGTTATACATATCAACGGCAATTTTAATCGCCGCTTTTGCCGTTCTTTTACCGTTTCTTGTTTGTAAAATCCAGAGTTTTCCTCTTTCTACGGTAAATTCCATATCCTGAACGTCATGATAGCCTTTTTCGAGTTGTTTTGCAATTTCAACGTATTGTTTATAAATATCGGGCATATCCGATTCAAGCTCGGAAATTTGTTTAGGTGTTCTGATTCCTGCTACAACATCCTCGCCTTGAGCATTTACAAGGTATTCACCGTAAAATTTATTTTCGCCGGTTGCGGGGTTTCTTGTGAATGAAACGCCGGTTGCGCAATCGTTACCCATATTTCCGAATACCATTGTTTGAACGTTAACCGCTGTGCCGAAGTTGTGGTCAATTTTGTTCATGTTTCTGTATGCAACGGCACGAGGAATATTCCAGCTTCTAAATACGGCTTCGATTGCTTCCTGTAATTGAACGAAAGGATCTTGAGGGAAATCTTTTCCCGTTACTTCTTTAATTACTTTTTTGTAAACGGGAATTAAGGACTTCCAGCCTTCTGCCGAAATTTGAGTGTCTTCTTTTACGCCTTCTTTTTCTTTAAGTTTTTCTACTTCCGATTCAAAATATTTTTGTCTGTCCATTTCCCAAGCAACCGAGCCGAACATTGTTAAAAATCTTCTGTACGAATCGTAGCAAAAACGAGGATTATTTGTTAATTTTACCATTGCTTCAACGGTTTCGTCGTTTAATCCTAAGTTTAAAATCGTTTCCATCATGCCGGGCATAGAAACTCTTGCGCCCGATCTGACCGAAACCAAAAGCGGATTTTCTTTATCGCCGAATTTTTTGCCTGCCTGTTTTTCGACTTCTTTTAAATATGCCTTAACTTCGTCCATAAGTCCTTCGGGCATTGTATTTCCGTTATTAATATATTCCATACAGGTTGATGTTGTGATTGTAAGGCCGGGGGGAACGGGAAGCCCTAAATTTGTCATTTCCGCAAGATTGGCGCCTTTTCCGCCAAGTGCGTTTCTCATATTAGCGTTTCCTTCTTTAAACAGCCAAACTCGTTTGTTTTCTGTCATAAATTTCTCCTAACTACTAAAAAATTAACCTTCTTTCACTTAAATAAAAGTTAAAGATGAAAAAATTCTATCACAAAAATAAATTTTATATTAAAATTTTTATAATTAATAAGGAATTTTACATGTTTATTCTTGATGAACCATATGTGTCCGATTATTTAATTGAAACCATAAACAAAAACGGATATAATGCTCTTTTAACTCCGATAACCGTTAATAAAATACGAAATTTGAAAGAGAAGTATATTTTTGAAAATAAAGTTTATACAAATTCGGAAAATTCAATTGATAAAATTGAAGATAAAGAGCTCTTGAAAAAAATTTCCGTTTTCAAGGATAAATTCAAAACAAGGGAACTTTTTAAAAAAATATACCCCGACTTTTTTTATAAAAAAGTTTCAAAGAATGAACTGAATAACGTCGATTATAAAATTCTTCCGTATCCCGTTATTATAAAACCGGTCGTAGGCTTTTTGAGTATCGGAGTTTATGTTGTTCAAAAAGAGGATGAATATTTTGATATTATTCAAAAAATAAATGCCGATATCGAAAAATCAAAAAATCTTTTCCCGAAATCCGTTTTAAAGTTTGACGATTTTATTATTGAAAAAGTAATTCGGGGTGAAGAAATCGCACTTGATGTTTATTATAATTCAAAACAAGAACCGGTTATTTTAAATATTTATAAACATCCTTTCGTATCGAGCGATGATGTATCGGACAGGCTTTATTACACCTCATTTGATATTATTCAAGAATATTCAAAAATTCTTCTTCCCATGCTTTACAAAACGGGAAAAGAGGCTTCTTTATCCGATTTTCCGATGCACATTGAACTTAGAATAGAAAACGGCGTGCCAATTCCGATTGAAATTAATCCCATGCGCTTTGCGGGGTGGTGTCTTTGTGATTTGGCAAGGTATGCACATAAAGTTAATGTTTATGAAGCGTATATGAACGATTTAAAACCAAGCTTTAACCCTTCGGACAAAAGCTTTTTTGCTTTTGTTCTGGCTGAAGTTCCTTCCGATATTAAAAAAGATGATATAATTTATTTTGACATAAATAGATTTATTGAAGATATGAACGTTGAAATTCTTGAAACAAGAATTTACGATTTCAAATTAAAACCACTTTTTGCTTCATTTTTCGTAAAAGCGGAAAGTGAAGATAATCTTTTATCCGTTTTAAAATTAAACACAAAAGATTATGTAAATACGAGACGGGATTTATGATTTTTAAAAAAGAATTCGATATTGATAAGGATTTTTTTGAGAACGACGAAAAAAAGCCGAAGAAAAGAAAAATTGCGTTTAACGTTTTTTTTATCGTACTTTTTTTAACTTTTGCCTTTTTATGTTTAAGCGCAATTACTTTTAATTCGGGTTCAAATTTTTTAAGCAAAAAAACCGAAAATCATAATATTACTCTAAAAGATGTTCAAGATTTATATTTTAAGGGTGTGCAGGAATATGACAACGGAAATTACGATAAAGCAATTGAATTTTTAAATATGCAGCTTGAAATAGTGGATGATCCTGATACTTATAATTATTTGGGAAAGATTTATCTTGAAAAAGAAGATACCGAGCTTGCAATTAAATATTTTACAAAAGCGGTTGAATATAAAAAAGATTTTTTTGAGCCGAATTTTGAGCTCGGGAAAATTTATTTTGCCCTGAATGATTATAAAAATGCGGGAAAATATCTTTCGCAGGCTCTCTCAATTCAAGATGACAATATGGAAGCACTTGCTCTGTGTGCCGAAGTTTACAAAAAAACGGGCAGAGCCGATGATGCCATTGCCCTTTTTGGAAAAATTCTCGAAAAAGAGCCCGACAATGCTTTTGCAAATGCTAAAATCGGTGAAATTTATTATCAGAGAATGCAATATCATTCCGCAATAAACTACCTTGAAGAATCGATTAAGGTTTCCATGGATGAAAACGCTGCGCTTCAGCTTGCAAAGTGTTACCTTGAATTGAATGATTTAAAACAATCTTTAAGCGTGGTTAAAGATATTTTATCGGTTGATTCCGAAAATGCTCAGGCTCAGTCATTAAGAAAAACCATTACATATAAGATGAATTTAAATCAAAAAGAAGAAAAAGAAAAACAAAAACCGACGATTCCGAATGAAAATTCCGTTCAAAAACCAATGGATAAAAACGTTTTGGATAACTATATAAAACAAATCGAAGAACCCATAAAAATGAATTGGACACCGCCTTTGGGGTCAAATTTAAAAAAGGCTTCGGTAAAATTTACGATAAATAAAGACGGTGAGTTGATAAAAAACAGAATTTACGAGAGTTCTTACATGGATGATTTTGATATGTCCGCACTCGATGCAATAGAAATGTCAAAGCCTTTTCCGCCTTTGCCCGAGGCGTTGGAGCGTGAAACCCTGGATATTATTTTTACGTTTGATTTTAATATTAAAGAATAAATTTGATTACATTTTCATTCGTTCTATAATGTTTTTATGACAGAAAAAATAATCGTAAAAGGCGCAAGAGAACATAATTTAAAAAACGTAACGGTCGAAATTCCGAAAAATAAGCTCGTCGTTTTTACGGGCGTGTCGGGTTCGGGCAAGTCATCCCTTGCTTTTGATACTATTTTTGCCGAAGGACAGAGAAGATACGTTGAAAGTTTATCAACTTATGCAAGACAATTTTTAGGGCAAATGGATAAACCCGACGTTGATTTAATTGAAGGGTTGTCGCCCGCTATTTCGATTGATCAAAAATCAACTTCAAACAATCCTCGATCTACCGTCGGTACTATTACGGAAATTTATGATTATTTGAGGCTCCTGTATTCAAGAGCGGGTATTCCTCATTGTCCTAAATGCGGAAAAGAAATTATGCCTCAGACTATTGATGAAATCGTTTCAAAAATTTTATCTTTGAAAGTGGGCACCAAAATTCAAATTATATCCCCCGTTTCAAGAGGAAAAAAAGGCGAATATAAAAATATACTCTCCGAATTAAAACAGGAAGGGTTCATAAGGGTTAGAATAGACAAACAAATTTATAACCTCGATGAAGATGAAATCAGTATCGAAAAAACTAAAAAGCATGATATTGATGTTATAATTGACAGAATTGTTGTTAAAGAAAGTTCAAAAGCAAGAATTTTCGATAGCGTACAAACCGCCCTTACTCGCTCAAACGGGCTTGTTGCCGTTGATATAATTGACGGGGTTGAAAAATTATATTCGGAAAAATTAAACTGCCCCAATTGCGACATCAGTTTTGAAGAGCTTTCTCCGAGATTATTCAGTTTTAATGCTCCGTACGGCGCTTGCAAAGTTTGCGGCGGTTTGGGGGCGCATTATGAAGTCACTATGGAATTAATCGTTCCCGATACTTCAAAATCAATTAATGAGGGCGCAATTTACCCTTGGCACAAAACGGGGAATAAATATTATTCAGATATTTTAAATTCTGTTTGCGAAAATTATGATATTAATCCCGATGTTCCGTTTAAAAGTTTAACACCTGCACAAAAAGGGATTATTTTATACGGTAACGGCGGTGATGTCATAAAAATGCGGTATGCGGATTTTGGTACAAAAACCATGCGCACGCACTATCATGCTTATGAAGGGTTAATTCCCAATATGATGAAGCGTTTTGAACAATCCGATTCCGAACTCATAAGAGCGGAAATTCAAAAATACATGGGTGAAATTCCATGCAGCGCTTGTAACGGTGCAAGGTTAAATCCTTTTGTTCTGGCGGTTACGGTCGGCGGAAAAAACATTGATGAATTTTGTTCGCTTTCAATTCAAAAGGCGTATGAATTTATTCAAGAACTCTATTTAACTTTGGATGATTTTAAGCTTCAAATCGTAAGGCAGGTTTTGGATGAAATAAGAGTCAGATTGAAATTTCTTCTTGATGTCGGTTTGTCTTATCTGACCTTAAAAAGAAAAGCCGCAACATTATCCGGCGGAGAATCGCAGAGAATACGACTTGCAACTCAAATAGGAAGCGGGTTGTCGGGCGTATTGTATGTCTTGGACGAGCCTTCCATAGGGCTTCATCAAAGAGATAACGATATGCTTATAGGTACGCTTTTAAAATTAAGAAATTTGGGCAACACTTTAATTGTTGTAGAACATGACGAAGATACAATCCGTTCTGCCGATTATATTGTTGATATCGGAGCCAAAGCGGGAGTTTTGGGCGGAAACATTATTGCAAAAGGCTCAATTGACGATATTGAAAAAGAAGAAAAATCCATAACCGGCAAATATCTTAAAGGCGAGCTTGCAATTCCCGTTCCTGAAAAGCCGAGGCTTGGCAACGGTAATTTTTTGGAAATTAAAAATGCGCATTTGAATAATTTAAAAAATATAGACGTTAATATTCCGCTCGGAAAAATAGTTGCCGTTACGGGAGTATCGGGTTCGGGTAAGTCAACATTGGTGAATGATATTTTGTATGAATATTCAATTCACACATTAAGAAAAAACCGCCCTAAACCCAAAGGCGTTGATGAGATAAAAGGGTTTGAAAATATTGATAAAGTTATTGCGGTTGACCAATCTCCCATAGGCAGAACCCCAAGGTCAAACCCTGCAACCTATACCGACGTTTTTTCTCATATCAGAGATTTATTTTCTCAAACAAACGAAGCAAAGGTAAGAGGATATAAACAAGGCAGGTTTTCTTTCAACGTAAAAGGCGGAAGATGCGAAAAATGTAAAGGCGACGGCGTTTTAAAAATCGAGATGAATTTTTTATCCGATGTTTATGTTAATTGTGATGTTTGTAAGGGTAAAAGATATAACTCTGAAACACTTGAAGTTAAATATAAAGGAAAAAGTATTGCGGATGTTCTTGATATGACCGTTTCGGAGGCGCTTGAATTTTTTAAAAACGTTCCTAAAATATCCTCAAGGCTCCAAACGCTATACGATGTCGGGCTTGATTATATTAAATTGGGTCAAAGCGCAACTTCATTATCCGGAGGCGAAGCTCAAAGGATTAAACTTGCTCTTGAATTAAACAAAAGAGCAACCGGAAAAACTTTATATATTATGGATGAACCTTCCGTCGGACTTCATTGGTATGATTTGGATAAACTTGTTAAAATTATGCATAAATTGGCTGATTCCGGCAATTCGATTTTAATAATAGAACATAATTTGGACATTATAAAATGTGCCGATTATATTATTGATTTAGGACCCGAAGGCGGTGAAAACGGCGGAGAAGTAATAGCTAAAGGTATGTTATCCCAAATAATGAAATCTAAAAATTCGTATACGGGTAAATATTTAACTAAATACTTAAATTAAAGAATTACATTATCTTATTGTTTAATGGATTATTTTGCCGAATATTTTATAATAACCGTAACGAGGTGAAATATGAACGGCGTTTTTTCGGGAATTTATAAATTAAAAAAATTGCAAGGGGCGGATGTTATTGTTATTTGGACAAATGTTGCTCAAATAACGGGAATTTTGCCCGATTATAAGAATATATTTCCAAAAGATATCGTAAAAATTGAAGATGCAAGCGTAATTTCTCTTTTAACGGGCGAAGCCGCACATTTTCCAATCTTAAACATTCCTCAATCGAAAATCAATTTTTTTGCTTTTAAGTGCTGTTCTTCTTTCGATTAATATATGTAACAATTGATACTCTTTTTTGTCTTTTTTGTTATTATAAATGTATTATGACTGAATTGCTGCTCCCTGCGGGAAGTTTGGAGAAAATGAGATATGCTTTTGAATACGGTGCGGACGCCGTATATTTGGGGCTTGTTGATTTTTCACTCAGAACCATGCGAAAAGGTGATGTTATTACCGAAAATAATTTAAAAAAAGCAGTTGATATTGCACATTCTTTGAATAAAAAAGTTTACCTTACATTAAATATTTTTGCCTTTGACAGTGATATTAAAAAGCTTCAATCTTTTCTTCCGAAATTATCCGAGATTGATGTTGATGCTGTTATTGTATCTGATTTTGGTATATATAACCTTGTAAAAAAAGAATTAAAAAATGTTGATATCCATATTTCAACTCAAACAAATATTTTAAACTCCGAAGCCGTTAAATTTTGGAGGGATATGGGTGCTGCAAGAGTTATTCTTGCAAGAGAACTTTCTTTTGAACAAATAAAAGAAATAAGAAAAAACGTTCCTGATATAGAAATTGAAATGTTTATCCATGGCGCACAATGTATGAGTTATTCGGGGCGTTGTTTATTGTCCGACTATATGACTCATTTTGAGAGAAAAGCTAACCATGGCGGCTGCGCACAGCCTTGCAGGTGGAAGTATAAATTGTTGGAAGAAACAAGACCCAATGAGTATTTTGAAATAATTCAAGACGATAAAGGCTCGCATATTTTATCCACAAAAGATTTATGCCTTGTTCATCATCTTCAAAAATTAACCGATATCGGAATTGATTCTTTTAAAATCGAAGGAAGAACAAAAAGTTTATACTATGTAAGCGCTGTTGCAAGAGCATACAGAATGTTTCTTGACAATAAAATTTCTTCGGATGATTGCTATAAAGAGCTTTTAAAAGTCGGAAACAGAGGGTATACGACAGGATTTTTTGAAGGAAATAATAATTCGTCGTCATACAGCTATGATATTTCAAAAGGGCTTGCGGGGGCTGATTTTTTGGGTATTTTTCTTGATAAAAACGATGATTGGTATAAGATTTTGTTTAAAAATAAGGTTTATCTTAATAATGTTGTAGAAATCGTTACTCCGAACAAAACACTCAGCGCAAAAGTTGTTGAAATAAAAAATCCGAAACGAGATGATAATTCCGTTTGCAATACAAACGATGAGGTTTTTGTTAAATTTGATTTAAAAGAAGAAAAATTTGATTATAAATTTGCGCTTTTAAGGACAATCGGAATAAAAAACGAAATTCTTGATAAGGAAGTTAAAATATGCGATTAAAGCCTGATTACATTTTAGATTCTATTTATGATATTGATAAAAATGATTTAAAAAATAAGGGTATCAAGGGAATTTTCTTTGATTTGGATTCTACCGTTATGAAATCGAAAGCGGGAAAATTTACAAAAAAAACATTGGAATTTTTATCCGATTTGGAACATGATTTCAAAGTTGCCATTATTTCAAACAATCATTCAAAAAGTTATATTGATAAAGTACGGAAAATCTCCCCCGTTAAGGTATACGGAAATGCAAGAAAACCCGATGTTAAAGTTTTAAAACTGGCATGCTTTGAACTGGGGCTTGAAGTAAATGAGGTTGTTATGGTTGGGGACAGGCCATTGACGGATATCCTTGCAGGAAAAAAGACAGGTATGAAAACAATTCTTGTTGATTCCATTTCAAAAAATGAGGAAAACAAAATTGTCCGCTTTGTTCGATTTTTAGAGCGTTTGACGATTAAAAAATAATTTTTTGTAAACAAATGTAACGAAAATTAATCTTTTTGAAATTGCATAAATCATATATACTTTATATATATGTAGTTACAAGCAAATTAGGTGCAGTAAAAAAGATGTCATTCAGTTCGAGAGTTGAAGAATTTACACAACCTATATATTCTACGCTTTCAAGTGCGGTTGAAGCGGCAGAAGAAGCTGTAACCAACGTTGCAAATGCCGCAGGGGAAGAAATCGAAAATCTTTTTGGCGAAGTTGATTCCGAAAATGCTCAAACCGATGAATTTGTATCAAGCTCAAGCGAATTATCGGCAAGCGCCTCCGATATCGATTCGGGAATTTCGGATAAAGACTCCGCAATTTCCGATAATGAAGCTGTTATATCCGATACGGAAGCTCAAATAAGCGAAAAAGAAGCATCAATTGATACAACCGATTCCGAGATTTCCGATAATGAATCTGTTTTAACCGAAACTAAGGCTGAAATATCTGCGACAAAATCCGATATAACTTCGGTTGCTTCGGATATTTCGGCGGTCGATGCTTCCATTGATTCGGGCGAAAGTGAATTATCGGGGCTGGAAGCGCTTCAATCCGCAGAAAGTGAAGCGGTTGATGAAGAAGGAAACCCGACAGGGAAAGATTATTCAGGTGAAATTGCCGCAGTTCAAGGACAAATCCAAGAAGCAAAAGGCAAAAAAGCAGATTTGGAAGATGAAAAAGCTGATTTAGAAGATAAAGAATCCGATTTAGAAGGAGAAGAATCGGAACTTGAAGGTACTATTACAGGCTTAAAAGACGAAAAAGCCGGCTTAGAAGATGAAAAAGCAGGCTTAGAAGATACAAAATATCAACATGAAGATGTAAAACAGCAACTCCAAGGAGAAAGAGAAGAACTCCAAGGGAGTGGCGAGGGCATAGCTTCGGAAGCCGAAGGTTATGCCCCAAAAGGAGAAGATACCGCTTTGCAAGCGGACGGCACAAAACAAAAAGCGGATAAACTGGGTCAAGACGCTAAAAATTCAGGTGCATACGACGATGAATACGGCGAATACGGTCAATATGCCGCTCCGCAAGGAAAGCCTAAAAAAGGCGGATACGCAGAAGCTTACGCTCAAGATTACGGACAATACCCTCCGACGCAAGGAAAAGGAAAACCTCAAGGCAGAGGTTCTTCGGAATACGGAGCTAATCCTTATGCTCAAAATTACGGACAATACGATGCTCCGCAAGGAAAGCCTAAAAAAGGCGGATACGCAGAAGCTTACGCCCAAGATTACGGACAATACCCTCCGACGCAAGGAAAAGGAAAACCTCAAGGCGGCGGATACGGTCAATACGGTACTCCGCAAGGAGCGCCAAAAAAAGGCGGATACAGTGACGCTTACGCCCAAGATTACGGTCAATACCCTCCGACGCAAGGAAAAGGAAAACCTCAAGGCGGCGGATACGGTCAATACGGTACTCCGCAAGGAATGCCCCCGCAAGGTGCGCCCGATAAACAAAACGGATTTTTAAAGGGTTTAAGACATATTCAATCCATGGCCGAAATTATGAATAAAATCGGCAAAAATGAAAACATGGATCGTTCAATGGCCGAAGCACTTTTAGGAAATGTGTTCGGTAATAACGTAAAAGGTGTTTCGATTGAAACATTAGTGGGTATGCAAGCTAAAGATGCGGTTAAACTTGCAAGCAATACTTTTAAAACGCATACCTATGCGCAAGTTTATGCGACAAAAATTTCAGACAGTACGGATACCGCTTCAATTGAAGAAAATCAACAGGCTGTATCAGACTTTATGAGCGCATATCAAGATGCCGAAGAAAAAGTTAACTCGCCTGAAGTAGAATTTTTAAGTTTAACCGATAAATCAAACTTTGACTTAATTCAAAATATGACCCAAAGATTAAATCAGGGTGAGTATATTTTAACAAGAGAAATTGATAAGGCTACCTCAAAAGCCGAAAGCATTCAGGTTACGACGGTTGAAACCGAAGAAAAGAAAAATGCGGAAAACGAAGCTAAAGGTCAAGATTTGTTAAAAGAATTGGAAGCTAAAATTTCTCAGGATAAAAACGCTAAAGAAGATAAATTTGACGATATTTTAACTCAAAAAGAATATGATGACCTTGAAAACTTCTTTAACGATTCTACTGACCATACGAGCGCATATAAGTACTTGGTAGATGAGGCTAAAAAGTACAGTATCTTCGCAGATATTGCATAATTGCCGAGGGATAAGTGTAAACCCCCTTAAATAAGGGGGTTTTTGTAGTGCGCAAAATTTATTTTTTTAATAAAAAATCAAAAAAATGTTTTTTTCTGTAATTTGAAATCGTGTCGGTTGTAAGGGTTACTTTTTTGTCATAGGTTTTATCCGCTTCTAAATAAGCTCTTGCGGTGTCTATACTTGTAAAGCAGGGTATACAGTACATTTCCGCAATTGTTCTTATTTGAAAACCCGATGTTTGGGAATTTTTTCCCAATGTCGGCGTATTTAAGACAAAACTCAATCTTCCTTCTTTCATTCGTTTTTGTAATTTATCAATCATGAATTTTTCAATCATTTTGCTCGGTATGCCGTTTTTTTCCAAAAATTTATGCGTTCCCCAGGTTGCCATAATAAAATATCCCTGATTGAACATTTTTTTGACGATTTTTAGAGCAGGTTTTTTATAGTGGTCGTTTAATGAAACCAAAACTCGTTGTTTTCTTTGCCCGAATTTGTATCCTGCCGCAATAAATGCTTTTAAAAGAGCTTTTTTGTAATTTTTGTCAACTCCTAAAACTTCCCCCGTTGATTTCATCTCCGGTGCAAGAGCAGGGTCTATTCTGTTTAATTTTTGGAAGCTGAAAACCGGAACTTTAACGCAAACAAGGTCGCTTTTTTTATAAAGTCCCACTCCAAAACCTTGAGATTTCAACGATTTACCTAAAATAACGTTAACCGCAAGTTTTGCCATCGGTATTCCGGTTACTTTTGACATAATCGGAACCGTTCTTGAGGCTCTCGGGTTTACTTCTATAACGTATACGACATCATCTTTTATAATGAATTGTATATTCATTAAACCCGTTATTTTTGTTTTCTTTGCGATTTTTTTTGCGTATTCGACAAGAGTTTGCTCTTGTTTTTTTGTAATATTTTGAGAAGGATAAACACTCATTGAATCGCCCGAATGTACTCCCGCTCTTTCTATGTGCTCACAAATGCCCGGAATTAATATGTCTTTACCGTCGGAAATTGCATCAAGTTCAACTTCCTGTCCTTCAAGGTATTGGTCGATTAAAACGGGGTGTTCGGTTGAAAATTTAAAGGCTTCGTTTATGTAAGTTAAAAGTTCGTCGTCATTATATACAACCTGCATTCCTCTTCCGCCGATAACATAACTCGGTCTTACAAGAACGGGATATCCGAGTTCTTTTGTTGCGTCAAGCGCTTCTTTTGCGGATTTTACACCTTTTCCTTTCGGCTGCGGAATTTTTAGGTCACGAAGCAATTTTTCAAAAACTTTTCTGTCCTCGACTGCGTTAATACTTTCAAGTGATGTTCCTAAAATTTTTACGCCGTATTTGTCGAGTTTTGCAGCAAGGTTAATTGCTGTTTGTCCTCCGAATTGAACCATAACGCCAATCGGCTTTTCTTTTTTTACGACATTCATGACATTTTCTATATTCATAGGTTCAAAATAGAGCCTGTCTGCAATGTCAAAATCGGTTGAAAGCGTTTCGGGGTTTGAATTTATCATAACAGATTCGTACCCGTTATTTGTTATTGCCCATGAAGCATGAACGGAACAATAGTCGAATTCAATTCCCTGCCCTATTCTTATCGGACCCGAGCCCAATACCAAAATACTTTTTTTATTCGGATTTTCCTTTTTAAATTCGCATTCTTCATTGTATGTTGAATAAAAATACGGAGTTTTGGCGGAAAATTCTGCGGCACAGGTATCGACAATTCTAAAAGACGCTTCAACGTTGAATTTTTCAAGTTCTTCTTCGTTTATTCCTTTAATAAGAGCGATTTCCGAATTTAAAAATCCGTATTCTTTGGCCTTTATGAACGTCTCTTTTGTAAGTTCCGAATTTTTTAATTCGTTTTCAAAATCAACGATTTCTTTTAATTTAGATATAAACCACAAGTCTATTTTTGTAATGTTTGAAATCTTATCTGTCGGGACACCTCTTTTAATGGCTTCCGCTACCCTGAAAATTCTTCTGTCGTCTTGAATTGAAAGTGCTTCAATTAAATTATCGTATTCAATCTCTTTAAATTCGTCTTTCAAAATACCCGCATTTTTTTCTTCCAACGAGGCTACGGCTTTTTTGAATGCGGAATTAAAAGTTCTTCCGATTGCCATAATTTCGCCCGTTGCCTTCATTTTGGTACCTAAAATTCTATCGCCGTTAGCAAATTTATCAAAAGGCCATTTCGGGATTTTAATTACTATATAATCAAGGCTTGGTTCAAATGCCGCAACTGTTTTATGAGTAATTGCATTTTTAATTTCATGGAGTTTGTAACCGATTGCGATTTTTGTCGTAACTTTTGCAATGGGGTATCCCGTCGCTTTGCTTGCAAGAGCGGATGACCTTGATACTCTTGGATTTACTTCAATTACATAATAGTTATTTGATTTTGTATCAAGAGCAAACTGAACGTTGCACCCGCCTTCGATTTTAAGCGCTCTTATTATTTTTATTGCCGATGTTCTCAGCATTTGATATTCGTTGTTTGTTAATGTTTGGCTGGGCGCAACAACAATCGAATCACCCGTATGAATACCTATCGGGTCAATATTTTCCATATTACAAACGGTTATACAGGTATCGTTTGAATCTCTCATAACTTCGTATTCGATTTCTTTAAAGCCCGCTATGCTTTTTTCGACTAATATTTGATTAATAGGCGATTGTTGAAGCCCCGTTGTAACGTATTGATTATATTCTTCTTCGTTTTTGGCTATTCCGCCTCCCGAGCCTCCCAAAGTAAAGGCGGGACGAATAATAATGGGATATCCGATTTTTTCTGCAAATTTTTTGGCGTCATCCCAATTTGAAACAATTTCCGATTCGGGAACGGGCTCGTTAATTTCATTCATTAAATTTTTAAATAATTCTCTGTCCTCTGCTTTATTTATTGATTCAATGTTTGTGCCCAATAATTTTAAATCGTACTTTTCTAAAATACCTGCTTTATGAAGTTCCATTGCGAGGTTAAGACCGGTTTGACCGCCAAGGGACGCTATTAATCCGTCAGGGCGCTCACGTTTTATGATATCTTCCAGAATATTTACGTCAAGCGGTTCAATATAAACTTTATCCGCAATGTTTTCATCCGTCATAATCGTTGCAGGGTTTGAATTAACAAGGACAACCTTAATGTTTTCTTCTTTCAGTGCTCTGCATGCCTGCACGCCCGCATAATCAAACTCTGCCGCCTGTCCGATAACGATTGGTCCGGAGCCTATAACCATTACTTTTTTTATATTTGAATTTTTTCCCATTTTAATTGTCCTTATTTAAAAAGTTATATATCTTGAGCTTTTCTTATTGGTTCAGTTTGAAATTTTTTCATTAAATTTACCCATTCATCAAAAATAACGCTTGCATCGTTCGGCCCCGGTTTTGCTTCGGGGTGAAATTGTACTGCATAAATTTTAAGCTGTTCTGCCGTAAAGCCTTCTAACGTGTCATCGTTTAAATTTTTGTAAGTCGTTTTCATAATGCTCGGTAAACTGTTTGTATCAACGGCATACCCATGGTTTTGAGAAGTAATTGTTACTTTATTGTTTCTTAAATCGATAACAGGGTGGTTTCCGCCTCTGTGTCCGTATTTTAATTTGTACGTTTTAGCGCCTAAGGCAAGTGCTAAAAGTTGATATCCCAAACAAATTCCAAACATCGGGATTTTTCCCGTTAATTCTTCAATTGTCTTTAATTCCAACGTGCAATCTTTCGGATCTCCGGGCCCGTTTGATAGAAATACCGAAGTATGACCGTTATTTAATATTGTTTCTGCGCTTACGGTTGCAGGGTAAACGGTTACTTTGCAGCCTCTTTCCATAAGGGAAGTTACTATTCCCCATTTTGTTCCGTAGTCAATAAGCGCTAAATCGACAATACCTTTTTCGTTTGCAATATAACTTAAATCGGTCGTAACTTTTAAAACAATGTCTTTATCCGGTTTTGACGTACAAATTCGTCCGATTTTTTCGCTTAATTGATTATCGTCGTCGATTTCATCCGTTGTCAGCATACATCTCATTGTGCCTTTTTCTCTTATTTTAATTACAAGGCTTCTTGTATCAATTCCTTCTATTCCGATTATGTTGAATTCTTCAAGATACTTTGAAAAAGTTTTATTTGATTTATAGTGAGATTCTTGTTTGCAATTGTTTTTTACGACAAATCCGAGGCATTTCGGCGCAAGCGCTTCAAAATCATCGTTATTTAGCCCGTAGTTTCCGATTTCGGGGTATGTCATGGTTATAATTTGATTGGCATAAGACGGGTCTGTTAAAATTTCCTGATACCCTGTCATTGAGGTGTTAAAAACAAGTTCTCCGATTTTTGTGCCGTATGCTCCAAAATGTTTTCCATAGTATACGCTTCCGTCTTCCAATATTAATGTGGCATTCATTAAATAACACCCCCGTTTTCGATTTCTTCATAAATTTTTTCCATTGCTAAAACAGGATTTTCCGCTTTTGTTACCGCACGTCCTATTACAATGTAGTCTGCTCCTCTTTTAATTGCTTCATTCGGTGTCGCTATTCTTTTCTGGTCGTCTTTTAAGCTCCATAACGGGCGAATACCGGGGCATAGAACTTTAAAATCATCGCCCAGTCGTTTTTTAATTTCCGCTACTTCGTCAGCTGAAGCCACAACGCCGTCCAGACCCGCTTTTTTTGCAAGTTTTGCAAGTTCAATCGCATAATTTGAAACATTTTTATCAATTTTAAATTCGTTATTCATAATTTCTTGCGAAATACTTGTAAGCATTGTAACACCAAGAATTACGGGATGTTTTTTATTTAACTCGTCCGCTTTCTTATCTGCTCCTTCTCTTGCCGCTTTCATCATTTCAACGCCGCCCTGACAATGAACGTTAAAAAATGAAGCACCGTTTTGAATAATATTCTCCGCCGCTTTTTTTACGGTATTCGGAATATCATGGAGTTTAACATCCAGAAAAAAGTTTGAATTTTTTTCAAGAATGTAGTTAATAATTTCAAGCCCGTATCCGGTGAAAAGCTGCAAGCCTACTTTAAAAGTTCCCGTATAAGGGGATAATTTATCGACAAAATCTTTGGCTTCGTCGATTTTTTCGACATCAAGCGCAAGGACGATTTTTTCTTTTATTTTTTCTTTCATAGTATTTTTCCTTTTAATATCATATTTTGATAAGGTGTAATTTTACATTTTGATTTAAAGTTTTCCCCATTTACCGCCCATTTTTCTTCCAAATCTGCTTTATATGTAAATTTCGGGTCAATGTTTAAAATTTTTCTCGGTGCGTAAGCCATTTTTAAAAGAGTAATATCGAGTCCGAATTTCATATAAGTTAAGGAAAATGCGGTTTCAAGCCCGGTTATTCCGTTTGGTGAAATTTCGTACGGGGATAATTTTTCTTCGTTTGTATGCGGTGCATGATCTGTTGATATTACATCAATCGTGCCGTCCAGTACGGCTTCGATTACGGCATTTTTATCTTCAAGAGTTCCCAATTTCGGGTTCATTTTAAATCTTCCCGTATTGTCGATATCATCATTTGTAAACGTGAAATAATGAGGGCAGGTTTCCGATGTTATGTTCAATCCTTTTGCCTTTGCCTTTCTTATTAATTCAATCGTCGTTTTTTTTGAAATATGGCAAAAATGAAGCCTGCAAAAGTATCCTTCGTTTTTAAGCTTTTCAAAAATTTCAATTTGTTCCTTTGCTTCCTGCGTTTCATCTTCAAGATGAGATAAGATAAGTTCTCCCGATTTTAACGCCGCATTAATTCTTTTTGTTGACATTCCGTCGTTAGAAAAAGCAATACATCCTGCTTTTTTCATTTCGTCAAAGTTAACCGTTTCGTCGGTATTTAACCCTTTCGTTACCGCTGAAACCGGGTAAACTTCAATTCTGTCTTTAAACTTTTTCGCTTTATCTAAAATATATTTTGTAACTTTCGGGTCATCATTAACGGGGTTTGTATTCGGCATAGCGAGAATTGCGCCGTATCCACCTTTAATTGCGGCTTTAACCCCTGTTTCAAGAGTTTCTTTTTGAGTAAATCCGGGGTCCCTTAAATGGGTGTGCATATCAATTAAAGACGGGATTTCGATAATCAATTTTCTTCTCCTTTTGAAAAAATTAAATCCAAAATTGCCATTCTTACATATTTTCCGTTTTCCGCCTGTTCCAGAATTGTTTGACCTCTTTTTGAATTTATTAATTCATTTGATACTTCAATTCCTCTGTTGACGGGTCCGGGGTGAATTAAGACGGCATTTTGCGGAAGATTATCGGAATTAATTTGATAATTTTTTATAAAATCCTCAAGATTAATTGCCGCTTCAAGTCTTTCGTTTTGAACCCTCAAACACATGATAACATTGGCATCTTTAATTGCTTCATCAAGATTTTGAACGTACTTTGCGCCTTCTATTTCTTCTTTAAAATAAATCGGAGCCGACGTTACGACTTTTGCTCCCACTTTATTTAAAAGTGCAATATTTGATTTTGCAACTCTTGAATGTCTTATATCGCCTATAATTGCAACTTTTTTACCCTTTATTTCTCCGAATATTTCTTTAATGGTAAAATAATCCAAGAGTGCTTGCGTGGGATGAGATGTTTTACCGCTTCCCGCATTAATGAAATGAACTTTGTTATAATAAGATTTTTCTTTTAAATCTTTTATCAAAAATTCGTCTTTTGTCCTTATAATAAACGTGTCGATTCCTATTGCGGAAAGATTATTAATCGTGTCATAAGCTTCCTCTCCTTTTTGAGAAGATGATTTTGAATTATCGAAAATATAAGGGTGTGCCGATAGGGAATTTATTGCATATTCAAAAGAAAACCTTGTCCTTGTCGAATTTTCAAAAAACATCAAGGCTGCATGTTTATTTGAAAAATTTTTCCTTAGATTATCGAATTTATATTCTTTTGCAAGCGAGATTATTTTTTCAATCTCATCATTATTCATTGATTCAATATCAATCAAATTTTCCATTTTTATTTGCCTTTTCTGCTTCCCGGTTTTACGAGCTCAATTCCTTCTTTACAAAGAGGGCAATTGTCGGGTTCATATACAACCGGGTCAATTTTTAAAAGAGAGCGGATTTTTAATTTATCGTCCAATTTTCCTTGAGTTCTGTCTACTATACACCCTACTCCCGTTATTTCTACTTCGTATTCCTTAATAGCTTCTATCGTTTCAAAAATCGTTCTTGCGGTTGTTATGACATCTTCTATGATAACGACTTTTTCTCCTTTGGATAAAGTGTATCCTCTTCTCAGGCACATAACATCGTCTTTTCTTTCGACAAAAAGATTTCTTTTCCCTGATTGTTTTGCAACTTCGTATCCGAAAATTATTGCACCTATCGCAGGGGCAATAATTGTGTCAAATTCAATATCTTTTAATTTTAATGCGAGTTCTTTCCCTATTTTTTCAACAATATCGGGGTATTGATAAAGTTTTGCGCATTGGAAATATGTATCCGAATGTAAACCCGACGTCAGGCAAAAATGTCCCGATAAAAGTCCGTCGGCTTTTTTTAAAAGTTCTTTTACGTCACTCATTTTCTTAATTCTTCCTTTAACTTGTCTAAGCTTTCAAAATTATTTTTAATTATAAATTCGTCCAATTCGGTTGTGATTTTTTCCGTAATATCGGGGTTTGTGAAATTTTCCGTACCGATTTGAACAGCGTCCGCTCCTATTGCCAGAAATTCTAAAACATCTTCTAAGGAAGAAATCCCCCCAATTCCTATGACGGGAATTTTAACCACTTGTTTAATATTTTGTACCATATACAAAGCGACGGGTTTTATACATTTTCCCGATAATCCGCCCCGAACAAAAGTTTTCTTTATTCCAAACGGCGTTATGTCAAGTTTTACTCCAAGTCCTCTTAAAGTATTAATTGCGCTTATACAATCAGCTCCGCCGTTTTCCGCACTTTTTGCAAGCGCTTCTATGTTTGATGTGTTCGGGGTTAATTTAACTATTAAAAAGTTTTTATAAACTTTTCTTATTTTTGAGGTTAAATTTTCAAGCGATACAGGGTCGGTCCCGAATTCAAGACATCCCGATTTAACGTTCGGGCAGGAAACGTTTACTTCAATTGCCTTTATATCGTTTTCCTCTGCGATTTTTGCACAATTGACGTAATCTTCAACCGTATTTCCCGCTAAATTCATAACGAAATCAATGTTTTTTTGTTTTAAAAGTGGAAGTTTTTTTGAAACAAATTCTTTGATTCCGATGTTTTCAAGACCAATTCTGTTAATCATTCCGTAATTTTTGTATTCAAAAATCCTATCTCCCGCATTTCCTTTTTTGGGTTCGATTGAAATTGCCTTTGTGACAATTGCTCCGATTTTAGACATGTCGGTAAAATCTTCAAATTCATCTGCGTATCCGAAGGTGCCCGAAGCCGTCATTATCGGTGTTTTAAGTTTAAAACCGTTCAAATTTACGCTTAAATCCGCCATAAAATTTCATCTCCCATAAATACGGGTCCGTCCTTACAAACGGTTTTGTTTGTCCCGTCTTTAAGTTCTATTGTGCACCCTCTGCAAACTCCGATTGAACATGCCATAACTTTTTCCATTGCAATTTGTGTTTTAATTTTATGCTTAATTCCCGTATCGGATATTTTTTTCAAGACGATCGAAGGTCCGCATGAATATATCATATCGGGCTTTATTTCGTTTATTAATTCGTCAATGTTATCTAAAACACTTCCGCCGATTATTGTTTTATCGGATCCTTCGATTTTTTCTTGTTCGGATTTAAAGCCCGTTATTAAATAATTTTTTATATTTTTTTCCGACAAAACTTTTTTTAAAAACAAAACCGGCGCAATTCCTATTCCTGCACCTATTAAAAGGGCGTTTTGGACGTTTTTTACGTCAAAACCGTTTCCGAGAGGCGCCAAAAATTCAATGTCGTCATCAGGTTTTAAATTTGTGATAAATTCTGTTCCTTCGCCTTTTAATTTGTATAAAATTTCTATAATGCCGTTTTCGTAGCCGCTGATACTGAAGGGACGTCTCAGCGTTTTATTGTTGCATAAAATTGATAAAAATTGCCCCGCTTTAACTTTTTCGATATCCGATTGAATTGAAAGCTTGTATGTGCCTTTTGCAATTTTTATATTGTTAATTACTTTTGATTTGTGATTTCTTTTCATGATTTTTTTCTAAAAAAAAGGAAAGACAAAATTGCCTTTCCTTTTTAATTTCCTTTATTTATTAAATGTTTTAACCTGCTTTTCATTATTTTCCTCTTCATTTGGATTATACAATTTCCATATTAAAAATCAAAGTTTCTTGTAAACATTTGTTACATTGCTCTTCTCAAATATAAAGTTTATTTCTATAAAACCGATAAACATTATGTAAGGAGAAAAGAGTCAAAATGAGCGTAAATAATGTTAATAACAATTTAATAGACTCTGCAAGCGTAGTAAACACAACGCAAGCATTATTCAACGCTCTTCAAAAAAAATCGGTTAATTATTCCAATCAAAATCTTCAAGGTTTTACAAGAAAAACTTTAGGAGTTGATTTATACAGTACAAGAACCGATATTAACGTTCAAAGAGAAATTGCGATAGCTAACTCGGGCGCTGCATTGAGCGGTAGGATGAACTTAAATTCGATTAAAGCTCTTAATTCTTATGCGGCTCAAATGGCATACGGCGCTAATGTTCAAGATTATGTCGCAGGAAAAATGACAATTGAAGCTAATGTTCCCGAAACATACAATATTCCCAAAAATGATGAAATTCAAAACGAAATAAACGTTTTTGAAACAAATAAAGATAAAAAAGATTCTAACCCTTTTACTTTCGGAGATTATCTTTTTGATTCAAATTCTTCCGAAGAAAAACAAAATTAATTTGTTCATTTTCACTCTATTTCTATTAAGTCCAAAAATGCCCGAAAGCTCTGATTTCGGGTTTTATTTTTTATATGGTCTTTTTATTGCACTTTATTTTTTTGTAATTAGAAAAAATATGGTATAACTAATAGCTGAACATTTATTGTTTTAAATTAATTAAAGAATTCGGGCTTGACAGAGATAAAATCGTTGTTGCAACAAAGGTTCATTTTGCCATGCGTAAAGGCAAACCAAACGGTGCAGGTTTAAGTCGCAAAAATATTATGGCGGAAATCGATCACAGTTTAAAAAGATTAGGTCTTGATTACGTTGATTTATACTAAATTGAACGAGAAATGATACCTTTGTGTCGGGACAGAAAAATTGCATTCGTTCCCCGGGGAGCCCTTTAGCGGGCGGATGGTGTGCTCATCCTTGGGGAAGTATTACGGATAGAAATTCAATTGATGAAGTATCTCCGATGGTTTGGGGTAATACCGATAAAGATGATAAAGTAATTATCGATAATTTGAAAAAAAATTTCTAAGGAGCTCGGTATTATTTTAGACGGGGTGTTTAAATTTTCTATTTATTAAAAGCCTAAGAATAAACTTGGGCTTTTTATTTTGCGTATTCATTAATTTTTCTTTCATCTCCTTTTATTGACAAGTTTTTTTATGGGTAATAAAATCTTATTGGGAATTTAATCACAATTTGATTTTCCCGAAATCTTGTTTTTTTGACTTTTTATAACGGAGAAATTATGACTATTCCTGAAAAAGTTATAAATCGCCTAACCATGTATCATTTTATTCTTGAAGATATGGAAGGCTCGGAAAAGTATGTTTCAAGCACAAAATTTGCCAATTTTTTAAATATTGATAATTCACAAGTCAGAAAAGATTTAAAATATGTTGATAATCAAGGTAAATGCCGAGTGGGGTTTGAAGTTGAGTCCCTAAAAAGAAAAATCGAAGAGTGCTTGGGTTTTAAAAAAACTAAGGATGTTTTTATAATCGGTGCGGGAAATTTGGGTTCCGCTCTTGCAAAATACGACAGTTTTAATGATTATGGCTTGAATGTGATAGCCATGTTTGATAAAGATTTGAAAAAAATCGGAACGACAATCAACGGCAAAAAAGTATTTGATATAGTAAAAATTAATGAACTTACGGGTAAAATGGGGGTAAAAACGGCAATTTTAACCGTTCCCAGAGAATTTGCGCAAGAAGTTGCAAGTTACGTTGCTAAGTCAGGTATTAAATATATTTGGAATTTCACGACGTGTATTTTAGACGTTCCAAAGGATGTTAAGGTTTGGAATGAAAATTTAATCGGAAGTTTTCTCCAATTTACGCAAAACGATAATGATATTTAATTTATCTTCTTGTAATCGTCATTTTTTAGGATGAAATTTAGTTATTTTATTTCGTTTATGATTGCATAAAGTACGTCTTTACTTTCCTTTCTGCCTAAAATTAACCGATTAATCAAATATATGATGACGTAGAATAATTTAATCAGTTGTTTTTGATTCGGGTAATGTTTTTTAAAAAAATAAATGCAGCTTTGTCTGAGCCATATCTTTTTTTGTGCGGATATATCGGATGATTTTCCTTCTAAATGCCGTATTTGGGCAGTTTTTACCAATTTGATTTCATAACCTTTATTTTTAATTCTTTTGCATAAATCCGTTTCTTCATAATACATAAAAAACTTTTCATCAAATAATCCGACATCATCCAATACGGATTTTCTGAAAAAAATATCTGCTCCCGATATGTAATCAATATTGTCGTTTGATGTGATTTCGTTTGATTTTAGTGTTGTCGAAATCTTTTTATAGCATTCGGGAAAAATATTTTTAATTTTAAGATAATCCCAAAGTATACTTTTAAATGTCGGATAATTACCGCAGCAATAACAGGGCGCACCGTCTTTGTTGACTAAATCTCCTCCGCAAACGCCGACGTTTTTGTTTTCTTCTTTTTCCATAAAATCAAACATTATTTTTACGGCATTATTCAATAATATTGTATCGGTATTAAGACAAAGGACGTATTTTCCCTTAGCTTCTTTTATGCCGAGATTATTTGCAGCTCCGAATCCTGCATTAACCGGATTTTTTATAATTTTTATATTTGGAAAAGTTTCCTCTATCGCTTCAATTGAACCATCAGAGGAATTATTGTCCACAACAAAAACTTCATATTCTATACTTTTAGTTTTTTCAAAAACGGATTTTATTGCATTAATCGTTAAATCTTTGGTTTTGTAATTTACAAATATTATTGATACATCAACCATTTATTCAATCTCCGATAACTTTTTGTACACTTCATAAGTCATATCGGCAACATTTTCGTAACTGAAAAATTTAATATAATTTTCTTCTAAGTTGATAATTTTTGGATTATTGTACGCTTTTAAAATTGCGTTTTTGATTGATTTTGTATCGTAAGGATTACAAACAAAACCGTATTTATCAAACTTGTAGTATTTTATGGGACAAAACTTTTCATTAGACACAACTATTTGAGCTCTGCTCATTAATGCTTCCAACGTTGCAAGCCCGGGAGATTCTCTAAATGATGCTAAAATATGCACCTTGGCTCTTTTATATAGGGAAAATAAATCTTCAGGGGGGATTTTTCCCGTAAAATACACGTTACCTCTTTTATCGGCAAGATTTTTTAATTTTTTATAATATTTTTCATCTCTTACTTGTCCCGCAAAGATAATAGGTATCTCAGGATTTTTGTATAATGCTTTTAGTGCCCCGAGCTGGTTTTTTAACGGTTCAATCCCCGCCGCTTCAATGACAAAATCTTTTATATCAGACATAAAGCCTGTATCTTTATGTGCTTTTAAATAATCTGTATCAACGGCATTCGGCACGGAGATGAATTTGTTTTCCGTTTCGGATATCTTCACGTTGCTGCGTTTGCATAGGATTATACCTTCTTCGTCTGAATTCGGAATTATTTTGTTTGCTTGTAAAATTATATTTTTTTTATAATTAATACTGTTTTTGTGTAAATATAACGAGTTTTTTCTTTTTACAAATTTTGGAACAATATTGTATAAAATATTTGCAGTAAACCAAACCATAATATTTTGAACTAATTTTAAAATAATCGGCGGTAAATAATAACAAATATTATATAAATAATTTATCAGTATTGAATCTGTAAATTCCCAAAAAATACTGCTTATAACTATTTTTTTATTTTTTTCTTTTGCAAACTTTAAAAATTCCGGCTCTACGGAAAACAGTCCCCAAAAGTGAATAATACTATATTTATCAATATTGTTTCGTATATCTTCATTCATTTGTTTTATATCAATATTGATATTGTATTTTTGTTCTAAAAACTCTTTTGTTTTTCTGTATTGAACTTCATCGCCGCCAAAAATTTTTGATGAATCTTTCCTTGTGATATATAAAATATTCATTTTTCTCCTTATTTCTTTTTAATCAACGGTACTTATTTTTTGGTCATTTAATTTTTGCTGTTTTGAATTTCTTATTAATTTTGAATAATATCCTGAAATAAATCCCATTATCATTAAAATATGCGTTGAAAATTCACCGTCATATACCGATACAACAGTAAAAAAGCAAACTCCCCAATATAAAGATTTAAAAAATGACTGAGTGTTTCCAACCGTATATTTAATTAATATTTTTGCTTTTTGAATGACATTGATTAGAAAAAAATAAAATAAAGTAAGCCCGACAAACCCGATTTCTGCAATTGTAGTCCAAAAAATAATCAGATTTGCCTGTTCTTTTCCTGCTGCCATTGATTCTAATATTTCATACGTTAGCGGCAACGGTGAAAACATATATTGGTTTTGAAGCAATTTTGCAACATTTCCGTAACCGACGCCAAAAACAGGATGATGAATTCCAAGAATAAATTGGTTTACGCTGCTTACAATTCTTGTAGCAAGAGAATTTTCCATTTGAGCAAAATTTTCAAAAGAATTTATGCTTGATATTGTGTTTATAATTCTGTTTAAATATGTTTCGTGTACGTTAATATTAGTGTCGGAATGAAAAATTACGGCGAATGTAATTAAAATTATTGTAAGAAATGTAAAAACGGTTATATTAAAGACACTAAAAATTCTTTTTATATTATGGTTGGCAATAATGTAAATTGCACTCAGCGAAATACCTATTACGAGGAAAATCGGCGAACGAGTAGAAATTAATAATAGCCAAGCAAGAATAACGAGTAATTTTTTAGATAACAAATTTAAAATTTTAGATTTAAAAATTTTAAATTTACTTTTTGAAAATTCATATAACAAAGGCAGATTTAAGCATATAAAATTTGCAAAATAAGACGGTTCGACAAAAGTTGAATGGACTCTTTTTAAAGAAACCATATTTGCGGGAATATCCGAAAGGAGATTTCTTGCATTTGCCACATATTTAAAGAAAAATGTTTGCAAAAAAGAGATATTTGTATTCATAAAGATATAATTTAATATACCGAGAGCATAAATGCACATAATAAATAAAAAATAATATTTGATAATTTTATGTATTGAAATTTTTTGTACGGTATCAAAAGCAAAATAATACGGAAAACAGACCAATAATATTCCATGGAATATAAAATAATATATAAATTGTGCAGCTTTACAGTTTCCGCTAATACAAGCAACCATTCCCGATATAAAACACCAAAAAAGCCATACTAACAGCAGTTTTCCCATTTTATTATTAAAGGTTATTATTATTTCTTTTAATAATTGTTTGTAATTATAGGTTAAAAATATTGCCAAAAAACCTATTGTTAAAATCAAGGATAAACGTAGTTTTATATTACCTATTAATAAGCAGCAACCGGGTAATGCCGACATTACAAAAAGCAAAATCACTTTAATTTTATTCATGTTGATTGTTATTTTCATTTGCTGACCCCGATTTTAATTATTTTTATCGGAACTCCGAATAAAAATAGGACTAAAAATTTGTCCCTGCCCCAATAGCGGTATTTAAACCTAAACAAATAATAAAAATCTATTTCAACAGATAATTTTTTAAACACTCTTTCTGCTTTTATAAACGGATTGTCGAAATATGTTTTTTTTGAGAAACATTCTTTTACTAATTTTTCAGTCTTGATTTTATGTTTATTTAACAGAAATGTTTTAATATTCCCATTTGTCCAACTCCCTCCGAACCAGTGAATTGTAGTTGTTTCGGGCTTTAAAAATTCCATTTTAAATTCTTCACCGCAACGCATTGGAATTAAATATTTTTCCGGATACAGCGTTATATCTTTTAATCTTATAATCTCTTGTTTATCATATTCGGGGTAGATAATTTTGCCGTAGTTTTTTGTTATATAATAATTAAAAATTTGCGGCATTGTAGAAATTGGAAGCTTCCAGACATCTTTACCATAAAAATCAGAGATTTCTTTAATCAAAGAGTTTCCCTTTCGGCTTCCTAATATTGCAGGTTCCAGATTATCGGAGCCGCTTTTGGAATCTTTTTGTATTCCGACAAATGCGGGTTCTCTCAGGTATTCATCAAAATTATTTAACAATGATACATCCGTATCGAGATAAATACCGCCATTATCGTAGAGGACTTTTACTCTTATGTAATCTGCAACAAAAGCGTACATTTTGTTTTCATAAACAGTTTTAAACCATTTGTTATTTTTTAATTCTTCTTGAAAATTAAAATAGTCTATACTGTTTTCATTGATTTCAATTATTTCATAATCGGGGCAAACTTGACGCCAACTTAAAATGCAAAGATTGACATCTCTTCTTTTGGGTTCGCCTGCTCCCCACACATAAAAAATTCTTTTAGGAATATTACTCATCTAATACCTCTTTGTAGATTTTTATTATTCCTTCCGTCATTTTTTCCGCTTTAAATTCTTCTTCGTAAAACTTTCTGCTGTTTTGCCCAAATGTAGCAATATTTTCTCTGTTATCCCAAATTGCCTTGATTTGTTTTCTGCACTCCATTATGTCTTGTCGTTTAACGAGATAACCGTTGTTTTTTATGCATTCCGAATTACCGCCGACATCTGAAACAAGAATTGGCAAACCTGCTCTCATTGCTTCGATTATTCCGATTGGTAATCCTTCCCAATTGGAAATCAGCGCATAGACATCATAGTTTTTTAAAATTGGTGTAACATCGGATATTTCACCCTTATATTGAATATTATCCGTATTTTTCAACTTGATACAATTCAAGACCTTATCCAATTCTTGTCCGTATCCGTACAAATCAAGTTTGATATTATAACCCTCTTTTATAAGTTCATGTACTGCAAAAATCAATGTATAAGGGTCTTTTTGCGGACAGAAGCGAGATATCATAACAATTTTTAATTCGTTTTTTGAAAATTCTTTTTTCTTATATTCGTCCGAAATGTCCGAAATGCCGTTATGTACGGTTATCATTTTATTTTTGTGCATTGGCAAAGCTTTCATACCAATTTGCCTGTCATATTCGGAAACGCAAATTATTTTTTTAAATATAAAACAAATTAAAAATTCCAGTACCTTATAGAATTTTTGTTTATTTTTAGAAATCCCGTCCGTAAACGGCCAGCCATGAACGGTAAAAACAGTCGGTGTTTTTGTTAATAAACCGCTTATAGCGCCTACTATACCACCCGTTGTTGCGTTACAATGAATTATATCGGGTTTTATTTTCCTTGCAATTGATAATGTTTTTAAATTTGATTTAATATGTTGTAAAATATTAAAAATACTGTTTGTCATCGGAACAAAGAAAATTTGTTCATCTTTTATTCCAAATTTTTTCAGTTCATCCGAAAAATAACCTGAAGTTGCCATAATAAAATAAGGTTCTATATTTTCGGGCAAGTACTTAACTGTTTCAAGAAGATATTTGGATACTCCGCCCAAATCGGAATTTGTTGCTATGTATAAAATTTTTTGTTTATCTTGCATTAATTATTCCCCATTTGTAAGCAGTTTTAATGCTCTGCATTAATTTTTTTTCGGGCTGCCAGCCAAGTATATCTTTTGCTTTTGAATTGTCGGCAACAAGAATTGCGGGATCACCCTCACGTTTTTGACGGATTATTACATTAATTTTTTTTCCTGCAATTTCCTCGCAAAGTTTAAATACTTCTTTTACGCTGCTTCCTTCATTTGTTCCTAAATTAAAGAAATTGGTTTTGCCGCCGTTTTCAAGATATTTAAGAGCCAGAACATGCGCTTCGGCTAAATCTTCGACATTTATATAATCTCTTATGCATGTACCGTCTTTTGTCTTGTAATTGTTCCCGTATATCTCAAAAGTCCGTTCATTTGAATGAGTTGATGCCAGTATTTTCGGAATTAAATGAGTTTCGGGTTCGTGCCATTCGCCGACTATGCCCTTGCTGTCGGCTCCTGCGACATTAAAATATCTAAACCTTACGGAACTCAGTCCGTATGCTTTATCGTAATCCTCCATAATCTTTTCAATCATTAATTTGGTCTGTCCGTAAGGGTTTATCGGATTTAACGGATGTTCTTCGTTTATCGGTGTATATTGAGGTTCGCCATATATTGCGGCAGTTGATGAAAAAACTATTTTTTTGACATTATTTTCAAGCATTGCTTTTAAAAGATTAAGAGTTCCGCAAACATTATTTATATAGTATTTCTGCGGATTTTTTACACTTTCACCCACTTGAGAGCATGCTGCAAAGTGGATAACGGCATCAACTGCAATTTGTTTAAATACCGTATTTAAGTACGAATAATTGAGCAAATCGCCTTGATAAAAGTCAACATTGCCGTATTTCTTTAATGAATTTACCGTTTCAATATGACCTGTTGAAAGGTTGTCAAAAATTACAACATTATAACCCTGTTTTAATAATGCCAAAACACAATGACTTCCGATATATCCCGCTCCGCCCGTTACTAAAATTTGCTTTTTGTTATTGTCATCTTTGTATTCTGCCATTATTTACGTCGTCCCCCGAGGCAAAAAATGTTTATTTGATAAGTTCAATCTCTTTACTTTTTATACAAAATGTAAAGAGATTTAAAAATAAGACTATGAGGGCATTTGAGGGGAACATTTTTTGCGAAAAAACAAAGAACATTACATTTTTTATCAGAAATCGTTTAGCAGAAATGTTTGTGTTATTATAAAATTAGGCATTGAAAAACAATCTCTTAACAAATTGTATAAAATATTAAGAGATTTTTTATTTTTTTCATGAAATTTCCCAAATATTATTCACAAATTTATATAATTTTTGCTTAATATTAATTTCAAAATCATTTTGTTTATATTAAAGACTTAGAGCGGAGTGGTCTCATTACACTATGTATAAAGCGTAATCACTTATAAAATGTAATGTACTCCTCTGATAGCAAGTGTTTCGCTATAAAACAAAGTTGGAATAGCTTTCTTCTATTTGGTCTTGTTCTATCCCGATGTATCGCAGCGTAATTACGGGACTTGAGTGGTTAAACATTTTTTGTAACATTACAATATCTTTAAATTTTTTGTAATGGTGATACCCGAAAGTTTTTCGCATTGTGTGCGTTCCTATTTTTTCTTCCAATCCTGCTTTTATGCAGGCGTTTTTTATTATGTAATATGCCGCAACTCTTTCGAGTCTGTTTTTAAAAATAGTCGTAAATAATGGTTCATCGCCGCACCTGCCTTTTGTAAATTCTTCAAACATCGGCTTTAACTTTGAATTAATCGGGATTTTTTTGAATTTTCCCGTTTTCTTTTCTATAATTTGAATATGTGTTTTTCCTCGTACATCCTTTACGTTAAGTGATAGAATGTCGGAAATTCTTAATCCGCAATTTGTGCCGATTGCAAAAAATAACAGGTCACGTTTTTTCTTTGATAAAATAATTTCCACTTTTTTTAAATCTTCAATATTCCTGATTGGCTCTACGGCAGTCATTTTTACTCCTTCCTTGTTTCACAATCCTGACTTTTTAAGGAATATTTCTTTAACGATTGCCGGATAAAATATTTTTATTATAATTTTTATTTGAAAGATTAAATAAAATGACTAACTCTGTGCAAAAGAAGGGAATTTGAGAATAATCAAACATATATTTTTGAGCTTTAAAATCTTTAATGCTTAAATCAAAAGCGTTTGGGATTTTAAGCGGTAGCCATGTATAATCTATATATCTCCCCGTTAAAAAAGAGCCTTGGTCAGGCTCTTCATTTAAAATTTGGGCGAGAAGGGACTCGAACCCTTACACATCGCTGCGCCAGATCCTAAATCTGGTGCGTCTACCAATTTCGCCACTCGCCCAAAATCGGTACAATCTGATTATTAAATAATTTGCATTGTAAAGTCAAGTTATTTTTTCTTAAATACGCTTTTTTTCCTATTTTTTCTCAATACTCCTTTAATTCATGCTATTATCTTAAAAAAAGGACTAAATTATGAAACGAATTTTGGTAACGGGCGGAGCAGGTTTTATCGGAAGTCATCTTTGCGAAAAACTTGTCAAAGAAGGTAATGATGTAGTCTGTCTGGATAATTTTTTCACAGGTTCAAAAGAAAATATAAGACATCTTTTATCTTACAATAATTTTGAGCTCGTAAGGCATGACATCACTAAAGAATATTATATCGAGGTTGATCAAATATATAATTTGGCATGTCCCGCTTCTCCTCCTCATTACCAGTATAATCCGATAAAAACGGTTAAAACTTCCGTTTTGGGGATTATTAATATGTTGGGACTTGCAAAAAGATGTAAGGCAAGGATTTTACAGGCGTCAACTTCTGAAGTATACGGCAATCCTTATGTTCATCCTCAAAAGGAAACTTATTGGGGAAACGTTAATCCGATTGGAATAAGAAGTTGTTATGATGAAGGAAAAAGAGTTGCCGAAACTTTGATGTTTGACTATCATAGACAAAACAACGTCGATATAAGGGTTATCAGAATTTTTAATACCTATGGCCCGAATATGAATAAAGAAGACGGCAGAGTTGTTTCTAATTTTATTGTTCAAGCGCTTAAAAATGAAGATATTACAATTTACGGCGACGGTTCTCAAACTCGTTCATTTTGTTATGTGTCTGATTTAGTTTCCGGTATGGTTAAAATGATGAATAACGAAAATGATTTTACGGGTCCGGTTAATCTTGGTAATCCTTCCGAAACAACTATTTTAGAATTTGCAAAATACATAATTGAACTTACAAATTCTAATTCAAAAATTATATTTATGCCCCTCCCGTCCGATGATCCTCTTCAGAGAAAACCGGATATTTCTCTTGCGAAAGAAAAACTGGATTGGGAACCTCAAGTTCATGTAAGAGAAGGGCTTTTAAAAACGATAGAGTATTTTGAAAAGATTATTTAGGAGAATATATGAAAATTTGTGTTATTGGAACAGGATACGTCGGGCTGGTTGTCGGAACTTGCCTTTCCGAAATGGGTAACAACGTAATTTGTGTTGATGTAGACGAAGAAAAATTAAAAAATCTGGAAAAAGGCATTGTTCCTATTTATGAACCGGGACTTGAAGAATTAATTAAAGTAAATGTTGCGGAAAAAAGGCTTCAATTTACGTCGAATCTTGATTATGCCGTTAAAAATTCTCTTGTTTGCTTTATTGCCGTCGGCACACCTCAAGGTGAGGACGGCAGTGCTGATTTGAAATACGTTTATCAGGTTGCAGAATCAATCGGACAATCTTTAAATCATTATAAAGTAATTGTCGATAAATCAACGGTCCCCGTCGGTACTGCCGATAAAGTTTACGAAATAATTAAAAGCAAAACGGATATTGATTTCGATGTTGTTTCAAACCCTGAGTTTTTAAAACAGGGTGCTGCCGTTGACGATTTTTTAAAGCCCGATAGAGTTATTATCGGATCAAACTCTAAAAAAGCATCCGACATTATGCAAGAATTGTACTCTCCTTTTCTAAGGACGGGAAACCCTGTAATTTTTATGGATGTCAGATCTGCCGAAATGACAAAATATGCCGCTAATTCATTTCTTGCGGTTAAAATTTCTTACGCAAACGAGATTGCAAACATTTGTGAAAACGTCGGTGCAAATGCAGATATGGTAAGAATCGGAATGTGTACCGATAAAAGAATCGGCTCTCATTTTCTTTTTGCGGGTTTAGGTTACGGCGGAAGCTGCTTCCCTAAAGATGTTAAAGCTCTGATTAAAACCTCAAGGGATTATAATTGTTCTTCTAAAATTATCGAAGCTGCAGATGAAGTTAATAATCTTCAAAGAGAAGTATTTATCAATAAAATTTTGAATTTTTATAATCATGATATTTCAGGCAAGACTTTTGCGGTGTGGGGATTGGCGTTTAAACCGAAAACAAACGATATGAGGGAAGCCCCCTCTATTACGATTATCAATAAATTGCTTGAGATGGGCGCAAGCGTTAAAGCTTATGACCCGAAAGCATTTGACCTTGCTTATAAAATTTTCGGCAATAAAATTCAGTATTGCAAAGATTCTTATTCTGCGCTTTTATGTGCCGATGCTTTAGTTTTATTAACCGAGTGGAACGAGTTTGCAAGACCCGATTTTGAACGAATTAAGGAAAGTTTAAAAGAACCGGTTATTTTTGACGGTAGAAATCAATATGACCCTCAAAGGCTTAAAAAACGAGGTTTTACATATTTTTGCGTAGGGAAAAGATCGCTCTAATATATTTTAAATAAATTGCATTTAAAAAAGACAAAGAAAATATATTCTTTGTCTTTTTTAATTTGGTATAAAAACTATCCTATAACGGGTTTATTGAATTGTCTTTGAGCCAGTTCTTTATCTAATGCCAAAAGCGCAAGTTTATCATCACCGATTAATTCTAATTGTGCTAAAACAGCACCTACGCTTGCTTCTTCTTCGACTTGTTCTTTAACGTACCAATTTAAAAACAACATTGCTGCTCTGTCTTTTGTTTCTTCCGCAACATCGACAAGAGCGTTAATTCTCTCTGTTACAAATTGTTCATGCGCCAAAACGTGTTTAAAAACATCAAGCGGCGATTTCCAATCGTTTTCGGGCTTTTCGATTGCTTCAAGAACAACCTCTCCGCCTCTTTCGAGAACGTAATCGAACATACCCATTCCATGAGCGTGCTCCTCTTGAACTTGTATATCCATCCAATTAACAAAACCGTTTAAGTTTAATTTTGCAAAATATGCCTTCATTGATAAATAAAGATATTCTGAATATAATTCTTTATTTATTTGGTCTAAAAAAGCTTTTTCCATTTTTTCAGAAATCATTGTTTTCTCCTTTTTTCTCCTAATTTGATTATACTAAAAATTTTTAAAAATCCTTCTTTTATTTTTTGTAAATATTTGTTAAAGTCTTTCTTTTATTTGAAATTCTATAAAAAATATATCCTTTATATATATGAAGGAAAATCGCTATCATGACTGAAAAAAATTTTGATTTTGATATCAAATTAATTCGAGGAATCGAAGCGCATTTTGCAGATAAAACGGATAATAAAAACCCCCTCGCAGCTTTTAAAAAAGCCGTTAAAACCCCATCTTCCCTGAAAGAGGACGATTTTTTAATTCTTGATTTTGATGATGAAGATGATGAAAAAATTAAAAAATCAAAAACCGATAAAAATGATGTTGAAAAATCATTTGATGAAGATAAGAACGATGATAAAAACGGCGTGAATTATCAGGAATTTAAAGAAACTTTATCCGATAATGACGATTTAACGGAAATAATTTCCGAATACGGATATATTCGGACATTTTTGGCACTTGATGAAAATAAAGACAAATTAATTACGAGTGATGAACTTAAAGCAATGGGGATGAGTGAGGACATTGAGAGTTTAACCGTTGATGATATTAAAAAACTTGTTGAAAAAGCAGGTCTTAAAAAACTCGGTGAAACGGAAGATGTCGATAATGACGACAATGCGACTCTTGAAGAATTAAAAAAAGTAATTGATAAATTAAAGGCGGCATTCGGTGTTAAAACATCCGATTCAAATTCATCTTCTTTAAACACAACTCCTTCCGTTAATACTAATAATGTAAATTCGACAAACGCTTCAACCGGTTCTAAAACTACGACCCCTTCAAACAACTCTGCGAGAACTACCGTAACAACAACTCCTTCAAGCGGAACTTCTTCTTTAACAGGGACTAACTCCGGCACTTCCTCTACCTATAAACCTGCCGTTAATTCCGATGAGATGAATATGAAGCAATTGTTGAGCGAAGAAAAAACCTTGCAAAATAAGGTCAGTGAAGCCAACGACAAAGTTTTAAAAGCTCAAAAAGGCGAGAGCGAAAGCGTTAAAAAAGCTAAGGAAGAATTAGAACAAAAAGAAAAAGCTTATAATGAAGAAGTAAAAAAAGACGAAAAGATTAAACAAGAATTAAAAGAAAAACAAGAAACCAACCAAAAAAATATCAAATCAAAAGAGGATGAGGTTTCAAAAAAAGAAGCCGAAATCACTAATGATGAAGCCAAAATTTATGAATTTGACGGAAAAATTACTGCCAAAAAATCGGAAATTGATGCTTTGAATAAATCGTCGTCCGCACTCCCCGCAAAGACTGATGATAATAAAAATAAACATTCCGAGATTGATTCCATGAAATCTCAAATCGACTCTAAAATTAAAAGTCTTCAAGAAGAATTACGTCAGCTTGAGGAGGGTAAAAAGCAGGCCGAGGATGCTAAAGCCGTCCATGAAAAGGAATTAAAAGAACAAAAAGACGAGTTAGAGAAATTAAAAAAAGAAAGAGAGGAAATAGAAAAATCTATAAAAGAAAATTCGGGCAATGAGGTTAAAAAAGCGCTTAGTGAGTACCAAACATCAAGGCAGAATTTTGAAAACGTTAAAAAACAAGAAATTGAAACCGCACAAAGTGAGCTTCAAAACCTAAAAAAAGAACTCGACAAGGTTCAAGGCTCCATTAATGAATTAAAATCCATGAAAACCCAACTTGAAAATCGTGTCGGTGGCGATGGCGAAAACGTTAAGGATTTTGCGGCGAAGTTTGACGGATTGAGTGCAAGTGAGATGAAAACCATTATGCAGGGCGCAGGATGTCAATTTGATGATGGCGCTTGGTGTGCGGATTTTGTAACTTATGTAACAAAACAAGTTTACGGCAACGATAAGACGCCCGGTGATTTTGCAAAATCTTGTTCAAATACCGCATATTGCCCTACGATTGAAAGTTGGGCGCAATCAAAAGGTGTATATACGCATGATTCAAGTCAGGTTAAACCCGGAGATTATATTTTATATACAAGAAAAGGAGTAGCGGGACATATCGGTATTGTAACTTCCGTCAATCCCGACGGTTCCGTAAATACGATAGAAGGTAACACTTCTGATGATAACGGCAGATATAATGGCGGCGTCGTAAACCAACATTATAGCGTTACAAGTGCAAGAGGGTTTGTTCTTATGCACAAACTCTCCTAATTTAGGATTTAGTATAGCGATTTTTCGGCACTTTCTAAAAAATAGACGGTGCCTTTTTTTATCTGAAATTATTGTATATGTTTAATTAAATTGTCTGAGAATTTTTATTCGTGAAGAAAAAATTCGGTTTTTGAGCAGGTTGGGTTTGGGGGTTCTGATTATTTGAAATGTTTGTCATTTGTACCATTTCGGGTTCAATAGTATTTGGGATTTGATTATTTACAATTTCATTTTTCGGCTGCAAGTTTTGGGCATTACTTTGTGCAAAATTTTCTTCTTTTGAATTTTTATTCATACCTAATTTATCGCATACAAAATTTTTAACGGTATTATAATAATCTTTTGCTTTTTGTTTATCAAGTGTAATCAAACCAATCACAACGGCGGTAACTGCTGCGGCTTTTCCTGCTTTTAAAAGCCTTGTCGTTAGTTTTGCAGGATTTTCTATACCTTTTGGGGCGTTTGTTGCATACATAACCGCACCTGCGCTTAAAAGCGATGAAGCTCCGATTATTTTCGGGGATTTATCCGTTTCTTTGTTGTAATTTGTGTTTTGAACAGAAATTGGTCTGATTTCCATATTTACCTCGTTTATTCGGCTTTATTTTGTTTATGTAAAATGTACGCTTTTCTTAAAGCGCCGTATGCAAGAGAAATCCCTGCAACTATGCCGCCTGCCTGAAGGGAAGTTTTTATACTTCTCGGATTGTTGAGTGCATAAGTCAAGCCTGCGCTTAATACTGCGCTTGTGCCCGCTAATTTTAACTCGCTTTTTATTTCGTTCGACGTATAAAAAGGCTGATGACCGCCAACAGGAGCTACGTTCATAACTTCTCCTTTACTTCCTATATTATACTAAAACATATAATGAAAGTTTTTTGCTTTTTTTAACAAAACTTCATAATATATTTATCTTAGTGCGGACTTTGGCAGAGAAGCCCTGTCGATTTTTGGTCTGTAAAATTCCGAATTAATATTTAATTTGTTTCCTATTTCAAGAAATGCCAAAATTGTCTGACGGTCTTTTCCTTTATTGTCTGATTTTTCGAGAAATTCAATTATATAATCAATTTTTGAATAAATTTTTTCAAAGAAAATATTTTGTGAAACTTTGATATCTACGTTTAAATTTAATTTGTCGATTATTTCAAACGTTGAAAAAATTTGTTTAATAAGCTTATCGTTCGGGTCTTTTGCAACTTTTTCGATTAATTTTTGAAGTTTCTTTGCAATGATTATTCCTGAACGCCCTTTGCTTAAATTAACGTAAAATTTATCCGCTTCTTCTTTTAATTTGTTTAATTTTGAGAATAACTCTCCGTCGGATAAATCCTCCGATTTCATTAAACTTTCATCCAATTCTTTAATCAGACAGAATTTTGCAACAACTCTGAATGCATCGGGTATATCCATTCCGATTGCCGATAATTGACTTATCGGGCCTTTCAGGTCATCATATAATTCTTTGTAGGTTTTGGATGTTTTTAAAAGGCGTTTGACAAGCATTTTTTCAAGAATAATCTTTCTCTTGTCAATCAATACGTCTTTAATAGTGTAATAATTGTCCGAAAATTCTTTTTTCATTAAGTCTAAAGTGCCCAAAAGCGAGTTTGTGTTAAACACTTTTAAGACTTTGTCGCAGGAATTTTTGAACGTATTATCGTCGGTGTACGGTTTTACGGTGCAATAATACTCGCTGTCCGCTGTTTTTAAAAGAGCAAAAGTTTTATTGAAAGATTCCGTCGTTATTTCCGATTGAATTTCAATTTGCCCGAAAACAAGCTCGTTTTCGCTATTTTTAAATGTATCGTATTTTATTTGTTTGATTTTAAAACAATAAATTTTATCCAGTTCGGATTTTTCGCCGTACAGGGAAGAAATTGCCCAATGCGTTACGATTTTATCCATTGTTACCTTTGCCGGTATGACAAATTCTTCGTAAATTTTTCTTCCGTTTTTATATTTTGGAATATTGCTTTCAGCCTTTTCTAAAATCTTTAAAAATTCTTCTTCAAGATTTTTGTTTGAGAATTCGGAGGCAAGTTCCATTGCTCTTGAAGCATATTTCATTATTTGGGTTGTTTCTATGCCCGAAATTTCAGCGAAAAACCAGCCGCAGCTTGTATACATAAGCATTGCGGAGCGCTGAATTTCCATTAATTTAATCGCTTTGATTTTTTCTTCATTTGTCAACTCTCTTGTACAATTTTCTTTTAAGAAGTTATTTATTGATAATTCGCTTCTATCGAGTATTACGTCGATATAATTATTTCTTGCATCGAAAAAATCTTTATAATATTTTGAGCCTTCTTTTGTGCAAATTTCAATCATTTCATCTCTTATGTAATCGAGAGCCTGTCTTAAAGGCTTCCTCCATTGCTGCGTCCAACCCGCTTCACCGCCTGTTGAACATCCGCAATTTTCGCACCATCTGCCTACACCGTGAGAACAGCTCCAAGCCGAAACCGGTTTTATTTCCACTTCGTATTTCGGCGGGAATTTTTCTAAAAATTCTCCGTAGTTTGTGATTTGAAAACCTAATTCTTTTGCTTTGACGCTCACGACGTATGATAATGCCATGTCGCCGAATTTTGTATGGTGTCCGTACGATTCGCCGTCCGTTGATATATTGATTAATTGAGGCCTGTTCCTGTCTTGTACAAAACCGTCTAAAAGTCTGTACGCAAACTTTTTGCCGTCTTTTAAGAGTTCGTCGAATGCGACTGATTTTGAAATTGCGCCGTCGTAAAAGAAAATATTTATAGATTTGTCGGTACCTTTAATCTTGTATTTGTATGGCTGTGACGGGTCAATTGAGCCCCAGCTGACATCATGCCAGTCTTTCTCGCCTTCTTTTCTAACGCACTGCGCTTGATACGGGGATAATATCGTAAATTTTATGCCCATATCCGCAAGAACTTCAAGAGTTCTTGCATCTGTTGCGGTTTCTGCAAGCCAAATGCCTTCGGGCGCCCTTTTAAATCTTTTTTTAAAGTCTTTAATTCCCCAAATAACTTGAGTATATTTATCGTTATCGTTTGCAAGAGGTAAAATTATATGATTATATACCTGAGCTATCGCATTGCCATGGCCGGAATATAATTCAACAGACTTTTTATCCGCTTCGAGTATTCTTCTGTATGACTGTTGAGCAAATTTTTCCATCCATTGAAGCAATGTGGGTCCCATATTGAAACTTATGTATTCATAATTGTTGATTATGTTTAAAATTTTGTTGTTTGAATCAACAATTCTCGAAACGGAATTTGGTTCGTAACATTCGTATGAAATTCTTTCGTTCCAATTGTGAAACGGTCTTGCGCTGTCTTGTATTTCAATTACTTCAAGCCATGGGTTTTCTCTCGGCGGCTGATAAAAATGCCCGTGAATGGTTAAAAACTTCTCTTGCACCTTAAAACTCCGTTAATTACCGTTTTCTTTCTTATCGTTCGTTTGCGCTTTTGATATAACTTCAATCGAATCTATTTCTGCCCATGCATCCCCGAGCGCCGTTGAAAACATTGTTCCTTTTACTTTTATCGTATCACTTGTGTTCAAGTCAATAAATTTTTCGGCATATTCTCTTTTAACAAAAAGTTTAAGTTCGGATAACGGAACATTATGGTCTTTAACATCATCTCTTTGCATTAAAAAGCTGATATATGTTGTTGACGGCTTCATTGCTTTTTTGTAATCAAGTCCTAATGTCGTAAACTTGTCGAATTTGCCCGTTATTTCTATTTTTTTGTTTAAATATTGTGTCGGATTATTTACTGCCTGATTTGGCGTTAATTTAATGTATGCGGGCGCTTGAGAAGCGCTTGCGGCATATACGGCTCCCGTTGCGCTTAATATCGGCGCCATAAATAATAAAACCGTTGCAAAAAAATGTTTCAGCATATTTTTTTCCTTACTTTACTTAAATATTCTACCATATATTTTATCGGCATGTATTTATTCTTTTGTCTTAATTTATTCTTTATACCCGTTTTGTTGACATAAAATACTACTTGTGTAATAATCTCGATAATGATTTATAAGGAGAACGATAATGAGTTTTGTACCCGAACAAGGCAAAATGCTTTCAAAAGAAGAAATTAAAAAGATAATTAAGGAGGAAAACGTACGTTTTATCAGACTTCAATTCGTCGATATCAACGGTACCGTTAAAAACATGGCTGTACCTTCCGAGCAAATCGACAAAGTTTTAAACAACGAATGTATGCTTGACGGTTCTTCCATTAAAGGTTTTAGAAGCATTGAAACGTCGGATATGTGTTTTTATCCGGATTTATCAACTTTTTCGCTTCTTCCATGGAGAGAAAATAAAGAACTTGGAACAAGCGTTGCAAGAATTATCTGCGATATATATAATCCGGACGGAACTCCGTTTGAAGGTTGTCCCAGAGCTAATTTAAAAAGAGTTATTAAAGAAGCTTCCGATTTAGGGTATGTCTTAAATGTGGGTCCCGAGGCAGAATTTTTCTTGTTTAACAAAGACGAGTACGGTAATCCTACTTTAGAAACCCATGATGATTCAGGGTATTACGACGTTGCTCCCAATGATAAAGGCGAATCCGTCAGAGCAAAAATGGTTGAAACTCTTAAAAAAATGGGGTTTGAAATTGAAGCAAGCCACCATGAAGTTGCGGCAGGTCAGCATGAAATAGATTTCAAATATGCCGATGCTTTAACTACCGCCGATAATGTCGTTTCTTTTAAATATGCCGTTCGGTCGGTTGCTTCAATGAACGGACTTCATGCAACATTTATGCCCAAACCCGTCTTCGGCATTAACGGTTCGGGTATGCATTGCAATGTTTCATTGTTTAAAAACGGTAAAAATGCTTTTTATGACGCTAATGCGCCTTTTCAACTTTCAAACGAAGCAATGAACGTTATCGGTGCTTTGCTTATTAACGTAAGAAGTTTTGCCGCTATTACAAACCCTATCGTAAACAGTTATAAACGTTTGGTTCCGGGTTATGAGGCTCCCGTTTACCTTGCTTGGAGTTTGGCAAACAGATCCGCTTTAATCAGAGTTCCCGCTAAACGTGGAAATGCTACTCGTGTCGAATTAAGATCGCCCGACCCTTCTTGCAATCCCTACCTTGCTTTTGCGGTAATCTTAACTGTTGCAATCGAAGGTATTAAGCAAAATATTACTCCTCCAAAACAAACGGAAGAAAATATTTATAATATGACACCCGTTGAACGTGAAGAAAAAGGAATTGTTTCTTTACCGGGGTCGCTTGAAGAAGCTCTTTGGGAATTTAAAAGAAATCCTCTCATTAAAAAAGCACTTGGAGAGCATATCTACAATGAATTTCTTCTTGCAAAAGAAAAAGAATGGGACGATTACAGAACAAAAGTTTCCGAATGGGAAATCGAGAATTATTTGTAATAAATTTCTAACTTACTCTAAAACTAAAACAAAATCCGTAAATGAAATACTTACGGATTTTTATTTTATAATTTTAAAAGCTGAAAAATTAAGCTATATCCCATCTTCCGCAAGTTCCGCCCCAGCGTGCTATGATGTTGCCTTTAACATCCGTTATTTTGTGTTCAACGCCAACGGGCAAAGGTTCAATTTCACCTTCAACTATTGAAATTACTTCGCAATTGTTGGAACAGCCATGGCATGTGCAAGTGACCGAATTAAAATTCATATCTTTTGTTTGCCAGCCTTTGAATTTTGTTTCGTTGTTTGTGTATTGGTGATTTTCCATAGCAAGCAAAGCTGCTCCGATTGCTCCCATCGTTTGGTGATTCGGGGGAACTACTATTTTTGTTTCGAGCGCTTCTTCAAATGCTTTTACCATACCTTTATTTGTAGCAACGCCGCCTTGGAAAGTGATTGTCGGTAATAATTCTTTACCCAAAGCAAGATTGGATAAATAGTTGCGTACTAATGCCTGACAAAGACCGTACAATAAATCTTCAACGGGATACCCCAACTGTTGCTTGTGAATTAAATCGGATTCGGCGAACACTCCGCATCTTCCCGCAATTCTTGCAGGGGATGAAGATTGCAGGGCAATTGAACCGAAATCTTCGATTTTAACGTTTAATCTTCCTGCCTGTTGGTCAAGAAAACTTCCCGTACCTGCCGCACAAACCGTATTCATTGCAAAATCGGTAACAATGCCGTCCCTTAAAATAATAATTTTAGAGTCCTGTCCGCCGATTTCAAGAATTGTTTGTACACCGGGAACTATAACGGAAGCTGCAACGGCATGGGCGGTTATTTCATTTTTGATAATATCCGCACCCACAAGCGCTCCCGCAAGGTTTCTTCCCGAACCTGTCGTTCCTACTTGTGCCACTTCCCATTCGGTTTGAGCTTTATTTAATAATTCTCCCAAACCTCTTTGAACTGCTTTTGTGGGCTGTCCCGAGGTTCTTAACATGTAACTTTCAATATATTTGCCGTTTTCATCAATAACGGCGAGCTTTGTCGTAACTGAGCCGACATCAATTCCTAAATAAACTTTCATAATACGTTTATTCTTGTATAAACATAATTAATTTTCAATAATCATTTATTAACTTTTGTAACAACATTGTTGGTGTTTTTAACATAAATATAAAGTTTATTGCGCTCTTGTCGATATTTTATTTGTTGAGATGTACAAGTGAAAAAGAAGGGACGACAAACATGGCTGATTACTCAATAGGTAATTTCCAAATTGAAACAAAAAATGCTTACGACGCCCTGCTTAAAGCTGAAGCAACCAGTGACAGAATTTTGAAGGCCGTTGATAAAAACAGCGACACGAAAATTTCCGAGGATGAGTTGATTTCCCTTGTAGACGAAAGTTCGTCGGGCATTGCTAATCTTGGAGGAACAACAAACGCAACAGACTCAAAGCAGTCGTATTTGCAACAGCAACAGACCCTGCAAACCCAATTAAGCGCTCTTTATTCAAAATTGGGTAAAGCAAAAGACACAGAAACCATGTCGCAAATTATGTCGCAAATTAAATCTACTCAAGCGCAACTGGATTCTGTTATGAATTCTTATTATTCTACTTTGGTTCAACCCAACCCCGGAACAAATTCAAGCGTAATAACCGGCGGATTGGGCGGAGCTTTAACGGGCGGCGGCGGAGCAAACATTTTGGGCGGCAGCGATGCGGGTACTAAAACCGCAAATTATGCTATTCAATTTGACGGAAGCGATGCTTCAAAAATGGAAAGCATTATGACATCTAACGGCTGCCAATTCGACTCCGGGGCATGGTGCGCCGATTTTGTCACTTTTGCAACCAAAATGACATACGGTTCAAATTCTCCGCATGACTTTTTAAATTCTTGTCCCAACAAGGCTTCTTGTCCTGAAATCGGCAGCTGGGCGGAATCCAAAGGTATTTATACAACCGATATCAGCAAAGTACAACCCGGTGATTTTGTACTTTACGGTTCAAGAGGCGACGAACGTCACATAGGTATTGTAACCAAAGTTAATTCAGACGGTACGGTTGATACGATTGAAGGTAATACGTCCGATGATAACGGCGGTTATAACGGCGGTGTCGTAAATCAGCACTCCCATGTATCAAGGTGGGGCGGTTTTGTTTTGATGCATTAGATAAATATATAAGGATAAATCCTTTTTGTGTTTATGGGGTGAGTTTATTAAGCGGGCAGATAACTTTTCTGTCCGCTTTTAAATGAAAAAATATTTAAAATGTTCAGCAATTCATAATTTCATTAAACATTTTAATTGCGAAGCTGTCCGTCATGCCTGATATAAAATCAATTACCGCAACTTTATAATCATTTTCGTTATTTATGTCGTATATTACTTTATTAACAAATTTTTTATTTCTTCTGTCTTCTTCCGTTGCAAAATCAGAATATTTAATAAGCCATTCTTTAAAAGTCGAACACAAAACGGGGTAAAATATTTCATCTTTTTGTAAATTATTAATCGTATTTGAATAATCAAAATATTCACAGAGTGTTTTTAAAATCGTTTCTATGATTAAATCCGCATAAGAATGAAATGCGGTTAATCTTTTGTGGTTATATATGTTTTTATAATTGAAATCTTTTATCAATTTCATTATTTCATAATATTCTTTTGAAAAAGATAAACCGATATCGGGGTTTGAATTTTTACATAAATCCGCCGTAAAAAGGTGTACCAACGTGCTGGTATTAATTTCCGTCAATTTTTTATGACCGAATAAATCTTGTATAATTAATTCGAATTCATTAATTGATTCTTGAGTAAGTATCTTTTTAGAAAGCGCATCTTCAATGTCACGTCCCAAATATGCAATTTTATCGGCAATTTTAACCGCAACGCCTTCCCATGAATAACTTTGAAATTGGTTTGGAGAAGATATCGTTTCAAGGTCAATTTCTTCCTCTCTCGGCTTTAGTCCGTTTTCCATAACTTCTCCGCAATGGCAAACTATACCGTCACGAACCGCATAAGATAAGTTTAAATTTCTCTCCAATCCTTCGTAATCAGAGAGAGTTTCAATATAATCAATAAATCTTAAACTGTTTTTCTCATGCCAAAAATCTACTCCTGCGCCGATTTTGATTATCTTATCTTTAAGGATTTTTTCTCCCGTATGACCAAAAGGCGGATGTCCTAAATCGTGTCCCGTTGCTATTGCTCGGACTAATTCGGTGTTCAGCCCCAAGTGCTTTGCAATTGTTTCGGCAGCTGATGATACATGGTTTACATGCTCAATTCTCGTACAAATGTGGTCGTTATTTGTTGCAAAAAATACTTGCGTTTTATGTTTTAATCTTCTGTATGCGTTAGAATATAAAATTCTGTGGTAATCTCTTTCAAAGGGAGCTCTTATGTCATCTTCTTTTCTGTATATCCGAAATAATCTTGAAGTTGCCCTTTCGTATTTCGGGTTGCCCTTCACCATTGCATAATCTATAAATAAATTTTCTTTAATAGTTGTTTTAAATGTCATAGTTTATAAATTATAATCTTATTTACAGCCTTACCACTTCCCCTAAAGAGTTGATATAATTCATCTGATTGTTGATTGTATCCGAAGAAGCTAAAATTGAATATACGGGTTTATTTGAAAAAACATGGTTTGCAGCATCTTTTATATCTTTTTTCGTGATTTTGTCAATTGCTTTAACGTACTCATCAATTCTTCTTATGCCGTAGGGTTGTGTCATATTCATTGAAAGGAGCGACGTCGTAACGTCGGGTAATTCCATTTGCAATGCGATATCCTGTTTTAATTGCATTTTAGCCGATTCAAATTCTTCATCGGATACTTCTTCCGTCATTAATCTGTCAGTGTTTTCTTTAAAGCCGTCAAGACATTTTTTTAAATTATCGTATTTGATGTCATTTTGTTTTTTATCATCCGTTGTTGATAAAATTCTCATGGTTAATATACCCGAATTTTCAAACGATTGGATTTGGCTTGAAGTCGTATAAGCTAGTTTCCTTTTTTCTCGAAGGTCTGAGAACAATCTCGATGAAGTTCCTCCGCCCAAGATTGTATTTAAAAGTTCAAACTTAATTTCATCTTCAATGTTACCCGATATTTCAAAGGAGTAATTTTTATAAATTTGTGCCTGATTTCTTTCTTCCGTATCCAAAAGAACTTTTTCCCGGGGATTCGGAGAATATGATTTCAGTAATTTTGGTGCATAAGGCTTAAATTTAACGTTGTTTGTATTTAATTGAGATAATGTCTGGTTTCTAAGTTCGGGGTGTTTTGAAAAAGGTGCGCTTACGACAAAATTTGATGAAGAGTTAAAAATTAAATTATTATAGTGATTTTTAACATCATCTATTGTCAATGTGTTTAGCCCTTCAAGGATTTGGGAGGGTGACGGGAAATATTTTCCGTATAATTCTGCCAAAAGGTTTGTGGAAGCGTCTTTATTCATTGATGAACAGTAAGTTCTTATTTTATCGACCGCAACTTTAAAATCTTCATCCGTAAAACGAGGTGCGTATATTGCTTCTTTCATGGCATTTATGCCGTCATTTAAGTTTGTATACAGACAGTCCGATTTCGTTCTTATTTGAAAAGAATTTGCGTCCGTATCAAAATATACGGATTTTAAACTTGCATCATATAAAAAATCGCTTTTTGATTTATATTTTGATCCGTCGTTTAATATTTGGGTTAAAACATAAGAGCAGGCAGGGTTTTTCGGAGTGTTATTCTTGCAGGATAATCTCCAATCCAAATAACAATTTTCGGAATTAATATCGTTAAGTGCAACCGTTGCGTTATCGGGAAGGGAAATTTCTTCAACATGCTGAGTTGATACGGGTTTTCTTCCCTTAAAGGATATTTGATTTGTATTTGTCGACTGAACTTTTTTATGTTCGCTTTTGTTGTAATTTTTAAATATTTCATCCGGGGTCATATTATACGGATGTACGACGGAAACGGACATTTTTCCGAAATCAAGGTATTTATCCGTATAATCCGTAATATCTTTTGCGCTTAGAGAAGTTATTATATTTTTGTATTCCGATATATCGTCAAAGTTTCCCGCTAAAAGCGATGTTCCGATTAAATTTGTTATACCTTCCGTATCTTCGTATTTTGAAGCTAAACTTTTTAAAAGAGTATTTTTGACAATTCTCATCTCCTCATCCGTCGGAGGGTTTAAGACTACCGATTTAACCGTATCGTAGAATTTATCAATAGCTTTTGAATCTTGTCCGCCTTGGGTTGCAAATTGGAAGATAAGTGCTTCCGGGTCATCTTTTTCAAGACCTACCTTTTGTCTGAAACGATTTCCGTATACATACATATCGGATGTATTTTTTTGAAAACGCATGCCGTCTGCAAAAAGCAAAATATTCAGCGCTTGACCCGTTATGTTTGCTTTCGTATCGTTTGGTTTTTCGCCCGCAAAAGCGCAAAAAACATTTGTTGAACCGTCTGTGGGGGAAATGTAATCACATCTGATTGAATTTTGTATCGGCGTTAATTTTTCTTTCGTTCTGTACTTATCGGCATTTTGAACGTAAGGTGTCGTAAAATTATCCGATATGATTTCTATTGCATCATTCGGGTTGAAATCGCCGGTTAAAACCGTATACATATTATCGGGCGTAAAATGTTTTTTCCAGTGATTATAAACATCATCTCTCGTCATGTTATTTACGGTTGCAATCGAGCCTGCAATCATATCATCCGATTTTGAATTTATTTGGAATAAATTTCTGATTAAATCGTTCGTTGCTCTGTTTGCGACATTATCGTTGCACATGCTGATTTCCGACGTAACGGGTCCTCTTTCTTTTTCTACCATATCTTTCGGGAATAAGGGACGGGTTAACATATCAGAGTGAAGCTCTATAATTCTTTTTAAAGTTTTATCGTCAACTATCGGCGATTCAATATAAAAATCCGTTTGAGCGTAATCGGTTGAAGCGTTTGTTTCTGCGCCGAGTTTTCCGACTTCTTTAAAAAATCTTCCGGGGACAAGGTGTTCGCTTCCGTTAAACACGTTGTGTTCATTAAAATGGCTTATGCCTCTGTTGTAGTCATTTTCATTCATAGAGCCTGCATTTACGAAAGTTTTAATTATCGTGGTTGCGTTTTCTCTGGGCATAAGTGCGACCGTTTGACCGTTTTTTAACGTGTATTTATAAATATTATCTCCATACGGAGTTTTTTCTATTCCGTCAAGTTTCCATTTGCCTGTTTCGCTTCTTGTTTTAACACCGTTTGGAAGGACACTGCTTTGGACGATATTATTTGTGTAATATTGTGCAGGATAGGAGTATAAATTATTCATACCCTGTATTTGATTATACGGAATTTGGGGCATGGAATTTTCTTGAATTAAATTCTGCCTGTCGTTTGCTCCGTAAGGGTGTGTTGTATAAATCGGTATTTGATAGCTATTCATACTCATTCTAAATTATACAAAACTTCAATATTTTCAAACTTGCTTTTTTGTTCGTTATTTAATTAACTTTATGTTACAATTTTGTCGAACGATTTAAAAAGGAAATCTTTGATGGTTATAAACGAAAAAGTAATCGGTATTCCGAGAGCGCTTATTTACTATAATTATATTCCGTTCTTTTCGGCTTTTTTTGAGCATTTGGGATTTAAAATAATTTATTCCGATTACACAACCAAAAAAACTCTGTCAGACGGTTCCTCCTTGGTTGTAACCGAAACATGCCTGCCGATTAAGGTGTATGTCGGGCATGTTTTAAATTTAATCGAAAAAGGCGTTAAGAACATTTTTGTTCCCTCAATTCAGTCAATTGCGCCAAAAGTATACAATTGTTCAAAAATAAGAGGGCTTCCCGATTTAATAAGAAATGTCGTAAAAGGCGATTATAACTTAATTGAAGCAACCTTTGACCGTTCGGATGAAAATTCCGACGTTATTGATTTTTTCACTCAGGCGGTTAAACCTTTCGGTGTCAAAAACAAAAAATTAATTGAAGAAGGTATTGAAAAAGCATATATAAGGTACAATAACTACAAAGTCATGCTTCAGCACAACATGCCTTTTGATACGGCTCTTAAAAATGCCAAAGAGAATAATCTCGTAATTAAAAATGAAGAAATGAACGGCGAAATTAACGTAGCTTTAATTGCTCACGGGTATAATATCTATGATAAAAGAGTGTGCATGGATATTTTCAAAAAGCTCAAAAATTTAAACGTTAATGTTTATTCCGCTTATAATTTAACCGAAGAACAATTAACCGACGGACTTCATTCTTTCGGCTCCGAGTTATATTGGGCTAATCAAGCCGAAATGTCGGGCGCAGCGGGATATTACATGCGCTCATTGGATATTGACGGTATCGTAACCATAACGGCATTCGGTTGCGGGCCCGATTCTTTGATGATTGAAGATATCAAAAGAAAGGCAAGAAAATATTCTAAGCCGTTATTAAATCTTACAATTGACGAACATACCGGTGAAGCGGGTTTTGTTACGAGGATTGAAGCATTTTGCGATATGCTCTCAAGAAAAAAACGCTCCAACTTTGTTCAAAATGAAGAAATTGAGCTTGTTCGGGACTATTCAATTAACTTAAATTAATCGATTTTTAAGTAATTTTTTATGTTCTTGTATGCCATAAGTTCAATTTCATCTTTTGTGAGAAGTTTTTTATCCGAAAGATTTTGAACAATGTCGGGTAAAAGTTTTATTGAGCCGCCTAAAGTCCCGTTTTCGTCAAGTCCTGTTTTGTATACTTTCTTATTACAAAAAATACAGTATTCTAAATTCGACGAAGCAACGGGAAGCGCATCGGATATAAGAATAATTTTATTTTTAGGTCTTACCTTAAACGTTATTTTTAAAATGTCTTCATTTACATGGATTGTATCCGCTATAAGTTCGGTATAAATATTTTCATCCACAAGCGCTTTTGATTGCAGAGTCGATTTTTTATGCGTTAATTGCTCCATAGCGTTATAAAGATGACAAATTCCGTCTGCCTTATCAATCGAACTTGATATTGTATGTCCGAAATGTACTTTTATGTTTTTTGATTTTAAATAATTTATAAGGTCGTAATTATCCATTGTTTCGGGCGCTATTACGACAATTTTTACGATATCTTCAATGCCATCCGCAATTTTTTTAAAATTTTCAATCGTAGGTTTTAAAAACACGTTCGGGTTTTGTACGCCGGGTTTTTTCGGACTCAAGAAAGTTCCTTCTAAATTTACGCCGATAATTTTTGATGTTTTTTTATTTTGTCTTAATTTAACATCTTTTATAATTTTAAGTTTTTCTCTCAAATTTTGCGGCGTATCACCCGTAAGTGTCGGACAAAATGCTTCAATCTCTTTTTCAAAGGCGAGCGCTTGAAATTCTTCTAATTTTGTTTGGTTGATATTATCAAAGCAAATGCCAAATCCGCCATGGAGATGTATATCTATCACTTTCATTTTTTCATTATACAAATTTTGACTTTTTATTTCAAATCCTTAATTAAATATTGTTGAAGTGAATTTGTAAACAAATGTAAACTAACATTTGCTAAATTTCTAAAGTCAATACGGGGTATGGTCGATATGTTTAATATCAAAACTATGGAGTAAAAACAATGGGTATGGCAGCTTCGCAGGCAAGGTTTTTATCCTTGACCGCAAGAAAATCAAACGTAGAATGGGAAGGTCAACAAGTCAACCAGCAAAGAACGGCGCTTGCGAACGAATCGGCTAATTTATACAATAAATTAACTTCAATTCCGGTTCCCACTCCTCCCACAACAAGCGATTATTATACAACGGTTTATACTTTTACGACATCGGAACTTGATGAAACTGCTCAATCGGGAAGTACGGAATATACTTTAAACAATATTTATACAACTCCTGACGGCACTTATGCCAATCTCTCATATACCGCTTATGAATGGCAAACGGCTTTATCAAGAACGTATTCGGGCGATGTTAATTCAACCGTTGACCCCACAACGGGAAAAACAGGCTACTCTGTTAGTCTTGCAGACGGTTCGGTGCATGATGCGGTAAAATATCATTATGTTCCGTCCAATACAAATGTTACTTTTGAACTTCAAGATAATCATGTTCAATTGGGAAATGTTGATTTTTCACTTGATGATACGGGTAAAACAATATCCGGTACCGATGCTTTAGGTAATCCTTATTCTTATGAAGTTATAAAAAATTCTGACGGTACGTACACAATGACGGTTGCCGTTGAACAACAAGAAGAAGGCGAAAGCTACACTACATCCGTCGGCGGCGTTGATTATAACGTTATTTACGATGAAGAAACGGGAACTTATTCTGTTGAGATAGCAGGTGCAAATGAATCCGATATTACGGGAAAATACGTAAACGATGACGGTAAAGCCAATGCTGCCGTCGGATATTTTGATGACGGTTTCCTTGAAGCCGACGGACTTCAAAACCAACCCGTTTTGGCTTATACAATCGGCAATCAAACATATTTCGTTTCTGCATCAGAATTTAAAAAAGGCGATTTTGCAAGTTCGTCATTTGTTCAATCGGTTGGTCATGAACAAAGAGTTGATTACCCTTGCACATATACAACGGCAGCTACGGGACGTTATCAAACCATAACCGTTACCGATGATTACGGAATGTCCCACACATTCACGCTTAATGTTCAATCCGTTGAAGATGAAGAAGCGTATGCTCAAGCAATGTTGGATTATGAATATTCTCAGGCAAAATATGAAAAACAAATTGCGGATATCAACGCTAAAACGGAAAAAATTCAACAAGAGGACAGAACTCTTGAATTGAGATTGAAACAATTAGATACCGAACAAAATGCCATTTCAACCGAAATGGATGCCGTTAAAAAGGTTATTGAAGATAATATCGAGGCTACATTCAAAACCTTTGCATAAGATTTATTTCCATCTCCATAGTTTAATAACTTTCCCGTATTCCTTTTTGGGAGTACGGTTTTTTTTTGTTAAGAAATGTTTCAATTAAGAGAATGTTTACTAAAGTTTATATTCCTCTCATCCGACATATATAGAGGATAAGGAAAACCCGACAAGGAGACAATAAATGGGTATGGCAGCTTCGCAGGCAAGGTTTTTATCCTTGACCGCAAGAAAATCAAACGTTGAATACGAAGGACAACAAATCAACCAAGAAAGAACGGCTCTTGCAAATGAAAGCTCTAATCTTTATGCTGAGCTTACAAAACTTGAGGTTCCTGCTCCTCCGAATACGAGCGATTTTTACAAAACCGTCTACACGTTCAATTCAACCGAAATTTCAGGCGCTAACACAAAATATACGCTTCAAAATATTTACGGAACACCTGACGGTGATTTTGCAACGTTATCTCATGATGAATTGTACTTTGCCGCCGTATCAAATTTTGTATCGGGTACCGTTTCAACTTCGGGTAATGTCGGACTTGATGATGACGGCTTATTGTACAGCGGATTCCAAATAAATATCGGTTCCGACAATTATGAAATCTATCTTGATGAAGCGGATAAATTCTCAACCACTTTAGCTTATCTTCAAGATATTAACTCGAATTTTATGCCTTACGATAAAGACGGTAATTCTTATCTTCCTTATTATACCTATAACGGTGCAAAATATTATCTTTCAAACGAAGAAATGACATCCGGATACAAAATTGAAACCGCAACTTCAATCAAGCAAAGTACAAAAACCGTTACCGAAGACTACCCGCTTTCAAAATACGATGTAAACGACAGAGGAAGAACGACTGCAATTACCGTAGTATTGGGTGAAGGCGATAATGCAAAAGAATATAAGTATGAACTCGATTGTACATCCGTTGAAGATGAGGACGCTTATGCTCAAGCTATGATGGATTATGAATACTATCAGGCAAAATACGAAAAAACCGTTTCCGATATCAATGCTAAAACGGAAGACATTCAACAAAAAGATAAAACTCTGGAACTTGAATTAAAGCAATTGGATACGGAACAAAATGCAATTCAAACAGAAATGGATGCCGTTCAAAAAGTCGTTGAGGACAATATAGAAGCAACATTTAAAACTTTTGCATAAAGGATTGACTTTTTTATAAAAAACATTATATTTAGAGTAGCAGTTTCTTGCGAGGTAATACATCATTTGAATGATTTTTACCCTCGCAAGAAAAAGCAAAATACGGATGGTTAGCTATATTAAGAGGTTACTATGTCTTACAAAAATGACCATGAATTGGTTATTGCAAATAAGTACGGTGCGGCAAGCGGTCTTGCAAAAGCCGAATTATACGAAACTTATGACCGCCTGAGAGATATTACGGTATCCGGTTCAACCGCTTCGGGAACGGGCTTTGGCGCTGTCGGAAGTTTTTTGTGGCATATTGCAAGCATGTTTTCTCCTTCATCTTTTTCGCCCGTTTTTGGCGGTAATTCGACAATGAATATCCCGGGTACCTCTTATTGGTCTCCCGTAACGGGTGCAACATCAGCATTTTACGGTGCTAACAATTCTTTCGGCATAGGTTCGGTCGGCAATTATCCGGGGTTCCCTTCAGGAGCGGCTCCCGTTGATTGGGGCTTATCTTCAGGCTCTGTTACGGGCGGTGCGGCAGGAGTTCCCACAGGGTATGCAACAAGTTCATCCGCCGTTGCGGGGTTATCTTCCGCAGCTTATGGAGTCGGGCTTGCAAGTACGGGTTTTAATTTCGGCGAATCCGTTATACTTCCGACGGCAGGCATTATTTCCGGTTTGGGCGGAATTATGCAATCAATGGCGCCTTATTTAGGAACATCGGGACTTGCCGCAATCGTTGCGGGTAACTTGTTCGAAGGTACGGGAAATGCCGCTTTGAGTGCTTATCAAAATTTAACGGGAAGAATTACGACAAATGCCGACACTATTCTTTCAAACAAAGTGAGAAATATTGAAACCGTTTGTAAAATGCTTGATACACAAGCCGACATTGTACGTCAGTCATTAAAAGACGGAATTCAGGGCGATAAAGATTCTATCTCCGATATTCAATAATTGGTAAATTATTGTAACAAATAGTTAAATAATTAAAGTCGACAGATTTTTTATCCGATATACTTTTAGTGGATAGAAAATCTGTCTTAATATTTCTTAAAATTCCATAAATATTGGCAATTTTCCGCTAAATTTTGTTTTTACTAAGTTAGGTTTACCCCTGACGATATAAGGAGTAAATTCGTGCATGAAGTTATTTCTGCAAACATTAACCGAATAAAAAACTTTTTCAAGTACACGAAAAACTATTTTGTTCGCAACAATCCCATAAAAGCATTCGCCGATGAATTCGTAATGGCCTTAAAAAACGTATTATCAATGCGTAAAAAGCAAAAGCTTGTTAAGTATCGTCTTAACTATCAAATGGGTAAGTTAAAACAAATGGAGAAGTTAATTGCAGCAAATAATGACCATGTTTTCTTAAAAGGAAGAAAATTCAACGAAATGAGATAAGCGAAAATGGGTCTTTTAATTGCCATTGCAAGAAAGGTACAACTTAATAGCTTAAGGTTTGAATACGAGCATAAGCAAATTGCAATTTCTCGTGTAAGATCGTCTTTGTCGAATAAAATTTCCGATTATCAGATGATTTTAGCCGATTATGATGCCAATTCGCCCGAATATAAAAAGTTTAACCAAAAAATCGAAAGATTAAATCAGGTTGAAAAACGCCTTAACGAGCAATTAACTAAAATTCAAAACGATCTCCAAATGGTTGAAGCCGAATACAGGCTTTGCGATCAAATGATACAAAGTAATATTCAAAGGCTATATTCAGGACACTAGATTTAAAATTTCAAGTTTTCTTCATTAAGCGGTTGTTCGACATAAATCCCCTCGCCACCTATGTATTCGGCTTTTTTGCCTTCAATGTAAAGGTATACCGGTTTATCTTTTTTATAATAGTTGACCGTTTTAACAAGCTGAAGTAATCTCGCCTGAATGCTTTGTGCGCCTCCGCCTTCCTCAAATTCTTTTGAAAGATTTATCATAATTGAATCGGCATCTTCCTTAAAAGATAATAATTTTGTATTTTTAGGTATTTCAGAATAATACCCGTCCAGTCTTTCTTGTCTTTCCGAGCCTTTTACAAGTTCCTTTAAGGCATTTTCGAGGTTATTTTCATTTGCTTTTCTTTTCTTTGTTTTTGGAACATTTTCTGAATTTAGCATAAAAATTATGACTTCGTTTGAATTTCCTTCGTCTGTCGGGCGAATTTTAACCGCTTCATGAAAATTTTTATCATTTAATTTTAAATTCGGCTCATAGCTTTCTTTTCCGACAAATGCCCATATAAAATATCCAAGGCAAATAACAACGGTTATTAAAAATGTTCGTATAAAAAGCCCCATAAACTCTCCAAAATCAGTATTAACCAAAAAATTTTTTGATTTTTATTTTATTATCTGACAAAACGCCGATTGATACAAGTTTGTTATCAAAAATTAAAAAAACAGGCTCATTTTTTCGTATGTTTTTTGCATTGTGAGGAAAATTAATTGCTATGCCGTTTTTAACCATATTGTAATTTTTTATGTCAATTGTGATTTTATTGTTAATGATTGCATCTGTGGGGTTGATTGAGATGTTTTCAATATTGTCTTTTGTTACATCTTCAATTTTAATCGAATTTTGTATTGAAAAATTTCCGCATTTTGTTCTTGTTAATTTTGTAAGGTATGCTTTTGTATTTAATTTTTTAGCGATATCCTCCGCTAAAGTTCTTATATATGTTCCTTTTGAACAATTAACAAGGATTTTTGCCGTATAATTTTTGCAATCAAAATCTTGTAAAGCTATATTAAAAATTTCAATTGTTCTTTTTGGAATTTCAATTTCTTTTTCGGGATTTTTTCTTGCTACATCGCACAGTTTTTTCCCTTGAACCTTTATTGCGGAAAATTTTGGAGGAGTTTGCTCTATTTTTCCGATAAATTCTTTTAATATTGATGTTAAATCATTTTTTGTAAAATGCGGAATTGTTTCACATTTTGTGATTTCGCCTTCTCTGTCAAGCGTGTTTGAAGTATAGCCGAATTGAATTTCTGCAATGTATTCTTTGTCGGAAGGAAGATAATCCAATAACTTCGAGGCTTTATTTATTCCTATTTGTAAGACACCGTCCGCCATGGGGTCAAGAGTTCCCGAGTGTCCGATTTTTTTAATGTTTAATATTTTTCTCAACTTGTAAATAACGTCAAAAGATGTTATTCCTTCGGGCTTATAGATGTTTAAAAAACAAAAGACGTTATCCAAATTAAAGCTCGCCCTTTGAAATTTTGTCTATTAAATCGGAAATCCTTGCGCCTCTTTCTAAAGATTCGTCTAAAATAAAATTTAGTTCGGGTGTTAATCTTAAACGAACTCTTTTTCCGATTTCATATCTGATTTTGGGTGTATTTTTTTGTATGGCTTCTTTAATTTCTTCTTTTTTCTTGTCGTCTGAAGCTAAAACGCTGTAATATATTTTTGCATAAGAATTATCATGTGATACTTCAACATCGGTTATTGAAACCAATCCCGAAATTTTAGGGTCTTTAATATCTCTTAAAAGGACGTCGGAAATTTCTTTCATTAAAGTTTTTCTGACTCTTTCATTTCTTAATGTCATTTGATAATCCTATTCTAAACTGCTTCTTTCAACTTCTTTCGTCGTTGAAACTTCGATGATGTCGCCAACTTCTATATCGTTAAATTTAAAGAAGGAAATTCCGCATTCAAAACCTGTTGCAACTTCTTTAACGTCATCTTTGAAACGTTTAAGCTGGTCGATTTCACCTTTAAATATTTCAACATTATTTCTTTTAACGATTGCTTGTTTTGAACGGACGATTTTTCCTTCCGTAACGTAGCAGCCTGCAATTCTGGTTGTTTTTCCGATTGTGAAAATTTGTCTTACTTCGGCTTTACCGAGTTCGACTTCTTCAATAACGGGCGCCAAAAGTGAGAGCATTGTCTTTTCGACATCTTCTAACACCTGATAAATGATATCATACTTTTTGATTTTAACACCTTCTCTGTCTGCTGCCATTATTGCGTTTGAATCTTCTTTAACGGTGAAGCCCAAAATAATTGCGTCCGATGCCGAAGCAAGCATAACATCAGCTTCCGAAATATCACCTACGCCGACGTGGATAATTTTTGGAACGATTTTTGATGATTTAACGTTTTGAATTGCTTGTGAAACTGCTTCTGCCGAACCGTTCGTGTTTGCTTTAATGATAAGATTTAAGTTAATAATTTCATCATTGCTTAAAGTTTCTTTTGTAACATGGGATACCGCCATTGCTTCAAGTCTTGTCGTTCTTTCTTTGAGTTTTCTCTCTTGAACTATTCTTTTCATTTCTCGTTCATTTTCAACGACTTCAAGCCTGTCGCCCGCTTGAGGAACTTCATTTAATCCTAAAATTTCAACAGGTGTTGAAGGTCCGACTGATTTAACTCGTCTGCCCGAATCGTCGATTAAAGCTCTTGCTTTACCGCCCACATTTCCTACAACTATTGAATCTTTAACCGTTAATGTTCCGTTTTGAATTAAAACGTGCGCAACCGGTCCTTTACCTTTATCAAGGTTTGCTTCGATTACAATACCCATTGCGGGACAATCTTCAACCGCTTTTAATTCCTGCATGTCGGAAACAAGAAGAATATATTCCAAAAGTTCGTCAATGCCTTTTCCTTGAAGCGCTGAAACATAGACCGCAATTGTATCTCCGCCCCAACTTTCGGGAACAAGCCCGTATTCGGTTAACTGTTGCAAGACTTTATCGGGGTTGGCATCGGGCTTGTCAATCTTGTTTACGGCAACAATAATCGGAACTCCGGCTGATTTTGCATGGTTTATTGCTTCAACCGTCTGAGGCATAACCCCGTCATCTGCCGCAACGACCAAAATTACAACGTCTGTTGACTGTGCGCCTCTTGCTCTCATTTGAGTGAAAGCTTCATGACCGGGCGTATCAATAAAGACAATTTTTCTGTCGTTTAAGAATACCGTATAAGCGCCTATGCTTTGAGTAATTCCGCCTACTTCGGTTGATACTATTTTATGTTTTAGAGCACGAATGCTGTCCAACAGAGTTGTCTTACCATGGTCAACATGTCCCATAATCGTAACGACGGGCGCTCTTTTAACAAGTTTGCTCTCGTCTGTGTTTTTAATAATGTTTGAAAATTCTTCTTTTTCGATTTCTTCTTCCATAAAGGTTTCCAAATCTTCGTCCAAAACCTTTATTTCAAAATTTTCCGCAACTTTTTTTGCCGTTTCGACGTCGATAGGCGAATTAACCGTAACGAGAATTTTTTGCATCATTAAATATTTAATGATTTCGGCAGGTGTTTTTCTTATTTTGCCTGCCAGTTCGTTAACCGTAACGGGGTGATTAATAACTACTTCCGTTACGTCTTCAAGTTGTGCGGTTGTTTGAGTATGTTTTTTGTGTTTTTGTTGAACCGCTTTTTCAAGACTTATTCTTTCCTGTTCTTCTTCCTTATTTTTATAAGATTTATCTTTTTTCTTTTTCTTTCCTCTCAAGCCTTGATTTTGGTAGATATCTTGAGAAATCATATGCCTTACGACCGGCGCTTTTGAGCTTTTATTCTCCTGTTCGCCGCCTTGCTTTTTCTTTTCGTTTTCTTTCTCTTTTTTATCCTGAGATTTTTCTTCAGCCTGCTTTTTGTTTTCAATATTTTTTTTACCGAAATTCTTCTTAATCATTGAAGGAATATCGGGTGTTCTTTCGATAACCGGCTTTTTAATTTCAATTTTTACTTCTTTTTTAGTTTCCGTCTTCGTATCTTCTTTAAGTGCTTCGGGCTTAACTTCAGGCTTTACGGGCTCTTTTTTCTGTTTATGAGAAGTTGAAACCGGAGCAGGACGAACAATTTCTAATTTTGATTTCATTCTTTTCGGCTCAATAATTTTTAAGCCCTTTTCAATAACGGGAGTTTGAACATTTTCCGCCTTTTTCTCTATCGTCGATTCTTGTTTTTCTTCTTTAACTTCGGTTTTTGGTTTTTCTTTAACTTTTTTAACAACAAACGCTTTTGGTTTTGCTTTTTTGTCCGACGGATGTTTTATGAAATTTCTGATTTTAATGGCAGTATCCGGAGTAACGGAAGCACTATGGGATTTAAACGTTATCCCAAGTCCCGCCTCAACTTTAGTCATCAGCTCTTTTGCCGTTAAATTTAATTCATCTGCCAGTTCGTGTACTCTCATAATTGCCTTTTTTCCTTAACTAAAACTAATTTAACACAAGTATGAAGAATAGTACAGTCCTTAATATTTATTCGTAAAATTCTTGAACGTCAATTTTTTGGATACAGTTTGTTTCTTTGAAAATTTTATTAATGGTAATTAAATTTTTTCTTGTCGTAACCATTAGTTTAATTACGTAGTTATTATCGCTTCCGAGCTTATTTTCAAGCTTTGAGATATTTTTGAAATTGTCTGCGATTAAATTTTGTATGCATTCAAGATTTTCAATTGTACACTGTATTGAAATTTTTACCGTTCTGTATTTTTTCAGATAATCGGATAAAAATCTTCTTTCAAATTGTCTTATGATAATTAAAACAAATAACGTCATAAGAGTTGCAAAAAACGCAACGGAAAACATTCCGCATCCGCATGCCATACCTATCGCTGCAGCCATCCAAAGAGTTGCGGCGGTTGTTATACCTAAAATGTTTGCCCCTGTTCTTAAAATTGTTCCTGCGCCTATAAAGCCTATACCCGTTATTATTTGAGCGCCGATTCTTGCAGGATCGTTTACGCCCGAATATCCCTCAATTACGTGCATTCTAAAGCCGTAAATCGACAAAAGCGTAAAAACACATGCGCCCGCACAAACTAAAATATGTGTTCTTAATCCTGCGACTTTACCCGTCAGCTCTCTTTCGGTTCCAAGCAAGGAAGCCAGAATTATTGATATGGCTATTCTTACCGATGTCATTGCGTAAAAATCTAAATCGTAATTAAATTCCATTCTTACCTTCCGATTTCACTTTTTGGGTCAAGCACATCTCTAATTGTATCGCCTATTATGTTGTATGACAAAACTGCAATAAAAATTAAAAATCCGGGAGTTAAAAGCCAAGGTCTGTATAAAATATTGTAAAACTCCTGAGCTTCTTTAAGCATATTTCCCCAGCTTGCATCGGGCTGTTGTATTCCAAGCCCCAGAAAACTTAATCCTGATTCCGCCAAGATAAAACCGGGGATTGAAAGAGCTATTGCAATTATGACATAGCTTGATGTTTGCGGAAGAATATGTTTTAAAATTATTTTCAGGTTTGATTGTCCTATGCTTTTTGCGGCTTTTATATAATCCTCGTTTTTGATTGATAAGACCATTCCTCTTACCACTCTTGAAAATCCTGCCCAGCCGATAAATGCCAAAATTACGGTAATCAATGCAAACCTCTCCGAGCTTGTCATATTTGAGGGTAAAATTGCCGCCAATATTATTAAAAGGTAGAATGTGGGAATTGACATAACGGCTTCCGCTATTCTCATTAAGACGTTATCAATCATTCCGCCGAAATACCCTGAAATTCCGCCATAAATAAGACCGATTGGAAATGAGATAAAAAGCGCCAAAAAGCCGATTGTAAGAGAAATTCTTCCGCCGTATAACAGTCTTGAAAAATTATCTCTTCCGTTTATATCGCACCCTAAAAGGTGTAATTCTCCGCCGTTATCGGTTGTTATGAAATGTTTTTTTGTTTTAAAAACTCCGAACAGTTTATATTCAAATCCGTCAGAAAAAAATTTTACATAGTGTCTTTTGGTTCTATCTTCACGAAAATCCGTACTTAAAGTTTTGGGGTTAAACTCACGAATTAAATTATATGTATAAGGTTTTGAAAATTTCCCTTCCGGCGTGATTGTGTAAATTACACTGGGCGGAGCGTAGGAAAGTTTTCTGTTTGAATAATTTTTTTCATAAGGTGATAAAAAACTTGCAAATAAAATACAAACATATAAAACAATTAGAACAATAAAAGCAACGAGGCTTATTTTTTCTTTTTTGAAATTGATATTCATTAGTCGGCCCTCACTCTGGGGTCAGTTATTCTAAGTAAAATGTCCGAAATTATATTTCCCGAAACAAGCATGAAAGAACCTATTACAAGCCCTGCCATAACAAGATTTATATCCGATTTCATAACTGCTTCCAAAATTAACCTTCCGAGCCCCGGATATTGAAAAACGTATTCCGTTAAGGCGGCGCCTGAAAGTAATCCCGCAAATTCAAACCCGAGCATCGTAATTAAAGGATTAATCGCATTTCTCAGCGCATGGTTTATTATAACTTTTTTTCTTCCGATACCTTTTGATATTGCATATTTAACATAGTCAGAATCAAGGGTATCCAATAAATTTGCTCTCATTTGTCTGGATACCCCCGCAAGGGAGAGTGTGCATAAAACAAATGTCGGCAAAAAAAGGTGATGAAGAATATCGGTTATTTTTTGCAAAACCGTCATATTGTAAAAATTCGGGCTTGTCAGTCCTCCAATCGGGAATAAACCTGTTTTTTGGGCAAAGATTAACATTAAAACGGCAAAAAAGAACGAAGGAATTGCCATGCCTGCGCTTGAAAAAAGTGTTAATAATCTGTCAAATTTGCTTCTGTAATTAAGGGCGGCAATAATACCAATCGGTATTCCGATAAGCCACGTCCAAAAGATTACGTTAACGGACAATAAAAGCGTATTAAGCGCTCTTTCTTTGATTTTTACGGAAACTTTTTCACCCGTAGTTGTTGTTCCCATGTCGCCTTTTATAAAATTTTTGCCCCAAATGAAATACTGTACCATAACGGGTTTATCAAGCCCCAATCGCTTTGTTTCGGCTTCAATCGTCTGTTTTGAAACGGATGGATTTAACCTCATTTCTCCTAAAGGATCAACGGGAGATAATCTTATTAAGAAAAAACTTATTAATGTTACCAAAATAAGAATCGGAATACTTTGTAAAATTCTTTTTAATATGTAGTACCAAATTGACATAAAATTAATTCTAAATAAAAATAAAGTATTTATAAATCGGAAACCATGACATTATTCAAACAGGCTGTTTAGCCTGTCTTGAATTTCGTTTGAATCCATTTCTTTTGTTATTTGATTAATATCAAGCGCCGCTCTGTAATATTTAGCTGCCTCAACTTTTTCGCCCTTAATTGAAAGACATCTTGCATAGTTATAATGCGCAAGGGCATAATTCGGGTCATATTCTAGGGCGTTTTTAAAGCAATCAGCCGCTTTTTGAATTTGAGCCAAATCGTCAAGATATATAACACCTAAATTGTTATGTGCAATAGCGTAATCGGGCGCATATTTAATGGATAAATCGTATTCCGCAATGGCTTCCGTTAAATTACCCAAGCCCCACAGTAAAAATCCTAAATTGCAATGGATTTTAGCATTCTTCGGGTCAAGTTCTATTGCACGTCTGTAAACCTTTAGGGCATTAACGTAATCCTCTTTTTCATAGAATGCGGCACCAAGCCCTATATATACCTCTAAGTTTGATGTATCCATAATGTATGCTGCAAGAAAAGCAAGAACCGCAGCTTCATTATTTTCAATAAAATGCTGAAGCAAAAATCCTAAAGTTTGAGCAACTTCGGGTGCTTTTTGATGAGCAGGATTGAGTAAAATTGCGCTTTGATAGTGCGAAACAGCTTTATTGTGTTCGCCTTTCATAAAATATAAATTTGCGATTTGACTGTGTAAAACGGGATTATTAGGGTGAATTGCGATAAATTTTTGATAAGTTTCAATAGCCGATTCGTACTCGCCCATTTCTTCATACGCTTGAACCAAGCCGACATAAGCGGGTAAATACAGGCTGTCTATCCAACGAGCCATTTTGTATTCTATAATTGCTTCTTCATGCCTCCCCAATACTCTGTAAATATCCCCCAAAAGGCAATATAAAGTGGTAAATCCCGGCATTTTATCAATCGCTTTGGAATAATACTCGATGGCTTCCGTATATTTCCTTCTTTTAGAAGCCTTTGCCGCAAGGTATAATTCTTTTGCAATACCAAAAATCTTTAATTTTTTTTGTACGTCTTTTTTTGCTTCTTTATCAAAAGGCAAAGTTAAATAGCTCATAATGAGCTCATATATGCTTTGTAATTTTGAATTTTTCTTTGAGAAAAAAGCAATTCTTAAAAGTCTGTGTTTAAGATAATGTATTCTCGAAGTATTTAAGAATGAGGTTTTAAGAGCTTTTTCCGTTTCTTCTAGTGCATCCGTATAACGTTCTTTTTTCTTGTAACAATTTGCAATCATAAAATGGCATTGAGCTTTATTTGTTTTTTTATCTCTGAGCGCCATTTCGAAATAGTTTAACGCTCTGTCCAATTCGCCTTTATGATAGAAAGCAAATCCGATTTTATAATATATTTCACCGTTATCCACAATGTTTTCGGCTGCTTTTTGGTATTGTAGAATTGCTTCATCTATGTATTGTTTTGCTTGATAAACATCAAGGTGCCAGTCCATGTATAAATCGCCGAGTTTAATGTTTAATTCGGGATTAGACGGTTCTTGAAGCAAAATTGACTGGCAATATTCGATTGCTTTTTGAATTTCGCCTTTATGTTTAAATTTGTCTATTTTCTTATTTATTTGTTTTAAGTCAGTCAAAATTATTTATTTCCTTCATTTGAAATTTTACGATATTGAACGTTTTCATGCAAATATATTAAAAATTAAGATATTCTTTCGGTGCCAAAACTACCGTTAAAGGCTCGTTTATCAAGTATTTTTTAACGGATTCCGTAATGTCTTTTGATGTTACATTTTTAATTTTATTAAGTAATTTTTCGCTAAAATCAATTTCTTTACCGATAATCGAAGAATATCCCGCCGTACTTGCGATTTGCGAATTTGTTTGTGTATGTAAATATTTATACTTCCCGATGTAATTTAAAATTGCGCCTTGAATCTCTTCCTGTGTCGGCGGTTCGTCAATTAATCTTTGAATTTCGGATTTAAATCCGTTTAAAGATTTTTTTATGTTGTTCGGGTCGCAACCTATGTATAACATAAAATATGCACCGTCTTTCATTGTTTTATACGAGCTTCTGACCGTATATGCAAGACCCATTTTATCTCTTAATACAACAAATAGTCTTGAAGATAACCCGTTTGCGCCCAAAATATTGTTTAAAACGGCAAGAGTTGCACAATCTTTACTTTCTATACCCTCCGTTATCCAACCTTGAAAAATTTGCGCTTGCTTGGCGTCGTTTTTTTCGATTTTAAAAAGGTTTGATTTAAAAGAAGAAATTCTGTCATTTATCGGTTCAACTTTTTTAATCGATTTCATAAAATCAAGTTTTTCGGTTATTTTGTCGATAAAATCGTTTTCATTTTTTATATCCGCAGCAATTGAAATAAGCTTTTTGCCGTTCATTAAGTCGTTATAATATTCTGTTACATGCTCTTTTTTAAGATTGTCGATTGTTTCAAGAACTTTTGAATTTGTTATTCCGTATTTATGATTAATGAATAATTCACGAAGGAATTTTTCGCATGCTTTGGTTGTGGGCGAATCAAGCGAAGCAATTGTTTCGTTTTTAAACTTGAATACTTCTTTTTCAAAAGAGTCAAAAGTTGAATTTTTCATAAAATCCGAAACAACGTCAAGCGCTTTATTCAAATCTTCATTCAGACATACAATTGCAACTTTTAAATAATCCGATTTTGATTCGATACTAACCTCAATACCTTCATTTTCCAACTCTTGAGCAATGGTTTCCGCCGATTTTGTTTTAGTTCCCTGTAGAAGAAGATTTCCTAAAAGTATATGCGCACCGAAAAAAGGAATAGGTTTATTTGAAGCTAAATAAAGATAAATTGCGCACCTTGGCGTATCTTTGGCATTCTCAAGAATAATATTTGTATTATTTATAAAAAGTTCTTTCATTTACTTTGTTTCCTCCTTTTCGGGCATAAGAACACTTATTGAGGCAAATTCTTTGTTAAGATATTTTTTGGCAATTTCTTGAAGATAATTTTCATCAATTTCATCCAAAAATTTAAGGTATGAATTGACGGGTTTTAAGTCTTGAAATAAAACCATAAATTCACCTATGTATTCCCCGATAGCCGAAACGGTTTCCGCATCCTGCGCAAAATTAACTTTCTCGAATTTTTTTGCCTTGTTTAATTCTTCTTTTGTAATTTTAGAGAGTTTGTCAAGTTCATTGTTAATATCTTTTATGACTTCATCTTTTTTATTCGGGTCAAAATTAACGTCAATAAAGAAATTGTCTCCTTCTTTAAATCTGTAATGAGTTGTATCGACTTCAAAAACGTAAGGTTCGTCGACATTCTCGATTAAGTTTGTATTCAATCTTGAACTTTTGCCGTCTCCCAGTATTGTGGATATTAAATCAAGAGCAATTGTTTCTTTGAGATTTTTAGGCTCATCGGCCAAAAACCCGTACATCAAATATCCCGAATTTACATGGGATGTGTTTTCAATTATCTTTGGATGTTTAATTTTGGTTTCAATCGGGAAATTATCCGATTTTGATTTTTCAAACGGCTCATAATTCTTAAATTTGAAAAGTTCTTGAATTTTATTCGTTACATATTCAAAATCAATATCACCGACAACAACCGTTATCATATTTTGCGGCGTGTAAAACGTTTTATAATATCTTAAAATTTCTTCTCTTGAAATTGACGATATTATTTCTTTGGTACCGATAACGTTTCTTTTGTACGGGTGATTTTCATACATTGATTCGTTTAAGGTGTTATAAACTTTTCTCCAGTTTTTATCCTGAATCATTTTGATTTCTTCGATTACAACGTATCTCTCCCTTTTATCCTCAGGCTCAACGCCGTTTATATCGAACGGAGAGCCGATTTCATCTTCCGGAAAAATCGGGTCAATCATCATATCCGAGTGCATTTCAAGAGCAAGGTCCAAGTTTTCTTTCGGAATTGTTACATAATAAAAAGTATAGTCCTTCCATGTCGCAGCATTTATAATTCCGCCGTTTCTCTCTAAAATCCTGTCAAATTCGCCTGCTTTGTATTTATTTGTACCTTTAAACATAAGATGTTCGAGAAAATGAGAAACACCGTTATTTAGGGAATTTTCATTAATTGAACCCGTTGCAACCCATGTGCTGATATTTACCATTGTGCTCGGTTTGTAGCATAAAACCAACCTGTGACCGTTATCAAAAGTAATTATTTCAACGGGTTTTGTTATATAGGGATATGAAATTGATTCTTTTTTCATTTAAGATCCTTTCTAAGGGTTTGTGCGTTTCCGAGATAACAATGTTTAATTTCTTTTTGGGTTTTATTTGTATTAAATGTTAAAAGCATTCTTAAACACAAAGGAATTGACCCCTCAACTTCCATTTCTCTGTAACACATCATCGGGATTAAATCAAACCCGAGTTCAAGCCTTGCGTATTTTGCGGGAAAATCGGCATTAATGTCGTTTGTGACCGTATAAATTACAAAGGCAATATCGTCTTTGTTGATGTTATTTTTTTCAAGTACTTCTTTTGTGAGTTTTATTGTGGCATTTTTTACTTCTTCTTTAGAATTATTTTCTAACGTAATTGCTCCTCTAACCCCCCTTAATTGCATTTAATAACATCTCCTTTATTGATTTTTGCTCCCAAACTCCAGTCGTAAGCCGACATTTCTTTTTTTCCTTCGGGTTTTACCTTCGTAATTAAAACGGCATTTGTAGAGCACCCGATTAAAATTCCTTGCTTAGAAATGTTCAATACTTCACCCGCTTCTTTGGGTAAATCGCATTCAACGGATTTTGATTTTAAAACTTTGATTAGTTTGCCGTTAAATTGAAAATGCGTTGTGTTTATACCGCAATATGCCCTTATTTTGTTATGTATAACAGATGACGGACAGTTAAAATTTAAAATTTTGTCATCATTTGTCATTTTTTTTGTAAAGGTTGCTTCGCAAGCATTTTGTTTTACGGGCTGAATTTTATGTTCATATAAACCTATAAGGGTTTCTTTAATTAAGCTTGGAGAAATGTTTGAAATTTTATCGCATAAGATAGGATAATCGGTTTGTTCATCCAGCTTAATTTCTTTCGTCAGACAAATATCGCCCGCATCGAGTTCTAAAACGGTAATCATTGTCGTAACACCCGTTTTGTCATCTCCCCTTAAAAGACATTCGCAAATCGGGTTTGCGCCTCTGTATTTAGGAAGAAGACTTGCATGAAGATTAATTGTATAAAATTTTGGAATATCAAGAACTTTTTGGCTTAAAATTTGCCCGAAAGCAAAAGTAACAAAAAAATCCGGGTTTAAACTTTTGATTTTTTCTAATACCTCATCGTCTTTTGAAACCTTAACGGGTTCAAAAACAGGAATATTCCTCTCTATTGCCTCCTTTTTAATCGGAGAATCAATAATTTTTTTACCTCTGCCTTTTGGTCTTGCAGGCTGTGTTACAAGGGCGGAAACGTTAAATGCGTTGTCATCGAGTAAAGATTTAAAACTGTTTAAGGCAATATCGGGAGTTGCAAAAAACACAACATTGATTTTATTCATCATTTTCTGCCTTATTTAACAGTTCTTCTTCAATGTCGGGTTCGTCAATCATCTTTGTTTTATCAATCGGCGGAAGATTGTTTTTTTCTAAAACATCAATAGTTTCAAAAACATTTCTCGAGTGGTCAATAAAAAGAATGCCGTCCAAATGATCGTATTCATGCTGGAGCGCTCTTGATAAAAGCGAACCGTCTTTTGCCTCCGTTATAAACGGTTTTCCGTTTAAATTAAGCGCTTTAACTTTGACGTTTGCGTATCTTCTTACATCAACAAAAGCGTTAGGAAAGCTTAAACATCCTTCCTTGTCATGAGATGCGCCTGATTTTTCGATTATTTTCGGATTGATAAAAACAATCGGATTAAAAGGTTCGTTATCTTTTGAAACATCAATAACGAACATCCTTATATTTTCGCCCACTTGCGGTGCTGCAAGCCCTACGCCGTTATTTTTATACATGGTATCAATCATGTTTTCGGCGAGAATTTGAATTTTTTTTGATATTTTTGAAATTTCTTTAGACTTTTGCCTTAGGGACGGTTCCCCGTATTTAACTAATTTTAATATTGTCATAGTGATTTTATTATACCAAAATTAGCTTTTGTGGGCAAATTATATATAAATTCTTATTTACCTAAAAGTGCTTTAAGCATAACGGCAACACCAAGCTGTTTATCTACGTGTCCGCTGTCATAAACTCCGTCTGCGACATATTTTCCGGATGTATAGTTTGTTGTGCCCGCCCAAACGTAGGGAGATGACACACCTTTATTTCTGTATCCCAATCCGTTGTATCTCTCGGCCATATCATACCATGTCGATATATCATTTGTAACGGAATAACCTTTAAGTGCGTCAATTGCGGATTCTTCCCAGCTTGAAAACTCGCCTAAGGGGCCGCCGTCATGAAGTCTTGCATCGAAGCTTCCCGATGCTTCTCTCCAATGTATTGCGGCGATTAATTCCGCAGGAATACCCGTTTTTTGGGATACCGATTGATACCTTGATTTATTTTGTTCGTAATGAGATTTGAATTGTTCAAGAGCACTTTGCTGGCTTGAATCAAGATTTTCCGTAAAGTTAAAGTTGACGTCACTTGCATTAACGGAAGGTGTTGATGTTCCGTTTGAGGTATCGACGTTAAAGGTTCCCGTTTTTGAATCTCTCAAATTAAGCGCAGCTTGTTTTGCTTTTGCTTTATCGTCAGCTTCCGCCGCTTCTTCAAGTTTTTTAATCTGTTCTTCAAGAGTCGAAGTTAAGCTTACGATTTGTTTCCTTAAATTTTGAAGCTCGGTTGTGGCACTTTGTGCTTCGGAAAGTGCGCTCGACATTTTGTCTTTATCTTTGGTGGAACCCATACTGCTGTATGATTTCCTTCGTTTTTCCTCTAATTCATCTATTTTTTTATACAACTCCAGTAATTGCTTGTCGTAGTTGTCTTGCAATTCATCGAGTTGTTCATCAATTTTTGCGTTTCCCGTTTTATGAGAAGAAGATTTATCATCATCCCCGCTTGTGTCATCGTCGTCCGTTAATGTATCCGTTTCGTCAATATCTTCATCGGTGTCGTCAATATCAATATCAACATCTATAAATTCGTCCTCGGTTACGATTTTATCTTTATCTTTATCCAATTTTTTAAGCTGCTTGTTGGATGTTATTCCGTCTTCTTTAAGGATTTGATAAAGTTCTCTTGATTCAATTTTGTAATCGCCGATTCTGAATGTTTCGCTCATATTAACCTCTTTAATTTTTTTATGCAAGTTTGGTTGATTCGGTTATTTCTTTACCGCTTAATTGTTTATATATCGATACTATTGATGGTATCCACCCCGAGTTTGTGCCGTTCGGGTCGTTAGCGGCGCCGACGGGACAATATTTTGCACCGATTGAACTTATATCCGTTAAGCCTAATTTAATATAATTTTCGGACAAGTTTCTGATAACGGCTTCTATCCCTTCTTCGAGAGTATTGAAGTGTTTTAATTCCATGCAATTTGTGTTGACATCCATATAACCGCCCGGGTTATTACAGCTTACGATTGCATTACTTGTTCCCCAGCCTGTTTCACAAGCCATGATTGCTGAAGCCAAATAAGGGTCTACGCCGTATTTTTGGCAGCATTGTTCGATAAATGCGCCTTTATCTTTTAATACGCCTTGTGAGAAATTGCCCGAAGAAAAAATTTCAGCCAATTTTCCGCCGGTATTTGTTGTGCCTGTTGTGTTCGTACCGTCACCGGTTCCCGTTGTTGTCGTAGTTGTTGTAGCGGGGGTAGTTGTTGACGATACTTTTTGAACAAGTTCCGCCTTTTTTTGCATTAAACTTGAAAGTTCGTTTTCCTGTTTTGTTAATGTTTGCTGCAACGTTGAAAGATTTGATTCAAAAGTTGAATCGATTTCTTTAATTTTTTGCTCGGATTGTTTGATTAATTTTGACATAGGTGAATCGTCGCCCGAATTTTCTTGAATTTTATCAAGTACGGCGGCTCTTGTTGATTTCTTTTTGTCTAAATTGCTTTTTGCCTCGGATAATTCTAAGTCGTAATCGTCGACGTTACTTTGAATTGCCGATTGATTGGATAAAAGTCTGTTTTTTTTGAATTGAAGTACGTCAAGAATACTTTCTTTTTTCTTGTTTGATTTCATGGCTTTATCGACGTTTTTTATTTCTCTGTCGACGTTCCTAAGGCTTTTTTGCTCTTTTGCTCTTTTCTTAGCCGCTTTGTCGTATTCGTTTCTTGCGTCTTGTTCTTCTTCTTTTGCTTGTTTATATTTTTCTTTTAATTCTTTTAAAAGTTCTTTATTGTCCTCAATTGCTTTTTGTTGGATATTTTGTTGTTCTTCTATATCCTGAGCCTTTTTCAAAACTAATTGGTCTATTTCGCTTCTTGTTTTCGGGATATCCGTTGTCATTAATTGTTTTATTTTTGTATCGACTTCGTTTATCTCACTTGACTGATTTGAATCAATCTTAACCGACACAAGCTCATTTTCGTTAGTTGCGGGAGTTTTTGTTCCCGTTGTTGAACTTGTGGCCGTTGTTGAAGCTACTGTTTTAGCATCGCCTATACCAAGCATATTTTTAAGCGCCGTCAGCGCCGATGATATTGATGAAATATCAGGCATTTAATTTTCCTTATGTTTGTATAGTTATATAAAATCTATACATATTTTTATGATGTAAAAAAATAAATAAGTATAGCTTGTAAATATATAAACAATATATACTAAACAAAATTTCACAAAAATAAAAAAACTTCACAAAATGTAACAAAAGAATAAAAAAGGACGAATAAAATTACTCGTCCTTTTTAAAATGTTAATCTCGCAAAACTTACTTTGAAGCTCTTTCGACTGCTACTGCAACCGCAACGGTTGCGCCAACCATCGGGTTGTTACCCATGCCGATAACGCCCATCATTTCAACGTGAGCGGGAACGGATGAAGAACCTGCAAATTGAGCATCGCCATGCATTCTTCCCATTGTATCGGTCATACCGTATGAAGCAGGACCTGCGGCAACGTTGTCGGGGTGTAATGTTCTTCCCGTTCCGCCGCCTGAAGCAACGGAGAAATATTTTCTGCCGTTTTCAAGAGCCCATTTTTTGTATGTGCCTGCAACAGGGTGTTGAAATCTTGTCGGGTTTGTCGAATTTCCCGTAATTGAAACGTCGACTTCTTCTTTTTTCATGATTGCGACACCTTCCGATACGTCATCAGCGCCGTAGCATTTTACTTTAGCTCTTTCGCCGTCGGAAAATGCGGTTTCTTTAACAACCTTTAATTCGCCCGTTTTATAATCATATTCCGTTTCAACGTGAGTAAAACCGTTAATTCTTGAAATAATGTAAGCCGCATCTTTACCAAGACCGTTCAAGATAACTCTTAAAGGTTCTTTTCTTACTTTATTTGCATTTCTTGCAATGCCGATAGCGCCTTCTGCGGCAGCAAAAGATTCATGCCCTGCCAAGAAGCAAAAACATTTTGTTTCTTCTCTTAAAAGCATTGCGCCCAAGTTACCATGGCCCAAGCCTACTTGTCTTGTATCGCCGACAGACCCCGGAACCGCAAATGCCTGCAAGCCTTCACCGATTGCTTCAGCTGCGTCCGCTGCATTTTTAATGCCTTTTTTAAGTGCAATAGCACAACCTAAAGTGTACGCCCAAGAAGCATTATCAAATGCGATAGGCTGAATTCCTTTAACTATTTCATCAACGTTTATGCCTTTTGACAAACATAATTCATTAGCTTCATCCAAGGATTTAAAACCGTATTTTTCAAGAGTGATAGCTAAAGTTTTTTCACGTCTGTCTTGTCCTTCAAATTTTGCCATTTTTCTATTCCTTTAATCTTATTAAACTACTCTTGTCTCGGGTCGATTGTCTTAACGGCGTCAGCAAATCTGCCGTATGTACCGATATTTTTCTTGAATGCTTCGTTGGGTTCAATACCTTTTTTGATTGCATCCATTACTTTACCCAAGTTTACGAATTTGTATCCTATTATTTCATCATTTTTATCAAGTCCGAGTTCTAAAATGTATCCTTCGGTCAATGAAAGATATCTTGCGCCTTTTTGCTTTGTCGAATGAATTGTACCGACCATTGAGCATAAGCCTTTACCTAAATCTTCAAGACCGGCTCCGACGGGAAGTCCGCCTTCCGAGAATGCGGTTTGAGTTCTTCCGTAAACGATTTGAAGGAATAATTCTCTCATTGCAACGTTTATTGCATCGCAAACAAGGTCTGTATTCAATGCTTCAAGAATTGTTTTTCCGGGGAGAATTTCGGCAGCCATAGCGGCAGAATGAGTCATTCCCGAACATCCTACGGTTTCAACGAGAGCTTCTTGAATAATGCCGTTTTTAACGTTTAACGTTAATTTACATGTACCTTGTTGCGGCGCACAGCATCCGCAGCCATGGGTTAAGCCCGAAATATCTTCGATTTTTTTAGCTTTAGTCCATTGACCTTCCTGAGGAATCGGAGCGGGTTCGCCCTTTACGCCTCTTTTAATACAACACATTTGTTCTACTTCGTGTGTAACTTGTATCGTATCCATTTTTGTACTCCTTTTTAATAAAAACTTATTCTATAAATGTAACTTAAAAAAAATTTTTGTAAATTATTAAGTTTTTCCCAATGATAAAAGCGACATATCCGAAGCCGAGAAAGATGACCTGATTTTGTTAATTTTCTCAATTGCGGATTTCTTTGAAATATTTTTTTGCGTATGAATGTTTTGAATAAACGCTTTAGTGATTCCTTCGGGCAAATTATGGTTATTAACGGCAAAGACTTTACCCGTATTTGAATTAACAAGTATAATTTTTACGGGAAATTCAACAAAATCCGTCGAGAAAAAATTCTTAACGTTTTCCGTAAACACGCAAGGTATGTCAATCCATTTTAAGTCGGAAAATTTTATCAAAAGAAACATAATATCATTTTTGAAATAAAGTTGGAAAAACGGTTCGCAATTAATTGAATTTATAATATTTTCGTAAGGGTTTTTCCATAAAAATTTTAATAAAAGCCCCTCATCGGATAAATTGGCTATAATCCCCTCTCTGTTCGATATAAATTCTTCGTATATTTTTCCGACTTTATACATTATCTTTTGTCGGCAACCTTTATAACATGCCAGCCGAATTCCGTTTGAACGGGATCGGACATTTCCCCTATCGGTGTTTCAAAAGCCGCTTTTTCAAATTCGGGAACCATTTGTCCTCTGCCAAACCAGCCCAGATTACCGCCTTGTTGACCGGACGGGCAATTTGAAAATTTTCTTGCAAGCTCTCTGAAGCTTTCGCCGTTATTCACTCTTGTTATTATCATTTTAGCCTGATTTTTGGTTTTCGTTAAAATGTGATAAGCCCTGACTTCCGTATAACTGTCCGCATTGGGGTCAATGTTTTGCGCAAAAACAGGAAGAATTAAATTAAGTAAAATTATTAATGAACCAAAAATTTTTTTCATAAAAATTACCGCCTTTCAGAAGTATTTTTGCATAAAATTAAAAAAAATACCTTAATTACTAAGAAACGTATCAAAAAAGAAAAGATATAACCATATCCGTATTATTTTCTGATAGAATGATTTTATCGGAATTTTGGGGAAGTTATATGACGTACAATAAGATTATATCTGTCGTAAAACGTGACGGAACAAACGAGGAATTAAAAGTTAAAAAAATAAAAGACATTATTAAACTGGCTTGCAGAAATCTTGATGTTGATCCTTTGGAACTTGAAATGGAAGCAGGGTTGCAATTCAGAGATAATATGCAGACCGTTGAAATTCAGCAAATTTTAATTAAAACGGCATCCGAGATGGTAACAAAAGACCCTAAAACCCATGGTTGGATTAAAGTTGCAAGAAATCTTCTGTTGTATGAAATAATAAGAAGCGCAATGCTTATAAGAAATTACGATACGTACGGCTACGGGGATTTTTACGAATTAATCAAAACCGGTGTCGAAAAAGAATATTATGATAAAAGACTTTTAAATTATTCAAAAGAAGAAATTATCGAATTTCAAAATTATATCAAAAAAGAACGTGACCTGAATTTAACATACGCAGGGTTAAATCAGCTTAAAACAAGGTATCTCCTGAACCAAATCGGTGAGCTTCCGCAGGAGATGTTTATGTTAATTTCCATGTTCTTGGCGCTTCCCGTTCCCGTCAGCGAGAGAAAACAATTTATTTTAAGGAATTACAATCATTTATCAAATTTGGAATATATGATGGCAACGCCCTCACTGTCTGCAAGAAAAAAGGATAGAAACCTTGCTTCCTGCAATGTCATTTCGGTTGATGACAATATTGAATCAATAATGGATACTTACAGAATTTCAGGGTTATTATCCAAAGGCGGAGCGGGGATAGGTTCTTATTGGGGAAGAATAAGAGGAACGGGCGCAGAAATTCAGGGGCAAAAAGGATGCGCCAATAATATTTCAAGTTGGCTTCGTATTTTAAACGATATTGCCGTTTCCGTCGATCAACTCGGGCAGAGAAAAGGCGCTATATCCTGCACTTTAGATATTTGGCATATCGATATTTACGACTATCTTAATTTAAGGCGTGAAGCCGGCGATGAAAAATTGAAAGCCCATGAAATTTTTCCTGCCGTTTCAATCCCGAGATTGTTTTTGAAGAGGGTTGAAACAAATTCTAAATTCACTTTGTTTGACCCGTATTACGTTAAAAAAACCTTAACAAAAATCGGTACGATAAACGGAATTAACGTTAAAAACAAAACACTTGCCGATTTTTACGGCGATGAATTTGAAGCTGTTTACAACTATATTGAAAATCTTGACGTTGAAAACTCTAAAACAATTCAGGCGCTCGATTTGGCTAAATTTTTAATCGCTTCAATGTATGAAACGGGGGCAACTTTCGTTTGTTTCAGAGATACGGTTAATGAAGCAAACCCCAATAAACATAAAGGAATTATAGAATGCCTTAATTTGTGTACGGAAATTGCTCAAAATACGGGTGCTTTGTCTGATTTTAAGCAAGAGCTTGACGGTGACAAAATAAAAATCGAATATAAGACTAAAGGCGTTGTTCAATGCAATTTGGCAAGTTTAAATTTAACAAAAATAACCGATGATATTTCCCTTCAAAAAACGGTAAAAGATGCGGTTATTGCTCTTAATTCGGTAATTGATATGCAGCATAATTCAATTCCCGAAACAAAATTTCATAACGAAAAATATCGTGCAATCGGTCTTGGGGTTTGCGGATATCATTCCTACCTTGCAAAAAATACGACAATGTTTGAATCCGAGAAAAATCTTGAACTGACAGACATTCTTTTTGAAAAAATCGCTTATTACACAATTAAAGCTTCAATGGAACTTGCAAGAGATTTCGGAAAGTCTTATGAATATTTTGAAAATTCAGACTGGCAAAAAGGAATTTGGTTTAACAGAAGAATTGAAGAAATTCATGCCGACTCAAAAGCCGATTTGGATTGGATTGGACTTTATAATTTAGTACAAATGTTCGGATTGTATAACGGTTATTTGCTTGCTATTGCTCCGACCGCTTCAATTTCTCTTATATTGGGCGTATCACCGGGGATTGACCCCGTTGAAGGCGGTTTTTACATAGAACGAAACGCAAACGGCAATATACCGATTGTTATGCCGTATTATGAAGAATGTCCTCTTGCGTATAAATCAAGATTTTTTATTAATCCCGAATTTATTATAAAAGCAACGTCAATCCGCCAAAAATGGATTGATCAGGCACAATCCATGAATTTATTTTTAGACAGGAATAAGGTAACGGGTAAAATTATTTTGGATTATATTATAAAAGCCTCCGATTCGGGCGTTAAATCAATGTATTATATGAGAACAAAACGTCCCGATGAAATTACTTGCGTTAATTGTGAAAGTTAGAAGGATATAAATATGAATACGACAATAAATCAGGATATTAAAAGAAAAGTTTTATTTAACCCGGATGGAGAAAGAGACGCCTTGAAATTAACTTTTATAGGTGCCGATACAAATAATCTTTTACAGCTTGCTAAAACAAAATATCCGATTATGAGAAAACTGTACGAAACTCAAATGTTTCAAAATTGGCTTCCGCAAAGAATTTCAATGGTAGAAGACAAGGTGCAGTATTATGATGTTATGAATAATTACGAGAGAAGATTTTTGGACAAGCTCTTATCCTTTCTGATTTTTCTTGATTCAATTCAAACAAATCACCTTGCAACAATGCTTCAATATGTAACGGAACCCGTTTTAACCGCTTGTCTTGCGGAACAGGCAAGATTTGAAGCACTTCATTCATATTCATATACATATATGCTTGAATCAATCGTAACGCCGTCTGAGCTTGATGATATCATTTATCAATGGAAAGACGATGAAATTATGCTTACCAGAAATAAATTTATTGCGGAACAATACGAAGAATTTTATTCTAATCCTACAAAAGACGGCTTTTTAAAACTTCTGTTTTCAAATTATCTTTTAGAATCAATTTATTTTTATTCGGGATTTGTCGGTGTTCATCTATTGGGAAGAAAGGGAATCATGCTCGGCGTTGATGAAATTATAACCTTAATTCAAAAGGATGAATTGTTACATATAAGTATTTTTCAACAATTGATTAAAATATTCAAAGATGAAAACCCTGATGTTTATGAAAAAAATAAACATATTTTTGTTCCGATGATGAAAACGGCGGTTGAACAGGAAATTGCCTTCGGGCAGCATATAACCGATAATCAAATATTAGGTACCAATAACAAAAAAATCGAACAATATATCAAATGGCTTTCAAATAAAAGAATGTCGACGCTTTCTGCCGTTGTGGGCGATTCGGATATTATTCCTCTTTATCCCGATATTACGGAAAATCCTATGAAATGGACCGAAAAATACGATGAAAACGGGTTTGCCAATAATAATTTCTTTGAAAATAACGTAACTGATTATGAACAAGGAGACAGTTTGTCTTGGGATTAATAATCAAATCAAAAAATAAAAACGGGTATTTTCTACCCGTTTTTTATTCCTAAAATCCTTTTAATGTTGAGTTTCCTAATTATTGTGTCTGTTTAAAACCTCTAAAAAATATTTTTTGCAAATTTCGATTTTTATGTAAATTTTTGTAAAGAATAATAAAGTATAATCCCGAAATTGACGAAATGTATTCCTGTAAGGTTGATATTTTTCCACATTTTATTAAATAGGATTATGAAAGGTTAAAAACAGGCTAAAATGAGCATAAATTCCGTTTCACAGGCAATGTCGGCATCAAGTTGGGGAGTAAGCGCAATAAGGCTTCCTGAAGATATTATTCAAAAACTTATTGAGCTCGGGTATAATCCAAATGAAGTTACGACATTGGCGCAGGCTAAAGATTTAATTCAAAAATCCGAAAATCAAGCACAAAATAACTCTAATTCAAACTCAAAACAAAATAAAAGTGATGATAATAAGGATAACCCCGCTTTATATTTGAGGGCAAAAAATCTTGCGCAAAAAATGGGATTAAATGTCGGCAGCAATCTTACCTTAGATGATATTTTATCCAAAATTTCGGATGAATCGGATAAAATTATGAAAAAAGCCGTTGACTGTAACGACAGATTGCTTTTTGAAAAGGCAAAAATGTTTAAATCGGAATTACAATCGCTTCAAGAAGATGTAAACGGCGGCGGTATTTCTAACGGAATCGTGTATTCATATATGGATATGATTGCAAAACAAAATAAATTAGCTCTTGGACTATAATAAAATTTTACATTATTTGTTTTTCTTCATGGTATAATTCTTTTATTAACGGGGAGTTATATATGAAGATAAATAAATGGGTTATTGGTATCCTTTCTTTTCCTGTCGTGATTTATGCCGTTTTTTTATTGATACCTTTTTTTACGGGTTCTTTACTCGATAAAATCTCTACGGATATAAAAAAACAAATTAAAAATCAAACGGGAATCAATATCGAAATAACCGAATCAAGACTTGTTACGACGCCAAAATTAACCGTTGGCATCAAACTGAAAAATTTAAAAGCGGATGAAAACGGCAGAAATTTTCTTAATCTTGATAATGCACAGGTAAAAATGTCATTATTACCTCTTTTATTGAAAAAGGTTGAACTGGACATAATAAGCGCCGATAACGTTAATTTGAATTTATATGTTAAAAAAGACGGTAATTTTACTTTATCCGACATTGAAGTTAAAAGCGCCGATAATGCCGAGAGCACTACGGCAAATGCCGGTTCGGACAACTCTTTATTGCCTTTCGGGCTGCATTTATCAAACCGTTTGCCTGATATAAGGATTAAAAATTATAAAGTTGCCTTTATTGATGCCGAAACGTCTAAAAGTTATTCAATCGAAGGGAATAATGCTAATTTATGGGATTTTATAATTAATAAAAGCGTAAAATTTGAAACTAACGGAAAAATGATTTTAGACGGATTTGTTCCGTTTAACTATAATGTTAAACTTGCAAATTATATTATGCCGAATCTTTCTTTGGAGGAGTTAATTGCTTCCGGTAATAACGATAGCGAGCAGAATACAGTCCAAAATACCCAAAATTTTAATATAATAGATACGTTTAAGTTAATTAAAGATAATAAAATCACAACCGATTTTACGGCAGATTTAACCGTAAAAGGAAATTCTTCCGAACCTTTAATAAAAGGTAAGGCTAACATTTCCGATTTTTCGATTTTGATAAACGGAAAATCATTGCCAAAATCGAATGCTGATATAGAATTTAACGATAATTCCTATAAGATATCTTCTTCAATTTATACATCTCAAAATGAAACAACAAATGTAAACGGAACGATTAAAACGGGAAAAAACCCGAATATTGATATGAAAATTAAATCTAATGCCGCTTTAAGTTCGATTTTTGAAATTGCAAATTATTTTGCGCAAATTGCGGGAATTAACGATTTAAAAACTATCAGTGCAAAAGGAACGTTAGATGTGGATTTTAGTATTAAATCAGACCTGAAAAACATCACATCCGACGGTCACATTAAATTAAATAACGGTTATATTTATTACGGATTGTACGATGTTCAATTAAAAGACATTATTGCGGATATAATTCTTGATAATAATTCCGTTAATATAAACAGGCTCGGTTTTTCGACCTATTCAATACCTTTAAGCATAGCGGGTAAAATTTCTAAAGACTCTGCCTGCAATATTTCAATCAACACTGCTTCTCTTCCTATAAAAGGTTTATTGGTTTCATTGGGGCAGGCTGCAATTTTAAAAGAAAATCCGATATCAAGCGGTACTCTTTCGATTTCATCAAAAATTGAAGGTAAATTACAATCTCCGCAAATATCGGGAGATATTAATATAAATAACTTTAATGTCAAAAATATTCCGTCTGATACCGTATTATCGTTTAGTCCTGCAAATATCAGGCTTAAAACGACTAAAAACGGATATACGGGCACTTTTGACGCTTCTTCGATTGTTATTAATAACCCTGCGCTAAAAGTTACGGCGCCGAATGTCAAAGGTGCAGTTGACGAAAAAACAATTGTATTATCAGACACAAAGGTTTCGGCAGAAAAAAATAATTTTACTTTAAACGGCAAAATAACGGATTATATGACCGATAAAATCGGACTTGATTTTAATACGACAGGAAACCTGACATCAAATTTGAAAGGGTCCGTCAATCCGAATAAAATGACCGCCGATTTAATTTATTCCGTACCCGACGTTTCAACACTCGTGATACCGGGTTTTGATAAATCATTATTAAAATTTTCCGGAAATACTGCTATATCGGGTAAATTTGATAATCTTATTCTAAAAGGCGAATTTAAAGTCCCTTCTCTTAATATACCCGAAATACCCGTTAATATGAAAAATATAACCGCAAAATTAAACGGCTCCATTCTTTCAGGAGATGTTATTTTAGATGAATTCACTTCAGGTACGATAAAAGCAACCGATATTAAATCTGATTACAAATTGTCGGGTAATTTGTTTTACTTGAATAATCTTCAAGGAACAGCTTATGACGGTAAATTTAACGGAAATATCGAGTATAATATCGCAACCGCCAAAACCAAAGTTAAACTCAAAGGCGAAAATATGACCGCACTTAAAGCAATTGAAGGCGCAGTAGGAATTAAGAACGCACTTAGCGGCACGTTAGGGTTTAATGTCGGTGTAAATTTATTTTGTAAAGATTACAATGAAATGATGAAGAGTCTTTTAGGAAACGCTGATTTTGAGATAGCAAACGGAGTATTTCTGAATTTAGGCGGTTTGGATATGCTGATTTCGGCACAGAACATTCTCTCTAATACCGTATTAAATTCTACCGTATCAAAGGTTAAAGGCTTATCAACCGTAAAATCCGCTTCCGAATTTTCATATATTAAAGGTAATATTACATTTAAAAACGGCTATGCAAATTTATCCCCCGTTACGGTTCAAGGTCCGCTTATGGCATATCATGTGAGCGGTTCTTACAATCTGTTAAACGGTACCACAAACGTTATCGTTCTTGGAAGGCTTGCTTCAACCGTTGTTTCTGCTATGACGGGACTCGGTGATTTTGCGGTAGGTAAAATTACAAAGATTTCCCCTCTTTTTGCGAATTTAACTTCTCAAATCGCAAAACAAATGAATGAGTCACCTAACGGAATTGATTTATCCGTTATACCGTCTTTAAAATCATCTGATACTCAATATAAAAATTTCAAGGTATTGTTTAACGGCGGAATTAACTCAAAAAGTTCCGTAAAATCCTTCAAGTGGTTAAATAACGTTGATACAACCGAGATTGATAAACCCGCCGCAACAAATGCGACTTCCAAGACACAAAATGTTATTAATCAGGTTAAATCCACAGGTACTAACGTTCAAAACGTAATTAATTCCGTTAAAAACCAATCGGGAACGGAAATTAAAGAGCAAGTAAAAGAACAGGCAAAGCAGCAGGCAAAACAATTGTTTAACAGTCTGTTAAACGGTGCGAGCAATCAGTAAATTGAAAGGATATTACTTATGAAAAAAACAAACATTTTACTATCATCATTAATTTTGGCAACGGGACTTGTAATCGGCTTAACCGTTAATACTCCGGCGCATTCCGATACTTCAAACGGAGTTATGAAAATTGCCGTAATTGATGTTCCTCAGGTTGTTGCTCAATCTGCACAAGTTCAAGCATTAAAAAAAGACGAGCAGGCTAAAAAAGCTGAACTTGAAAAATGGTTAAAAACCGTAAAAGCTGATGTTGATAAACAACAAACAAAAGAAGGTAAAGAAAAATTAATCAAAAAGTATGACGCTGAATTTGCAAAAAAAGCAAATGCCAATAAAGAAGCTTACGTTAAAAGATTGAGCGAAATTGACGCAAGCATATCGTCTACAATAGTTGAACAAGCTAAAATTAAAGGATATGACTTGGTTTTGGCTAAATCAACAGTTTTATACGGCGGCGATGACATTACCAAAGAAATATCAAAAGTTGTTAAATAAAAGATTTTGAGCGCTTTTTTAAGCGCTCTTTTTTTTAAAATGATGTCAAACAAAATATTAAAAATTTTCAGGATTATTTTTCTCATTTTTTGCATTATATATTTAATGCTTATCTTTTTTCTGCCGAAGTTTTTAAACTCTTATACGTTTAAAAAAAGCTTTATAGCGTTTATTCAATCTAAAACCGATAAAAACACCGAATGCGGCGATATTATTTTTTCAATTTCCCCAAACCTTAATTTAAAAGGATATTTTAAAAGGATAAATATAACCGAAAAAGACGATTTTAACTTAACTTTAAACGGTTTAACCTTCAGCTTATCGCCATTCAATAAAGGCTCCCATGCAAAAATTTTCATAGAAAATTTACAATATAAAAATATTTTTCTCAACGACCCTAATTCAGATGAAGGGAAAAGTAAATTCAATCCTAAAATTTTAAAACCCGATTTTAGTAAACTTCCGGATATTTTTATAAAAAAGGCGGATTTGGAACTCGGGATATCGGGTAAGTCTAATTATAATATAATAATTACAAATTTAAGGCTGCATAATTTTTTAGATACAAAATCGCTAAGATTTAACCTTGGCGCCAAATCAAGATTTTTTACGTCCCCGATTGTCATTACGGACGATAATACTCTATATTTTTCAAAAACCGGATTATCAAGCGATAATTTTATGATTAATTTCGGCAAATCCGGCGCTATATTGTCGGGTATAATTTACGACTACGTAAACGGCTCAGATTTTAATTTAATCGGCATTAATTTACCCGTTAAAGAATTAGAACATGCTTATCTTTTAATTTCCGAACAATTTAATCCGAGAAAAAATTTCATTGAAAATTTTCAAAATTTTTCCGGCAACATGGACGTATTCTTGGACTTCGACAATAAAAAGATAAAAGGTCACGCCGTTATAAAAGATTTAAGAGCAAATACCGTTTTATTCAATATTCCGATTTATTTTAAAAGAGCAAAATTTATTTTCGACGGCAACGACATACATTTATCCGAAAATGCGCTTCTGGGCGGTGAGAAAACAAACGTAACTTTTCTTTTAACGGGATTATATACTGATAATGTTGAAACTTTCGGTTCGGTTTCGTCAACTTTGGGAAGTGAATTTGCAAAAAAATATATAGAAAATTTAGATATTGAAGAAAGAATCTCTTTAAGCGTTGATTATTATATTAAAAATAAAGTTGTAGATGTTGTATATCAGGCAATTTTGGATAAAGGCTCCGATATTTCTTATTCGGGCGCTAAACTCGGGTTAATTGACCATAAAAGGTTATTAACCGCTGTAACCGAGAAGCGGGGCGATAAAATCACCATGACAAGTTATGATTATTCGGCCGAAAACAATGCCCTATTAATAAAATTAATTTTCGGCAATGCAGAATTTTCACGAAAAAACGGAAGATATTCAATAGATAAAATTACTGCCCAAACTCTTAAAGACGCACCTGTTTCGCTGCTCGGTTTTTTAGAAAACAGGCTGCAGGGCGGATTTTTTAACGGAAATTTTATATACGATTTTAATTTTAAAAAATTTATAGGTTCAATTATTTTAAGTCAATCAAAATTTAACGGTTTTATTATTCAAGATGCCGCAATTTTCGGCAATGACAGTATTTTGTCCGTTTTAGCCGATGGAACATACAAAAATGAACCTTTTAGTGCTCAAATAGAACTTGAGAATAAATTTGTCAAAAATTTACATATAAGGAAACTCGATTTATTTCTAAAGCAATTCACCATGATATTAAACCGCCGTAAAAATAAAGAATTGTCGCCCGTAAATCTTGATAAAACCGTAAACTATTACCCGGACATTACGATTGATAACCTATCAATCAGGCTTGATAAATTTCTTCGAGGTAACTTGATAATTGAAAATATTTTAATTATCGGAAGCGTAAAAAATCATATTTTTGACTTTTCCGTTCCAAATGTTATATTTGCAGGCGGAAATATCAGTGCAAAAGGAATAGTAAATCTAAACAAAAAAAGATTTAAAGCTGATATAACAGCCGATAATATCGATTCGAATAAAGTTGCTTATCAGATTTTTAACTTGAAGGATACAATTGAAGGTAAAATGAACGCAAGACTCTCTCTTGAAGGCGGGAAATACGTCTCGACTTTTGTCGGAAAAGGCAGTTTTTCACTTAAAGAAGGAACTCTTACGAAAATAAAAAATCATCAATTAATAAGCGAAGCAAAATTAAAATCGAATAAACTCGCAAATTTTGTATTTAACAGAATTAAAATTAAAACCGACAAAATAAATCCTTATTCAAATATTACGGGACATTTTGACTTGGCGGACAGAAAATTATCAAATATAAGGTTGTATGTTCAAAACAATTCTGTTTCCTTTTTTATAAAAGGAGATTATATACCTTATAACTCAAACGGTAATATTGATATTTGGGGCGCTTATGATGCAGAAATCGCCCAAAATATTTCATTTTTTAATATTCCGTTATCTTTTGTAAATAAAATTATTTGTAAAAAAATTATTCCCGATAAAAAAACTCTCGAAATAATCTCAAAAGTGCCAAAAATTAATGCAAACGGTGAATTCGTGAAAAATATATTAATCAAGCTTGAGGGAGATATTAATAATTATAAATCCCTCAAAGTTCGATTATACAGGTTTGAATAATAATTTTATTTAATTTCGTCAATTATACCGCCACCTAAAAGGTACTCTCCGTCATATATAACGGCGCTTTGTCCTTTAGCGGGGGATTTTAAATATTCATCAAAAATAATCCGATATTTTCCGTCAATAACTTCTATAACGGCATCTTTTGGAGCCATGGCCGACCTTACTTTTGCAAGGACTTTGGTTCCGCTTTTCGGAGGCTCCGCTATCCAATTAGTATCTTTAATCGATACCTCTTTTTTAAAAGTGGAATCAACCTTGCCCACTATTACTTCATTTTTTTCTTTATCGAGTTTTATGACGTAAAGCGGTTCCGGACTTGAAATTTGAAGCCCTTTTCTTTGTCCTGTCGTATAGTTAAAATACCCTTTATGGCGACCTAAAATTTTACCGTTTTCATCAACGATATTGCCCTCAATTTCTTTAATATTCAATAAATCGTTATAACTTCCGGAATAAAAATCTTGAGAATCTTTTTTATCATAAACCTCAAGCCCGTATTCTTTTGCTTTTTCTCTAACTTTTACCTTAGTGAGTTCGCCAAGAGGAAACAAAATATTTTTCAGTTGTTCCTGTTTTAAACGATACAAAAAATATGACTGGTCTTTTTTGTCATCAAGTGCTTTTTTCAGGTAAAACTTACCGTCTTTTTCTTCAATTCTTGCATAATGACCGGTAGCAAACTTATCAAAAATAATTCCGTTTTGTTTTGAAATTAAAGGCAATGCTTTGAATTTAATTTCGGAATTACACCTTACACACGGGTTTGGAGTATTACCGTTCAAATATTCCTCTCTGAAATTTTTTAAAACTATTTCTTCGTATTCGTTTTCGCAATGAATAACATGGTATGGTATGCCGATTTTTTTTGCAATGTTTTCGGCTTCTTTAATATCCTCTGCTTCGTCAGGCGAATAACAAGCGTTTTTACTTTTAACATGCCCTTGAGGAGTAACTTTATTTTCGCCCCAAATTGCCATTGTTGCGCCAATAACTTCATATCCTTTTTCTTTTAATAAAATTGCAGCAACAGAGGAGTCAACACCCCCTGACAGCCCCACAAGCACTTTTGTTTTATTTATTTCAGACATTTAATTTTTTTCCTTTATTTTATACTAATTATTGTATAGAAATGTAAATATGTCAAAGAAAATCGGCAAAAAAAAATCTTTATGATTTTATATTGTAGTATGAACACTATTCGAATTAAAAACTTTAAAAAATATTTTTTCTGTTGTTGCATAAAGTGATTTTAAACATTGTGTAGCACTTTATTTTAGTTCGGAGATTAACAATTATGATAAGTCCAATTTCGATGGATAAAGCATCGAGTATATTATATACTTTAAATAACAATGACATGCTAAGTGCCTCATTTGTTGACGTTTTCGGCATGGATACACCAAGAACGATTGTTGAATTTAACAATAGAGGTAAACAGGCAGGGATTGAAATGGCATTCAGAGAATACTCAAGCACGCTGATTTCCGTTTTTTCTCCCGCAGCATTTGCCCTTGTTGCTTCAAAAATCGCAAACAAGTTTATTAATCCCGACGTTAAAGCAAATCCCTCTCTTTGGGCAACAGATAAATCCCTGAATGTTTTTAATTCAATTTATCAATCATCAGATAAAACAAAACGAGGTTTTGTTGAAAATTCCCTAAATTCAATGAGCGGACTTGTCGGGCATGAGGTAAAAAGTTTTGCCGATGTTCATCCTGAAGATAAAAAAGTAATTGTAGACGATTTTTTGGAACTTATCAATAACGGAAATTTAACAAAAAAACAGGCAGAAGCACTTGAAGTTAAAATTAAAGACGGAATTATTACGTCTTTGGGTGCTGATAATAACATATTTCTTAAACATGGCGAGCATGAATTAACTTCTAATTTATCTCATTCGGTAAGGGACATTAAAGATTTGGCAAAGAATGTTTTCTTTAATGCCGAAGGAACAAATCCCGATACCATAATTGATAAACTCAAAAAAATTAATAAGACCAGAATAGGGTTTGCAATCCCTCTTGCGATGTTATTGGGAATTACAAACCAGTATATTAACAGACAATGGACTAAAAAAAGAACCGGAATTGATAATTTTGTAGGTGAAAACGGTTATGAAAACAATGTAAATCAAAAAAAAGAAGCAAAAGAAGAAAAAGGACTTTGGTTTAAAAAACTTGCTTCAGCGGGGATTTTCTCCGCTATGGTTATAAAAACCATGGGTGTGAAAAAGCCGTCCGAATTAATTTCCAAACTTGAATTTGACGGGCCGGTTACAAGCGGAAATGCAATTAAAGCCGTATACGGTACGTTAATTGTAGGAAGAATGCTTGCCGCAAAAGATTCAACCGAGCTTCGAGAAACCAATGTAAGAGATTATTTAGGTTTTTTAAATTGGCTTGTGCTGGGCGGCTTTGTTTCAAAAGGCGTTGCAAAATTAATGGATAAAAAAGAAGATGTTTTATTTAACGTATCCAAAAAAGGCAAGGGTGTAAGCCACTTTTTAAATGACATATCGCTAAAATCACATAAAGAAATTATTGCTCAAGGCGGAGATATTCAAGGAAATCTTAAAAAGCTCAATAAAGCGAGCCTTGCCGGCATGGGTTACAGCTTTTTAATGCTCGGTGTGTTGCTTCCTAAATTCAACATTTGGATGACAAAAAATTACGACAAATTCTTTAATAAAAATAAAGCGGAAAAAGATGATACTAACGGCAAAACCGATAATTTATCTTCAAAAACTTTTGTAAAAAGCAGTATTAATTCAGATATATTAAATTCAAAAGACGTAAAATATGCAATAAAACCTGATATGAAAGATTTTATCAAGCAAGTATCATAGATTTTCCATAGAAAGAATTTTTTCGGTTAAACAATTTGCAATAAGTCTGTGTTGAACGGGGTCAAGATGTAATCCGTCAATCGGTGAAACTTTTACGATGTTATTCAAATCTATGAAATCCGAATTTGTTTTTTTGGAAATTTCTTTATAAATTTCGGAAAGTTTCTTTGATTTTTCAATTGATTTAATGTCAAACTGGTGAGCAAAATTGCCGTACAGAACGTCTTTTGTAAGACAAGGCGGGCATAATAGGATTTTTTTATACAATTTAATTTTATTTAAAGTATATAAAAGTCCTGTTTTAAAATCGTCTAAATTTACGTTATACTTGAATTGAAGGTCATTAATTCCAAGCGCAAAAACAATAAGAGAAATGTCATTATCCAAGTAATCCAAAATGGCACTGTGTCCGACATATAAAGCGCCGCCTTGATGATTTATAAAACAATTTCTGTCGTTCAACCCTGCTTCAACTACGGTATATTTATTTTCGAGATTTTTAGAAAGAAGCCCTGTCCAACGTATGGATTTCGGGTATCTTGAACCATCTTTGGGATTGTAACCGTATGTATTCGAGTCTCCAAAACATATAATCTTCTTCATAAATCAAATATAACACAAGATAATGTTTTTTTCATTAATATAGAGCTTATAGATTAATAATGATAATATTATAAGAAAATAAAATAAAAAAGGCTCAAATGAGCCTTTAAAAACTGGGGCGGAAGGACTCGAACCTCCGAAATGCCTGGACCAAAACCAGGTGCCTTACCACTTGGCGACGCCCCATTGGTATAGTTATATAATATTATGAATTATTCATGATGTCAAATATTTATTTTATTTTGTCTGTTTGTAACGGCACGTATTAACATGTTTGAAACTTCTCTGATGTATTCTTTGGTTGTTAGTCCGTTTATAACAATATCGGCTATTTCCATAGTCGGACGTATATAGCGGAATGCGGTTTGATTTACGTCATGGAACTGCATTGTTGCAGCTTTTCCTACCTTTCCTCTTGTTGCGGCACGAGCAAACCATCGTTCTTTAATTATTTCAAAAGGAGTATAAACATAAATCTTAACATCAACAATATCTCTTAGTTCTTCGTTTAGTGCGTATAAGCCTTCATTCAAAATAATTCTTGCCGGTTTTTTCTCAATTGAATTTTTAACGCTTTCGCAGGTAATAAAATCATATTTGGGGGCATAAACCGTTTTACCCTCTTTCAAGCTGATTAAATGTTCTTTCATCAGCTCTAAATCAACCGCATCGGGAGTATCGAAACTAAAACCGGACGCAAAAAGAGCTTCATAGTTTCCTGCTTCTTTTAGTTGTTTTGAAGCATCTTTATAATAATCATCACAGCAAATAACGGTATAATAATCCTCTGTATTACGCTTAATACAGGCTTTCACCGTATTTGTAACAAGTGTTGTTTTTCCCGAAGCCGATTCGCCCGCAATTGACATTAAATAAACCGAATCCGGATATAAAAGAGCTTGTCTTGCTATTTTAAAAATAAATGCTTCATTAATTTTTAAAATCAGAGGTTGTTTCTGTGCTGCATCCCACTTGATTACTTCTCTTATATTTTCAAGGATTTTAGCTATATACGGCATTTTTTGGTATGAATCTGCTTCCATAAATCAATAACCTTAATTCACGTCTAATAATATTCTACAAAAAACATTGTCTCTTTTTTATGTTAATTAAGAAAATTTAACAAAATTAATCATCTGCTGTTCCGGTAGACTCGCAGCCGTCAATATCGGCGAGTTCCAAAGCTTTGTATATGGCATAAGCACCGGTTGCAAGGGCTTTGGGGTCAAGGTCTGTCTTGGATGCAAGTTCAACTAAAATCGTATTTACTTCGGGGTTTTCTTCCTTTAAATATCGAACCATTTTTTTTCGCCAAACATGAGTGTCCGCAAGAATTGCGGAAATAATTTCAGATACGATATTTTCACTTAAAATGGGTAACATAAATATATAATATAAATTTTCTTTCTACATGTCAAATACTAAAATATTAATACTATTAGTTATATAATGATAATATCTTATAAAAAATTTTGCTCTTGCGCATATAAATCAATCATATCTTTAACATATCTTGCGGCAGCCTCGCCCATGCTCATACAGGAAATTTGCGTCCGTAAAGCGGAATGCGCCATATAATCCGCACCGACGTTTCTTCCTGCACAAAGCAGGTTTGGATGATTTTTTGAAATTAAAGAGTCAATTGAAAGGTAGTATTTTCCCGTTTTTTCCAAAGTAGATTTATCTTTTGAATTTGAATGAATATCAATCGGATAATCGCCCGATAATACCGCCCTTTTTGGTAATTTTCCGCTATACAGCGTTTTTTTTGTGCAAATTTCTTTAGGAATAATTCTGTTGCCGTCCCTTATACCCGTAATTGAAGCAATATTTGAAATATAAGCATTTTCAAAACCTTTAAAATATTTTTTAGTAAAATTTGACAACCGAAAAATTGATTTTCTTGCCTCAATTAAAGAATTTGAAAATGAATACGGGTCAGATTCATCGTAATCAGGCAGTCTTGGGCAATTAAACGCAACGGAACCTTTTGCGCCCGCTATCGTAAAAATCTGAAAATATGCAGTATCAAACGGTTCCAGGTCACCGTTTTCAAGCGCTTTTTTAAAGATTGGTGCCAGCCCCCAATTTTTATTGTCCCATGTATAAGCGGTCGTAAGGTGTATTTCATCGCCGATTTTAGCAGAATTTGTAACATTTCTGTCTTTATCAACTTTAGTTATAAATTTTTCAAATTTCTTAATGTCTATTCCGCTCATGATAAACCTGAGCGATGAGGCTTGTTTTTCATTTTTTTCATTAAGAAATTCTTCATCAAGCAATTGAAAAATTTTTGAATTTCCGGTTGAATCAATAAAATAGTCCGAATAGATATGTAACGATAACATTTTTGTTTTAATTTTCAAGCCGATAAGTTTGTTATTAAATTTTATAATGTCGTAGGGAATTGTTTCGTATAAAATTTTAACTCCCGAATTTATCAGCATATCTTCTAAGGCAATTTTCAAAAGTTCGGGATTAAACCAACCTCTATTCCCGTCTTTATAAGTTATTTGCGCATTGAATTTTTTTGCTTCACCAATCAGTTTCTCATAAAATTCTGTGTTGATTTTCCCGCAATCGGTTTTCATAGCAGGGATGACAAGTCCTCCGGACGATAAACCTCCCAAGAAATTATTTTTTTCAATCAAAAGTGTTTTTAAATTTAATTTCGCCCCTATATATGCTGCGGCACACCCTGATATCCCGCCGCCGATAACTACTAAGTCAAATTTTTCCATAAAATAATTATCTCATAATTAAAAAGCATGGAATGTTTATCTTTGTGTTTAATTGCCTTTTTACCCCAAAAAATATAAAGCTTCTTACCAACGGGCTTTACAGCCTATTATAAAACGTGTAGTAATGTATCTATAATGTATATTATGTAAAATGTCAAATATTTTTAACAGAGTAATATAGATGAACGACAAAAGACTAAAGACTGCTTATATAAAATTTCAGACCTTGACCTTAAAACAACAGGATTAAGAGGGGATTTTTTGTTTTTATAATCAAAAATAAACTGTAAAGTTTTATTAACAAAATTCTTTGCACGTGCGTAAAATTTTTTATATAAATCAGGGCGAAATTTCTTAGTGAGTTCAATATAATAACGAGGAATTCGATATTTTTGCTTATCGAAAAAACAATAACCTTGACTAATAACTGAATCAATATTATCTAAAAAATATTTTTTACCAAAACCAATAGAAGCACGATTAAAACTGGGGACATAACCATAATCATCACCTTTTGCCTTATCGGTTAAATATCGAGCAGTATAAGAAGCTGCTTTTAATGAAAAAAACTGCCCAACAAAAATATAGCCAAACCGCCAAAGAGAATTAAGAAAGTCAAAGCCAAACACGAGATTATTAGAGCGGCACCGACGCTTATAAGGGTTTCTGCGAATTCCTGGATTTTTCTCAACATAGGAATTATGGTATGACAATAAATCGTTAAAGTCAATACCATAAAAAATAATATGATAATGCGGACGGTGATAATTAGAGCCATACTCACCACATAAAAAATATTTAATACCTTTTATTTAAACTTGTGTAACAATTTTTAAAAAAATATAAAGAATGAAAAAGAAATGACGTTTATATAAATATAAAAATAACGGAAGGAGATATTAATGCCAATAGGCGGAATAGGCGGCGGCGGAGAAAATCCGTTTTTAAAAAAAATGGAAGAATTAAAAGATTTAAAAAATAATTCTCCGGACACCGTTAATAGCGACATTAAAACAACCTCGCCCGACAAAACATCCGAAGTAAAAAAAACCGATATGGATAAAGGGCAGAGCGAAAACAATGCCGACAACCATAATGCGGGCGCAATTGACCGATCACAATTTACTAACGAAAGCGATATGCAAGAAATTGATTTAGAAGAATTTGAGGATGATTTCAAATAAAAATTATCCGTTGTATTGCCAAAAATTTGCCCTGTGAATTTCAATAATCCACAGGGCAAAATTATAGATTGAAAAATAATTATCGATACGTTTCTAATAGTATTATACTTATAATGTTTACGGGAAAAATCAAACTGTTATCATTATATTGCTTTTAGAACTATGTTTTAAATTTACTTACTTTTAAAATTTCATTTGGAATTTTTTTTTCAAAACAGATAATATCGTTATTTTCTCCTTTGGATTATCCAATGTATTTTTTATACAAAAAAATTATATTGAACAAAAAGGAGAGAAAAATGTTTACAAATCCGATTTCAAAAATAAAAGTGCTCATTGCGGATGATCATAAACTTATAAGACTGGGATTAAAGAACAGTCTTGAAAAAAACGGCGAAATTGAAGTCGTACAGGAAGCCGATAACGGTAAAGACGCTATCAGTAAAATTAAAAATCATAATATTGATGTTGCGGTTATTGACGTAATTTTAGAAGATATGTCAGGACTTGAAGTGATAAAAAGGGCGGGTGAATTCACAAACGACACCAAATTTATTGCTCTTACTTCGCAAATAAACGAAAAGGATGTCATAACTTCAATTCAAAACGGAGCTTTGGCATATGTTTTAAAAGATATATCAAGCGAAACATTTTCCGTTATCGTAAAAAGCGTATACAGAGGGTGTATGTGGCTTGATTGGCGAGCTGTATCCGCTTTAAAACAGTCAAAAAATTTAATAATTCCGCAAAGAGCAACTTCAAGGGCTAAATTTAAAGCAAGTCACAACAACCTGACAGAAAGAGAATACGAAGTTTTAAAACTCGTTGTTGACGGAAAATCTAATCTTGAAATAGCTAATGAATTGCATATATCCGAGCACACATCAAAAGCGCATGTTTGCAATATAATACAAAAGCTTGTGGTGGATGACAGAACTCAAGCAGCCGTAAAAGCCCTTAAAGAAGGGATTGTCTAATAAAAGGGGTAATTAAACCCCTTTTATTATGCTTGTTTGCTCAAATTCTGTCTAAAACTGCTAAAAGAATTAAATTGAGAATTTGCCGCTGCATTTCCGCTTGATAATTGAACTACGTTAGGATGAGGTGCAGAAGCATTTTCAACACTTTGATTTGACAAATTTTCAGGCACAAACGGAGTATTTGGGTGTAATTTATAAATGTTTAAGCCTTCCGTCACGGATTCATTTCTTCTTGTCATAAATGCTTTTGTTACGACAAAACTTAAAAATGCACCTGCGAGAGCGCCGACTGCAGCGTACTTGCGAAGTTGTTCTTTATGATTATTGCCCATAATTTTGATGTTATTTTCTAATTTTGCAATTTTTTCCTGAAGAGGCTTAATATCCTGATGATACTCGGGCGAGCCGGATTTAAAGAATAAAGCACTTGCAAGACCTGTAAGAGCGCCGCCTAAATATGTTTTAATACGCCCTTGCATGTCATCGTGTTGTCTTTCGGCAATTGCATTTTTAACCGCATTGTCGTCGAACCCTAAAATATCCTCATTTATGGGAGCGGAGTAGTCTTTTTGCATATGAAGTTCTTTATACATATCAATGGATGATTGTCCGCTTGGGTGAAGACTATTGTTTGAATCCCAGCTTGTATCAAGTTTCTTTAAATTGTTGAAAATGGTTTCTTTTTCATGCTGAGGTGCGGTAGCGCATGCCTTAATGGCATCGGCCATTTCGTAGATTAAGATATCGTCTTTAAGGTTGCGAGCAAAACCTTTAAATTTAAAGTCATAATCTTTTGATAATTCGTCCCAATTATCCCAGTTGATAGGCGTATGAATTCCTGCAGCTTCTTTTTGAGCAATTTCTTCCAGTTTTGCATCATGGAATTTTCTGTAATCATTTCCGAATTTAATAAATACGCTCTCATCAAAGACTTCGTTACCGTTTTTATCTTTTTTTACAAATACGGGGAATTCTTCTTTAACTTCATTAATTCTTGCTCTGTCTTTATCTGCGTAACATTGGACTATCGGCTCAACTTGGGAAGCTAAAAGATTAAATTCATGCTGAGATTTATACGAAGTAGCCTTAACTTTTTCATCTTCATTTCTCGGGTCAAAGTTTTTTTGTTTTAAACCTTGAGTATTGGTTACAATCGGCGTGCAATAATATTTCATTGCTTCTAAATCCGTTAAACCGCAAGGTTCAAAACGTGAAGAAAATATTGCCGCATCGGCACAACTTGCAAGTGCATAAGCGGGTGCCCAGCCGTCAATATGAACAACACGTCCTTTTAAATCATCATCTTGAAGAATTTCGGTCATTGTATCGGTTATAACTTGCGATTCAGGGTTGTTCGGGTCAAGCCCCGCACCTAAAACCAAGATTGCATTCTTGCCTTCTTCTGTTTTTGCGAATTTTTGAAATGCTTTTAAAGTGATATCATGACCTTTTTGTGTATCCGCTCTACCCCAACTTACAAACAAAGGTACTTCATCACCATGACCCGTTCTTATTTTTTCCATTAAATCTTTTCTTATAGGTTCTGATGTATCGGCTCCTTCGATATTTGCCCATTCAGGGTTAATGTTTGCGTATTTATTGGGATTGCCCGATACAATACGAGTATCTTTTGCATACAATCTTTCAAGCAAATTCAATTTATTTTGATTTTTAACATCCCTCATCTGTTGATAAGTAGGATTGACAGGATAAGTTTTAAGAGGTTGAAACACTGTGCCGTCAGAATCCGTAACAGGTTCTTTGGAATACCATTGATTGGGCACATGTTTTGCTGCGTCAACCGTATCATCGTTTAAGGGGTTCATTATACCCGTAAATGTCCCTTGCTCGGATAATTGTTTAAGGTGATTATGAATATTATGTGCAGCTTGCGGGTTTTCAGCCAAACTTTTTGCATATTCTTCCGATACAACGGTAAAACTCTTAGCATATCCTTCACCTTTTGCGGTTTCTTTGCCGGCATAATGAATCGGAATCATAACGGCACTTGCCGTTCCCGTTTCATCAAGCGTTCTTTGAACAAAAGGTTTAAAATACTCGTCGCCCAAACGTCCGTCTTGATAAATCGGGTCATTTTCAACCATTCTTATTTGATTTGGAGTGGCGCCCAAATTTACGAACATATTTTGCTTAGAAGTTTCGCCACAATATCCGGGACCCATATTATGTCCGACATAAGTCGGCTTAATTCCTGAATAAACGTTGTCATCCGAATCTTTTACGGATTTTTTTGCCATATATTCATGGACGTAAGCCGTTTGAGAATCCGAACAGATTATTGTTGCAGGTTGAAAATTTTCTCCTTTATCTTTTAAGACATCGGGAAGCAATTCAACTGCGGCTTTAGAAAATTGAGCATAAGGATCTCCCGTCCATTTGTGCGCATCATCCCTGTTTACGTTTCCAAGACCTGTCGCATAAGTAAAACCTCCTTCGTAAGGCGCTTTAAAGTGGGCGGTTTGGTCATTAAAAACAAAATAATGAACATTTTTCTTTTGAGGATTTTTTTCTTTAAAAAGTTTTATTTGACTGTTGCTTGATAGCCCCCACTGCATGGTTTTTTCCGAAACAAGTTCAAGTTTTGTACCTTTGGAAGGAAGAACATAATCTCCGTCTTTATCTTTTGCAGGAGTTATATTTCCTACCGAATCAACATTGGCACCGTAATAAGGAGAAATGACAACTTCATTCTCAGAGGGCATGGCATCGGCATAATCTTTCATAACCGTACCGACACCGCCTTTTTTTGAATATGGAGCAACTTCGGCACCGATAAAAATAACCTGACTTTTATTTTTAGCTTTGCCCAAAAAAGAAATCGGGGATCGCATGTAATCGGAAAATGATACAACTTTTGGGTATGAACTTGATAAATTCTGACGGTTATCAACCTTAGAAACATTTTTGCTTCTGTTAAAACTTGTTTGATAATTTGTTTGGCTTACTGAATTAACTCTCATAAAATTTCCTATTATACACACACTAACTTAAACACTTATAAACAAAACTCATGATAAATAATATTTGCCGTCATGGGTTTTTATGTAAAGTTTTATTACAAAAAAGAAACGGAGGGTCAGCCGACCCCCCTTAAAAATTAGTTAATTCCAATACTTTTATGTTTTTCGGCAATCCTGTTAATCAAAATATCGAGTTTTTTATAGTCGTCATTTTTTAATTTACCTTTAATTTGAACGGGTTCAATGACTTCGGGTTTAATTGAGGTAAATAAAGTGCTCAAAACACCGAACAAATTGCCGCCCCAACCATACGAGCCTATAAATGAAGCAAATTTTAATTTCGGTTTAAGCGCATTAACCAAAACACATGCACTGATTGCGGCAGGATGCGGGCCTGCAAGCACCATTGAAGCTCCGACAAGAATTGTTGCGCAATCAACCAGCTGAAGAGCAAGTTCGCCCAAATCGTCACGAATTAAATCATGAGCATAAACTTTAATACCCTTGTTTTCTAAGCCTTTTTTAACATACTCCGCCATTTCTTCCGTACTGCCGTACATTGAAACATAAGGCATAACAACAAGATTTTTCGGGACGTCTGATGTCCAATCGGCATAAGCATTTAAGATAAAATCAGGGTTTTTGTATAAAGGTCCGTGACTTGGCATGACGTAATTCGGGTTAATATCTCGAACAACTTTAATATATTTGCTGCACATAACCCTAAAAGGCATCATAATTTCGGCATAATATCTTTTTGCCATGGAATATAATTCATCATCACACTTTGCCCATAAATCATCAAAAGGAAGATGCGCACCTAAAAAATCGCATGTAAAAAGAATTTTATCTTCTTTTAAATAACAAAACATGGTATCAGGCCAATGTACGGCAGGAGCCATAATAAATTGAAGGGTTTTATCGCCGAGCGAAAGTTCTTCTTTATCGTTGACAGTGATTATTTTTGTTTCGTCAATAAGAAGCATTTCAACCAAATTTGTTTTACACTTAGCGTTAGTTACGACTTTAGCTTCGGGATATTTTTGAAGCAAATAAGGAATGGAGCCCGAGTGGTCCTGCTCGCCATGGTTTGCAATAATATAGTCAACGGTTTTAATGTCGTTATTATCAAGATTATTAAGATAAATGTCCGAAAACGGCGGATACATGGTGTCGATTATTGCGGTTTTTTCGCTCCCTTTGATTAAAAACGAGTTATATGAAGTTCCTTTTTCAAGAGGAATTAATTCATCAAAAATAACTCTGTCAGAGTCGTTTAGACCGATATAAAATACGCTTGTACCATCAATTTCCTTAAAATTCATTTTTCCTCCTGTAATTTAACATACAGAACAAGATTAAACTATCTGTGAGATTGAGATAGGAATAAATTTGTTCTGTATGTTTTATTTTACAATAAAAAGTTTTATTTTTGTGTCTGTATGTAAAATTTTTATGCTTTTATTCTTCTTTCACGCTAATGTTGTCCGTGCAAAGGAGGTTTTAGTATGGAAGAAACCGGATACAATATTACTCTGAAAGAGTTTAAGCAGTTAAGTAAATGGGCAGAGGAAGTTTACAATATTGCAGTGGTTGTTGATTATTTTTGTGAAACACAGTCGGATAAAGAAGAATGTTACAACTTGGCTCCGGTTGTGAAGTATTTGCATCGCGAAGCAGATTTGTTGAATGCATTTTTTATCGACCATGAAAAAGATATTGAAATTTAAACTGCGTTTAAAACTGGTTTAAAACCTTTTTAAACAGCATTTAAAATTTGTGTCGGAATGATGCAAAATTTTGACATTGCACTTGATAATTTCCAAAACGCAATCGATTAATGTTAATGGCTGAAAGGAGTATCTTATGATAGAAAAAGATTATATGCTGTATGGAACAAAGATTTTGAATTTAAAAACACAGGAAATTGGGTTACTGATTTGCTTATGGAAAAACAAATATGCTGATAAAACAGTAGATTTTGCCACCTGTGTAGATAAAACCGGCAAACGATACAATATTGAACTCGATAATATCAGAGGGTTTGAAGATGATTTTGAAAAATAAATTAACTCGTGAAACTTTGGATATTCCGTATTCTGAATTCAGAAAAAAGTTTGCAAAAGAAATTCAGGATGCATTTGAAAGTTACCGTCAAACGCAGCTAAATAAATATTCTTACAATTTTAAAGACGATAATTCTCTGGAATTCAATTTTTACTTTGAACTACAATGGAATTTTAACCATTTTGGTATGTCAAATTGGTACATTGAAAGAATGTAAAGGTTAAATATTTTGTTTAATAAAATCAAATAAATTTTTTGCAATTATTCTATGTGAGGATTCGTCATAATGCAAACCATCAATATCCGAAGGTGTTGCAAATTCATTTATATCAAAATATTTACAGCCATTTTTGTTTGCAATTTGTTTAAAAAATTTTCCGACTTCTTTTGATTTAATAATACTTGTTTCATCAAATTGGCAATTAAAATATCCTTCTAAAATTTTTTCACTTAAAACAACAGGCGGAATAATAATTATATTTTTTACTTTTTGTTGAGCTAATTTGATTAAATTTTCCAAGCCCTTCTCTATTGTTTCAAAACTTATATCATATTGAGATTGCAAATCATTTGTACCAACGGCAAGAATTAGTATATCTATATTATCAATTTCTAAAAATATCTTAGGAAAATGTTTTTGAGCAGAAAATAAAATGCCGTCAGGATTATCAACAAAACCAGTTCTGTTACACATTCCCTCATTTATAACTTTATATCCTGTTCCTAATTTATTCTGTAAAACACCTGTCCAGCGAATATTCTCATCAAATGGTAAACTGTCTTTCGGATTATATCCGAATGTATTTGAATCTCCGTAGCATACTATGGTTAATTTTCTTTCCATATTGATATAATAACACAAAAATAAAGTTACTATTGTGATTTTTTTCCCAAATGATGACTTAATCGTGAAAAAGTGTTCGTGCTTTATACAATCTTAATGTTCTTTATTTATTACATGTATTGACATGAAAAATTTTATATAATAATATTTTGATTAAGGAATTTAATCACAATTAAGGAGATAAGATTATGCCGAAAGTTAAAGAAAGAACAACAGAAAAAACAACTAAAAATCAAGACAGAAGCGGATTAGTAAACAACATTGATGCTTTGAACAATTTGCTCGAACGAGTAAAAAAATCACAAATGGAGTATGCAAAGTTCTCTCAAGAAGATGTGGATAGAATTTTTAAGGCTGCTGCAACTGCTGCCGATAAGATGAGAATTCCTCTTGCAAGAATGGCAGTTGAAGATACAGGCATGGGTGTTTTGGAAGATAAAATTATTAAAAATCACTTTGCTTCAGAATATATTTATAACAAACATAAAAATGCCAAAACTTGCGGTATTATAAATGTTGATAAAATCAACGGTACAAAAACAGTAGCAGAACCTCTCGGTATTGTTGCAGGTATTATTCCTACAACAAACCCGACATCAACTGCTATTTTTAAGTCATTAATTTGCTTGAAAACAAGAAACGCTATTGTATTTTCACCGCACCCTCGTGCGACAAAATCTACAATAGAAGCAGCTAAAGTAGTTCTTGAAGCTGCTATTGAAGCAGGAGCACCAAAAGATATTATCGGTTGGATAGACGAACCTTCAATGGAATTATCTGACGCATTATTACATCACCCCGATGTTGCTTGCATTTTAGCAACAGGTGGTCCGGGCATGGTTAAAGCAGCTTATTCATCAGGGAAACCTGCATTAGGTGTTGGTCCGGGTAATACTGCCGCAGTTATTGATGAAACTGCCGATATCAGAATGGCTGTTTCTTCAATTCTTATGTCAAAAACTTTTGATAACGGTATGATTTGTGCTTCTGAACAGTCAGTAATCGTTGTTGATGATATTTATGAAGAAGTTAAAAAAGAATTCATATATCGTGGTGCATATCTTGTTAAAAAAGAAGATGAAAAGAAAATGATAGACCTTCCGTTTATTGACCCGGCAAGAGGAACAGCACATCCGTCTATTGTTGGACAACCTGCTCATAAAATTGCTGAACTTGCAGGATTCAAGATTCCTGAAGATTCAAAAATTCTTCTTTGTGAAAGAGCAAAAATGGATTGGAATGATCCATTCTCAAGAGAAAAGTTATCACCGATTTTAACTATGTATAAAGCTAAATCTTTTGAAGAAGCGACAGAAATTGCACACGAATTGGTATTAAAAGGCGGTGCAGGTCATACATCTGTTCTTTATACAGATGAAAGAAAATCAGAAAGAATAAATGCTTATGCAGAAAAAATGCCTTCTTGCCGAATCTTAATTAACCAACCTTCTTCACAAGGTGGTATTGGTGATTTATTTAACTTTAGACTTGAACCGTCTTTATCATTGGGTTGCGGTTCTTGGGGCGGTAACGCAGTATCAGGCAACATAGGTGTTGAACATTTATTGAATTATAAAACTGTAGCTGAAAGGAGAGAAAATATGTTATGGTTCAAAGTTCCTCCGAAAGTATATTTCAAACGTGGTGCAACAGATTTGGCACTTAGAGAATTACAAGGTAAAAAACGAGCTTTTATTGTAACAGACAGATTCTTATTCAATTCAGGTGCGGTTGATACAATTACAAAAACACTTGATGAAATCGGAATTGACCACCAAGTATTCTTTGATGTTAAGCCAGATCCTACAATAGCAACTATTAAACAAGCTATGGAAATAGTAAAACCGTATGAACCTGATGTAATTATTGCATTAGGCGGTGGTTCACCAATGGATGCAGGTAAGATTATTTGGTTATTATATGAACAACCTGATACAAACTTTGCTGATATTTCAATGAGATTTATGGATATCAGAAAAAGAATTTGTCAAATTCCTGATTTGGGTAAAAAAGCTACAATGGTTTGTATCCCGACTACATCAGGTACAGGTTCTGAGGTTACACCATTCTCAATTATTACTGATGAAAAAACTCATTACAAATATGCAATAGCAGATTATGCACTAACTCCTAATATGGCTATTGTTGACCCTAACTATGTTGACGGTATGCCAAAAGGTTTAACTGCTGCAAGTGGAATTGATGCACTTGTTCACTCTTTAGAAGCGTATGTATCTTGTATGGCAACAAACTTTACTAATTCAAATGCTCTTGAAGCAACAAAATTAGTATTCAAATATCTTGCTCGTTCATACAATGAAGGTGCTAACGATCCTATCGCAAGAGAAAAAATGCACTATGCCGCAACTATTGCAGGTATGTCATTTGCAAATGCTTTCTTAGGTTTATGTCACTCAATGGCTCATAAACTCGGTGCAATGTATTCTATTCCGCATGGTGTAGCTAACGCATTATTAATAAGACAAATTATTAAATTCAATGCGGTTGATAAACCTACAAAACAAGCAATATTCCCGCAATATAAATTCCCTAATGCTAAAACTAAATACGGTCAAATAGCAGATGAATTGAATTTGGGCGGTAAGAATGACGATGAAAAAGTTGAATTATTGATTAAGGCAGTTGATGATTTGATGACAGAAATTAACTTGCCAAAATCAATAAGAGACTTCGGTGTTGATGAAGGTGAGTTTAAGGCTAATCTTGATGTATTGGTTGAAAGAGCATTTGACGACCAATGCACAGGTGCAAACCCAAGATATCCTCTTATGAGTGAAATCAAACAAATCTTCTTAAATGCCTATGAAGGTATTGTCTAAATTGGTTCAAAGGCTCTGCTCTACCATACTCTTGCAGAGCCTTTAACCTTTCTCTTTACAGTAGTAAAATAAAAAATAAGAGTTGGAAAAGAACAAAGGAGTAATGAAAAAATGAGTATTCCTGACAAAGTTGTAAATCGTTTAACCTTATATCATTTTATTCTTGATGATTTAAGAGAAGATGAACAATATATTTCAAGTTCAAAAATTGCACAATTATTAAAACTTGATAATTCGCAAATAAGAAAAGACTTGAAATATCTTGATAAACCGGGTAAGGCTCGTTTAGGATATGATGCAAAAATTCTTAAAAAAGCAATAGAAGAAAAACTTGGTTTTAAGCAAACTAAAGACGCATTTATAATCGGAGCAGGTAATTTAGGTTCAGCTCTTGTAAAATACTCCAATTTTCAAGATTACGGTTTAAATGTTCTCGCTATGTTTGATAGCGATCCGAATAAAATTGGAACAACAATAAACGGAAAAGAAGTTTTTAATATAACAAAAGTAGGAAATTTATCCCAAAGATTAGGTGTTGATATTGCAATATTGACCGTTCCGAGAGAATCGGCAAAGAGTGTTGCAAACTATCTGGCAGGTTCAGGAATAAAGTATATTTGGAATTTTACCACTTGTATATTAGATGTTCCTGAAGATGTACATGTTTGGAACGAAAACCTAATTGGAAATTTTTTACAATTCACAAATAATGACGAGGTTAAAAATAAGAAAAATGGCAAATGAAATTAAAGTTTGTATGGGTAGTGCCTGTTTTGCAAAAGGCAACCAAGAAAATTTAGAATTTATTAAACAATATATTGAAGAAAACAATTTAGAATCCGTTGTGACAATCACAGGCTCATTATGTGAAGGCAAATGTGATATCGGACCAAGAATTATTGTTAATGATAAAGAATACACAAATGTTACAACCGAAGATTTAGAAAAAATATTAAAGGGGCTCTAATATGGAAAAACAATATCCTGTCTATACTCTAAAAAATGAATGTAATGACTGCTATAAGTGTATAAGAGGTTGTCATATAAAAGCGATTAAAATTCAACAAGGCTCTGCTTCGGTTATAAATGAAAAATGTATAGCTTGCGGACATTGTGTAAAAGTTTGCCCCGCAGGAGCAAAAAGAGTAAGAAGTGATATTGATAAAGTTAAAACACTATTAATTGCCGGTAAAAAAGTATATGTATCACTCGCTCCAAGTTGGGCAGGTGTTTATAATATCCCAAAAGAAAGAATGATAGCAGTTCTTAAAAAACTTGGCTTTGCAGGTGTATCTGAAACAGCACTCGGAGCTCAAGAAGTTTCTATTCAAACTGCTAAAATGTTAAATAATGCACAGAAAGGTTTATTTATATCATCGGCTTGTCCTGTTATTGATGATTATGTAAGACTTTATAAACCGGAGTTTGCAAAATGTATAACCCCTGTTGCTTCCCCTGCTTTAACGCATTGTGCCTTATTAAAAGATATGTTAGGTGAAGATATAAAAGTTGTATTTATAGGACCATGCATAGCAAAGAAAAATGAAGCTGATGAACACCCTGATTTAATGAGTGCGGCTTTAACATTTGACGAATTAAACTATTGGATAAAAGAAGAATTTATTGATGTTGAAAATATAGAAACCGATGAAAGCTGCCATTTTGTTCCAGAAAGTTCTTATGAAGGAGCTTTATATCCTATTGAAGGCGGTATGAATGAAACAATTAAAAGAGTCGGTATTGAAAAAGATGATGTAACATTTATTGCAGTAAGTTCTTTGGAAGATTTTGATAAATCACTACAAAACATAAATCCTGACAAAGTTGAAAATAAGATTTTTGTTGAAGCATTAGGTTGTTCAGGCGGTTGTATAAACGGTCCTTGCTTATCAAGTGATAAATCAAGAATTCTGATTACATCAGATATTTATGCAAATACTCAATACAGAAATGAAGTTCCGAAAGAGCCAAGAAAAGTTGTTGAAATCGAATATATACCAAACCCGGTTGAAAAATTGGAATATTCTCTTGAACAGGTTTCAAATGCACTTAAAAAGATAAGCAAACACTCGGAAGAAGATGAGCTTAACTGTTCAGGATGCGGATACGCAAGCTGCCGAGAATTTGTTAATGCACTTATTGCAGGAGATGCAGAACCTTCTCAATGCGTTTCTTATATGAGAAAAATAGCAGTAAGAAAAGCAGCTGCAATGTTAAGATGTATGCCTTCTGCCGTTGTTATTGTTGATTCTGATTTGCAAATCGTTGAAGCAAATGATTCATTTGAACACATGTTTTTATCCGAAGAAATGTATGAAGTATTTACATCTCGTCAAGACGGTATGACAGGTGCTTGTATAGATAGAATTGTTCCATTCCCTGAACTCTTTAAATCAGCTCTCGATACAGGCAAAGAAATTCATCAGGAGCACTATGCAATAAAAGATAAAGTATATGACATAAGCATATTTACTATTGAAGATAATGAACTTGTTGGTGCCGTAATTTCTTATGTTACAAAATCAGAAATTGATAGATCAAAAATTGCACAAAAAGCAAGAGAAGTTATTACCAAAAATATTGCAACTGTTCAGGAAATCGCAAGTTTATTGGGTGAACATATGGTTGAAACAGAACTGCTTTTAAGTTCTATCGCTGAAGGTTATGAAGGAGCAAACAAAGGAACAAACGAAGGGGATAAGAAGTAATGTTCATTGATATAGCTTGTTCACAAAAAAAGAAATATAACCAAAATGCTTATGGAGACTTCTTTGCTTCAAACAGATTCCCTAATATGAACAGAGTCGTTGCGGTATTATCCGACGGTCTTGGAAGCGGAATTAAAGCAAACATCCTTGCTTGTATGACTTCAACTATGCTTCTTAAATTTATGGAAAGCCATTCTGATATAGAAAAATCTTGTGAAATCATTATGAACTCATTACCTGTTTGTAAAGTCAGAGGTATTAGTTATTCAACATTTTCTGCGATTGATTGTTTTGAGGACGGCAAAGCAAAAATAGTTGAAGAAGGAAACCCTGATTTTATTTGGATAAGAAATGGTGAAGTTTTGAAACCGGAATACCAAACAATTCAATCAAAAGACTTTAAAAACAGAAAAATGAAAGTTTATAATATTAAACTTGAAAAATACGATAGAATTATTTTCTGCTCAGATGGTGCGACACAAGTTGCAATGGGAACGAAAGAATATCCTTTAGGGTTAGAGAGAAACGGACTTATAAAAATTATTCTGCGTAAGTTAGAGGCTGATCCTGAAATATCATCAAAAGATTTAAGCGAATTTTTGGTTAAACAAATAGAATTTATTGCTCCAAAAAGAGAACTCAAAGATGATACTTCAATTCTATCTATTTATTGCAGAGACCCAAGAGAGTCTTTAATATTTACAGGACCACCTTTCCATAGTGAAAAAGATAGTTTCTATGCTAAAACATTTATGGAATTCAATGGTAAAAAAGCAATTTCAGGCGGAACAACAGCTAACATTATTTCAAGAGAACTTAATATTCCTGTTGTTGCTGATATGTCCACAAACAGAGGTAAACTTCCCGGATTATTAAAAATGGAAGGTGTTGATTTGGTTACGGAAGGGATTTTGACACTAACCAAGACATTAGAATATCTGCGCATGGGTGAAAGTGAGAACGATGCTGCAAGAACATTAATGAATTTCTTACTTGATTCTGATGTAATAAGTTTCTTGGTTGGAGCTCAAATGAATAAAGCACACTACGATCCGAACCTGCCTATTGAAATTGAAATCAGAAAAAATATTATAAAACAAATGGCAAAAGTTTTAGAAGAAAAATATCTGAAAAAAGTAGAGGTACAATTTATATAGATTGTGCCGCAGAAACAAAAATGTTGAATTTTTGTTTCGAGGTACACAAATTAATAAAAGGAGTCAAAAAATGGAAAAGATTTCAGTAAAAGTATGTACAGGAACAACCTGTTTCGTAATGGGTGGAGCTAATTTGCAAGAATTACACGACATTATTCCGAAAAAATATGGTGATAAAGTTGAACTTACTGCTTCAAATTGCTTGGGATTATGCTCTATAAATTGGGAATATTCAAAAGCACCTTATGTTAAAGTTAATGAAGAAGTTGTATCTGAAGCAACTGCTGAAAAAGTTATAGAAGAAATAGACAGACAACTTGCAAAACAATAGGAATTTTTAAATGAATAATTTAGGACAAGCGATACACATAAAAAAAGAAATTTTAGTCAGAATAATTAAGGCTTTTTTATCCGATGATTTTGAACATCAGGCAAGACTAATTCCTTATGATATGCGACCAAAAGGAATGGAAGTCCCTTATAGGTGTTGTGTTTATAAAGAACGTGCCATTATAAAAGACAGAACTATTGCAGGACTCGGTTTCCCTATTGAAGAAGATGATGAAAGAGTATCGCTATCCGATTATGCAAAACAAGCATTAGAAAGAACTCAAATCAGCGAAAAGAATTTGACCGTTCTTCAAGCCGCTTGTAAGGGTTGTGCTACCAATAGAATTTATGTAACTGATTTATGTCAGGGCTGTGTTGCAAGACCTTGCCAAACCACTTGTAAATTCGGTGCAATTTCTATTGTAAACGGAAGATCCGTTATTGATGATACAAAATGCAAAAAATGTCAGATGTGCGTTAATGCTTGTCCTTATAAAGCTATTGTAAAAATTTCAGTTCCCTGTGAAGATTCCTGTCCTGTCGGAGCAATAAAGAAAGATGAAACAGGGTTTGCAAGCATAGATTATGATAAATGTATAAATTGCGGAAGATGTACTGCCGCTTGTCCGTTTGGTGCGGTTCACGAAAGAAGTCAAATTATTGATATATTAAAAGCAATTAAATCCGATAAAAAAGTAATCGCAATGATAGCACCTTCAATAATCGGTCAATTCCCCGGAAACATTTATCAATTAAAAACAGCAATAATAAATTCAGGTTTTGATGATGTTTATGAAGTTGCTCAAGGAGCAGATGTTACGGCAAATACAGAAGCAAAAGAATTTATTGAAAGAATGGAAGAAGGTCAAAACTTTATGACAACTTCTTGCTGTGCCGGATATAATCAACTAATCAAGAAACACTTGAGTGAAATTAAGCCGTTTGTATCTGATACAAAGACTCCTCTATACTATACGGCTGAAATAGTGAAAAAAGAACACAGTAACGCAGTTACCGTTTTTGTAAGTCCATGTGTTGCAAAACGTGCAGAAGGATATGAAAACCCAAATGTCGATTATGTTATGAGTTATGAAGAACTTGGTGCTTTATTTGTTGCAAAGAAAATTCAAATTACAGAATTGGAAGAAAGCAAATATATTGTTGAATCTTCTAAACAAGGTCGTAATTTTGGATATTCAGGCGGTGTAGCCGAATCAGTTAAAAAATCTCTTAAAGATGAAGATTCTGTTAAGCCCTGTATAATAAACGGATTAAATAAAGACAGTATAAAACAGTTAAAGAAATATGCAGCAAGCGGAGTTTGCGAAGGCTGTAATTTGGTTGAAGTTATGTGCTGTGAAGGCGGTTGCATTGGCGGTAATGCAACATTAAATAATCAAAAAACCGCCAAAAAGTTAATTGATAATTTTACTCAAAACAGTGAAGATATTAAAAAGGTAGAATAAATGAGTGTATTTGAAGCAGGAATGATGATTTGTTTCGGTGTAAGCTGGCCTATTGCGGCTTGCAAAACATACAAAGCAAAGAGTGTAAAAGGTAAAAGTTTAACATTTTCCTGCTTAATTCTTGTCGGTTATATTTGCGGAGTCATACATAAAATCTTTTTCTATTATGATTGGGTTTTATGGCTTTATGTATTGAATATGTTTTTCTTGCTTACTGATATGTTTTTACATTTAAAATACAGAAATAAGTAGTTTGTGTTTATTATAAAAAGGGGCGTGTATGGTGTCAATTAACAAATCTGAAAAAGAAATTAAAAAGATAAAAACAAATCAGGATACAATGATGATTTTTCAAAATATCTTGAAAATCAGACAAATAAAACTACCGTAAACGGTCAAGATATAAAGCCGTTTTCGTGGTATAAGAAAATTTTAGGACTAATGAAATAAGAAAGAGGGGCTAAAATGATAAATTGGGAAAATGATTTAAACATTAATGAAGTCAGAGAAATCAGAACAAGAACAACAGTTTACTTTGGCTGTGGTGCCATTCAGAAGATAAATGATATTGCAAAAATCTATGCTGAACGAGGAATAAATAAAGTTGTTGTTATGTCAGGCAGAAACGCATATAAATCAACAGGTGCGTGGGGATTTGTTGAGAAAGCTCTTAAAGACAATAAAATTGAATACATAAATTATGATAAAGTTACACCAAACCCGACAACCGATGCTATTGACGAAGCAACCGCATTGGCTCGTGATTTTGGGGCAAAAGCAGTTATTACAATAGGCGGTGGTTCACCGACTGATGCCGGAAAATCTGTTGCAATTCTTTTAAAATACCCGAATGAAACAGGTAGCAGCTTGTATGAATTCAAATTCACACCGACAAAAGCCGTTCCTATTGTTGCAATTAATTTAACTCACGGAACAGGAAGTGAAACAAACAGATTTGCAGTTGCAACAATTTTAGAAAAGAATTATAAACCTGCTATCGCTTACGATTGTATTTACCCTGAATTTGCTATTGATGATCCTGATTTGATGATAGGACTATCGCCAAAACAAACAAGATATGTTTCAATAGATGCAGTTAATCACGTAATAGAAGCTGCAACATCAACAGTTGCTTCACCATATTCTGTAACATTAGCAAGACAAGTAATTGAACTTGTCGGGAAATATCTGCCAAAAGCGATTCAAAATCCTGCTGATAAAGAAGCAAGATACTACTTGTGTTACGCTGCTTTAATGGGCGGAGTTTGCTTTGATAACGGATTATTACATTATACTCACGCACTTGAACACCCATTGAGTGCTATGAAACCTGATTTTTCACATGGTTTAGGATTGGCTATTTTACTTCCTGCCGTTATTAAAAATATTTATCCTGCCAAAGCAGAAACTTTGCAATATATACTTGAACCTATTGTCAAAGATACTACAGATGCTCAAAAAACAGCAGAAGGTGTTTATGAATGGCTTAAATCTGTTGACGTTCCAAACAAGCTAAAAGATGAAGGATTTAGTGAAGCTGATGTTGAAAAATTAACAGAACTTGCGTTTACTACACCTTCTCTGGATGGCTTATTAGGAATAGCACCGACAAAAGCAACAAAAGAAGCTGTATCTACTATTTATAGAGAGTCATTATAGGTATGTAAATTTACCAGAGCACCCGATGTATTTCGGGTGCTTTATCATTCCATTCCCAAAATTTCTCTTTCAATTTGTCGAACAATATCCGGAGATAAGCAGCCTGTTGGTTTTTGTTTGGGAGTTTGTTCTTGTTGCAGAGAGTCTGTATATTGTTTTACAAGCGGAATCTCTTTTAAAATATTTATCAGTGAATATATTTCCGGAGGAGGAGTTTTTTGATTATTATCAATATCCGTAGATATTTTCTGCATCATTTTTCTTGCAAAATCAAGCAACTCCTCGCTGAAGCGATATTTTGTATGCTCAACTTCAAATCGCTTTTCATCCCATTTGTATTCCTTTTTCCAATAAAATAAAATCCTGCGAGAAAGACCTAGTTCCAAACCAATCTCTGCCAGAGATTTTTGTCGTAAATGTACATATGTTCAGCTTGTGTCAGTTGGTTGTATTTTGTCATCGTTATACCTCAAAAATTATTCTGTCTAAACTGTATTCATTCTTTTCTGTCAGCCGTTTTACATAAAAATTTGTGTAATTTTTAATCAAACCTTCTGCTTTACAGTATTTTAAAAATTGTTTTAATAAAGCCATTGTATTTTTTAACCTTCTTGGCTTAAAATCTCTTTCTAAAAATGCGTTATGAATAGCAATAATATCCTTTGTTTCAAATTTAGTAATGCTATTTTTCTTTAAAATCGGTATAATATCTAATTTAAAAGCTGCTTTATAAATTCTGTTTGTTTTCTTGGAACAGTATTTTGCAACATAATTATTTATGAAATATTGAACGGCATCTTCTATTGTTATTACGACTTTTTTGTTTGAATTATCAATAAATACACCGAATTTTAATCTTTCATCAGTTTCAACGTATTTATACAAACCCTGTTCAAAGACTATTTTACCCTCATTCAAAAGGTGTTCAAGTTCTGTTTTACAATCGCATTCTGCAATCATTTCGATTTCATCAAGAGTAAATTCTTTTAAATGTTGCGCCAATTTTTCTATGTTCATATTATTTGACTTATGACCTCCATATTTATTTCTGTTAAATTATTATCTTTAGCAAATGTTTCCATTTGGTTTATCAATTGAGCAATTTGCCTGAACCTATTAAATTTTGAATGTATATATTCAACAGCATCGGGGGTAAATTTTATTTCTGATAATTGGTTAATAATCTGAGATAAATCATTCACTCCAAAGGTTTCAAATTTTAAAATCTCCGAGAATCTGTCATAAAGATGCTTGTATCTTTCGAGTTTTCTGTGTGCCAAACCCATTCCGATAAAAATTATCGGACAGCCGGTTTCATCGTGAATATCACGCAGAGTTTCAATTGTTTTGTAGTTATTCATCAAATAATCAATTTCATCAATAAAAATTATCTGCGGATTTTGTTTCAGCTTTTTAACCACAATATTAAAATTATCAGAAGTCAAAAATCTTGGAATCTCGTCAAGTTCTTTAACCATCTCTTCCAAGAGCCATCTGCCTGTCATAAGATTAGATGCTCTTAAATAAATTCCGTCGTACTTGCATGCAAGCCATAATGCAGTTTGAGATTTTCCAAGTCCTGGCTCACCGTAAACAAGTCCCATCTTAGGAATATTCTTTGGTTTATTTATCAAATTTTCAACTAATCCGATAAAGTTTTTCACATTTTGCGTTTTTACAAAAATCTTATTCATAAAGCAGTTTGTACTCCTTTGTTTGCTTAAACTGTTCTATCCACTCATCTTGCGGATTATGGATTATTAAGTATTCATATTTATCAGCATTATTTTTAAACATCTTTTGAACACCATTTAAACGGGTATTAAACACTTCTTGAAGAGGTAAATCTAAAGATTGTGTTTCTATTTTTGTTTCCAAGAGTTTTATATCTTCTGTTTCCAGATATTTTTTGACAGATTCTACAGTTTTCTTTTTTAATTGCCGTTGCCTTACAATCTTCTGCTTATAATCCTCATAGTCTTTGACGTCGCCAAGTAATTTTACCATCGGATGCGTTTCAGTTACACGTTCTGCTGTGCATAAATATTCGCCTTTTGGGGTGAAAACCTTAATGTTTGTAATGTCAAATAAGTTATATTTAATTAGTACTTTACTTTTAAATCCGTATAATCTTTCATCGAAATAATCGCAGTTTAAAAATCTGATTCCATTTCTTTGAATTGTTTTGACTTCGGTTGCAAGCATTAAATCGTCAAGAGTATCAATATCAATATTCTGCCGTTTTCTTTCAGATAAAACTTCTGTGATTGTTTTATCCGGAGCATTTGGGCAGGGTTGAGAATTCTTAAAACTTAACCACATATCAATCATGTTTATTGTTTCATCTATTGTTGGGATATATTCATTATGAAGATTTTTGTGAAATTTTTCATTTCGCATCATATATGCCGGCTTATTATTTATTGATGAACCTATATAACTTGGCAATAATTTTTCAAATCCTTCCTGAAATTCTTTAAAAAATCTTTCAATAACTTTTGCTCTTGCATTGTATGGTCTTGCAAAGACTGTTTCTATTCCGAGTTTTGAATACAATCCCTGAAATCCTAATTCAGTAAATCCTTTATCATCAGTAAAATACTTAGCTCTAAAAGCTCTGCCGTTATCCTGATATACAACTTTCGGTATCATATCAAGATTGATTATTGAATTACGCAAAGCACTTGCAATACATTGTGTATTTTCTTCAAGCATTATTTCATAACCGACTAATGCTGTTGATTTCCAATCCAAAAAGCCAACAAGAGTTGCTCTGCATGGTTTTCCTGTAAACGGATTTATTACCTGAAACGCTAATTTATGCCCATCAGCGACAAGAATATCCCCGACTTCAAGCAGACTTGCATCACGTTTTATATATGGTTCAACTTTGTCAGAAAGTGCTTTTTCTCCATCACGTGCAAGTATCCATTTATCATAATTGTTATTTTTAAACCATTTTGCATATCTTCTGAATGTAATATCAGTTGGAATAAAGTTCTGTCCTTGTTCTTTTAATTTGTATTTCGTAAGAGCAATTGCTTTTCCAATAGACAATCTATTGGGGTGCAAAAGTAATCCCATAAATATTTTTATTTCGTCATCATTAAGTACGGTTCTGTAATCATTAACACTACTATATTTATACTGTGGCAATAACTTCGTATAATCTTCTATTCCGTTTAACATTGCATACCAACGATGCAAACTGCCGCGAGATATTTTACCTATAATCTCAAACAAGTGTGAATTTGAAGTATTATACAATTTTACAAAATCATAATCAGCTTGAAGTTTGTTTTTTGATTTCTTCCTGAACTCAAGCCACTGATGAACTACATCAAGTCTTGCTAAAGCGATTTGTTTACATTTTTCGGGAGTAAATTCTGCCATGTGTATGCTCCTTTGCATACACATTAATCGCTCTTTGTTACGGAAACATCAAGTCCTAAATCTCTTTTCCGCCTGTCAAATCAAAGATTTGAAACGGCGGCATCGTAGTGTTTCGTGCCCTGCTCGTCTTGCCCTACAGCAAGCCGACACCGGCACTTCACACCGGCTCACGCATCTTAATCTCAGAGACATTTCGACACATATCAAAATGCAAGATAATTTATTTTTGCACTATATTGCACTATTCTGCACTCAAAAAATATCAAACACCAAGCGAGATAGATGCTGAAACGAGTTCAGCATGACTAAATATCAGTGCAAAATGGTGCAAAAATCAGGACAAAAGTGCAAGAATAGTCCGGTACATCTTAAGACTATAAACCTGCCTCTATCGCCCTAAAATTAGGCATACTTACAACAAAACTCCCATCCAAACAGTCCGGAAAGGTTATACCTCCTTACTAAAAAACCCGCTATACTAAGCGGGTTTAAATTGCCCTGGGCCGGACTTGAACCGGCACGAGGGTATTAGCCTCATTGGATTTTAAGTCCAACGTGTCTACCGATTTCACCACCAGGGCAGACAGACACTTTATATTTATATTTTATACAATCAATTTAAAATGTCAAAAAGTTATTTTTGAGATTCGATTAAATCATTGATTTCTTGCACCATAACGTCAGGATTAACTCCATGAACCTTGGCTCCTGCTTCTAAATTTTCAAATCTCGCAGCAGCACAACCTATGCAGCCCAATCCGTATTTTTGGAATATTTCAAGAGATTCGGGATGTTCTTGAACTACTTCGATTATGCTCATATCTTTTGTTACTTTACCCATGATTTTTGCCTTTTCTATTCTTAACATTAAGATTATACTATGAAAAAATTAAAATCAATGAAATATTTTAGAGAATATTCTCCGATTGGCGTCGCAGGGATAAATAGAGCAATCCGCCTCGAAAAAATTACTTTTCATCCGATAGAAATTACGTTTATTGATCGGATTCATAGTTTTTATCAATCAATTTTGCAAAATCGGAAGGCTTGATATCTTTGATAAAATTTCTAAATTCTTGAGCTTCTTCTTCATCTTTATCTTTATCAACGGAAACCGCACCATCCATAATAACTCCGGCTGCAACAAAAATCGGTGCCGAAGCTCTAATTGCAATTGCAATGGCATCTGACGGTCTTGCATCGATTTCTATTTCTTTACCGTCTTTATCGATTAAAAAGATAGAAGAAAAATATGTTTGCTCATCAACGTCATTTATTTCAATCCTGTCAATTCTTGCACCGGTTTGATTTGCAAAATTAATAAATAAATCATGAGTCAGGGGTCTTGTTGACGGAATATTTTCAATTTTTCTGATAATGGAACTGGCTTCGGCGGAGCCTATCCAAATCGGAAGTGCTTTTCTGTTTTCACTGTCGTTTAAAACTATAATCGGGGAACCGTTTCTGGTATCTATTGCAATTCCCATAACTTTCATTTCAATCATTTTAAACTCCTCTGTTGATTATAAAAATATTCTACACCAAAAACCCCGCCTTATAAAGACGGAGTTTTGTTTTGTATATGTATATGTATGTTAGTTTTGATTTTACCAAATGAAATCTACAAATGAATCCCAAGCGCTTGATATGCCGTCGCCTAACCATGAGAAGAAACTGCCTATTCCGTTCATACAGCTTCTGATAAGGCCGGGTTTATCTGCTTTACAACCGAGAGTTTGAATTGCTTCTTCTCTGGTGCAGCCTGTGGATTTTCTTAAAGCAAATATTTTTGCTTCATCTTCATCAGAGTATTTGTCCGGTTCTTTAGCGAGTTCTTCAGGTACCTCATATCCTAAAGATTTCAAGTATTCAACCGCTTCATCTCTTTTGAAGCCGTAAATTAAAAGATTGTTTAATTTTTGTTCAATTTCCGATGTATCACCTTTAGCTTTTGCTTTAGAACCGAGTTGTTGAATTGCTTCATCTCTTGATATGCCGTATTTGTCCATCAAGAGTTGAATTTGTTTTTCGGTACCTTCGTTATAAATACCCAGTTTTGCCTGTTCTTCGTCGCTTACGCCGTAGCCGTTAGCTTTTGTTGCTTGAAGCGCTTCGTTTATATTGCCGTAAACACCGGCATCAACAAGTTCTTGAAGATCTTGTGCGGTTAGCATTATTTGATTGCCGTCAGCATCGACTTTAACGGGTACCTGTCTGCCGTTTACGTTATATTGTTGCGTCGTAACGCCTTGATTAGGTCTGGTAACCACATACCCCGGACCCCAAGGATATTCGAGAAGTCCCGAAGGATTTGTACCGTTTGTTCCGTTGGTACCATTTGTACCATTTGTGCCGTTAAATCCGTTAGTGCCGTTAACGGCGTTTCTTCCCGCAATTCCGTTTAAACCGTTTGTGCCGTTAGTTCCGTTGGTTCCATTTGTGCCGTTTCTACCGTTGGTACCGTTAGTTCCGTTCAACCCGTTGGTTCCGTCGGTTCCGTTTGTGCCGTTTCTACCATTGGTACCGTTAGTTCCGTTTAAACCGTTGGTTCCGTTTGTGCCGTTTCTACCATTGGTACCGTTAGTTCCGTTAGTTCCGTTCAACCCGTTGGTTCCGTTTAAACCGTTTCTTGTAGTCGGGTTTTGAGTAATAGGGTTAGAAGAATTAGACGGTTGATTTGTTCCGTTGCCGTTATTTTGCGGTACAATTCCCGCACCGCCCGAAGTGAAATCAAATATCGTACCTGTTGTTTGATCATACCAGTTTTTTGTTGCCAAACTGTCTTGACCAAGCTGTTGAAGTTGAAAAATACCGGTATCGGTATCTTGAAGCGCATAAAATCCGCCTTGGTTATATATCGACGTAGGTGCGGTACCAACGCCCGTTGTTGTGGCATGACCTGCTTGAATACCTGCATAACGTCCTTGAAATTTTGCTAATTCATTTGCGGTTGTAGGATTAAAAAACTCGTATCCCATCTTGATTCTCTCTTTCTCTAATACCCGTTTTTAAAGATGATTATTTTGCTAAATTTGCTATATCGCCGGCGGACATATTGTTTGATAAACTGTCTGAACTAAAAATGCTTGCAGAATTATTTTTAAAAGAAAATGTGTTTTTTAATGATTGACTGTACCATTCGTTGGTATTAATGCTGCTTTTACCTAATTGTTGAAGTTGAAATAAGCCTGTGTCGGTATCTTGAAGTGCATAAAATCCGCCTTGGTTAAATGCTTCCGTCGGTGCCGTTGCGGTTCCTGTTACTCTTGCATGCCCTGCCATAGAACCTATTAAAGTACCTTGAAAACGACCCAATTGGTTAGCTTTTGTGGGATCAAACATGATAAAATTGCTCATTTATTATTTTCCTCTCAATTGTCCTCGTACAATAATAAAGAATTTATGAAAAGAAAAATTGCCTAAAATTTATAATAAAGATATATAACCCATATATAACAAGGGTTTTAGGATGTTACAAAACTTAATATAAGTTTGTGATAGATTAAAAATATGCTTAAAGGACCGTTTTTAGAGAAAAATTTCATAGGAGCAACAACAAATTACGATGAAGCCGAAATTGTTCTTATCGGCATGCCTTATGATTGCACATGTTCTAATCGTCCCGGCACTCGCTTTGCTCCACAGCAAGTAAGAGTTGAATCCGTCGGAATTGAAACTTATTCTCCGTACTTTGATTTTGATATTGCAAACAAGCCTTTTTTTGATGCGGGGGATTTGGAATTTCCTTTCGGAAACGCTGAAAAAACCTTAAAAATAATTGAAGAAAATACCGACTGTATATACAATGACGGCAAAAAAATACTTGGCATAGGCGGAGAACATTTATTAACATTAGCGGAAATAAAAAGTATCCGCAAAAAATATAAAGACCTTGCAGTTATCCAGTTCGATGCACATACAGATTTAAGGGAAGAATATTTGGGTGAAAAATTGACACATTCCGGTGTCATGTACAGAATTGCAAAAATTGTCGGATATGATTCTATCGCCCAAATCGGCATTCGTTCGGGTCAAAAAGAAGAATTTGATTTCATGAATAAGTATCATACTCTTGTTAAATCGCCTCTTGAACTTGACAAATTCAAAAACAGACCCGTTTTTCTTACAATAGACGTTGATGTTTTAGACCCCTCATTAATGCCCGGTACAGGAACTCCGGAAGCGGGCGGTATGACTTATATTGAACTTATAAACATGTTAAAATGCATAAAGGATTTTAATATAATCGGCGCAGACATTATGGAGCTTGCTCCCGATATTGACCCGACAAAAGTTTCAACGGCAACCGCTTGTAAGCTTATAAGAGAGGTTTTATCTTTTCTGTAAAGGTATATACCTGTTTTTTTAATTCATCAATCGTGCCGTTATTTTTAATGACATAATCAGATTTATTTATTTTATATTCTTCATTAATTTGGGCATTAATCCTTTTTATCGCTTCCGATTTGGATAAATTATTTCTTTTTTGAAGCCTGATAAGACGGAGATTTTCATTTGATGAAACAAAAAGGATTTTATCAAAGTAAATATCGAATTTTGCCTCGAAAAGCAGGGGTACATCAACAAAAACGAAGTTTTTTTCGGTGTTTTTGTTGAAATATTGAAAAAGTTCATCTCTAATGAGAGGGTGTATAAAATCGTTCAAAAGCCTTAATTTATCAGGGTTTGAAAACACAATAGAAGAAATTTCCGTTTTGTTTGTTGTATAAAAATTTTCAATTAAAAAATTCCGGAATTGACGATTATTTGAATATATCTCTTTTGTGACTTCGTCTAAGCATAAAATTTTAATCGAGAGGAATTCCTCGATAAATTTTTTAACGGTTGATTTGCCCGATGCAATATTACCTGTGATTGCAAATTTTAACATACTTTCATATTACAACATAATTGAAGTATAATCTAATAATTAAGGAGAAAAAATTGCAAAACGACATTATATTAAAAGCAAAAAGAAGTGACGAGCCGGTTTTGATTTCATTGCTAAAATCAAGAGGAATAGAGAATTACGACGAATTTTTAAACCCTGAGCTGTTGCCGTTTTCATCTCCATCGGTATTTTCTGATATGCTAAAAGCCGTAGAAATTATAAATAATGCAATAACAAATAAAGAAAAAATTCTCGTTTGGGGTGATTTTGACGCTGACGGCGTTACTTCAACCGCTATTTTACACAAAACATTAACGGCACTCAGTGCCGATTTTATGTATTTTATTCCCGACAGAGATAAATTGGGGCATGGAATTAATTCAAAAGAGCTGTTGAAAATAAAATCAAAAAACAATATTAAAGTTTTGATTACGGTAGATTGCGGAATATCAAACGCAAATGAGATAAATTTAATTAAATCAATGGGAACAAAAGTCATAATAACGGATCACCATGAACCTCCCGAAATCCTTCCCAAAGCTGATTGTATATTAAATCCCGTATGTTTAAATTCACTGTCTGAGACTCTTAATTGCAAAGAAATAGAAAAAGTTTCCGTATTGTCGGGGGCCGGAGTTGCTTTTATACTTGCAAGAGCCCTATTGAACAATAAATATCCGAATATTGAAAAAGAAATAACGGGATTATCGGCAATCGGTACAATAGCGGATGTCGTTCCTCTGACGGGCGAAAATCGGATTATTGCCGCAAGAGGGCTAAAGGAACTTTCACAAGGGGTAAATTTAGGAGTTAAAAAACTTTTTGAAAACCAAAATATTAAAAGAAATATAACAAGTGAGGACATAGGCTTTATTTTAGCTCCGAGAATCAATGCGGCAGGAAGGCTCGATTCGCCTTACGAAGCTTTAAAATTACTTATTGAAAATAACGACGTTGCGCTTGATTTGACAATTGAAAAATTAAATTCTTTAAATAAAGTAAGACAAAATTTATGCGATGTTATTTACAATGAAGCAATCTCTTTAATAAAAAATCCTAAAAATTCAATCGTACTCTACCATGAAGGGTGGCATTTGGGGATAATCGGAATTGTTGCTTCAAGGCTGGTTGATAAATTTAATTTACCCGTTTTTATGATAACAAGTGATGACCGAGGCATGTACAGGTGTTCCATAAGAGGTACAAAGTGCCATGATATAGCTGAAATCTTACAATCAATCAAGGAATGCTTTGTAGGATTTGGCGGTCATGGCTTTGCGGGCGGATTTTCAGCAGACCCGAACAATATCGAAATTAATACTTTAATTAAAAAAATTCAAGAAGCCGTCATTAATAATAAGGATGAATCAAAGGAAAATAATTCAAAAGAAGCGGATATTGAGCTTAAAGGCGATGACATCGACTTTGATTTTATCGATGACATTTATAAAATGGAACCGTTCGGGGAAGGAAACCCAAAACCCGTATTTTTATTTAAAGACGCAAAACTGCTTTCCGAAAGAGAAATCGGAAAAGAAGGCGGACATCTTTCATATAAGATTTTGAAAGACAATCATGAATTCGATTGTTTATATTGGAAAAGAAAAATAACGGGTAAAAAAATAAATGAAACTTTTGATTTTGTCTTTTATCCCGAAATAAGCGAGTTTAACGGCGAAAAAAAGATTAAACTGATAACTTCGTTCTTTCTTGACGATAAAATTTTAAATTCGACAAATTCGGGTGTAAAAATTTTTGATCACAGGCAAAAAACGGGAATTTTAGACAAAATAGAAGAATATGTACAAACCAAAAAGAATGATATTCAAATTTTCGCAAAAACAATCGGTACAAAAAAATTGCTTTCAAAGTACGCAAATATAACCGAAAACATTATGAAACAGCCAAACAAGTCATACGCAGTCATGTTTTTTGATTATCCGACGTCATTGGATGAATTTGTATCAATAATAAAAGAAATTGAACCTGCGCATATACATTTAATGAAATCGGACATAATCAAAAACCCTTATGAATATGTTCAATCCTGTATCGGAATGATAAAATACGCCATTAAACATAAAAACGGCCTTATTACAATAAAAAACATAGCTGATAATCTCGGCATCGACGATTATTGCGCCGAATGCCTCATATTGGCTCTTGAAAAAACGGAATCAATTAAGATAAATCCGGACAGTAAAATTGATTTTATCAAACCTGTTACCGAGGAAAATCTTAAAAACGATTCCGCTTTTGAAATTTTTACGGATGAATTATCAAGAATCATCCGATTTAAAGAATATATAACAAAAATTGACATAGAAACAATCAGAGAAAATATCACAAACTAATTGTTTTTGTTTATTTCGTGGTTGTATAGCTTTCAATATTTCCCTGAATAATTTTTTTGGATTTTTCTATTTGTCTGTTTTTCTTTTTTAGAGCGTTATATTGTTTTTTATAACTGTTGTATTGTTCTTTTTTGTTTATATAATCTTGTTTAGCTTGAGCCATAAGCGCAGAATAGCTTGTCAATTGTTCTCTTAATTCAACCTGCGCAGTATCAAGATTATTTACCGCATTGATAAAATTTTTATCGGATAAATTGGAATCCTGCGCTTTTGTCTGTAAATTCGTCGAAACCGATGGCGTCGGCGCCATTGTGTTTGAAGATATAATTGTTGAATTAGTCGTAACAAACGGCTTTGAATTATACCCTGAAGGCAATAAATTAAAAGTTTCCGTTTCACTGTTTGAAAAAATTGCATCGGATGCAAAAACGGGAAGCGAAAAACTTGTTAATAATAAAACTGATGTAAAATACTTTCTCATTCAATTTCTCCCATAAACTCAAAATTATTTTACATTTTTATATAAAGACCTGTCAATTTGAATTAAAAAATATCATCTATCCAAATTGCATTGACGGGGCAAATTAGGGCGGCATCTATACAATCATTCTCATTTCCTTCAATTTTGTCTTGATTTACGTTTGGTTTTACATCAATTGAAAAAACTCTTGAATTAATCGCTTCGCACGCTCCGCACAAAATACATTCTTCCGTTATCGTAACAAGCATAAAACCTCCTTTTTTAACAATATAAACAAGAAGATACAAAATTAAAGTAATCTTATAAGTAATACTCTTTTAAGGATTATTTTCTGAATAAAACTCGAAGTCCCGCTTTAAAATAATTGTAAAATTCTCTAAAACTTCGTATTTTAAATAACATCGAAAGAATGTAACGGGGTCTTGTATAATAAGATTTAACGGCGTTTTTGTGCATTTCAAAAACTCTTTCTTTTGAAAGATAATGAGTTCTGATAGAAGGGTAATAATAAGGCATATCAAAATTTAACTCGCCCAAATCGTTTTCCTTAACATAATCATAAAATTTAGTTCCGATAAGCGCCGTTGCGGTATAAAAACTTACATATTCCGTATTAAGTTTTTTTGCAAAATCCATGGTTTCTTTATAAGTTTCTTCATTTTCCCATGGAAGCCCCAAAACATAATATCCGTACACTTTAATTTTATTTTTTTTAAAAAGTTTTACGGTATTTTCAATTTGCTGTTTGGTAATTTTTTTACCTATTTTATCCAACATAAATTGTGAGCCCGATTCAATTCCGATTGAAACAAGGCTGCAGCCAGCTTTTTTCATTAATTTTACGGTATCGAGATTGGCGCTGTCGGCTCTTGTATTGGTTGAAAAGGTAATTTTCATGCCGGAATTTATTATTTTATTACATAATTCATTTACCCATTCATTATCAAGGTTGAATAAATCCGACCAGAAAATAAAGTTTTTAATGTTATATTTTTCGTAGCACTCTTTAATTTCGCCTAAAATATTTTCAGGCGACCTTGTTCTTACTTTTGACCCTGAAACAGGAGTTGCCAAACAGAAAAAACAGTGGTAAGGACACCCTCTTGAAACCTTTATAACGGCTTGAACTTCGTTTGTATCGGGACGGGTATAAATTGAGTTATCAATACATTCTCTGAAAGGATACGGCAGTTTGTCCAAATTCTCAATAAAAGGTCGCCTTTCGTTTTGAATTATTTCGTTTCCGTTTCTGTAAGTCAGGCCCTTAATATTTTCTTTAGGTACATTATTTAAAATTTCCGATAAAGTTTCTTCTACTTCCCCTCTTATTACCATATCAAGTTCGGGATAATCTTCAAGAGTTTTAACGTCAAAAATATTAAAATGAGCACCTTTTGCAACGGTAATAATATCTTTTGAAATCTCTTTAATTGATTTTAGTGCCAAAGTATCCGATAAAAGAGTTGTAGAAGCAATATTTAAGACAACATATCGAGGATTAAAAAGTAATAAGTCCGCTTTAAGGTCATCTTGAGTTTTAGCGCCAATGCTGTAATCTTTAATAATAGGGTCAAGCCCCGCTTCGTTTGCAATTGCTGCCATATACAATAAATCCGTCGGAGGCAGCGGCGGAATAACAACAAGATCATCCGTAGGCTGCTGGCATCTGTCCTCTCTGTTCATAACGGGAGAGGGCGGGTATATTAATAAAATTTTATCTTTCATTGTTCATCCTTTTACCAAGAAATTTTCTTATAATTGAATTTAAAAAATGTGATTTAAAATTAGATACAAATTTTGCGGCAATAGAATCAATTCCGATACAATACGAGGTTTTCGGATTGTTTTTATACAGAATATTATAAATTAATTTTGAAACATCTTCGGGAGACAGTCCTCTATTTGCATTTTTAAGAGCGTTTTTCTTTAAAAATATACCGACATCATAATATCTGTCTTTAAATTTTTCAAAATTCTTTTCGTTTTCCCGAACGGAAAATTGCCAAAATTTTGTGCCTACAACACCGGGTTTTATTGAAACCGTTTTAATGCCCGTTTCAATTTCAAAACAATTCAAAAGAGTGTCAACCGAAGATTTTGAAATTGAATAAGGAGCCAAAAAAGGATAAATGCCGAATGCCGCCATAGATGAAAGACCGATAACAATTCCGTCTTTATTCATTTTGTTTGGCAAATTTTTCAAAATATAAAGATAAGAAAATAAGGAATTATCAAGTTGTTTTTGAAGTTCCCTTTTATCGAGAAATTCAACCGGAGATGAAATTGCAACGCCCTGAAAACAAATAACCGCATCAAATTTTACGTCAACGGAGTTAAAATAGGCATTAATTTCATCTTCGTTTGACAAATCGACCTTATCAACTCTTAAATTTTTATGGGTAAAATTGTAGTCACTTCTTTTTGTCCCATAAACAAAAACATCTTCTTCAAGAAGTTTCTTAACGACAAAATCCGCCATGGAAGAAGTTATGGCAAATACCAAAACATTTTTTAATTTCTTTTTCATAAATTCAGCTTAACTCAAACATAATGCGAAGGCACTCATGTAACAATTTGACACAAAATTAACGTCATTATAAAATTTGAAATTATGTATGAAACACTTGATATTATAACAATAGGTGAAAGTTTAATCGAATTTTCTTCAGAAAAATCGCTTCTGCAAGCCGAAAATTTTTCCAAATATTACGGCGGTGATACACTCTCGGTCGCAATTGCGGCACTCAGAAGCGGTTCTAAAGTAGGGTATATTACAAAAGTCAAAAATGATTCTTTCGGCGAATATCTTCTTGATTGCTGGCAATCGGAAGGACTTGATTCTTCGCAGGTTAAATTCTCGGATTTACAAAACGGAGTTTATTTTTGCGGATTAAAAAACGGCGAAGTCGAAATGGAATTTTACAGGAAAAAAACCGCTGCCTCAAGACTTGATGTATCGGACATTGATTTTAATTACATAAAATCTTCAAAATTCATTTTCGCAACGGGTTTTGTCCAGTCATTATCCTTAAATTGCAGAGAAGTCGTAAAAGAAGTATTTAAGTTTGCAAAAAATAACGGAATATTAACCGGTTACTACCCGAATTTCAGGCACACAGACCTTCTTGAACCCGAAGCAAGAGAGATGTTTTTAGAAATTAAAGATTATATTGATTACATTTTTATTAACGTAAAAGACAACATAATTTTTGATACAAATTCGCCCGATAACTTAATTGCAAAACTGCATGATATCCAAATACATAATGCCGTAATCATAAAAAACCATGACGGAATTTACGTAACAAACGGAACCGAAACAAATTACACAAAAACATTAAACGTCGATACGGTAGACATAACGGGAAATACTTCCGCAATTATAGGTGCTTTTATAAGTTCAAAACTGCAGGGCAATTCCGATATCGAAGCGATTAAATATGCAAACGTATTAGGAGCAATGCAAGCATCAAAGCTCGGCGCCATAAAATCAATTCCGAAAAAAAACGAAGTTTACGATTTAATGAGAAGGTTTTATGAGTAAAAAAATTCTCCTGTCGGGCTACATCGGCTTTTCAAACTTTGGTGACGATGTTTTGCATGAAGTATTAATTTCTCACCTCAAAAAGTTGGATTGCAAAATTACGGCACTTTCTTCAAATCCGAAATTAACCGAAGAAACTTTCGGTATCAAATCTTTTTACTATAAAGATTTATTCAAGGTCATATCATCAATTTTCAAAACCGACATATTGATTTTTTCGGGCGGTAATCTACTGCAAAACGAAACAAGCAATTTATCCTTATTTTACTATCTTTTTATTGCAATATGTTCAAAAATATTTTTTAAAAAAACGGTATTTTATTCTAACGGCATTGGACCGATTGACGGTTTTTTACAAAACTTATTAACAAAAATTGTTTTAAAGACGGCGGATTTTGTTTCCGTAAGAGATGAATTTTCAATCGAATATCTTAAAAACAATAAAATAACGGGCGAACTAACCGTTGACGGATTATGGGAATTAAAAGTGCCCGAATATTGCCCGAAAAACTTAATCGGAATTCAATTGAGGGATTATAAAAATATCGCACCCGACTTGTATGAAAAAATTGCCGAATTAATTTCAAAAAATTTACCCGAATATGAAGTCGAAATTTTTTCTTTACAAAATAAGCAAGATATTGCGGAGTGCGAAAAATTTCAAACAATATTAAATAAAATCAACCCGAACATTGTAAGCAAAATTATTCCGTATGAAACACCCAAAAAATTGTCGGAAGAATTTTCAAAATTAAAATATTTGATTGGTATGCGATATCATGCTAACATGCTTGGGTTAAAACTCGGTGTTAAAATACTTCCGATTTCGTATTCAATAAAAGTAACAAACCTTGCGAAAGATTTTGGAATTGAATATATTAAAGGAGAAGAAACGAGCAATCTTGACAGCGCCTTTCATAATTTAATCGACGAAAAATTTACTATAAAACCTGCCTTGAAAAATTATGAATGGCAAAATATAGACAAAATTATTAATAATTAAGGAAAAAGATATGATTATTCCAAGCATAGATTTAATGGACGGAAAAGCCGTTCAATTAAGACAGGGCAAAGAAAAAGTTCTTGAAAGAGAAAATGTACTTGAACTTGCAAAATATTATTCAAGATTTGGCGAAATTGCCGTCATTGACCTTGATAGCGCAATGAATACGGGAAAAAACAACGAAGAGTTAATAACCAAAATTTGCAAAATTGCAAAATGCAGAGTAGGCGGGGGAATAAGAACCGTTGAAAAAGCAAAAAGGATGATTGCAAACGGCGCACATAAAATTATCATAGGAACTGCAGCAAACGAAGAATTTTTATCCAAACTGCCAAAAGACCGATTAATTGTTGCAATAGACTCGAGAAACGGTAAAATTACCCTGAACGGCTGGATGAAAGATACCGAATTTTCTACGGAAGAATATGTAAAAAGATTTTCAAATTATTGCTCAGGATTTTTATACACTATCGTCGAAAAAGAAGGAATGCTTGAAGGTACAAATATCGATGCGTTCAAAAAAATAAGAGAAATTACAAAGCTTCCGATTGTTGCGGCAGGCGGAATTACAACGTTAGAAGAAATAAAAGAACTTGATAAATTAAATATTTCTTCACAGCTCGGAATGTCTGTTTATACGGGTAAAATTTCATTAGAGGACGCTTTTATATCCTGCCTTGATTTCAAAAAATCTCCTGACGGCTTAATACCCACGATTGTGCAGGATATTGATACAAAACAAGTGTTAATGCTCGCTTATTCAAATGAAAAATCTTTGCAAAAAACTTTTAAAGATGGGCTTGCAACTTATTTTTCAAGATCAAGACAAGAGCTTTGGACAAAAGGCTTAACTTCGGGCAATACACAAGAATTAATCAGCGCAAAGTTCGACTGCGACGGCGACAGTCTTTTGTTTTACGTAAAACAAAAAGGAAATGCCTGCCATTACGAAAGATACAGTTGTTTTGAAGAAAAAAGTTTTTGCATAAACGACTTATATGAGTTGATATTGGACAGAAAAGAAAAACTGCCCGAAGGCTCTTACACCACAAAATTATTTAATAACGAATTTTACCTTAAAAGAAAAATTATGGAAGAAGCGTTTGAATCTGTTAATTTTGAATTGGGTGACGGGCTTGGTTGGGAGGCTTCCGATTTAATTTATCATTTACTTGTATTTATGGCAATGAAAAATGTAACACCTCAGGATATTGTTCACAACTTGGCTTCAAGGGCAAAATAACCATGAAAATTTGTAATTACGATAAGCTTGATAAAGATTTTTTTGACTCTGTCGGATATGACAACATGCCTGACATTGATTTACTTATAAATAACGTCAAAAATCATGGCGATAATTATATTATTGAATTGTCAAAAAAATTTAATGACGGGGATTTTAAAAGTTCCAAAGATTTTTTGGTTTCAAAAGATGAAATAAAAGACGCTTATAATAAAGTTGATAAAAATTTTATAAATCATATTGAAATTTCAAAAGCCAATGTTAAAGAGTTTTCCGAAAAGCAGCTGAAAAGTTTAAAAGAGCTTGAATATAAAAAAGAAAATTCAATTTTAGGACATAAAATTATCCCTTTATCAAGAGTTTTATCTTATGCACCCGGCGGAAATTATCCGCTTCCGTCATCTTGCATTATGACAATTGTTCCCGCAAAAGTTGCGGGAGTAAGCGAAGTTATTTTAACATCTCCCAAAATAAAACCCGAAACAATTGTTGCTGCAGATATTGCAGGTGCGGATAAAATATATAAATTGGGCGGAGCACAAGCAATAAGTGCCTTTGCGTACGGCACGCAAACGATTAAACCGGTTGATAAAATTGTGGGCCCGGGCAATAAATTTGTAAATTATGCAAAAAAACACGTTTTTGGTACGGTTGATATAGATTTTATCGCAGGACCGTCCGAAGTTTTAATTATAGCGGATGAAACCGCCAATCCAAAGTTAATTGCAGCGGATATGCTCGCTCAATCGGAACACGATAAAGATGCAAGGGCATATTTAATAACAAATTCAATCAAACTTGCAAAAAATGTACAAATAGAAGCCGAAAACTTTTTAAAAACGCTTCCCACATCAAAAATTGCATCAATTTCTTTTGAAAAAGCAATTTGCGTTGTGGTTGACAATTATAATAAAATGGCGGAACTTTCAAATTTAAGAGCGCCTGAACATCTTGAAATCATGGTGCGTGACGAAAACTTAATTTTACCATATCTTGTTAATTACGGCTCGCTTTTTATAGGCGAAAACTGCGCAGAAGTTTTCGGAGATTATGTATCGGGAACAAACCATGTACTCCCCACTAATCGTGCCGCAAGATATACCGGCGGATTATCGGTTTTTGACTTTGTTAAAATCGTAACATATCAAAAAATTAATAAAGAATATGCAAAAGAACTTTCAAAAACGGCTTCGTACATAGCCGAAAAAGAGGGTTTATTTGCACACAAATTAGCTTCTGATTTAAGGATATAAACAATATGGAAAATCAAAAACCTTTTAAAACTCGACTTTTAGCTAAGTTATGCACAATATATTTTGAATTTAAAAGACATTTTTATTATTGCAAAAATATAAATTATCCCGAAAATCAGTGCATTTTTGCACTCTGGCATGCTCACCAATGCGGCTTATATGCTCTAAAAGAAAGAGAGAAAACAACCGTTATGATATCAAAATCCAACGACGGTGAGATTATTGCCCAAGCAGGAGCTGCCATGGGGTTAAAAGTCGTAAGAGGTTCGCAAAACAGAAAAGGTGCAACCGCAGCATTAGAATTAATCGATGCAATCAAAAAAGGAAATAACGGCGCACTCACGATAGATGGTCCGAGAGGCCCTAAATACAAAGTAAAAAAAGGAATAATAGAAATTGCAAAATTAACCGGTGTTCCGATAGTTCCCATGAGTTGGTACTCACCGTCGCCATTTTTTCTTAAATTTAAAACATGGGATGAATTTTGCTTCCCTCTAAATTGTATAAAAATGAAAGCAATATACGGAAATCCGATATACGTTCCGATTGATTCAAACGACGATGAAATGGAAAAAATAAGACAACAAGTCGAAGACGAGCTGTTTGCATTGCATTCTAAACTTGTAAACGATTGGAAAAAATTATAAAATTTAAAGCGCAAAAAGTACAAATTGTTAAATTCCGATAAAAAAGCGGCATTTTTAAATTATGCCGCCTTTTTAACATAATAATAAAATATATTTATGAATTTCTTCTTTCTCTGACTTTTTCTACAAGCTCGATAAATTCGGAAGCTTCCATTGTTTCCTTTTCAAGAAGTTCATGCGATAAAGTGTCGAGCATATCTCTGTTTTCGTTTAAAAGGTTAATCACTCTTGAGTATTGAGTATCGACGATTGATTTAACTTCTTCGTCAATTTGATATGCTATTTGTTCGGAATAATCTCTTTGGTGTCCGAAATCCCTGCCCATAAATACATGTTCTTGAGATTTTCCGTATGTTAAATTACCCATTTTTTCGCTCATACCCCAAGACATAACCATTTTTCTTGCAGTTTCCGACACTTTGGATAAATCTGATGATGCACCCGTTGAAATGTTTTCTTTACCGTATACAACTTCTTCTGCGGCACGTCCGCCCAATGTTATTGCAATTTGGCACAATAAGTCATTTTTAGATGTATGCACTCTCTCATCCTTTGGTCTCGACCAAGTAATACCGAGGGCGTATCCTCTCGGTATTATTGAAACTTTATGGAGTTCGTTGCTTGAATCTTTTAAAAGGACGTTTATCAAAGCATGCCCTACTTCGTGATATGCTGTTGTTTCTTTATCTTCTTCGGTTAAAACTTTACTTTTCTTTTCAATGCCGGCTTCAACCCTATCAATAGAATTATCAATGTCTTCCATTGAAATACTTTGCTCATTGTTTCTTGCGGCAAGTAAAGCCGCTTCGTTTAAAAGATTTCGTAAATCGGCGCCCGTAAACCCCGGAGTTCTTTTAGCGAGAACTTTCAAATCAACCGAGGGATTTAATACTTTATTTTTGCTGTGTACTTTTAAAATTTCTTCTCTGCCTTTAATGTCGGGCAAACTGATATAAATTTGTCTGTCAAAACGTCCGGGACGTAAAAGAGCCGTATCAAGAATATCGGGTCTGTTTGTTGCGGCAATTACGATAATATTTGTATTTTCGTCAAAACCGTCCATTTCAACCAATAACTGATTTAAGGTTTGTTCTCTTTCATCATGCCCGCCGCCGAGCCCTGCGCCTCTTTGACGACCAACCGCATCGATTTCATCTATAAATATAATACAAGGCTGATGTTTTTTTGCTTGTTCAAATAAATCTCTCACCCTTGAAGCGCCGACACCGACGAACATTTCGACAAAATCAGAACCCGATATCGAAAAGAACGGAACACCTGCTTCACCCGCAACTGCCTTTGCCATTAAGGTTTTACCCGTCCCCGGAGCTCCGACAAGCAGTACGCCTTTAGGTATTTTAGCGCCGAGTTTTGTATATTTTTCGGGACTTTTAAGAAAATCTACGATTTCTTCAAGTTCTTGTCTTTCTTCGTCAATCCCCGCAACATCGTTAAAAGTCATTTTAACTTTAGATTCTTGCAACATTTTGGCTCTCGATTTGCCAAAGTTCATAGCGGCAGAACCGCCCTGTTGAATACCTCTGAATATAAAAATTATCATTATAATAAAAAACAAAGGAACCAAAAAAGAGCCTAATGTTGAAAAAATAGAGCCCTCTTGAGGTTTTTTTACGTTTATGTCAACCGAATTATCTTCTAAAAGCTTATATAAAGAATCGGAATTTTCGGGGATAGTAACTTTAAATCTATCCTCGAGAGTTTGAGAAGAAACACCCGTCAATGCTTCCATAATATCCGTATTTGAAGTATTTTGAGGAAGGGCTTGAGGTTGTTCCTTGTTCTTTAAATTATTGTCTTCCTGATTATCCGTACCGCTAACTTCCGTTTTTTCTTTTGCGGGTATTGCGTATAAAATGTCTTTTGCAATGGTAACCGATGAAATTTCGCCGTTTTCGACCTTTTTTATAAATTGCGAATAAGAAATTTCAACGGTGGATGTGTTGGGTCCCATAAACGCCATGCAGGCAATTGTTGCGGCAATAATCGCAATAATGATATAAACACCGATTGATTGATTATTTTTCATTGTATCCCCTCAAAAAAGTATATTGATATTATAACAAAAGAATAATAAAATGTTAAATATAGCAAGAGCATAATCACTGAGGTAAAATGTCTACTGCCTTTTTATCACTGGGTTCAAATACGGGTGACAGGCTTTCCGTTATACAACAGGCGGTCAGCTTTCTCTCGAACGATAATTCAATTGAAATCCTTGCGGCTTCGTCATTTTATGAAACCGAACCATGGGGAAGAAAAAATCAGGCATGGTTTGTAAACGCCGTAATTGCCGTAAAAACCGAATTATCTCCCGTAGAGCTGCTCAGAGTATGTCAAGACATAGAATCCAAATTGGGTCGTGACAGATCAAATGAGGTGCGTTGGGGGGAGCGTCCGATAGATATAGATATTTTATTTTACGATGACCTTGTTATGTCTAATGAAATATTGACAATTCCCCACATGTTTGTGCATAAAAGAGCTTTTACCCTTGTTCCCATGCTTGAAATTAAGCCTGATTTTATACATCCGGTTTTAAATAAGACAATTCTTGATTTGCATTCCGAACTTGAAAACCCTGAAGATGTGTTTTTATACGGTACGGTTATCGGTATGGAAGAATGAAAAAAATAGCCGTAATCGGCGGAGGACCGTCAGGAGTTTTCTTCGCAATAAAAATATTACAAAAAAATCAAAACGTTGATATAACGATTTTTGATAAATCTTCGTTGTTATCGACAATTTTACCGACAGGTAACGGAAGGTGCAATTTAACCTATAACGAATTCAATCCGCTTGAACTTTCAAAATTTTACCCGAGAGGCGAAAAACAGCTTATATCGGCTTTTACAAAATATAACCCTTATGATGCGATTGAAGATTTTAAAAAATTAGGTATAGAAACTTACGTTCAGGATGATAACAGAATTTTCCCGAAATCGAATTCCTCGTCTTTTGTAAGAAAGAAAATGCTTGAATGTATAAGCAACAAAGTGACAATTATAAAAAAAGAAATAAATGAAATCCCAAATAATTTTGATTATATAATTCTTGCAACCGGACTGAAACATGGGGCAAACCTTGCTAAATCGCTGGGACACACCATAATTCCGATTAAAAAGGCGCTTGTCGGGCTACAAATCAAAGAAAAGGAATTTTTAATTCTTGAAGGCGTTTCTTTTAATGATACGATTTTTACAAAAAACGGAGTATCGGGACCATTTATATATAAGTTAAGTTCAATTAATGCTTATAAAAGTTTTCCTTATGAAATTAAAATCCCGCTTATAAATCCTATCGAGCTTGAAGAAAAAGTAAAAGAAAACCCTAAAAAGCTTTTTAAAAACGTTGTTTCCGATTTTTTACCGAAATCGCTGGCAAAAGTCTTAATTAAAGAAAATAAAAATTGCGCAAATACAACAAAAAAAGAAATTTACTCGTTGGAAAACTTAATCCTGACTGCAACAAATACGGATGAAAAGGGAGAAATCGTCCATGCGGGCGGAGTAGATTTGAGTGAAATCGACAAAAATTATAAATCCAAAAAATACGATAATGTATGGATTATAGGAGAACTATTGAATATAGACGGTTTTACGGGCGGTTTTAATCTTCAAAATTGTTGGACGAGCGCCTCGATTTCGGCAGAAAATGTTTTAAAATTACTTTAAATTATACTTAAAGCCTTGGTGTGTTTGCCTTTCAAACAAAAATAAATCAATTTTATTTTGAGTTTCAAATTTATTTTTTACCCACAAAGGCGCAATCAGTTCATCAATCAAGCCCGTCCCCGCCGTTCTGTGAATTGTGGTATCAGGGGGTAAAAGTTCTAAAAAATCGCAAAGAATATTGCAATATTCATCTTCACTCATTAATTTTAATTTATTTTGAAGATATAATTCATGCAGCTTCGTACCTCTTAAAACGGTTAAAACATGAAATTTTACTCCATCGGGGCGTAGCTTTTGAAGGGTAAGCGCCGTTTGTATCATATCATCGTACGTTTCGTCAGGAAGTCCCAAAATAACATGAACGCAAACCTTAATGTCAAATTTTTTCGTTAGTTCATAGCTTCTTAAAAAAGTTTCAAAATCATGCCCTCTGTTTATCAATTTTAAAGTTTTATTATGTACTGATTGAAGCCCGTATTCAATCCAAGGATTGGGATAAGTTGAAATTAATTTTATTTTTTTAATATCTACGCAATCAGGTCTTGTACCTATTGAAATTCCAACAATCCTGTCGTCCGAAAAAGCTTCATCGTATGTTTTTTTTAGAAAATTAAGAGAACCGTATGTATTGGTATAGGCTTGAAAATATGCTAAAAACTTTTTTGCGTTATATCTTGCGGGAAGGTTTCTTATAGCTTCTTTGACTTGCTCTCTGATTGGGAGCAAAGAAGAATGAGAAAGAGAAAAACTTCCCTGCTCATCACAAAAAATACAGCCTTCCGATGATATTGTTCCATCCCTGTTAGGACAGGAAAAACCGGCATCAAGAGTAATTTTATATACTTTGGTGCCGAATTTTTCTTCTAAATATTTGCTGAATTTATAATATCTTGTATTAATTTTCGTATTCATCGTTTTGTTTTGGGGGGTATGTATAATGTTCGCCGCATTTTGGGCAAACAACTTCCTGCTGTTGTCCTTCTTTTAATTGAACAACCTCAAAAAGCTCCCTGCAGCTTGAATTTGAACATCTTATAGCCCAAGTCGGTCTTACTATTCTTGCCATATATTAAACTCCTTACATATAACGATATTATTGTATACTACCCCTAAGAAAATGGCAACAAAGGTTTATTTTTGTTATAATAATTTTAAAATCGGAGATAAAAATGAAAATATTAATTTCAAACGATGACGGAATATCGGCAATAGGAATAAAAACCCTCATTAAAGAACTTTCAAAAATCCATGACATATATGTTATAGCACCGGATAGAGAAAGAAGCGCAGCAGGACACTCTTTAACTTTACATACTCCGATTAGAGTCGAAGAATTGGAGCCGTATTTTGGTGCAAAAAGAGTTTTTGTAACATCGGGAACCCCGGGCGATTGTGTAAAAATCGGTATTAATGCCGTCCTAGCCAAAGAAGAGCAACCCGATATCGTGATTTCAGGCATAAACCATGGTCCGAACCTCGGGATTGATATTTTATATTCGGGAACGGTAAGTTGTGCCATGGAAGGAGCAATGCTCGGGAAACCTTCAATAGCAGTCAGTTTAGCCGGTATGAGCATGGATGAAATTTATTTTCAATCAACGGCAAAATTTATCCTTTCATTTTTAAAAAGAATAGAGAAAATCAGTTTTCCCGAAAAAACTATTTTAAATATAAATACTCCCGCTCTGGAAGAAGCCGATATTGCAGGAATACAAATTACGAAACTCGGTTCAAAAATGTTTACGGATGACTATGAAAGATGGACTGACCCGAGAGGTAAGACATATTACCGGATGGCGGGACAATTAACCGCTAAACACGAAGATGACGGAACCGATATTGCTGCCGTCAGAAATAATTTAATTTCAATCACGCCGATTACTTTTGAAATGACGCATAAAGCAATTATGGCGGATCTGGAAAGAGAATTTTGTAAAGACGGAATTTGCGACTGGTGGGGTTTTTCACACATTAATAAAAAAGAGGAATAATTATGAAAAAAAGAGCATACATAAGCGTATTTAATAAAGAAAATATTGAAATACCCGCAAAAAAACTTATTAACTCGGGATATGAAATTATATCAACCGGAAACAGCGCAAAATACCTTGAACAAAAAGGAATAAAAGTAACGGAAAGCTCTAAAATTACAGGCTTTAACGAACTTTTATCGGGTAAGGTAAAATCACTTCATCCTGAAATTTTTGCAGGAATTTTAGCGGATGAAAACGAGGTTCAAACTCTCGATTTTCCGCCGATTGATGTCGTAATCGTTAATTTGTATCCTTTTGAAAGTTACGCAGGGCATGATTTTGAAATTGAAACATTAATCAAAAATATTGATATAGGCGGAGTTGCACTTTTAAGAGCAGGTGCAAAAAATTATCAAAATACGGTAGTTATTTGTGATAGCAAAGATTACGACATTGACTTTGAAAATATTACGCTTGAAGAAAAAGAAAGACTTGCTTTAAAAGTATTTAAGAAAACGTCAAACTATGATTTAACTATATTTAACGAATTATTAAACAGATTTCAAATTCAAGAAAACACCGATTCAATAACATACAATTTGACTAAATTAAAAGATTTAAGATACGGGGAAAACCCCCACCAAAAGGCAAGTTTATACGAATACGGCGATAAAATGGCGGAATATGAAATATTAAACGGAAAAGAACTGTCCTATAACAATATAATAGATATAACTTCAGCCGTTAATATAATGTCGGAATTTTACGACGTTCATTGTGCCGCAATTATTAAACATACAAATCCATGCGGAGTATCGCTCGGGGTAGATATAGAAAATGCTTTTGATAAAGCTCTTGATTGCGACCCGTTAAGCGCATTCGGAGGTATTGTCGGATTAACTTCAAAAGTTAATTTGAATTTGGCAAAAAAATTAACTTCTATGTTTCTTGAAGTGGTTATTGCGCCCGAATTTGACGAAGATGCTCTCGAGCAATTAAAAGTTAAGAAAAATTTAAGGGTAATTAAGCTGAATACAAAACTTGAAGATTATAAAAATCTCCTGCAGAGCGACATTAAAATTACACCTTTCGGAGTTCTTGTTCAAGAAACGGACAAAAAAGATTTTGATGTTGAAACCTTCAAGACGGTTACAAAAGAAAAGCCCACACAAGAAATGATTGAAGATATGGTTTTTGCATATAAAGTAGCAAAACATGTTAAATCAAACGCAATTGTTGTTGCAAAAGATTTAAAAACATTAGGTATATGCGGCGGACAAACTTCTCGTGTGGGGTCGGTTGAAATGGCGCTTTCAAGAGCAACGGACGGAGCAAAAGATGCAATTTTAGCTTCAGACGGGTTCTTCCCCGCAACGGACAACATAACCGTCGCCGCACACTATCGAATAAAGGGTATAATTCAACCCGGCGGTTCAATTAAAGACAAAGACGTAATTGAACTTGCGGATAAACTAAATTTATGTATGGTAACAACGGGAATAAGACACTTTAGGCATTAATAATGAACAAAAATTCAGATAAAAAAGCAATCTTGGGGCTCTCTTCAGGACATTTTGTCGCAGATATGTATTCTTCCGCAATAATTCCTCTGTACCCGTATTTAGCTCAAAAATTAGGCATTACGCTTTCCGTTATAAGCCTGATAGTATCGCTCGGGCATTTAACCTCCTCCATGCTGCAACCGCTATTTGGCTTTTATTCCGATAAAATGACAAAAAGGGCCTTTATGATAAACGGGCTTATAATCGGCGCAATCTTTATTCCGATGACAATTCTTGCGCAAAGTCCTTTTGTGCTTTGTTTATTTTTAATACTCGGTATGTTTGGAAATTCGCTTTTTCATCCTCAGGTTACAAGTTTAGTTAAAACTTTCTGTTTTAATAACCCTAATGTTACAAAATATATGGGAATTTTTATGGGGCTCGGAACAATAGGTTATGCGATAGGCCCGTATATTTCTTCTAATCTTGTCGAGCAATTCGGGGAAATAAGTTTATGCTATATTACGATTTTAGGCTTAATAACGGCATTAATTCTTTATTATGTCGTACCTAAAATTCCAAAAAGGTCAATCACAAGAACCAAAGATAGCTTTATTCAAATATTAAAAGATATTTTATCAAATAAGGTATGTAATTCGCTTATTTTAATTTCAGTCGTAAAGTCTGCAATGGGCATTACTTTTGGAACCTTTATACCGTTTATTTTAAAAGATTACGGATATAAACTTAACGAAATAGGATTAATAGTAACTTTGTTTTATTTGCTGTCGGGAATTTCCATGCTCACAAGCGCTAAGCTCGAAAAACTGATAGGAGCTTCAAATATAATAAGAGTTTCATTTTTTACAATTTTGCCGTTAGTTGCAATATTTAATAATTTACTTAAAATCAACCCCGATATTGCCGTTATTATATTTATATTATCAGGTTATTTTGTTTTTCTTTCGGTATCAGTCACAATCGTTGCGGCGCAAAAACTTGTTCCGAAACATTCCGGTGTTATCTCGGGCATTATGCAAGGCTTTTCTTGGGGGCTTGGTGCACTTACTTTAGCTCCCATGGGATATATCGGCGAAAAATTCGGTGTTATTACAATTCTTTTTATTATGTCGATTTTAGCCTTGATAACAGGTATTTTCGGGCTAACAAAAGGCGTTAGGGAAGCACTTTCAAATAATTATTAACAAATGTTAAGCATTCTTTTTTGCAAAAGTAAATTTTTAATATGCAAAATACTTTATTATAATACAAAGGGATAAAAGGGAAAATATCGGGGAGCTTTATTATGGCTATCGGAGCAAAAGATAGAATAGACGTTTTACTTGTCAAAAAATACGCAACAATGAAAGTTGACAATCCGGTAGTGCAAACATCAATGATTAATCCGGAAAAAATGTATGAAGCAATGAATGATTATGCACAAATGCACATTGCAATGATTAATTTACGGCAAAATTTAAAAGATACTTGCATAAAAGCAATATCGCAAAATATTCAGTATCGTAAATCAAGAAATCTGAAAAAACGTATACCGAACGGCATGCCGCAACAAATAGAACAAACGGCAAACGCAGGGTAGACTAAAAATTTTATTGAAGCTAAAATAATATCTATGAAAGAGATAATTTTAGCTTCAAATTCACCCAGAAGAAAAGAACTTTTAAAAAAAACAGGAGTTAAATACAGAGTAATTTCAAAGAATGTAAAAGAAAAATATTCTAAAAATTACTCAAAAGAAATTGTAGAGTACAATTCGTACACGAAAGCATCGGCTGCCGCAGAAGATTTTTGCGGTAAGAATGCCGTAATCATCGGCGCCGATACGGTAGTAGTCCTCGATAATATGTGTTTGGTTAAGCCTCAGAATATATTTGAGGCTATTTTTATGCTCAAAAAATTATCAGGCAAAACCCATACGGTTTTTACTTCGCACACTTTTATCGATACAAGGGAAAAAATCGAAACAACTAAAATTTCCGAAACAAAAGTAACATTTAGGAAATTAAATTTAATTGAAATTATTAGATACATAATAACCAAAAACCCGCTTGATAAAGCGGGCAGCTACGGTATTCAAGACTTTTTAAGCGAAAATAACGTAACAAATCCACCCAAAAATTCTTTTATTTCAAAAATTGAAGGAAATTTCAACAACGTTGTCGGGCTTGATACGGATATTGTTTTTGAAATGCTTGATAATTTGCAATGTTTGTAGTCAAATGAAATAAGCCTTTAATAAAGGAAAAAACCATGATAGAAATTTACAAAACACAGGACGATAAATCTTTAAAAGCGCTAAGCCTGAACGAAGCACAGTCCGGCTCATGGTTTAATTTGATAAACCCCACGTTTGAAGAAATACAAAAAGTTTCAATTATTCTTGATATTGAAGAAGATTTTTTAAGAAATTCTTTGGACGCAGACGAATTATCCCGTACCGAATTTGAGGACGGTAATTTGCTTGTCATTACAAATGTTCCTATTCTCGATGATGAAGGTAATTTTGATACACTTCCGTTAGGTTTAATTTTTACCCATGAAGGAGTCATAACCGTTTGCTCGAAAGAAAATAAAATCATTAATTCTTTTAACCATGATACGTCAAAATTCTTTGATACAAGAGATAAGGCTAATTTTATGCTGAGTATACTGTTTAGAACGGCAAAATTTTATTTACGATATTTAAAAATAATAAATAAAAGAACCGACGAAATTGAAGATTCTCTGAGAAAAACTACCAATAACAAAGCGCTTTTTGAACTTATTGAGGCTCAAAAATCTCTTGTATATTTTACAACTGCGCTAAAAGACAACAGAATAATGCTTGAAAAAATCTTAAAATCCGTAAACAGTAAGAATATGCAAGGGTTGTTAAAGTTTGAAGAAGATGATATAGATATGCTTGAGGACGTCATAATTGAAACAAAACAAGCGGAAGAAATGGTTGAAATGCACAGGACAATTCTTGAATCAATGATGGACGGTTTTGCTTCGATTATAAATAATAATGTAAATCAAGTGATGAAATTCTTGGCTGCAATTACAATTATTTTATCAATACCTACAATGCTCGGAAGTTTTTGGGGGATGAACGTTCCCGTTCCGTTTGCGGAGAATGCAAACGGATTTATTTGCGTTATTATAATTTCAATTTTATGCACAATGGGTGCAGCAATATTTTTCAGAAAAAAGAGTCTTTTATAAACAAAAAAGTTTTTTTAAATTTTCTACAAATTAAATCGGGAACAAAACATTTTTAATTATATTATTGTTCATCAACAAATTGAACACCGAATTTAACTCTAAAAATATGCTTCACAGTTTCTGATTGAATATCAAACATCATTTGATTAAAATAATCAAAGGCACGTTTTTTATATTCAAGAAGCGGGTCTTTTTGTCCGTAAGCAACAAGACCGATTGAATCTTTAAGGTCATCTATATTATTTAAGTGTTCAATCCATTTTTGATCGACTACACGAAGCAATATATCTTTTTCAATATGTCTTACAATATTATCATCATCAAAAGGAACCTGCGGAACATCAAGTTGCCCGTAACTTGCCATAACGTTATTAAACAAATTTACGGTTTCAACTTCATGGTCTTTGTATGCTTGAATTGCGAGTTTTTTCACCTTATCGAGCATATCGGGATATCTTAATTTTTTCAAAGTATAAATATCGATTTTATCCGAAAGTTGTGGGAAAACAGTATGAATTTCGGTTGCAAGAAGTTTAATATCATCATCAATATATTCAGACGGTGACATATCCTTTGAAACATACTGGGTAAGCATTCTTTCGCACTCTTTTTCAATCATATAATACATATCGTCCAAAAGAGAAGCGTTGGATAAAACTTTCTTTCTTTGAGCATAGAATTTCTCTCTTTGGATATTAATAACATCATCATATTCAAGAACCGATTTTCTAATGTCGAAGTTCCTTGTTTCAACCTTCTTTTGCACCGATTCAATTTGTCTTGAAATTAATTTTGATTCAATCGGAACATCGTCCGCCATAAAGTTCGCTATAATATTGCCGCCAAAAATTCTCATCAAATCATCTTCCAAAGAAAGATAAAATCTGGTAGAACCCGGGTCTCCCTGTCTTGCGGCACGACCCCTCAATTGGTTATCAATACGTCTCGATTCATGACGTTCCGTACCTATAACATGTAATCCTCCGAGCTTTACGACCAAGTCATGTTCTTTTTCGGTTATTTTTCTTGCTTCACACAACGCAGCTTCCTTTGCTCTTTCATAATCGGGATGATTTTCATTTATGCCCATTGAATCAAGCTTTTCTTTAGCAAGATATTCAGGGTTTCCGCCAAGAAGAATATCGGTTCCTCTGCCGGCCATATTAGTTGCAATGGTAACAGTACCGAGCCTTCCCGCTTGAGCAATTATATATGCTTCTTTTTCATGGTGTTTAGCGTTTAACACGTTATGTTTAATACCTTTTTGAGAAAGCAAAGAAGATAAATATTCGGATTTTTCAATACTTATTGTACCCGCAAGAACGGGACGACCCTGTTTTGAAAATTCTTCAATTTCCTTTACGACGTTATCAAATTTTGCCTTTTGAGATTTATAGATAATATCGGGCATGTTTACCCTTATATCAGGTTTATTTGTCGGAATCATCGTGACTTCAAGGTTATATATTTTACCGAATTCGGCTTCCTCGGTCATGGCGGTGCCCGTCATGCCGGATAATTTGGGATAAAGCCTAAACAAATTTTGGAAAGTAATACTTGCAAGAGTTTGAGTTTCATCTTGAATGGGAACGTTTTCTTTTGCTTCAATTGATTGATGAAGTCCCTCGGACCAACGTCTGCCCTGCATTAATCTTCCCGTAAATTCGTCAACAATCATAATTTCGTTGTTTCTGACAACATAATCGGTATCTTTAATAAAGAGCTCTTTTGCACGAAGCGCTTGTATTAAATAATGAGCATACTGTGTTTTAATATCGTATAAATCGTCAACTCCCAAAAGTTCTTGAGCTTTATCGATACCTTCTTCGGTAAAAATTACGTTTTTTGATTTTTCATCAACTTCGTAATGAATGTTTTTTTCAAGCTGCGGAGCAATTTTAGCCATTAAAATATAAGTTTCTGCGGATTGTTCGAGCCTGCCCGATATAATCAAAGGAGTTCTCGCTTCATCAATCAAAATACTGTCCACTTCGTCTATAATTGCATAATTATAAGGTCTTTGTACAAGCATTCTGTTGGATGTTGCCATATTGTCTCTTAAATAATCAAACCCGAACTCGTTATTTGTACCGTATGTAATATCGCACATATATGCCGCATGTTTTTCTTCAAAATTAAAACCGCCCGTTGTAGAAGAAGATAAAATAACTCCGACGGTCAAACCCAAAAATTCAAAAATACGCCCCATCCAATCTCTGTCACGTTTTGCAAGGTAATCGTTTACCGTAATAACATGAACTCCTTTTCCGGTCAGTGCGTTTAAATATGCAGGCAAAGTCGCAACGAGGGTTTTACCTTCTCCGGTTCTCATTTCCGCAATATGACCTTCATGAAGGAAAATACCGCCGATTAATTGAACGTCGAAATGGCGCATGTTAAGAACTCTTCGCCCGGCTTCCCTTACCGTTGCGAAGGCTTCGGGGAGAATTTTATCCAATGCCTGTTTTTCAAGAATTAAATCTTGTTTATAATCGTTTGATTTTTCACGTTTAGATAAAATTTCCTTAAACTCGAAAGTTTTAGCCCTCAATTGCTCATCGGTCAACTTAATGAATTCCGGTTCAAGATTGTTTATATGGTCAACAATCGGAAGAACTTTTTTAATCTTCCTGTCGTTCGGGTCGTGAAAAATTTTCAGCAGTAAGTCAATTGCTCCCATAAAATAAACTCCCTCATTAAAGTCTTTATTGAATAATAACATAAACAAAAATCAAGAGATAATTATAACAACAATTAAATGTAACGATATGTAACAAAAAAAGTTAAATTTGAAATTAAATAACCTTTATATACTTTATATATACATCAAGAACATAATATGAAAGGTTTTGGTTTTCTATGGCAATTAATTCTCTTTATTCAAATTACATTGACCTCACCAACAACAGTGGTACGGCAGGCTTTAAAGGCGGAGTCGAACTCAGCTATGAGGATGACATTTTAACATTCACCGAAGCTGACGGTGACACTTACAAAATGGATGCTAAAAATTTATCCGACGCAGACATTGAACAACTTGCGGGTCAATTGGGCGGAACAATTAAAGGAGCTGAAAAAGCTGACGCAACAAACGGAACAACGGAAGCAAACGCTGAAGACGGTGACCTTGAAGCAAACAAAGCTAAAATGACCGAACTTCAAACACAACGTGAAGGTTTACAAACGGCAGCAGACACGCTTAAAAGCAACGTAGAAAAAATCAGCGACGAAATCGAAAAAAGCATAGAAGAAGCTCTTGATAAAGAAGAAAAAGCCACAGCTGACGAACAAAAGAGAATTAACAATCTCGTTCAGGAAGAAATCAAACAATTCAAAAAAGATAAAGAAAACGGAAAAGACGTAACGGTAGACGACCTTCAGCAATCAATCAAAACCGGAATGGCAAAAGGCGGTTTTGACGAAGAAATGCAAAACATTGTTTCGGGTTTACTCGTTACAAATACAAAAATGAATGAAATGGATGTTTTATTAACCGAACTCGGTACGTTAAACAACCAAATCAAAGATATTGACAATGAAATGGAAACTCTTGCTCAAACAATCGAAAAACAAGAGAAAGAAGCTGAAGAAGCAGCTAAAAAAGCGGCACAAGCGGCAGCATCTTCTTCATCATCAAGCTGCTGTGACCCGATTGGATTTAAAGCCGACGACGGAAATAAATACGAATTTGTAATCGACAAAGACGAAAACGGCGAACTTTCCAACTTCTCCGAATTCTTGGGCTCCGAAAACTTCTTTGACGAAATGAAAGACTTGGACGCAGACGGCGACGGAAACGTTAATAAAGAAGAAATGGAAAAAGCAGGCGTTAAAGTTCTCGTAACGGATGCAGAAGGCAACCAAACAATGCAATCCTTGGCTGATGCATTCGGTGAAGATGCAATCAATGTAGACCTTAACAGCTACAACGAAGCTGCTGAAGGCGAAAAAGCCGAAAACGGACAGACGCTTCTCGGTAACTTCAATATTAATGTCGGTGACTCACAATACGAAGGATATTCAACATTAGATACCGAAGAATACTTAACGAGCAATTACAAATTCAGCGATGAAAACCCCGTAAATGCAGGAATTAATGTTGATAAAGCCGACGGAGCAACAAAAGTTGCAGGCGCTACTACGGATAAAGCAGAAAAAGCGGCAGGCGAAGAAGCTGAAGCAAATGAATTAGACGCATTCATTGAAGATTACACCGCAAGACTTGAAAAATTCCACGAAGAATTCCAAAAAATCAATGAAATCTTAGGCTTGGACGAAGAATTAATCGACACAATGAATGAACTTGCAAAAACAGAAGGAACTGCAGCTGCAAATCAAATAATTAAAGAAGCTAAAGCTGAAGAAGCAAAAGAAGAAAAAGAAGCTGAAAAAGCTCAAAAAGCCGAAGAAGAAAAAGAAGCCGAAAAAGAAAAAGAAGAAGAGGAAGAAGAAAAAGCAGCAGCTTAATCTTCGACTCAAAGAATTTGAAAGGCGGGAATTATATCCCGCCTTTTTTCATGAATAAAATCGTATTTTGACATTTCGTTTTGATTTAGTAGAATAAACGTGATTAAACTTTTTATGGAGGAGAAGGCTTAATGGAATCATTACACTATCTCGTGCAATTGAATCCCGTCATGGTAAGCGCAGTAATACTTATAATTGCATACATTTTCATTGCATGGGAAAAAATATCTAAAGTGACCGTAGCTCTTTTGGGTGCAGGCATAACGTTATTTCTGGGTTTGCTCGGACCATCAAAAGACATGCCGAATTATTTTGTAAATTACATTGATTTCAGCGTAATATTTTTACTTGTATCAATGATGATAATTGTGCATATTTCCGCACGCTCGGGAATTTTCAAATGGCTTGCAAACGAAATATTAAAATTTACAAAAGGAAAACCCAAACTCGTCTTATTTGCCCTTGCCGTATTTACGGCGGTAGCAAGCGCATTTTTGGATAATGTTACGACTGTTATTCTTGTTATGCCTATTACGTTTGCGGTTTGCAAAAAATTAGACATAAATCCCGTTATTTTTCTTATAACGGAAATTCTTTGTTCAAATATTGGCGGCACGTCAACTCTTATCGGTGACCCTCCGAACATTATCATAGGTTCGGCGGCAGGTTTTTCATTTATGGATTTTATAAACGAATTAACGGCAATTGTTCTTATAATAATGCTTGTTACGATAGGAATAATGATTTTCTTATTCAGAAAGGATTTAAAAAGTACACAGGAAAAAATGGATGAAGTTGCAAAAATAGATAACTCAAGATCGGTCAGAAGCAAACCGCTTGCAATACGTTCTGCCCTTGTGCTCGGATTTGTTATTATCGGTTTTGTAACTCATGATATTACGCACATCCCGACATATCTTATGGCAATGCTGGGTGCGGCATTACTTTTAATATTTGAAAAACCGCAAAAAGTGTTGGTAAATGTAGAATGGAATACGATATTTTTCTTTATCGGTTTATTTATCATAATAGGCGGACTTGAAGCATCGGGCGGAATAGATTTAATGGCAAAATGGCTTCTTGATGTCGCAAAAGGTTCGCAAACAACAATGTCATTAATAATTCTTTGGGCATCGGGTATTTTATCCGGTATAATAGATAATATTCCATACACCGCAACCATGGCGCCAATGCTTGCAAAAATTCAAGCTATTGAAGGAAGCCGGTACACTCATCCTTTATGGTGGTGTTTATCGCTGGGTGCTTGCCTTGGCGGTAATATGACGTTAATCGGCGCTGCGGCTAACGTTATAGTTTGCGAAACGGCACAAAAACACGGTTGTAAGATATCTTTTGCGGAATACTTAAAATACGGTGTATCGATTACGTTTATTTCGCTTATTTTAAGCACTATATATATCTGGATTAGATATTTAAGATGATAATTGACGATAATAATAACAAAAATACAAAAATCGCTGCCTCAAAGTCGAAAGACCTTGAGGCAGGTGAAATTGAATATGACAGAAATTATGATCTGAATATTCGCCCTAAAACCTTTAAAGATTACATCGGGCAAGAAACAATAAAAAATACCCTAAAAATCACGATTGAGGCCTCAAAAAAAAGAAATGTACAGCTTGATCATATTCTTTTATACGGACCTCCCGGGCTTGGAAAAACTACTTTAGCAAACATTATCGCAAATGAAACGGGCGTCGGCATAAAAATCACATCTGCACCTGCGCTTGAGCGCCCGAGGGATATAATAGGAATTTTAATGTCATTAAAAGAGGGGGAAATTCTTTTCATTGACGAAATACACAGATTGAATAAAATAGCCGAAGAAATTTTATATCCCGCAATGGAAGATTTTTTCATTGATTTAACAACAGGAAAATCTCAAACGGTAAAAACAATGAGAGTCCCCGTTAAAAAATTTACTCTAATCGGAGCAACGACAAAAGCAGGTGCGCTGTCAGGACCTTTAAGGGACAGGTTCGGCGTTATACACAGATTGGAGTTTTATACACCGTCCGAACTTTCAAGTGTAATAAAAAGAAGTGCCAAAATTTTAAATATCGAAATTGATAATGAAGGTGCAATGGAAATTGCAAAACGCTCAAGATCAACCCCGAGAATTGCAAACCGTTTAATTAAAAGAGCTTCCGACTGGGCGCTTGTTAAGGGCGACGGAGTAATTAATTTAAACATTGCTAAAGAAGCACTCAATTCCTTAAATATTGATGAATTCGGGCTTGATTATACGGACAGAGAACTTTTAAAGATGATTATAACAAACTACAACGGTGGTCCCGTCGGCGTTGAAACTTTAGGTGTAGCTTTGGGTGAAGATATAAGAACAATAGAAGATGTAATAGAACCTTATCTTTTACAATCCGGCTTTATTCAAAGAACACAAAGAGGAAGAATGGCAACACCGCTTGCATATAATCATTTGGGAATAAAAAACGGAAACCCGAACCAACTAGAGTTATTCTAAATATTTAAAACGTTAAAATAAGGTAAAGTCTGCCTGTCGCATTCGGGGATAAAAGCTCCAAAGCCGCTTTTTGTAAAATGCATATAATCAAAAATTTCTAAATCATTTTTTGATAATCTTGTATTTTTTTTACACAAAATATCGGATAAATAAAGAATTGAAGCAGCCTGAGGAAGCATAGCCTTTAAGGGTGAATGATGATATTTAACCGAATCACAAATAATCAGAGGCAAACGCCACTTTTTTAATATAAATTCGGATAAATCAGCATGATTACAGCCGAATTTTTGAATTTCTTTTTCAAAAGAATCCTCGTCCCTAAAATCCGAATAAGGAAATGCAGGAAGTAAATACTTATCTTTAAACTTATTTTTCATAACAATACGCCCTATATCATGCAAAAAGCCCAAAAGAAAGGCATCCTGCGGGTTAATTAAATTATATTCGAGAGCAATTTTTTTTGAATAAAAAGCGGATGTTAAAGAATATTTAAAAAGGTCGATACAGTTTGCTTCTTCAAAAAGGGGGAAAAGAGAAAAAACAAGAACGATGTTTTTGGCTTCATGAAGCCCGACAAGTGACAAGCCTTTATTTAAAGACATATAACTCATATCGCCCTGGCACAAAGTTAAATTTATATAAGAAAACAATCTGGTTGATAAAAGCGCATCCGATAATAATAAATTTGCATAAAGTTTATTTACCGTATTTAATTGGCGAGTAAGAGCAATAAACTTCCCTGCCACTTCCGGAAGTTCAGGAATATACCCCAAAAAATCATTTTCAATATCAAGATGATTAGGGTCACTCACAATTTATACCCTCAAATGCTTTTTAATACAAATTAAACTTCCGCCGGCAGAAAACATAACACCAACCGCAAGAACGGAGAATATAACAATGGGTTGAGCCAGAACAAACGGCGGTATCATAAAGAAATCATGCAATTTAAAAAGATAGACTTGTATTGCATTTATGGGAAAAATTGATATTATGGCGCCCAAAAGCCCGTAAATCGCCCCTTGAAGGACAAGAGGAAACTTGATATACCAGTTGGAAACACCCATTAATCGCATAATTTCAATTTCTTCTTTTCTACATTGTATTACAAGTTGAATGGTATTGTTTATAATTATTAAAGTTAACAAACAAGCAAAAATAACGACGACAAACGTCACCGTATGCGAAACTTTGTTCAACGTCTGAAGTTTTTTAACCCAGTCTTTGGCATAACTTGTATCATTAACACCGTTAATCTCTTTAATTTTAAATAAAACGTCATCGAGGTTATTTACAACGTCGACTTTTACATGCAAAGTATCCGGCAAAGGATTTTCAACGTCAGGAACGTCAATATCTTTTTTTAAATTATTCCATGACCTATCTTTCGGAATAAATTTAACGCTTTTTACATGAGGAATATCCTTAACTCTTGAAATAACCGCCTTTGTGTCGGCACTATCATCAAGATAAGCGGATATTTGGAGCGTTCCGCCCAAATCGTTTACGATTGTTTGAAAAGAAAGAGATGATCTGAAAAGACATCCGAATATAGTCAAAATCGCAGCCATGGTCGTAACTATTGCAATATTAATAAGACCTGCTTGAGAAATTCCCTTACCGGTTTCGATTAACATGCGGTAAAAAATTCTGACTTCGGTTAACCAGTCTTTAGGAATGTGAGATTTAACCGTTTGTTTAAGTTTTTGTCTGGTTTTTCCTTTAGCCATAATATGTTCCTGCCTCTTGGTCTTTTTCAATCTGTCCGTCACGTAGCGCAACAACTCTCTTTCTTAAATAATTAACCATGTTGCTGTCATGAGTCGAAACGAGGACGGTAATACCTCTTTGATTAACTTCTTCGAGTATTTTCATAATTTCCTTGGAATTACTCGGGTCAAGGTTTCCCGTAGGTTCGTCCGCAATCAACAAAGGCGGACCGTTTACGATTGCCCTTGCGATTGAAACCCTTTGCTGCTCGCCGCCCGACAATTCGGTAGGCTTCGATTTTGCTTTATCGTCTAATCCGACGACTTTAAGAGCACTGTGCACTCTGGCTTGAATTTCTCTTGATGAAATGCCCAAAGTTCTTACAACGTACGCAATATTGTCATACACGCTATGATTTTGCAAAAGTTTATAATCTTGAAACACAATCCCCATGCATCTTCTCAAATTCGGAATTTTATTGGGGTGAAGATTACCGATATTAATTCCGCCGATTAAAATAGTACCTCTTGTCGGTCTTTCTTCCATATACAGCATTTTCATCAAAGTTGATTTACCCGCACCCGACGGCCCCGTTAAAAAAACAAATTCACCGGGGCGAATGTGAAGATTAATATTGTAAAGAGCGGGCTGCGCTTTATATTGTTTGGTCACATCTTTTAAAACTATCATGAAAACTATCTCCTCACACTATCAATTATACTTTGAAAAAAGAATAATGGCAAAGTAGGAAATATACGCTTAAATCTTTCAGGCTGCATTAACGTACGATAAAGCCATTCCAACCCGATTTTTCTGAAAAATTTCGGAGCGAGTTTAACCTGACCCGACAGTACGTCGATTGTTCCGCCGACACCTATCATAACAAGACCCGTTTGTTTGTCTTTGAGTTTTTGTTTTAAACGGGAAATAAAAAATTCCTGTTTCGGAGAACCCATTGCACAGAATAAAAATTTTGCGCCTGATTTTTCAATTGAAGCAATAATATCGTCAAATGCGGTAAAATAACCGTCATGAGCATAAACCACGTTAACTCCCTCGTATTTTAAATTTATATTTTTAACGGCAAGCTCCAAATTTTCGGGTTTTGCACCGACAATTGCAATATTTAAGCCTCTTTTGGAAGCAAGTTCAAGAATTCTTAAAGTTAAATCATATCCCGTTACCGCCTCTTGGTTAATACCTTTCATTTTAAGGGCAAGTCTTATGCCGACGCCGTCGGGGGTAATTAATTCGGCATCGTTAATAATATCAAAAAGTTCTTTATTCTTTTTGGCGCTTTGAATTATTTCGGGATTAACGGTTACGACATGCGCATTGTATTTTGTATCGAACAAAAAGTCCAAAACCTCGTCAATCGTGTACAAATTAATCCTAAACCCTTGTATCTTTGCAATTCTTTCCATGGTTACAATTATAATTCATAAAACAAGATATTCAAGTTTGACGAATTATCGGGTTTTAACTACAATATTAATGACATTATTATATATATTTTGGGGAATTAAAATGAGTGAAAACAAATTTGTCGGAGTTATAGGATGCGGAATTTGGGGTAAAAACATCGTAAGGAATTTTTATGCCTTAAATGCGCTTCATACCGTATGTGACCTTGATTCGGACACATTAAAATCAATAGAAGAAAATTATAAAGGCACAAAAACTACAAAAAATTTCGACGATTTAATTAAAAATAAAGAAATTAAAGCAATTTGCGTTATAACCCCCAGTCACACTCATTTTAAACTGGTTCAAGCGGCATTAAACGCAGGAAAACATGTTTATGTCGAAAAACCCATTTCGATTAAAGCGGATGAAGCGCTTAAATTAAAAGAATTGGCGGAAGAAAAAGGCTTAATTCTTATGGTAGGGCATCTTCTTTTATATCATCCTGCCGTAAACAGGTTAAAAATGTTAATAGAAGACGGTGTTTTGGGAAATATAAAATATGTTCAATCGGACAGATTAAACATAAACTATTTTAAAAACGACAGAAGCGTTATGTGGGATTTAGCTCCGCATGATGTTTCAATGGTATCTTATGTAATTAATTCGGAGCCCGAAAAAGTTGTAGCGGCAACGGGAACAAGCACGGAAGATAACAATATTTTTGACATAACGCACATTACGATAAAATACAAAAACGGCGTTATAGCACAGCTTTCAGACAGTTGGATACATCCTCAAAAAAGAGTTACTCTGCTTGTAAGAGGCGACAAAAAAAGTGCAATACTGGATGATACTTTACCCGACCATAAGCTTTTGGTATATGACAATACTAAACCCGGACAGCAAAAAATAGAAATTCCCGATTATATTGAAATAGAGCCTTTGAAACTTGAATGTCAACATTTTTTACATTGCATAGAAACGGGAAAAACTCCTCGCTCGGGCGGAGAAAACGGCTATATGACGGTAAAAGCGCTGGAAGATGCCGAAAAAATCATGTTCGGCTCACACAGAGGCGAACTGGATTTGGTTGATTATGCGCTTTCAAGAGCCAAAAAGGGAAATTAATGAAAGGCAGATTAATTTTAACGGCATTTTTTTGCATTGTACTATGTACGGGGTGTGAAAAATTTCAAGATAAAGATACATTTGAAATTATAAATAAAGAGGACATTGTAACCGAAAATTATTCGGGAAAAGAAATTAAATATCATAAGCTCAGTGCAGGCAATCTTCTTAACGGATATAAAAATTTAAGCGACGAAGAAGCGAATAAACTTGCTCAAAGCATTAAAAACAACCCGCATGAAACAAAACCTTTCTATTACATAGGAATAGCGGAAGACATTTTCCCGTTCGACAAAGAAGTTGCGGCGGTTACTTTTTTATACGGGCAGTATCGCTCAGCACAAGATGCAAATTGCTGCAAGGACGAAACAAGTTTTGATTTTATAAACAATCTTCCTTATTTTGCGCCCGAAACATCAAAATATATACAAAAAATTTCCAAAGAAGAATATAAGAAAATTTTTGAAAAAGTATTAGAGCTGGACGACAAATACTCGGAAAGAATTTCACCGATTTGGGCATGCTACAACGGGCAGGATGCCGTTACAAAAGACAAAATAGAAACATACCCGAAAGAAGAATGGGCTAAAAAAAGGCAAGAAGTAAGGATTGATTACATTTTTCAAGCAAAAAATTTAAGCAGATAATAAACCGTATTTAATAAAAATGAGCCTGTTTTTGCAGTAAAAACAGGCTTAAATTACATAAAAATTTTCTTATTTTTTAGCGCCCAGTTCAAAAGCTCTTCGGTTTGTTTCCTTAATTGTTTTGAATAAAATTTCATCAATATCGGATTCGATTAAAACTTTATTTCCTTCCGCAGTTGTTCCGTTTGGTGTAGTTACTGCTTTAATTAAGTCTTTGGGCGGAATTTTAGTTTCCAAAATCATTTTTGAAGCGCCGAGCGCCGTTTGAGCGGACAATTGAAGCGAAGTTTCATAAGAAAGCCCCAATTTTTCGCCCGCTTTAGCAATTAAATCAATTATATAGTAATAAAACGCAGGTCCCGAGCCCGATACCGCAGTAACCGCATTAATTTTATCTTCTTCAAGAATAATGCTCTTACCCAATTTTGAAAAAAGTTCTTTTACAAATTCCAAATCGGTATTATTTGCGGTTTTTCCTCCGCAAACAACACTCATGCCTTCATTTACCATAGCGGGGGTATTTGGCATGACTCTGACTATTCTTGCGCCTTTCAGCGAATTTTCATAAGTTTCTGTTGTAATTCCCGCTAAAATTGATATAACAAGTTTATTTCCGACATTATCTTTAATTTTTTCGATTACGTCGTTTACAACGAAAGGTTTCGTAGCAATTAAAAGAGTGTCGACATTTTTCAATACATCAATTTCCTCTCTGACGGGATTAATGCCGAGTGATTTTGCGCATTCCTCAAGATGTTCAAAATTTATGTCATAAGCATAAATACTTTCCTTTTTAATAAAACCTGAATTAATTATGCCTTTACAAACAGCATTTGCCATTTTTCCGAAACCGATAAATCCGAATGTTTTATCCATAATATTACCTCTATAACTTGACGATGAATTATTTTTAACTTATCATAATAAATACTGAAGTAAAAATCAATATCAAGGAGTAATAAAATGCGTCGCACACTCGAAGGCACAAAAAGAAAAAGACAAAAAGTATCAGGTTTCAGAGCAAGAATGGCAACTCCCGAAGGACAGCAAACAATCAACAGACGTCGTGCAAAAGGTCGCCATAAAGTTGCCATAACCGCTAAAAATCGTGCTTAGTAAAAAAAACAGATTACAAAAAAACTCATCTTTTATCGCTACTTATCATCAAAACAGGGTAGTGTCGGATGAGTTTTTTGTATTATATGCAGGGAAAAATAAAACCGAAGGATACGACACAAAATTCGGTTTCATAGTAAGCAAAAAAGTTCATAAAAGAGCCGTTGTCAGAAATAAAATCAAAAGACATTTAAGAGAAGCCGTTAAGCTTTACATTAAAGAGAATGATTGCGCTTTTATGAGCGTGATTTTAAAAGCAAAACCGGCCTCAATCGAGGCGGATTTTCAGACTTCTTTAAAAAGTGTTAACAAATTACTATCAAAATTAGCAATTAAATTTATTTAGATGTATTATCTAACTTGTAATGAACGCATTAATCAGCAAAATAGAAACACATTCTAAAGACGAAAAGATACAAAAGCCTAATTTTAATACAAAAATAGGCAGAGAGTTTCTTGCATTCTATCTTCAAACAAAATTTAAGCAAATTTTAAATTTTGATTCTAAGCAGGATGTAAAACTTTTTAATTCGGTTAAAGATGACTTTATTCCAAACTTTTTAAACAGATTAGTTAATTCACCCGACAAAAAAATTCTAATCGGCATAACGGGCGAATCGGCATCCGGAAAATCAACGATTTGCAACAAAATAACCGAAAAAATCGAAAGCATGAACATGCCGATTTCAATAATAAATGCGGATAATTACTTTAGAGATATATCGGATTTAATTAAGAAGTACGGTTCATTTGATAAATTAAGAGATATGGGGCATGATGTCGACGCTCCCGAGAATTTTCTTTTGGACCACCTGTATAATCAGGCATTAGAACTGAAAGAAGGGCGAGATGTTAAAATTCCGAAGTATCTCACAAACGGAACGGGCGTAAGCGTACTTGACACAACTTTGGTGAAATCAAATAAAATCATTGTGATTGAAGGTATGGCAACAATGTTTGAACCGGTCAGAGATTTATTTGATATTAAAATTTATGTGGATACAACAAAAAAAACGAGAAGAAAAAGATTTTTAAACAGAGCGGAATCAAGAAATCAAGATATGGAAAATGCTCTTAAACATTGGAACTATATCGAAGAAGCAGGCAAAAAGTATATTCAGCCCGCAATGGAATTTTCGGATATTATCATTAACGGCGAAGCCGACATTGAATATTTTGTTCAGGTTGTCGAATTTATAAACCATATTACAAATTCGTTTCAAAATCCGGAATAATTCAAACAGATTAAAATTTAGTTTTAAGGATTTTTAATAAAGGTTTTGAATTTTCAATTAAGCAATTAAAATCGGAATTATTTTCAATAACATAATTAAATCCTTTATAATCATCAAGCGCTGTTTCCGTTAAATCATTTGCATTAGTTATAACGCCCCTTTTTGACCTTGTTTCAAAACTTGACTCCACACGAATTAAATAAGCACCGTATTGTTTAAAAATCTCTATTTCGTGAATTAAACGCACATCAGGAATAATAACATCATAATCAAGCTCAAGAATTTTTTTAAGCCAAAAATCGGGGTCGATTTTTCTTCCCTTATCCCCGAGTTCAATTAAACCCGTTCTGTACAGACTTTTATTTTTTTCAATCACGTCAAACGTGAGATTGTGGATTTTGCCGTATTCAATTTTAATCGAATCGCCAATTCCTACTCTTTTAAAATTCGGAAGATTTTCGAGCAAAATTTTTGCAAGAGTATCTTTTCCCGAATATTGTTTTCCCGATATGCAAATAATATTTTTCATAGAAAAATTATATATCAAAAGTATAAATAAATAAAAAATCGGATTAATTAAAATCCGATTTTGTACCTTTTTCTCCATAAGTCCGTAGCCGAAATTGGCTTTATATCAAATGTCAGAATTATTGGTAAGTTAAGTAAATTAAGGGAATCAAAGCTTTTTGTCTACATTTATATAAAAACAAAAAGTATATACTGATTTCATATTTAATATATATCTTTACAAAAGTTCACAAACTGAAAATAAAAAGGCAATTTTACAAAGTATATTTTTTTTATATAAATGTACGAGAGATTAAAAGTTAATCAAGAGAGAAAATAAGAAAGAGGAGATAACCGATGGGCTGGGTAACACTGTCGCTCAGAAAAATGGTTATGACTCAAAAGGTATCGGCATTAGAACACAGATTAACCAAGTTGAGTCAAGAGCAACAGAGTTTAGCCAACAGCTCCGCATACGAGGAGAGAATAATCGGTATCAACAAAGAAGAAGCTTATAATTCTCTGATGAACGACTACTCGGACAACATCAGCAACATTGCTCAAGGCTTTAATAACGGCGATGCAGATGTTCAAGACCTTTATGAATATCAAGTTCAACTTCAACAATCAAACTTAGATTACATCTACAACAAAATGATGATTGACTCGATATTCACTCAAGAAGAAAAAATCCTTCAAGACAAAGTAAATCAAAAACAAACATACTTATCACTGGAACAAGAACAAATGGAAACACAACTTGAAGCAGCAAGAGCAGAGCTTCAACAGTTAGACCAAGCGGTAAGTCAAGATATCAAACAAAGTACAATCAGTTTAGTATAACACCAAAAATAACGAGTAACACTAGAAAGAAAGAGGAGAAACACTATGGGCTGGGCAGCATTATCATTAAGGAAGATGACGCTGAAACAAAGAATCAACAATTTGGAACAAAGACTTGTAAACATAAGTCAAGAGCTCCAATCGATGTACGATTCGTCATCATACGCAGAACAAGCATTGGGAGTAGAAAAAAATCAAGCAATGGCAAACTTGCAAAATACTTTTGCAACAAACAATGCAACATTAGCAAGTACGTACGGCGGAGCAACCGATGCGGCAGGTTTAGCGGAATACAATACGCAATTACAACAACAACAAATGTCATTAATGTACAGTCAAATGATACAAAATTCAATGTTCTCTGCAAAAGAACAAGCAATGCAAGAAGCCGTAAACCAAGCAGAAACCCAATTGCAGCTTGAACAGGAACAGGTTGAAACACAACTTGCCGCAGCAAGAGCAGAATATCAGGCACTCGGTCAAGCAGTATCGCAAGACATTCAACAAGGAGCAATCCACTTAGTTTCATAAAATGTGCAAACTAAAAATGTTTCAACTATAATATCGGTATGACACCGATATCGGACTTGAAAAAAGCAAATATAGAAATATTAACCGACAGGGCTGAATTATATCCGTACGCATACGATACGGCGCCCGTTAAGGATAATGTGATTTTGCCTAAAATTGCGGCGTTTCCGAAATCATCGGAAGAAGTTGCAAAAATAGTTCAAGTTGCAAACAAATACGGTATGAAAATAATTTCAAGAGGTTCGGGAACATGCCACACGTCAGGCTGTAAGCCTGTGGAAAATTCAATCGTGGTGCATTTTTCCAAGATGAACCGAATACTTGAAATTAACAAAGAAAATCTTACAGCAATAGTGTATCCCGGTGTTATCGTCGGTCAACTACAAAAAGCAGTTGACCGTTTTGGTTTGTTTTTTCCGCCTGACCCGTCGAACTTAAAAGTATCAACGATAGGGGGCGGAATAAGTTTATCTTCGGGAGGTCCGAGGGCCTTCAAATACGGTACAATGAAAGATTATGTAATTAATCTTGAAGTAGTATTGGCTGACGGAACAATTATAGAAACAGGAAAAAACGTTGCAAAAAACGTAACGGGATATAATTTAACAAACTTGTTTACGGGTTCTGAAGGAACATTGGGAATAATTACAAAAGCAACCTTAAAGTTAATCACAAAACCCGAATCGAAATCTCTTACAATGGCATATTTTAATTCGCTGGAAGATTCCGCACAAGCCGTAAATAACATTATAAATTCGCTTATAACCCCCTCAACGATTGATTTAATAGACAAAAACACGATTGATACGATTGAAAAATTCAATCCTCAAGGCTGGCTTTCAAAAGAAGGCATGCTTATGATTGAATTGGACGGCTCGAAGGAAGATGTTGAAGCAAAAACGGAAAAATTAAAAACAATTTTAAAAAATTCAAATGCGGAAAATATTATCCAAGCCAAAACGGAAGAAGAAGCCGAAAAAATCTGGATGGCAAGAAGATCGGCTTACGCTTGCTGCACAAAGTTAAAACCGAACGTTATAACGGAAGATATTGTTGTTCCGAGGGAAAATATAGTTCAAATCACAAAAGAAATTAAAAAACTCTGCAAAGAAAACAATTTAACCGTCTGCATAATGGGTCATGCAGGGGATGGTAATATTCATCCGAATTTTCCCGTAGATTTTAGAGATAAAGATGAGGTAAAAAGGCTAAATACGGTAAAAGATAAGCTGTTTGAACTTGCAATTCAATACAACGGAACGTTATCCGGAGAGCATGGGATAGGGTATGAAAAAAAACAATATCTCAATATGGCTTTAGATAAAGGAGCGTACGAGTATATGAAAAAAATTAAAAAAGTTTTCGACCCGAATAATATTTTAAATCCGGAATTAATGTTTTAGATGTTAAAGCAAAATATAAAAGAACTTTTAAAACTCTCAATACCGATATTGTTAGGCAATGTGGGACACATGTTAATAAATATCGGGGACGTATATGTTGCAGGAAAATATAATACCGAAGCACTTGCCGCAATTAGCGTTGCAAGCGCAATTTTTATGGTTGTCATAATAGCGGGATTAGGCATATTGAGTGCAATAACACCTGTTTTATCAAATTATAGGGGAGAAAAGAAATCATCAAAAAAATATTATGGAATTACGGTTATATTTACTCAAATTTTAGGACTTGTTTTTTTTCTGATTACGATTTTATTTGTTCCTTTAATTAAAATATCAGGCATAAACCCTTTAATTATTGACGACGTAATAATTTATACGGTAATTTCCGCCTTTTCGGTATTTGGAATATTTTTATACGCAGGATTGAAAGAATTTTTACAAAGTGTTGAAAAAGTAATTTTTCCGAATATTTTAATGGGTTTTGGAGTTATTTTAAATCTTTCGTTAAATTATCTGTTCGTGTTCGGATACGGGGAATTAAGGGGATTTGGAACAACGGGACTTGCAATATCGAGTTTAATCGTAAGATTTATGCTTGGAATAATTCTTTTAATTTCAACCGCAAAATTTTTTAAAAGGAGTATATATAAAAACACAAAAAATTATTTAAAAGAAATAATTAAAACAGGTTTACCGATTGGCGGAGCATTATTTACGGAATTTCTCGGTTTTAACTTGGTAGCGGTTATAATAGGAAGGTTTGAAACATATTATACCGCAGCGCATGAAATAATTTTAATGTATGCAAGTTTATCGTATATGCTCCCTTTTTCAATGGCTCAAAGTTTATCAATAAAAGTAGGATACGCTAACGGCGCCAAAAATTTAAAAATGATGAAAAATTACTCGCTGGCTTCGTTTTATTTTATTTTAGGATATTCGATTTTTATAGTCATGCTGTATACATATTTGAAATATCCCTTAATTTCATTTTTCTCAAAGGATACGGATGTTATAAACGCCGCAATAAAAGTAATGCCCGTTATTTGTTCGTATATGGTTTTTGATTGCCTGCAAGGGTTGTTTACCGGTGCATTAAAAGGAATTAAAAAAACAAAAGAAGTTTTTATAATAATGAATATAAGCCACCTTTTCATAAGCATTCCAATCGGAATATTTTTGGGAATTATATTAAATCAAAAATTATCGGGGTTCTGGATTGGGCTTGCTTTCGGAATATTATCCGCAGCAGTATTATCAATAACGGTCTTTGTAAAAAATATTTTAAGATTTCAAAAAACCGGTTTTTCAAATTAAAAAGAAAAATAATATACCCGACTAAATTGTTTTTAAAGCCGATAAAAAAAATAATTTAAAACACATAATATTAAATATGAAGAATAATTTATATTTGATAAAAAACGCCATAGCAGGCGACAACAGAGCAATTGAAGAACTTTTAAGACAAACGGAAAAAGAAATTATATCGTCATTATATTTTATCCCCAATGATAATATAGACCTTTACGACATCGTTCAGGACGTGTTAATTAAAATACAAAAAAATATTAAAAAATTAAAAAATCCGAAATCATATAAATCATGGGTAAGTAAAATAACGATGAATAAATATTACGATTACGTCAGAAAAAACAAAAAACTGAAAAATAAAAATTTTGAGAATATTTGTGATTGTAAAGATGATATAAAAGATGAAAAAAATTCACCTATTGAAAAATGTATGAACGATGAAGCATTATACGCACTTAAAAAGGGACTTTGTTCCATTAAAGAACAATACAGGAACGCTCTTATAATGAGAGAATTCGGCGGATTAAGTTACAATGAAATTTCAAAAATTACAAAAACCGAAATCGGAACGGTAAAATCAAGAATTTCAAGAGCGAGAAAATATTTAAAAGAAGAAATTAAAAACCTTATGGAGTAAAAATGTTAAAAGGATATTTAAGCTGCGCTCAAGCGCAAAACAATTTAATCGGTTTTATTCACTATGATTTAGAAAGAAAAACCATGAAAAAAACAGCAATACATTTAAGGAACTGCCCGATTTGCATGGAAAAATATTCATCATTACAAAGGAGAAAAAAGGAATTAAGAGAAAAATTGTACGAAATTCAAAATAAACTTAAAATAGAAAACGACGTATCCTGTTATATTGACTGTGAAACCGAGAAAGAAAACCTGTTTTTAATAAACGAATTAATTAAATGGGATGAAAAATATAAAAAAGAATATAAAGAACAGCTTAACTTAAAAAATTTTATGCAATATTGCAAATTAAAAGTCAGAGAAAATTTAATTAAGGAGAATATTAAAAACAAGAGTATGGTCAAAAAGGATTTTAAAGGTTTATTCGGCGATTTTTTCAACAACAACGCCATGAGAGTTTAGAATGTCAATAAAATTATTTGCAGCTTGACGTTGAATATCTCTCGGAACAACTCTTAAAAGTTCAATAGTTAAAGACAAAACAGGATCTTTATCGTACCACCTGTTTCCTTTAATCATCGGTTTAACGACGGAATAGAATCGGTCGATTGCTTCTTTTGAAACTCTTTCTTCAACTTTTTGAAGAAAAATGACGGCTTGCGATTTTAATTCATCAGGGTAAGAACGCAACAATTCAACAACCTGTAAAAGTAAAGGATCGTAATCGTACCATCTTTTATAATTCGGTTGTTTGGTTTCAGTCATTTTACCCTCGCTAAACTAATGTTTTTTGAATAATTTCATCGTTTTGATAATCAACAGGAACTCTTATTACGTTTGCGCCCAAGGATGAGAGCTTATAGGTGAATTTTTCATAACCCCTGTCGATATGACGCAAAGTTTTTATAACAGATTCGCCTTTTGCGCTTAGTGCGGCTACAACAAGCGCTGCGCCTGCCCTGAGGTCCGTACAATTAACATCTGTGCCAAAAAGAGAATCTACTCCTTTTATTATAGCATGATTATTATTTAATCGTATATTAGCACCCATTCTCCAAAGTTCGCTTACATGCATAAACCTGTTTTCATAAAGGCTCTCCGTTACGACAGAAATCCCGAGAGCAGTCGAAAGCAAAGTCATTGCAAGTGCCTGAAGATCGGTCGGGAACCCCGGATACGGTTGAGTTATAAAATTCATGGCATGAAGTCTTTCATTTGAAGAAACTTCCATGGTATGAGGTTCAACAAGTTTAATTTTAGCGCCCATTTCAAGAAGTTTACCCGTAAATATGGTCAGATGATTGGGATAGACGTTTTTAATGTAAGCATGACCGCCGGTTGCGATAATTGCGGACATATAGGTTCCGGCTTCAATTCTGTCAGGTATTGTGGTATGTTCAACGCCATGCAAATCTTCCTGCTTAACACCTGTTATTATAATATTATTTGTGCCCGCACCTTCAATTTTAGCACCCATTGTATTTAAAAAATTTGCCAAATCGACAATTTCGGGTTCCTGAGCGGCATTTTTAATATCGGTAACACCGTCAGCCAAGACGGCAGCCATCATAATGTTTTCGGTAGCGCCGACAGAAGGTATGTCAAAGCAAATCTCGGCACCTTTTAATTCGTTTGCAACAGCATAAACATAACCGTCTTTAATGTCACATTTACAACCCATGGATTGCAAACCCTTAATATGAAAATTTACACGTCTTTCGCCGATTTGACAACCGCCGGGCATGGCAACGCAGGCTTCCCTCATTCTCCCTACCAAAGGACCCAAAACAACAAAAGATGCGCGCATTTTTGAAACGAAAATATCGGAAGCGACAACGCTTGTTATGTTTCTTGAGTCAATTGTCAGAACGCCGTTAGTTTTATCATAATCAATAACGGCACCCAATTCTTGGAGAACATCAATCATAATTTCAACATCGGAAAGACACGGAACATTTTTAATAACGGAAATATCGTTTGGAAGCAAACTTGCCGCCATCAACTTTAAGACCGCATTTTTTGCGCCTGAAATGCTAACCTCGCCTTTTAGAGGGTAGCCGCCTTGTATGATTAATTTTTCCTCGATTGTTTGCATAATAATATTCTATTACAAGATAAAAATATTTTAAAGGTTTAAGAATTAAATACTTTTTGAACTTCTTCTCTATCATCAAAATGTATTGTCTTGTCTTTTAAAATTTGATAATCCTCATGCCCTTTACCCGCAACAATTAAAACATCCTTATCGGTTGAAATTTTCTTTAACAATTCAATTGCAAGCTTTCTGTCAGGTTCAACAAAAACGGTTTTTGGATTAATTAATTTAAGACCGGATAAAATATCCGTTATAATTTGCTGAGGATCTTCAGAACGTGGATTATCAGACGTAACAACGATTTTATCGCTCAAAGATTGCGCAATAAGTCCCATTTTCGGTCTTTTTGTAGCGTCTCTGTCACCGCCGCAGCCGAATAAACAAATTAATTCCGCATCTTTTGGCGTTAATTCTCTTGCGGCTCTTAAAATATTTTCAAGTCCGTCCGGCGTATGAGCATAATCAACAATTACCATAGGATCGGAGTGTACGATTTCAAACCTTCCCGCAACGGACTTAGTAGCTTCAAGAGCTTCAATACAGGACTTTAAAGGAATATTGGACTTAAGCCCGACCCCTATTGCACAAAGTGCGTTATATACGCTGAACATTCCGTTTAACATTAATTTAATCGGAATTTTTTCATCTTTGTAACAACAATTAAAAGATACTCCTCGAGATGTAAACACAATATCTCCTGCGGAGAGGTCACATTCATTTTTAACGCCGTACGTTAAAACATCAACATCATTATTTATAACGGACAAAAATTTTGAGGCATACTTATCATCTTTATTAATAACGGCAAAAGAGCCCTTTTGAAGCCCGGAAAACAATTTTGCTTTAGCCTTAAAATAATTTTCCATTGTAATATGAAAATCAAGATGATCCTGAGTTAAATTAGTGAAAGCAGCACCTTTAAATTTGCAATTTTTAACCCTAAACTGTTCAAGCGCATGGGAAGATACTTCCATTGCAACGTTTGAAATATCGGAATTTAAAATTGTGGATAAAGTTGCTTGAAGTTCAGGCGCCTGCGGAGTTGTATGTTTTGCTTCAAGATAATCCGAGGTAGAATTTAATTTATACCCTAAAGTTCCTATAAGAGCGCATTTTTTATTTTCATGTTCAAAGATTTTTTGAACAAGGTGAGTTACGGTAGTTTTTCCGTTAGTACCCGTAATTCCGAATAAATTCAAAGAATAAGAAGGATTGTGATAAAAAAGTGCGGCAAGATCGGAAATTTTTTCTTGGGTAGAATCAACAATAATTTGAGGAATTTCAATATTTAAAGGAAATTCCGACATAATTGCAACAGCGCCTTTTTCAAAGGCACTTTGAGCAAAATTATGACCGTCAACATGTTCGCCTTTCAAACATACGAAAAGTTCATGACTTTTAATTGTATTTGAATTATAGGAAATACCTTTTATATCAATATTTTTAAAATTTAAGACATCTTTATATTCAATATGATTAATAATTTCAGCTAATTCCATATTATACCCTCACTAAATATCAAATATATTCTACGACTGTTTAAAAGACATGTAAATATCAGTTTTTAGATTTTTTTAGGGGATTGGGATTTTCTTTATCAGGGTTCAAATTTAAAATACGAATAATTTCGGTTGCAACGTCACGAAAAACCGGTGCAGCAACGGTTGAACCCCAAACGGCGCCTTTTTGAGCAGAGTCAATAACAACATAAATCGTAACTTTAGGGTTGCTTGCAGGCAGAAAGCCTATCATTGAAGCATAAACCTTATTTGAATAACCAACCCCGTTATCGTTCGGACGTCTTGAAGTACCTGTTTTTGCCGCAATTTGATAATCGTCCATTTTCGAAGCAGATAAATCTATTGATTTAACAAGTATATCCCTGAGATCATGTGCTTGTTCTTCGGTCATGATTCTTCTTTTAATGACTTTTTCTTTTGCAGAATCATCGGAATATTTAATTACATGAGGAGTTATCCAAACACCGTCATTAGCAATGGCATTAACCGCAGCAGCCATTTGAATTGCGGTAACCGATGAGCCGTAACCGTATCCCATTGATGCATGCATTGCGGTATCCCACATTGAAGGTTTAGACAATAATCCCGTTGATTCACCCGGAAGGTCAATTCCCGTTCTTTGACCATAGCCGAACAATTGCAACGCATCGTAAAATTCTTCCGACGACATTTTTTGAGCAACTTTAATACTTGCAATATTGCTTGAGTGTTGAAATAAGTAGACAAGGTCAATCAACCCCGGGGCACCTTTATCGTAGTAATCGTAGTTTAAAATTTCCCACCAGCCGACTTTCATTTTGCCCGTATCCATTATTTTTTCGTTTTTAGTAATTTTATTGGTTAAAAAGGCACAAGCAACCGTTATGATTTTAAAGGTTGACCCCGGAGGATAAACATCGGTTAATGCCCAGTTTTTCATTTCCAATAAAGAATATTTTGAATAATTATTGGGATCATAATTCGGGTAAACGGCAAAAGCCAAAATATCGCCGGTTTTAGGTTCCATAACTATAACCGCACCACGAAGCGCATTTGTTTTTTGAATCATCTGTGTCAGATATTTTTCGCAAATATGCTGAATTGCAGAATCAATAGTCAACTGCAAAGTTTTCCCAACTGCCGGAGTACTTACATCCTCGGGATCAAGAGATAAATTATATATTATATCGCCGTTTGGAGTTTTTTCATATCGAATTGATTTATCAATATATTTAAGATAATCCCCTGCAACATATTCAACACCGCCCGCCATATCGGCATCGGGATTATAAAACCCTAAAACATGCGAAGCTAAAGAGCCTTGAGGATAAACACGCTTATTCTTAACTTCAAAAGAAAGTTCTCTTAATCTCAATTCTTTTATTTTATCGGCAGTTTTCCTGTCTATTCCTTTTTTCAAAAGAATAACGGAATCTGTCGAAGAAAGTTTTTTTTCAAGCTCACCTTCAGGCATGTTCAATAAAGGCGATAAAGTTTGCGCAAGCTCGCTTGGTGAATTATCGTAATATTGAGGATGAGCATAAAGATTAAAAGAAGTATCGTCAGAAGCAAGCTTTATGCCGTTTCTGTCAACAATACCGCCTCTTAAAACAAACGGAGTTAAGGTTCTTTGGTATTTTGCCCTGTCTTTATATCCTCTTATATCAAAAACCTGAGTTAAAAAAAGATATCCCAAAAGAAGAAAAATACACGCATTAAGAACAAACTGCAAGCAGCCAATCCTTGTTTCAAATTGTCTTTTATTTTGCTTATGCAATTTTTTCTCCCCACCCCTTTAAATAAAAATTAATACCCTAAATAAGTATTCACGATATCATCCTGCTTTGCTTTATCGTAATTTACGCTGGGTAAATCGGCAGCAGGAAGCTCAATAACTTTTTTAGCACGCTGCAAAATATTTAATTTTGAAACCTGAAAATCAACGTTTGAAAACGATTGTAGGTTATCCAAAGTATTTTGCATGTCCGAATTATCCAAATTAAGCGCAATTGTTGCCTTTGTAATTTTGCGAAGCTCGATTTCTTTTTGAACGACAAAATAATAGCTGATAAGACAAACCATGACGAAAAAGCCTAAAATACAGCAAAGAGCGGTATTAATTCTTGAAATAATAATCTCTTTATAAGACTTTTCTTTAACAAAATAACCGTTAATAACCGAATTGGACCGAGTAGAAGAATAGCCGCCGTATTTATATCTGTCTTTTTTCTCATAAGGAGTATACATTACGGGATTTGAAGCAGAGTTTACGGAAGTATTTGAACTTCTCATCTTAGAATCGGTATTATTGTTAATTTTATTAGAATTCAAAACTTTTCGCTCCTAGTCGTTAACTTTTCTTGCCGCTCTTAATTTTGCACTCCTTGAAGGAGGATTTTTTCTCAGTTCATCTTCAGAACAATAAATCGGTTTTTTTGTCAGTATTTCAAGTTTTTTTCCGCCGCAATTGCATTTGATTTGGTGAAGCGGACACCTGCAAGTTTTAGAAAATTCCTTAAAATAATGCTTTGCAACTCTGTCTTCTAATGAATGAAAAGTCAACACACTTATTATACCACCATCGGATAATAAAGTAATCACATCATTAAGAGTATTTTCAAAATTTAACAACTCTTTATTTACTTCAATTCTTAATGCCTGAAAAACCCTTGTGGCAGGGTGTATGGCAGATTTTACTTTTGGGGTTGACTTAACGATTAAATCCGCTAATTGTAAAGTTGAATTAATCGGACGGTTGTTTACAACTGCTTTTGCAATGCGTTTAGAAAAATGTTCTTCTCCATATTTTGAAAAAATTTCAACCAGTTCATTTTCGGAATATTTGTTAATAACTTCATGCGCCGTCAAATCTTGATTAAGATTAAATCTCATATCCAAAGGAGAATCCTTTTTAAAACTGAATCCTCTGGAGCATGATGTTAGTTGATTATACGAAGCGCCCAAATCAAAAAGGACTCCACCCGTTATTTTTTCAATTCCGAATTCGTGTAATACATCTTTAATCTCCGTATAGCTTCTGTTTACCGGAAAAAAATTCGGATAATCTCCCAAACGATTTTTAGCAGCTTCGATTGCTTCAATATCAACATCAAAAGAAATTAATTTACCTTTTTTTGATAACTTGGATAAAATATATCCGCTGTGTCCGCCACCGCCCAAAGTAGCATCAATATATATTCCGTCGGGATTTTTTTCAATTTCCATAATATCGACGGCTTCTTTTAGCATAACGGTATAATGTTTAAATTTGCCGTCGAAAAAATCGGGGTTAAATTCTTCCATTAATCAACAAACCTGTACTTAAATAAAGCGCAAATTGCCATAATTCCGTCTTTATACGTAATTTTTTTACCGGTTTCATAATTTCTGGCATTATAAGAAATCGGGAGCTCTTTAAATTTTGCACCTTTTTTTACAAGTTTTGCGGTTAATTCAGGCTCTAAATCAAATTTTCTTGATTTTATGGTAATGCCTTCCACAAACTCTCTTTTCATAGCTTTGTAACATGTTTCCATATCGGTTAATTTCGTACCGTAGAGAATATTTGTAAGGCATGTTAAAAATTTATTGGCAAGGAAAGATAAAACCATAAAATTTTTAAACGGATTATTTAAAAAACGTGAGCCGAAAACAACGTCGGCTTCATCCTTCATTAAAAGTTCGACAAGTTTAACATAATCATTCGGGTCGTATTCCAAATCGGCGTCTTGAATTAAAACAATATCCGAAGTTGCGTTTTGAAAACCGACGGATACCGCAGAACCTTTTCCGCCGTTTTTATCCTTATAGATTATTTTAAATTTGTCTTCGTATTTTTTTAAAATTGTTCTTGTTGAATCGGTTGAATAATCGTCTACAACGATAATATTCTTTCTTAATCCGCAAAAATCAACATTATTTACAATTTCTAAAATATTTTCAATGGTATCTTCTTCATTAAATACCGGAATAATTATATCAACAGATTCCACTTACCTTAAGCTCCTTAAAATTTTCTATATAGTAGCATTTTAAATTAAAACGGGCAATATTTTAATAATAAATATTATTTACGGCAGGATTAGAATTTATGTATGCGGTTGATTTAAAAATAAATAAACCCTTATATTTGTATGAAAAATTGGTCATAATCGGAGAAGCGGAATTTTTACAAATAACGGAAAAGACGTACTCACCCTCACCGCCCTTGGAATTTTCGGAAATAAAAATGTAGCCCGGGTATTTTGCTACGACATTTCTTGTTATGAAAGAAGGAATATTTCCGCTATGTAAATTATAAAAACTTCTTACAACCGAAGAAAGGTAATTCTTTACTTCGTCCGAGGAGGAACATGTACCGTCAGAGGACAATTTTTGTAATGTTTCATCAGCTATTGTCTGCACCAAATAAGTTTGCCTGTAATAAAGAGCAATATCTGTTGCAAGCAAGGCAAACATAATCAAAGATACAACTATAACTATAAATTCGATTGAATTTTGAGCATGGATTTTTTTCATAAATTTATACTTTTTAAAAGCCTTTTTAATAAATTCTCGCTTGTGGGTTTTTTATAAAACAAATCGGAACCGTAAAATTCCTTATATTCTGCTATGATATTTGCAGGCAAAGGATTACCTTTTGATAAAGTTTGTGCGGTTTCAATCAAAAAATCCTCCTGAACTTCTTTGTAGAGAATATCTTTTTTTCTAATGTCCGCATCCGACTCATAGTGTACAAGAATATGAAAGCATGTATTTACGGAAGCGTCAACCGAGTCTTTCGGAAAATTTTTTAAAGCTTCAAGTACGGATGATTTTTCGAGCAAAACGTCAAAAATGAGCTTTGAAACTTTAATTCTATCCTCGATTATATTACTCAAAATAAAGCCTTAAACATTAATATTTGCAACTTCTCTCTCAAAATCGCTTTGAATAGACCTTGCAATTTGAATTAATTTATTCATATCCGAATTACAATATTGGAGAGCAATTTTTTTAAGAGCATTGGAAACAACATCGGTGTTTGAATAAGCCGTTCTGTAAAAGAATTTTTTGCCTTGCTTAATTCTTATTAAAACTTCTTTTTCGTATAATCTGTCCATAACGGTTTTTATTGTCGTATAAGCACGCTTTGTTTTTTCCGACGAGCTTATATAATCAAAAACGTCCTTTACAGAATTTTTATACATACCTTCCGCTTCCAATTCCCATAAAGCGCCGAGTATTATACTCTCTAGAGAACCATGCCTGAAATTCATTATCTTTTCCTATATTTTACCCAAAATAATTATATCACTTTTCAATAAAATAAAAACCCCTGAAAATTTTTTTTATCCGAACGACTTACTCCAACATGGTTTTGGAGCGGAGTTTTCTATGAAATGTAATTGCAAACCTGTGGGCTTCATCTCTTATTTGTTGAAAAAAATGAAGTGCGCTTGAAGTTTTTGAAAAAACGACAGGATTGGATTTTCCGATAATAAAAACTTCTTCCTCTCTTTTTGCAAGAGAAACCATATCAATTTTAAGATTAAATTTGTCCATAGCCGCCTTTGCGCTCGACAATTGTCCTTTGCCGCCGTCAATTATAATAAGATCCGGAACATAATCTTTTTTTTCGGCAATTCTTTTAAAACGGCGCAAAAGAATTTCATTCATGGATTTAAAGTCATTCACTTCGCCTTTTTCAATTGTTTTTAATTTATATTTTCTGTACAGACTTTTTTTCGGAACTCCGTTTTCAAAAACAACCTGTGACGCAACGGTATTTGTTCCTTGAATATGTGAAATATCATAGCACTCTGCTATATGGGGAAATTTTTTAAGCCCCAACTTTTCCATTATGTAGCCGCCTACAACGTTATAATCATCCTGTATTTCCCTTAAATTCTTTAATTTTATCTGTTCTAAATTATAAACTGCGTTCTTTCCCGCAAGCTCTAAAATTTCTCTGTCTTTTTCGGTTTTAGGGGAAATTATTTTAACGGGGGCGCCTTTTCTTGTCGTAAGCCATTGCTCGTATAAAGATTTATCGGACGGAACTTCGTGTACAATAATATTTTTCGGTATATCGGTATCGGACAAAACTGAGTAATATTCTCTCATAACCGCTTTAATAACTTCATTGACATCAAAAGAAAATTCGGTTGAAACACCGGTAAAATCAAAATCTTTTTTATTAATCAAGCATCCGTCACGAATTTCCAAAATTGCGGCGCAAAATATGTCGTTTTCGCTTATGACACCCAAATAATCGGCATTAACGGATGTTTTTTCGGAAACTATTTTTTGCTTTTCCATGGTTTTTACAATGTCATTATAAGAGTTTCTGTAATTTGCGGCTTTTTCAAATTCTAAATTGTCGGAAGCATTTTTCATTTGCTGCTCTATGATTTTTAAAAGTTCGGATTTTCTTCCGGTTAAAAAAAGCTCAACATCTTTTATAACCTTTTTATATTCTTCGGAAGAAACAAGTCTTTGACATGGCGCCATACATTGACCCATATCGTAATACAGGCATGGACGGGAATTAAATTTAGGGGTTTTGCATTTTTTTAAAGGAAAAACTTTTTGTATAACTTCAAGTGTTGCCCACATTGCCCTTGAATCGGTGTAAGGTCCGAAATATTTACCTTTGACGGGATTTCTGTTAGCTTTTCTTACAACCGTAATTCTAGGATAATCTTCATCCGTTATCACAAAATAGGGGAATTTTTTATCGTCTTTTAAAAGAATATTATATCTGGGCTTATATTTTTTAATCAGTTCCGATTCTAAAATTAAAGCTTCAACTTCATTGTCAACCACGATGCACTCTATCTTTGCGATTTTTGGAACCATGACATTAACTTTTATTGAATTATTTGAAACAAAATAACTTCTTACCCTGTTAAATAAATTTTTTGCCTTTCCGACGTAAATAACGTTGCCGTCCTTATCGTAAAACTGATAAGAACCGGGAAGTTTCGGCATGAGCTTAACTTGAGAGAGAACATTTTTATCAATATCTTTCATTAATTGAAATTAACCTTTAATTTGTCGCCCTTATTAAATTTATAAGACTCGTCAAAAAATTCTATCACATATTTTGCACCCCAAACGGGAGGAAGAATTTTATTCGGCTTAACATTGTAAAAAGTTTCAATTACATTAAAGTTTTCATCTAAAAAGACGATATGAAATATTACAAAACAAAAAAATGAGTGCATCCAATAACAATCACGAAACAATAAGGCTTTATAGGAAAATTTCTTTTGAAACATAATGCCTGTCAATTTAGTAAAAAAGGAATCGGCAACAACACAGTCGAAAACCTTGTCACCGGATTGAAATAAAACTTCACAAACCTTGTCTTTACCCATTATAATCCCTCATGAAATATGCTATTATTATATTTGGTATTGTAATTGATGTCACGCCATTTTTAAAGTATTAACCAAGTAAATTATACCCCTTTTTAACCGAAAAACGCAAACTAAAATGCCCTAACAAGGCAAGGAGCAATAAAAATGTACTTAGAGTATCGAATTGACAACGACGAGCTTCAGGACGCCTGGCTTCAAACTCTGCTTGGTTTAATCGACGAATTAAACTGCAAATACCAAATGTTTTTTGAAGAAGGGTATTCGGCGAAGAAAAAATGCTTCACCCAGACAAGAATTATTAAAATAACCGGTTCTAACCCTATGCTTGGCTGGCTGAAGCTAAGAATGGAACGTTATTCACATGTTATAAACACATTGAATAACTATGCCGAATTATATATTTCAAAACTCGACGAAGAAAATTAACCTATTTTACAACTGCAAATTCTGCGGACATAATTTCGGACGTTGCATAGTTTATTTGAACATTTTTTGTAACGGTTGAATATGTCTTGTTATTGTAGTCGATTTCAAAAGAGGTTTCTTTATCTTTTGCATAAGCAATTTTAAACGCATGAGTATCAAGAACGATATTCAAGCTTAAGTCTTTTCCGTATACTGTGACGGGAAGAAGCCCTTTTTGTCTTAATTGACGGGGATTTAAACCTTGTTCTCTGTCTTTTGCTTCCAATTTAACGGTAGTCATTTTATAATCTCCTTAATTTGAATTTACTGTTGCATTTTATTATTGTACCCGTAAAATAATTAAATGCAATTTAATGTAAAAATAATTAATTCTGAAAATATAAAAGAAGAAATCGAAAAAATCGGTTTTGATTTAAGATATATATCAGAAGGGGTTAAAAAACACGAATTTTTAAACATTAAAATTTCGGATATCAAACCCCACATTTCAACGATTATAAAAGAAACGGCACTGTCGAAAGGGTGCGATGCGGCCGTTCATAAAGGAGTTTTATTAAGAACGACCGAAAGCTCCGATTTAATTTTATCGGGAAGTCTTAAACAGATTGAAGAAGTTGCATTTTCACTTCAAAAACAACAATTTAATCTAAATATTTTATCGGATGAAATATTATCTTTAATCGGAAACAAAAAGTGCTATTGCCCCAAAATTATGGGCATTTTAAACGTAACCGAAGATTCGTTTTCGGACGGCGGAAAATTTATAGACCCCAAAAAAGCAATAGCTCATGGCAAGAAATTAATTAATGAAGGAGCAGATATTATTGATATAGGAGCGGAATCAACGGCGCCGAACAGAAAGGAAATTCCCTTTGAAACGGAAATTGAAAGGCTCTTGCCCGTTATAAGAGAATTAAAAAAAGAAAATATACCGATTTCAATTGATACAAGACACCATAAAACGGCAGAAATCATGATAAAAGAAGGAGCCGATATCATAAACGATGTATCGGGAATGAATTTTGACCCAAAAATGCTTGAAGTTATAAAAAACTTCGATGTTAAAATTTGCATTGTACATTCCAAAGGTAATCCCGACAATATGGACGCTTTAGATACATATAACGATTTAAAAAAAGAAGTTTTTAATTTTCTTCAATCAAAAATTATTCTTCTTAACGAAAACGGAATAAGTAATGACAGAATAATTACCGATGTCGGATTCGGCTTTGCAAAAAATATAGACCAAAATTTTGAACTTATGAAATCGGTTAAAGAATTTAACTCGCTTAAAACAGAAACCCTTGCGGGAGTTTCAAGAAAAAGATTTATAAAAAGCATATCAAATGACGATATTGACGATGTAACAATGCTTGCAAGTTTTTATTTCATGCAAAATAATGTCGACATAATAAGAGTTCATAACGTTTCTAAGACGATTGAAGCCAAAAATTTATACGAAAAACTTTATTTATCGGCAAAATAATAATCTTGATATTCTATTTTTAAGTTTGCAATTTCAATGTCGTCATAATCGGTGTAAGTATATTGAAACAGGTTTTTACCCGTCTTTATCACAATTTCGTTTTTCTCTTTTATAAGTTCTTTCGGAATTATGATTTTTAAATTATCGCCGTTTAGTTTCAACTCGCCAATTGTATGAGAATTAAAAATAACAAGAGCAGGCGAAGAGTATGAAGTACTTATGGAATTTTGACCCGTTTCCCTTGCTTCTTTTGTATCAAGACCGATAACGGAACCGAAAACAAGATATGGAGATTTTGCATAATCAGGGTTTTCTATTGAAAAAGTTTTAGAATAATAAGGGCCGATCGATTTCACTTTAAATTGACTGCAATTAGCGGAATGCTTGGAATAAACGTTATCCCCGAGGTGGAATACGCCCTTTTCTATAATAATTTTGTTTTTATTTAATTTTTCGATACCTATTTTAAGCGGAGAGGACGAATTAATTGTAATTGAAAAGGGGCTGTATCCTTCTTTTTCAACCTGCAAAATAAGGGGTTTATCAATATTTATATTAAGTTTAAAATTCCCCTTATCATCAGTTACGGTTGAAAAGCTGCCGTCTTGAAGATAAATTTTTGCACCCGAAACGGGGGAATTACTCGATAAATCAAAGACCGTCGATTTATTTTGAACAAAATCATCATGCCTGATATTACCCGATATTGTATCGGTGCAAAACCCCTTTGAAAATAAAAATATCAAAAAAACCAAAAGATATTTTTTCAAAACACTGTCTCCTTTTATATAAGTCTAAAAGGAGTTAAACGAATTAAAATCGGAAAAGCATATATCAGGCGGTTAAATTTTTATTTTGATTATTGTCGGAAGATAAATTATATCCTTTTGTTCCTGTCAGCATGTCAGACACGACATATTGGAGTTTTGGAATAAGATAAGCAAGCCCGAATATTGCAAAACCTACTCCGAGCATGTGGAAACAAAGATTTTTTCTGTTTAGGTGTTTAGTATATTTATCAATAATTTCATCATTTATAACACCGTTTTGCGCTTTATCTTTCGCAAATCTTTCAAGACCGAATATGTACTCATCAAAACTGTTTCTGATTTTTTCCAGACTGCTTCTTGAAACAAAGGAACGGACATTATCGGATTTCCCGTCCGTAACGCTTGAAATTGCGGATTTCAAAAATTCAGGATCCGAAGTATGAGAATTTGACATAATATCTTGAACTTGCCTTTTTGACAAAACAGATGCTCTGACTCCGCTTTCATTCAATAATTGAGGCTGGAGCAAGGACATTTTTTGAGCTTTATCGCTAAAAAGGTTTCCCGTCTGACGATTAAATTCATCAAGCCAAATTGTGCCGTTATCTTTGAATTTAATGTTTGACGTAAGAGCGTTAAGTTCTTCGTTAGACATAATAGAAGAAGAAAAATACGTGTTTGAAACGCCCGATTGCGAAAGATTTGCTCCTTTAAGAACGTTTTTTAACATCTCACCCGTTGCTTCAGCGCCTTTCGGGTGAATATCCGGAGTATTTGTCAATTTTCTAAGGCCGGATGAAAAAATGGGAGCGGCAAAAATATAAAAGAAACTTGAAACGGAATCTCTAAAGCCGTATTCGATTGCCTCTTTTGAATTTCTTGACGTACCTACCCTGCCTGCAAGCATGCCGACATCGGAAGATAAAAGTCTCCAAGCGTTATCGTTTTCAAGATTATGAGAAGCATGCAAAATTCCGTTCAAAAGCTCACCGCCGCCTTTAAAAGAAATATTGCCCGATGATTTTGCCTTTTCTACAAATTGATTTATGTTTACATAATTTGAATTTGAAAACAAATCACCGTTATCAGGATTATTTTTCGGCTCGGGAGCGGTTTTTTTATCGGTATTAATAAAAAACCTAACGATTTTATCAGCCAAACCTTGTTTATATTCACCGTTTTTATCGGGGATAGGAGGAAGGTTTTGTTGTTCCCTGAAAGCATTGGTCATAGCTTTTTTAAGTGCGGGAACGGCTCCTCCCATGGCAATAACACCCAAAATCGTTGCCGTTGCGATTTTTGTAAATTTAAACCCTGCAGTAAGAGCTTTTTTATCTTTTACATGAGAAAAAGGATCACGTAGAGAGTCTTTACCGACATCAGTTCCAAGCTCTTTTAAACCGAGTATTTTCTCGCCTATAAAATCTCCGACTTTATTAAACGCTTTAATACCGAAAAGCCAAACGGCAGCACCTAAAGTTTCTTCACAAATTCGTTCTCTGCCTTCCTGAACACCCCCGTGTTGATACCCCTGATAAGTGCGACCGAGCGTTGTCGGAACCTCTATCAAGAGCATGGGAAGAGTATTTTCTGAGTTTTGTAAATAAGACAATACGGGTGTAACTGAAGGCATATTTCGTTGTTAATACTAATCTCGTTTTCAATTGTAGTAAAAACAATAAAAAAAATTATTTGCCAAAAAATATTACAATTATAACAATTCGTAACCTGTTAATTCGGAAATTTGCTTTCTCCAGTTTTGAATTATCTCATCGTCATCAAGTTGATATGAGATTAATTTGCCCGTTTTAACCTCGACAAGAGGGCGTTTAAACGGATTCCAGTTATACTTTTCAAGTCCCGAGATTGCAACGGGAAGTATATCAGTTTTGGTCATTTTTGCGATTACGACAAAACCTTTGTTGATTTCTTCGATTTTCTTATTTTTTCTTATTCCGCCTTGAGGAAAAATACAAAGACTCCAGCCTTTTTTCAAAACCGCATTTGCGGTTTTAATCGTTGAAACTTCGAGTTTTTCACGATTAACGGGGAATCCGCCCAATCTTGAAATATTAACCGAAAGATACTCGGAAATTTCAAAAAGTTCTTTTTTTGCCATAAAAGCAAGTTTTGTATTGGTCGCCCAAGACATAATAAAAGGGTCAAAATAGCAAATATGATTCCCAGCGGCAATACATGGGATATTTGGTAAAAGTTTCGTATTACGGGTAAGTTTAAAATTATAAAAGATTGAAGCAATGAGAGGTATAAAAAGAATTCTCAGTGCGTAAATCTGGTAAAGACGCGTTAAGATATTAAAATCTTTTCCGGTTTTTCCCGTATAATCCTTATAATTTAATTTTTTTTCTTCGCCCATACAAAAACTACCCCTCGTTAAGTTCCGAAACAGCCTTAATCCACTCATCTTCCATAGTTTTAGGATCCGAAAAAGGAATCATTTTTCCTATGTTAATTTTCATATGCCCCTTAAAAGCATGCCTTTCATCTTTTGCCGCACCGCTTATAAAAACAGGCAATATCGGAGCCTTTGTGGCTTTTGCGAGAGCCGTAAAACCTCTTGAAATATTTTCCATGCTTCCGTCAACTTGTCTCGTACCTTGAGGAAAAAGCCCCAAAACCCAATCGGTATTCTTAATTCCGATTGCGGTTTTAATGGTAGAAACGTCGAGCTTATCCCTGTTTACGGCAAAAGCACCCAAAAAATCCAAAAATAAGCTCATAATTTTATTTTCAAACAGTTCTTTTTTAGCCATATAAGCAATGGGTCTGCCTACCGCAGATACGATTAAAAAAGGATCGACAGCGCTCACATGGTTTGAAGCTACAATGAAAAACCCTTTTTTCGGCACATTTTCTCTGCCTTTAATTTTAAGGTTGCATGCAATTTTGTAATATAAACCGTAAACCCAATTACAGGTTATATATATAAAGAATGTTCTAAACCGGTTATATTCGGACGGTTTTCTTTGAGAATAACTTCTTGTCATGATTTTATAAACTCCAATGAACATCATCATACACAAAAATACCATGCCGTACAAGAAAACGGTTTACTTAAAACCATTATTTGATATAATGTTTTTGTAATCAGAGGAAAAAATAATGAAAAAAAATTTAATAGCTTCCGTATTATTAAGCTTGATGACCATGCCCGTTTTTGCGGACACAATCGGAACGGTTAATTACAGAGAACTTTTGGAAAATTATTCTAAAGCAAAAACCGTCATGAGCGAATTGGAAGATAAATCAAACGATCTTCAACGTTTTCTTTTAGATAAAGAACAGGAATTTAAAAAGCTGGATTCTGCAGTACAAAAGAAAAACTTTGAAGACCAAACCGCAAAACAACTTGCACAAAAACAAGATGCAATCGAAAAATACAGAATTAAAAAAGAAAATGAAATTGATGCCGCAATTACAAACGCAATTAAACAGGTTGCGGTTGAAAACAATATTCAAAGCGTAGTTGATTCAAGAGTTATGTTCTACGGCGGAATCGACATTACGGATAAAGTTTTGAAGAAATTGAATTTTGTTGCAAATTAGTCTTTACAAAAAATTATTTTCAAAGATAATATTAAAGTAGCCGATTAATATTTTTGGAGAAGTGCCGGAGTGGTTGATCGGAGCGGTCTTGAAAACCGTCGTACGTGAATAACGTACCAAGGGTTCGAATCCCTTCTTCTCCTATTTTAAAAGACACCATTTTTGGTGTCTTTTAAAATATAAAGACTTTTATACGCAAAATAATTAAGAAATTAAAAAATATTTGTCAAAAACATCTTTTTTAAAGTAATATAAAGCAAATAAACAAGAATTTATTTTATATTTTTGCTTGTATTTTTTCGGACATGATAATATTTTTTTGGTAAAGTGATAATTCGCCTCATTTGCTCTCGTTGTCTGCTTTTTCTCGGTCGGATGTTCCAATATATTCTCATATCGCATGGGAGGCAAAGTCCGATTTTTTTCCAAAAAAGTCGGATAGGGGGACATTGAACTCAAAAAGCAATATTGGCATAGCCTTTGCCCTGTTTGAGTTCTGTTCGCTTGAAATGAGATGAAATTGGAGGACATAACTTCGGAAGAGCAATTTTTTTGTTTGAAATTTTCAAAAAGAAAAAGGTCGGAAATTTTGAGCAAAGGTCGGATTGCTCTCTTTTTTTAATTTGTGATAATATAAATTTATGGATTACAGATACAAGCCATTTTATTTGGAATTTCCTATTTTCCAAATTGTATATATTATTTATTGGATACCGATTGGTTTCTTTGTATCCAACATTCTTTCTGCGGTTATAGTTTCTGTTGTATTTCATATTTTATCCGCAATTTTAGGAGCAATTTTTTCTTTTGCTTTTGAGATGTTTGTTATTTCAGGAAGAATGCAAGCAATGGTTCAACCTTATTATTTTATAGCTATGATCTTTTTTGATTTTATGCTTTTAATAATTGGCTTGGAATTAATAAGTTATTTTCTCAATAAGAAGAGAAAAGAGGGAGGCTTTGATGAGTATTCAAGTGATGAGCAGAATTAAGGATTTTTATAAAAACCCGATTAAACTTTTTGGATTAGTGGCAATATTATTAAGTTTAGTTTTATTATTTGGTTGCCAATTCCACTTCCCGGACTTTTTTACAAACCGAGAACTCGCAGATCAAATCGCTCAAACCGTTGCTCCAAGAGAAGTATCAGAAGCGGTCAAACATTTATTAAATCCACAATATAATATATATAATTGGATTTTCCAAATTTGGGGTTGGGTTATAACTCTGCTTATTTTTTCTGCTTGCTTCAGGGTTAATGAATTCAAAAAATTCAAAGAATTAACTGTTTTGAATAGAAAGCTCTTTGTTTATCTTTGGATCAATATTTCTTATTTAATTTGGAGCTTCGCTTATGTTTCAGGTTATATGATTAATCTTGAAAAATATGTTTATAACGGAGCGGCAGATTCAATGGGCATTCCTTTATTTGGTATGATTGGAATGCTAACTTTCATCGGTATAATTTATTATCCTTTTATGAACCTTCTATCGCTCGTAACATTCAATACTAAAATTAAAAGAATTTTTTATAATTTTCTTTGGGCTTTTGCTTTTCTCTTTTGGGTGATTCTTGCCCTCGATAGCTTCTCATGGAAATTTACTTATTTTCATTTAATTTTGGATTTATATTATTTTATCTCGCTCATCTTTATAATTTATGCTATGGGCTTTACTAAAAATAAGGCAAATTAATTCAATTAATTTTTCGTACACATAACAACACAATGCTCGGATATGGTGTTCCAATTTCCCCTGTTTGATTGTAATGTGTGTGTACCTTGGAACAGGAATATATAAATATTAAAGAGGTGGCGAAAGCCAAAGGATTAACAACAACTCGCTCTATAAGAATTGCAATATCAAAATTAACCTTTGACAACGGTTGGACGACAAACGAAGCAAAAATAACATCGGATGCAAATACCAATAACGAATTAATCGTAGGTAACGCCAATTCTACGACATTAACCCTTAAAGAAGGTTCGGACCTAAATACGGGAACGGATGTTACGATAAATTCAAAGGGAACGTTGAATACCGTTGCAAATTACGTAAACGGCACCGTTACAAATGACGGCAGTTTATGTATTGACGGAAAAACAGGAACGGACCTTGCGTTTAACATATCGAACAGCAGTAACGATACTACTAAAGGAACAACATACGCAAAATTGGCACAATCAATACTCCGGTCGGAAAAACAATAATGCAATCAACCGTAAATACAGGAGATGATACTTTAGCAGTTCCGGTTACATCAATTTTAAATCAAAGCGGAACAATTACGGCAAGCTCGATTAATGTTGCGGCACAAGTCGGGGGTTATTTAGCGCAAATGAATTCTTATGATGAAACATTTCACAATATGGATGCATATATGCTTATGACCAAAAAACAGCGTCAATACTTGAAAATGAAAAATCATTATGCGGCGGCAGATAGCGGGCTCATATATGACAATACCGTTTCAAGACGGGAAACGGCGTAGGTTGGTTCAGACCGTACGGAACATTTGAAAAAGTCGGTTTAGATAACGGCCCGAAAGTTGAAAATATAGGTTACGGAACATACCTTGGCGGAGATTCCGAGCTTTACGATTTAGGCCATGGATTTGACGGCATGTGGGGCGCATACATCGGCTATAACGGCTCACACCAAAATTACGACGGGGTATCGACTTATCAAAACGGCGGCACATTGGGCTTAACAGGCATGTTATATAAAAACAATTTCTTTACCGGCTTAACGATTAACTCGGGAGCAAACGCAGGCAAGGTAAGCACAATGTACGGTGATGAAGACTTTACGATGATTATGGGCGGAATTGCTTCAAAGACAGGGTACAACTTAGAACTTGCAAACGGCAAATTCATTATTCAACCGAGCATGTTAACGGCATATTCATTTGTTAAAACCCATGATTATACAAATTCCGCAGGCATAAGAACAGATTCTGAACCTCTGTATTCACTTCAAACGCAGCCTGAGCTAAAATTTGTCGACAACTTTGAAAACGGGTTGCAGCCTTACGCAAGCGTCGCCATGGTTTGGAACATAATGGATGAAACTCACTTTAAAGCAAATGACATAGCGCTTCCCGAGATGTCTGTCAAACCTTACGTTAAATACGGCGTCGGTTTGAAAAAAACTTGGGGTGAAAGATTAACGGGCTTCACACAAGCATTTATGACAGGGGGCGGAAGAAACGGCGTCGATGTACAAGCAGGTTTGACCCGGGCATTTGGCGGAAAAAGCAAAAAATATAAAACATAATAATAATTCCTGTATTTTAAAAAGCTCTCTTACCAAGAGAGCTTTTTAGCATAAAAAATTATAAAATAATAGCAAAATTTTATATTTACAACCTTTGTATAACCGCACAAAAAAGGAAAAACCATGCAAAATTCAATTATCGGAAGTATTAACCAACCTGTCTTTAACAGCTTTAAAGAAAACGCCAATAATATGGCATTAAAATCGCAAAACTTCAATCAGGGAACAAAGGATAACGCAACGCCCGTTATCGGTATGAAAAACAACTTAAATCAACCCTATGAAGACGAATTTATTAATAACAAGTATGAATACAATAATAACGAAGAAAATACGGACGGCCCGAAAGATAAAAAATTAAGAAAAATTCTTATAGGAACGGGTGTTGGAATAATTACCGTTGCAGGAGCGGTTGTTGCAGGCAAAAAAGGACTTTTGGGTTCAAAAATCCAAAGCTTTTTAGGCGGAAAAAATGTCATGAAAGCGGATAATTTAGGATATGAAATTCCTGCCCCAAAGATAGATGACATAGCGCCAAACCTCGACACCGTTGCACGCTTCGGTCAAGACTATCCGCTCGAAATAGAATACCAAAAAATTTCCGATGACATACAAAGAAACCCTAATGCGCAAAGAAGATTTAATGAAGTGGTAAGCAATTTAAGAAATACCGCAAGTGAAATTAATCAAAAATTTAAAGAAGTCTTGCCTGACGGAGAAGATTTTGAAGGCGGAGTAATTGAAAGAGCAATTTTGCAAAAAAGATATTTTTCAATTCCCGAAAACAAAACCGAAAATTATTGCTGCCTTGACCCGCTATTACATAGGCAGGCAAGAGAAGAAGCGCTTGACATACAGACAGGCTATCATATTTTAGAACCTTTACAATCGGGAGGAAAGGAAAATCCGCTCTTAAACGCTCTTAGAGGAAAATATCAAGGCATAAGCAAAGAAGATAATTCATTTATTGATACATGCGTACAAAAATTGGCGGATGATGATGCGCTATGTTGCGGACATAATTCCAAATTACACGCACATGAGCTTTCAAGAGTAGGAAAAATATTCAGAGAGGCAATGGGAATAGCCGTACAATAAAAAATTAAATTAATAATAAAATTTAAGACACAAAACCATAGCTTAAAAAAAGTTTGACAGTAACTATTAAAAAGCGGGCATAAAAGAACCCTAAAAGAACGGAAACAGGGACATAAACGGAGCAAAAAAGCTTCCTGAAAAGCGATTTATTGAAATATTGTCTGCAAGAATATATGCTGAATGAAGCTGCGGCAGCAAAAGTCATAAACAGTAAAATATAAGAGAGAATAAGGGGCTCTTTGATTTTTGTTATAATTTTAACTGATTCAAAATCAAAAGAAATCACCGTAAGTGAAGCGTATCCAAGCCTTAAAATCGTTGAAACAATAAGAAAATCACAAAAAAGATAAATAATCTTCTTTAATTTACCGTAATTTAGAGGATTAAACTTATCAAAGACAATCAAAACGGATTTTTTTAAACAAAAATACAATAAAAAAAGCAGAACAAAAGACGGTATAATTGTGTAAAAAATTTGAACAAATAAATCAGAAAATAACAATTTTGTTAACGGCAAATTTAAAGTTGAAATCAACAAAAATTGATACACTCCGCACAAAGCAAAAGCAGTCAGGCAAGAATAAGACATACCGAGCACAAAAAGCAAAAATTTTCTCATAAATCCTCACGAAAATAAGCAATATACTAACATAAGCATGGAGCAACTGTCAACAAAAACGGCTAAAATCAAGACTCGAAATTATATTCGTCTATGATAAACAAAATTGACACATAAGAAAAATAAAGATAAAATGAAAATATAAATTTTCATATAATTCAAAAAATTAAAAATTATTTATGCAACACAAAAAAGGTAAAAAGCTAAATTCATTCACCTTAACCGAACTATTGACCGCACTTGCCATAATCGGGGTATGCGCAGTTCTTTTAATTTCATTGGTTATTCCTTGTGTCAGAAAAGCAAAATTGGAATCGCAGCTTGTTTCTTTTTTCATCAGAATAAATTCCGCCCTTAGAACATCTTACGCAGAATCGGGTATAGTTGCAACGCTACCGAGAAAAGATTATACATACAAAGAAAATAAAGACTGGCTTGAAAATAATATTTTACCTTACATACATTACAAAAAAATAGAAAAATGCAATGACCCCAATATATACAGAAGAAATGCGGCATGCGTAGAAATGCACAACGGAACGTTATTCGAGTTTGTAGTTGATAACAACGGTGCAGATTTTTTGTATTTTCCGCATGGAAAATGGTTTAACATAGAAGACATACACAGTGCGGGAAATAACGTTTTTGCATTCCAATTTTCAAAAAGATTAATCAAGAATTCGGACAAAAAAATTGTTTCTCAGCTAACAATCGACCCGTACACAATGAACTGGGACGGAACAATGAGCGATTTATACAATGACCCGGTTTACGGGTGTACAAAAGGAACCAAGAAATTCTTCTGTGCAAAAATAATTGAACTTAACGGTTGGAAAATTCCAAAAGAATATCCGGTAAGATAAAATTCATAAAAATACAAATATCAAAAGGGCTGAAAATCAAGTTCCATATTAGTTTAATATCGGATGAAAAGTTTAAACCAAAAGGCGCAAGATAAAGCGCCTTTTAATATTATACAACTCCAAACAAAAATTAAATAACCCCAAATTGATGAAGCCAAACCATATACCTTAGTATAATCGAATAGAAATATCCGACAATAATTGCAAAAGGCACAAACGTAAACGATAAAATATTTTTAACTCTTTTTGTTTCAAAATATCTTCTTGAAATAAAAATTGAATAAAAAAGAACAACAAAAAACACAACAAGCAATATAGAATAAGTAATAAAAGGCGTATACCTCGGCAAAAGGTAGATATCATCAAAAGCAAGCGCATACAAAAGAGAATATCTTATTAACCCTGTTATAGCAATAAAATCACAAAATATATAGAATACTTTTCTTTGAATATCAAGTTTTTCAACATCAAATTTATTCATAAAAAGAAGTATGATTTTTTTACCCGAATAAAAAATAAGAAGAAGAATAACAGGTAAAACCATAATAAGTTCAATGACAGTCACCAAAGGATTATCGTATCCTAAAAAGCTCATTAAAATATTTGAAACAAAATACCCTATAAAGCCAAACAAGCCTGCTATTCCCTTAATTGCGCAATAGCCGTATATTAAAGCGGCAACAATTAAAGACAACCTTTTTAAAATTTTAGTATAAGAAACATCTTTAACTTGAAACATTTGAACTCCTAATAATTGTCAATCGTAAAATTTTCATTATTTTTATTTATCGTTTAATTTTATTTATCGGCTCGATATCTGAATTTAATTAGACTGTCATTTCAAGTAAACTCATCCGGGAAATTCTTATAATCATTTATTAAATTTTCTTTATTATTTTCTGAAACGGCATTTAGCTACCATAACAAATAATACACAAACTTAACTATAAAAAATAACCGCCCAAAGCTCAAGGGCGGTTATTTAAAAACTTAAACTTATAAAATTATCTTACGGATAATTTTTTGGGTTGAGGACCTGCCAAAACGATTTCGGAAGGCATATTAGGATACTTTTCTTTGAAATTATCAGAGAACATTTGAGCTAATTTGTTGGCAGATTCGTCATAAGCATTTTTATCGGCCCACATACCTCTTGCATCTAACATTTCATTCGGAACATCAGGGCAAGATGTCGGATAATCAACGTTAAAGATATCATGGTGTTTAAATTCGACTTTGTCGAACGAGCCGTTTAATGCGGCAGTTACCATAGCTCTTGTGTATGATAATTTCATACGTTTAGCACCTGAAGCGGCACTTCCGCCTGCCCAACCGGTATTAACGAGATAAACTTTCGTTCCGTATTTATCAAGTTTGTCACCGAGCATTTTAGCATAAACGGAAGCATCCATCGGCATAAAGGGTTCGCCGAATAATGTTGAGAAAGTTGGTTGCGGTTCTGTTACGCCACGTTCCGTACCTGCAAGTTTGGATGTAAAACCTGTTACAAAGTGATACATGGCAGCGTTTTTATCCAATCTTGAGATAGGAGGCAATACGCCGAACGCATCGGCCGTTAAGAAGATAACGACCTTAGGTATTCCGCCTTTTGAAGGAATTTGAGCATTATTAATATAATCAATCGGGTAACCTACTCTGGTATTTTCGGTTAATGAACCGTCGTTAAAGTCAAATTCTCTTGTTTCACTGTCCATAACAACGTTTTCAACCAATGAACCGAATTTAATCGCATTATAAATATCGGGTTCGTTTTCAGCAGATAAGTTAATACATTTAGCGTAACATCCGCCTTCAAAGTTAAATACACCGTCAGGCGACCAACCATGTTCGTCATCACCGATTAATTTTCTGTTAGGATCAGCCGATAAAGTTGTTTTACCGGTTCCCGACAAACCGAAAAATACGGCAGTTTCATTTGTTTTAGGATCCATATTAGCGGAGCAGTGCATGGGAAGAACGTTTTTCTTTGTCATAACGTAATTCATCGTAGAGAATACGGATTTTTTGATTTCGCCCGAGTATTGAGAACCTGCAATGATAATCATGTGTGCTTCATAGTCGATAGCAATGCAGGCTTCCGAATTTACGCCGTCAACTTCGGGATCGCATTTGAAGCCCGGAACACAAAGAATTGTATAATCGGGTTCGCCGTAGTTTTTAAGTTCATCCGCCGTAGGTCTTATCAATAATTGGTGAATAAACATATTTTGGCTTGCCATTTCGTTAATTATTCTGAATTTTTGTGTATAATTTTTGTCCGCACCTGCAAAACCGTCAAAGATGAATACTTCTCTGCCTTGCATGTAAGCAGCCATTTTAGCTTTAATCGAATTAAATTTTTCTCTTGAAATAGGTCTGTTTACTTTTCCCCAAGCAATTTCATTATGAATGGTGTCTGTATCAACAATGAATTTATCTTTGGGAGAACGACCCGTATATTTACCCGTAGTAACTACAAGTGCACCCGTATTGCTTAACGTTCCTTCATTACGTCTGAGCGCAGCTTCCGTCAATTGAGCAGGCGTTAAATTGCGATAAACAGCTTTAGGTGCAATAATTCCTAAATTTTCGATACCGTAAGTTTCCATAAAATAATTTTCCTCCTAGTGTTGTTATTGCAATTTAATAGTATCACAAAATAAAAAATAAATAATCAAAATTTTAGACGGCAAACACATTAAAAGAAAGAAAAGTTAAAAATTTGCCTTAAAAATATCATTAATATAAAATAAAAACATTAATAAAAAATATATAAAAATGAAAAAAGAAACAGGAATACCGAGAGCTTTATCTTACTACAACAATTACCCCTTTTATAAAGGGTTCTTTGACGAACTCGGAATAAAAGTCATCCTATCCGATAAGACAACGACAAAATTAATAAATGACGGTTCAAAATTCGTCGTATCGGATACCTGTTTGCCTATTAAAGTTTTTATGGGACATGTTAATAACCTAATTGAAAAAGGGGTTGAAAATATTTTTGTACCTTCAATTCAATCAATCGGATATAAAATCAATAACTGTTCAAAAATAAGGGCACTCCCCGACATTGTAAGAAATACCGTAAAAAAGAAAATAAGAATAATAGAACCCGTACTTGATAAAACGGAAAACATCGGCATTTTTGATTTTTGTACTCAAATTGCAAACAGTTTTGAAATATACGATAAAAAGCAAATTAAAAAAGCGATGGAAAACGGTTTTTCTTATTACAATAACTTTTTAATGATGACACAAAGCGGAATACCGTATATACAAGCATTAAATAATTCATTGGACGGAATATTCGAGAAAAAAAACATAGAACTTGTTCGTCCGATTTCGCTTTGTATAATGGGTCATGGGTATAATCTATTCGACGAGAGAATTTCTTTAAATTTAATTAAGAAACTTGAGAAAATGAACATAAAAGTTTATACTTCACTCGACGTACCGAAAGATAAAGCACTGTTTGCCTTAAACAAAACGGGAGAAATACAATATTGGGCAAACGAACTTGAATTAACGGGAGTTGCCGCATATTGCATGCAGAATAAAAAAATTGACGGAATAATTGCTCTGTCAACGTTCGGGTGCGGTCCGGATTCTTTAATGGTTAATGAAATAAATTACCATGCAAAAGATAAAAAAATTCCGATGATTCATCTTACAATCGACGAGCATACGGGAGAAGCAGGGTTTGTTACAAGAATAGAAGCATTTGTCGACATGATAACAAGGTCTAAAAAACAAAATTTAATCAAAAAACAAGAATTAAAACCGCTAATTAAGGAAAAACAAACCGAAATTCAAGCAGAAAGATATAAAAGGGATAAATGAAAAAATTTTACACCGAAACAATTGGAGCATTTCATATACATTCAAAATTCTCTGACGGTACGGGGAGTCTTGATGATATAGTAAAATGCGCAAAAAAAACGAATTTAGCCTTTATAATCATAACAGACCACAATTCTTTGGACATAAAAGAAGGAATATTTGACGGAGTAACCGTTATTAAAGGCGAAGAAATTTCCAAAAAAAACGAAAATCATTATATTTCACTAAATACAACCGAAAAAATAATTTCAACGGAACCCGAAGATTTTATTGAAGAAGTTAGAAAAAAGGGCGGCTTTGGCTTTATTTGTCACCCTTTTGAATCAAAAAAAAGAAAAAATTCTTCCGTACCTATTTGCTGGCAAAATGAAGAAATAATGCCTGACGGGGTAGAAATATGGAATTGGTTTTCGAATTTTGCGGATAATTACAACAATAATAATATTTTTACAAATGCAATCGGATACTTTTTAAAAAACAAAATCGTAAAATCTCCGCAAAGAAAAACTTTAAATTTTTGGGATAAATTAAATTCAAAAACGAAAAAAATTATCCCTGCCATAGGCGGAGTTGACGCCCATGCACTTAAAGTCAAAAAGTACATGCTCGAATTTTGTATTTTTCCGTATGATGTCATGTTTAAAACAATAAATAACATCTTATACTTAAACGAACCTTTGGGAGATAATTTTGAAGAAAATAAAAAAAATATCTTAAAGGCGATAAAAGAAGGAAAAAACCTGATAATAAACAGGAATGTATCCGAAAATTACCCTGAAGTTAAAGTAATAAATTCTTTAATTGAAGCAAATTCGGGGCAGGAAATTTTATTGGACAATTACACATATTTAATCGTAAAATCTCCTTTAAAGCAAAATATAATAAATGTAATAAAAGACGGTAATTTGATCAAAAAAACAAATAAAAACTCATTAACAATTCAAGTAACCGAAACAGGCAAATACAGAGTAGAAATTAAATCAGGAAAATACGGCTTTGCATATTCAAACCCGATTTATGTCAAGAGGGGTGAAATCGATGTCGTACAATAAAAGCGAAGAAAAATTAAAAAGAGAAATTTTTTCTAAACGTGACAATACGATTAAAAATAAAGACAGAATTATTGCATGGCCCAGAATGGGAAGAATCGACATACCCTTAAAGGCGATAGTAGAACAATTAAATTCAAGGTATGTAATTCCGCCTAAAAATTCAAACAAAACTCTTGAAATCGGAGTTAAAAATTCAATTGAGGGAATTTGTCTTCCTTATAAATTGAACCTTGCAAATTACATAACGGCACTCGATATGGGCGCAAATACACTTATGATGTTTCAGGCGCCCGGGTCTTGCAGATTCGGAAATTATACGACAATGGCATATAAAACCTTAAAAAAAATGGGTTACCGCTTTGATATGGTCGTATTTGACATGTATAAAAACAAGATGAAGCAAACTCTTGAAGCATTGTATCATGTTACAAAATGTAAAAATCCGATAAGATATTACAGGGCATTTTCTCTTGCTTTCAGCAAAATGTTTGCAATTGATGAAGCCGAAAAACAATTGTTTTATTATCGCCCGAGAGAAATAAAAAAGGGAGAGAGCGAAAAATATTACAAAAAATGGCTCAAAATAACGGAAGAAACAAACGACATAAAAGAGGCGAAAAAATTAAAAGAAAAGATTAAAGAAGATTTTAAATCAATTGAAATCGACAAAGAAAAATCGGTTCCCGTCGTATACCTTTTGGGAGAGTTTTTTGTGCTTTTAGACCCTTTTACAAATATGGAAATAGAAAAAACTCTGGGCGATTCGGGAGTTGAAGTACAAAGGCAGATAATGTTTTCAGGGTGGCTTGAACATGTTTTAAAACCTTCATTTATTTACAAACAAGAATCGCACAGGCAACGATGCGAACGGTTTGCAAAGAAATACATGAAGCGCCCGACGGGAGGAGAAACAATAGAAACGATAGGAGATACCGTATACGGCGCAAAAAACGGTATTGACGGAGTTATTCACATTATGCCGTTTTCCTGCATGCCTGAAATCGTTTCGCAAAATATACTTCCTAAAGTATCAAGAGAAGAAAACATTCCCGTTTTGTCCCTCGTAATAGACGAGCAAACGGGAAAAGCAGGATATATTACAAGAGTCGAAGCATTTGTCGACTTAATAAAAAGAAGAAAAAGGGAGAGCGAAAAGTGTCAAAATCAAGAAACGCCATGACTTTTGAAAGGCTGAAATATTACAGAAATTTAATAGGCGGCGCAATGGGGTGTATTCAATCAAGATTATCAAAAAACCCAAAACCGTTGTGTTTTTCTTTAATGGTAACCGCAAAATGCAACTGCGACTGTGATTTTTGCTTTTGGAAACATAAAAAAGAAAACAATGATATGTCAACCGATGAAATTAAACGTTTATTAAAAGAAGCGGGAGAATTGGGGTATCTTGATTGTATTTTATGGGGCGGAGAACCGTTATTAAGACAAGATATAGCGGAACTTTGCGCAGCTTCCAAAAAAACGGGCATGTATACAAAAATCGCAACAAACGGCTGGTTTTTGGAAACAAACCCCGAATTCGGAAAACATACGGATTTAATGTTTGTATCATTGGATGCAATAGGGCAGGCACATGATGACATAAGACATTTAAACGGAATTTGCGACAGAGTAATGTCGGGCGTTGAATATCATAAAATCCACTCGCCCAAAATGAGAATTTATGTTTGTTGTACGGTATCCGCACAAACGGATTTCGAGCAGATAAAAGAAGTTGCGCAATACTGTAAAGACGTGGATATTCTTCTTTATTTTACGGTAAACAAATCAAACCAATCGCTTGAAGAAGCTAAAAACGTAAAAGATACGGAACTTGAAGCGGATAAATTGAAAGAAATTTTTATAAAAATCAAAGAATTAAAAAAACAAGGATATCCGATTAGAAATTCTTATTATTTTATGGATTACATAATTGCGAAGAAAAATTATTACGAATGTGCATGGCCAAGACTTGCAACCGTTATTTATTCTGACGGAAACATGCTGAGATGTTACGACAGAAAGCCTTTTATATCGGTTAAAGACAGACCTTTAAAAGAAGTAATTAAAGATCCGTTGTTTATAAATACGGTAAATGAATGTAAAGATTGTAAACTTGCATGCGTCGGCAACTATGCGCTTGACGCTTCGGGTTTATGGAAACTTGAATGGCCGGCGATTAAATCTTTAATGCAAATTGCCATAACATAATAAATAAATTAAAATACTAAGATAAGCCATACCTCGGGAAGGATAGAAATGAGAAAATTACATATTTTATCAATAATGTTTTTGCTTTTAATGTTCGTTTGTCATAACGTTAAAGCAGAAGATGCATTTTCGGATAAATTTCAAGAAAGCTCAAATGTGACCGTAAGCGCACCGTTATCGCCCATTGAACAAATGTTCAACGGAAAAGAAGCGGCTGCAACGGGAAAAGTTTTACATCAGGCAGGATATAGCGCTTTTAATACAAATGCAAGCGGTACGTCAAGAACGGGAAAATACGGCGCCGATTATAAATTAAGCATAGGAGAAAAAGTAAGCGCGTATTTGTACGGTGATTCACTGGATGTTATAGCAATATCGGGTTCAAACCTTTTAACGCCCGTTGTTAATACGGAAGTTGATTCAAAAGGAACGATTTTTATTCAAGGCTTAGGCGTAGTAAGCGCAGAAAACAGAACGGTATCTGAAGTTGAAGCAAATTTAAACGCACTTGCAAGACAAAAATACAGAAGCTTAAAAATTAAATTGAATGTATCCGGCGGAAGCGACTTTTCGGTTTTTGTATTCGGACATGTTAATAAACCGGGTAAAATCTCGATTTCAAATAATTCTTCAATTGTAGATGCAATCGGGCTTGCAGGTGGCGCCAAAAAATCGGGCTCATTAAGAAAAGTTATTTATTACAGCGGAGCCGCTAAAAAACAAGTGGACTTATACGATATTTTATTTTCTTCAAAAGGAGAAGATATTATAGTAAAACCTAACGACAAAATTTTTATCGAACCGATTGGAAGCGTTGTAGCACTCAGAAACGGAGTAACATCCCCCGGGATTTACGAAACAAAGGACGGAGAAAGCCTTGCTGCATTAATTAATTATGCGGGAGGACTTCTTCCCTCAATTCAAACAAATGAAGTTGTCGTTTCTTCTTTGAACAAAAAAACAAACGGCAGAGATGCAAGAAATTTAGCTTATAGCGATGCAATGGCTTCAAAATTAAAGAGTGGCGACGAAGTTGAATTTAAAGAAGGTTACACAACAGCCGAAAATACGGTTACAATCCAAGGTAATATCAAACATCCTTCAACTTTTGCATATAAAGAGGGTATGAGATTATCGGACATCTTAAAAAGCGAAGACGAGTTATTGGAAGAAACTTTCATCACGCAAGCCGTTATAAGAAGGGTTAAAGGGAAAGATAATACGGTTGAAACAATCCCCGTATTTTTGAAAGACTTTTTTGCGGGACAATATGACCCCATGTTGGAGCCAAAAGACGTAATTTCAATTTATAAAAATACAAATGCGCCCTTTGTCGACATATTCGGTTGCATAAACAACCCGAAACACTTAACTTATTTTGGCGGGATGAACCTTGACGACGTTCTTGTTGATGTTCAGTTCGTAGATTCAAAAACGGAAAATTCCGAAAAAGAAGTCTCATACACCCAAACTCAAGACGGCATGGTAATACAGGCGGGAGCTCAAAATAACAATATTACAATCCCTGCAGATGACGTTGCGGTTGAAATTATCAGTACGGACGGCTCAATAAAACTGTACTATCTTTATGACATTATGGTTAATTCAAACAAAATAAAGAATATACCGATAAATGCGTATGATAAAATCTTTTTCAGAACTCTTAGAGCCGATGAAGAAATTAAAAACGTTAAAGTCGGCGGGTTTGTGAGATTTCCGGGCGCTTTCAAATTCGTTCAGGGAAAAAGACTGAAAGATGTTATTGAAATGGCCGGCGGACTAACCGAAGATGCAGATTTAAAAGGTATTATCTATATAAGAAAAAATATCCTGAGCAAGCAGATAGAACTTGCAAAAAAGAACAACGAACAGGATATAAGACTTCTTGAAGGACGCCTTGCAAGCGGATATAAACAAGCGGATTCCGCCATTGAACAAAAAGAAAAAATGATTGAAAGCATAAAAGAAGCGACTCAAGACTTATCAAACAGATACAGCGGACAAATTGCCTTAAATATTAAAAGCAATAAGCTTGAAGATATAAAAGACATTGACAATATCTACATTCAAGACGGTGATGAAATTTATATCCCGAGAACCCCGACCCATGTAAGCATAATCGGCGAAGTATACAATGAACAATCATTTATATACAGAAACGGCGTAAAAGCCAAAGGTTACATAAAAATGGTCGGCGGATATACGCCAAATGCCAATAAATTCAGGATATATAAAGTAAGCACCGACGGAAAAGCGAGAAAAATTCACAATTGGAGCAAAATTGCGGCAGGCGATACAATCGTTGTACCGAGAAAAATCGCAGGAAACGATTGGCTAACCCCGATTACGCAAACCCTGCAAAGTATAGCCTCAATTCTTGCAACCGTATTTGTCGTAACTAAAATATAAAATATTCAATCAATATAAACTAAAAAATACTCCGTCCGTTAAAAAGACAGAGTATTTTTTAGCATAACGGTAATATACAGTGACAAAATAAATTCATGAGTTATGTATAAAATTTTCAGCGACCAAAAGGGCGGAAGCAAATATTTTCTCATCGTGAAGAAAATTTTTGTTATCAATAAACTCTTTTACGATTTTTCTTGCATAAGAACCTGCCGCAAATCCTGACACATCCAATTCGCAAAGTTTTGCAAGCTTCATGGTTTTAGAATTTGTACCACCTGACACAATTACATAAGGAGTAATGTTTGCCTTTAAAACAATATCAGCCGCGGCAACCGCTTGCAAAGTCGTTTTGTAATCATCTTTTCCGCCTGACATCGGAGCGCCGTCAGCTTGTACCATAAACATATTGTCGCAAAAATTTTTCATCGACTTCAATCGAGCAATTAATCTTTCGTCACCGAGTTTTGACCTGTCAAGACAAACACTTAAAGAACCCTTGAAAAGTTTGGTTATAATTGACCATCCTTGCATAACCTCATCTTCATTATCTGTTATTGTATGGTACTCTATGCAGTCAATCCCTTCTTTAATCAGAGGCGGTAAGATTTCAGAAAAAGAAATTTCTTTTGAATATTTTTCTATTGCTCGATTTGGGCAAACATCAGCGCATTTTGCACAGCCTATGCAATTATTTTCATCAACAGAAGTTATATTATCAACTGTTTTTATTGCTCTTTGAATACAAACTTTTTCACACTGTCCGCAAGATGTGCATTTTTCAGAGTTGATTTTGTATTTTGATAAATGCGGGTCATTTTTTGTTCCGATTGAAACACAAATAAAGCATTCATTTTCTTTTCCCGCAAATTTTATTCCTTTTTTAGCCGCTCTAACCGCCTCAACGGAAGCATTCAAATCAAAAAAGCGACATCCTGCGGCGGCATATAAAGCACAAAGTTTTGTGATTTCGTCATAATTTCTATTTCCTGCACCGCAAATTAATTTGAAAACTTTTTTTGATTTAAGGAAAGATTCTAAAGAAGGTATGGACATTTTTACCCTTTTGTCGACCAATAAATAATATAAAAACTATATTAAAATTAACACAACAGTACAAAGTTTAACAAGTTATACTCAAATTTTATTTTACTTCATTACATTCATTGATTAAAAAATTTTGAATTTCATTTGGTGTATTTGCAATAAATATGCTGTCATATTTTTGAGCATCAGATACACTTTTAAAACCAAAGCCGTAAGTAACGGCAATAAATTTAATACCGAGTTTTTGACTTGCCAGTGCATCATGAAAACTGTCACCAATCATAATTGTTTCAGAGCATGCTGCAGAAATGGAATTTACGCAATTTTGAAGAACATCCGTTTTGGTAAGTTTATTTTCATTATCAGCTCCGCAAATTGAATTGAAATATTTATCCAGTTTAAAATGCTCCATAAGACTTATTGCATAATCTTCTCTTTTGTAAGTCGCAACTCCGAGTTTACAGCCTTCTTTTTTTAAAGAATCCAAAAGCTCATAAATCCCGTCATAAACAAAAGCCTTATACACATCGCCTTCTGAATAAATTTTTCTGAAATGATTTGCAAACAGTTGTGCCTTTTCATCATCAAGGTTGTATATTCTTTTAACACTGTCTTGAATCGGAGGCCCTATAAAACTTAAAAGTTCATTTTTGGATAAGTTGTGGAGGTTGTAATACTCAATAGTAGAGGTTACTGATTGCAATACACCTTCAGTCCCGTCTATAAGGGTTCCGTCAACATCAAAAACTACCGATTTATTCATTTTAAACCCCCGTTTCATAATCAGATTTTGTTAAAAATTCAATTTTTGGTTCTTTATCGAATGAATTTAAAAATTTTGCAATTTCATCAACAACATTATTTGATACATCCTGATTATAGAATTGTAAATCCGTATCATAATAATTGGGTTTAAAACCGGAGAAACCGTCAAATCCTGCCAAATAAACCTTTTTAACCTTTGATTCGGTTAATAACTTCATAAGCAAAAATATGGCAGTATCGCCAATCGGAGAAGTTTCATCCGTTAAATCCGAATAATTAACAACGTAATCAGCGTCATAGCTTTTTTCAATATTATTGGTAATGATTGTTTTTGTTTTTAAATCAGCCTTTTTATATATGCCCATAAAATGACTGTAACGCTTTGCGTTACTTATAAAAACGTAATCGGTGTCAAAAAGATTGCATAAATGATTAACAGAAATTGTTACGGCATTTTTATCATCAATATAAGATTTTATTTTGTCATATTCTTGCTTGATTGAGCTGCCGGGCCCGATTAAAACAACTTCTTTTGCACTTAATTTATCTTTCAAGTCACCGTATGTCCTGTTATCGGCATGATTTCTGTTTTGATATTGTGTATATAATTTTTGGATGTGCTCTTTATCAAATGTTAAAGCATGCGCAGGAGAAACTTGAGATAGGATATAGTTTATATCTTTTGTTCCAAGCATATTTTTTTCTTCCAAAAACTTAACGTAATTGGGATGACACTTATTAGAAGCCGAAAGAAAATAAGATAAATTGTATCCCCAAGTGCAGCTTTTTAAATATTTTAAAATATACAATTCTATTGCATTTAAAATCTCGGACACATCATAGCTTTTATTATAAAACTCGTTTAGATATCGAGTAAGTAACTCCGTATTGCAATTACCCGCAGATTTTCCCATGCCATACAAAGCAGAATCAATAAAAATATTTCTGTTTGTTTTAACTTCTAAAAGCTCGCAAGAATTAGAAAAAGCAAGTTGAAAATTATTATGAGCATGATGAGCTATTGATATTGACGGTTTTAAATTCGTATCCAATAAATAAAAATATTTTAAAAGCCTTTCTTTGTGCAAAAGTCCGTAAGTATCAACCAAGGCCATGGAATAAGGTTCAAGATTGTTTACCATATCAATCAAATCCAACATTTCTTTATCCGAATAAGTAGTAATAGATGTGGGATTAACAAAAACTTTATACCCCTTGTCTTTAAGCATGTAGCAAAAGTCAACAGCCTCCTTTATTCTATGCTTCTTAAAAGGTACTCTGATACCGTCAATAAAATCGTTATCTTTGTGTTCGGCAAAATTATCAATCGAGCAATGCCCGTCATCCAATAGTCCTGTGGTCATTGCAGTAATAAAGGTGTTATTTTTGGACTCGTTCTTGTAAAAATCGCAAATTGACTCGGTATTGGGATATATGGCTCTATTTTTATCATAAGGCCTTCTGTCATCCAAAAAACCTACCTCGATAGCTTCTAAATTTGCCTTAACAAGCTTTCTAAAGATACTCAATATGGAATTTTGCCCAAATTCCCAATCATTGAGGTATCCTCCGTCACGAAGCGTGCAATCAAGAACATTAATTTTCATTACCGACCTCATTTTTAATAATTTTAATGACCATATCCAAATCTTTTTGAGTATCTACGGATAAGCTTTTAACGTTTTCGGCAACAATAAACTTTAAGGTTTTTCCCCAATCGGTAAATCTTAAAATATCAATACCTTCAATTTTTTCAAAAATTCCCGGAGTCGAATTTGCAAAAAAATCAAGCATTTTTTTATTGTAACCGATTATACCGACATGCTTGTAATAATCAAAATCAAGTGATTTAAAAGGATACGGAATAGGGGTTCTTGACATATATAAGCAATTATAGTCGTTATCAAACACAACTTTAATATTAGAATTATCCATAACTTCAACAGGATTTGTCATTTTAGTAATAATGTTTGTACCGAATTCGACATCTTGAGGAATGATATCAGGAACTGCCATTGTTAAAAGTTCATACTGTATTAAAGGTTCATCGCCGTTTACTTGGAGATAAAAATCGGCTTGAATTGTTTGAGAAACTTCCTGTAATCTGTTTGCGGCAGTATTATGAGTACCTGTCATAACGGAGGGGATATTATACTGATTGCAGCATTCGACAATTCTTTCATCATCTGTTGCAACAACGATGTCGTCGATTTTTTTAGCCATCTTGACCCTGTTGTAAACCCACCATATCATAGGTTTACCGCATATATCTTTTAAAGGCTTACCCGGCAATCTCGTTGAAGCATATCTTGCAGGTATTACAGCTACTGTTTTCATTATTTTTCTCCTACTAAATCAACTATTAAGCAACTTTATGATTTCATCCGATAATTCTTGGTTTAAAAACGGCTTCATATCTTTTTCGTTCCAGTTCATTTTTGGAATCAAAAGAGTATCTTCGGGCAACAATATATTTATTAAACAAGACTCATTATCATAAAACCAATCCGAATATTTATCAAGCTCGGTATAATTATCAATCGTGACGGCTTTTATGTCGTATGCTTGAGCAACATTTGTAAAATCCGGTACGGAATATCCGCTCGAGCCGTTTGTAATACAATATCTGCCTTGAAAAGTTCCTGCTTGGATTTCACTGATTTTCCCGAGCGCTCTGTTATTTATAACCAATATTTTTATAGGCAATTTATCGGCGGCAACAGTTTGAAGTTCTTGAATATTCATTTGCAAACCTCCGTCGCCCGTTATGCAGTACACAATTCCTTTATTTAAAAAATATGAAGCACCTATGGCATAAGGCAAACCACAGCCCATTGAACCATAGCCGCCGCCAATTAAGATTCTTCCTTTATTTCCCTTTAAGATAAGACTTTGAGCAGCCCAGCACTGGTTTTGACCGACATCAATCGCAACAATGGGGTTTTTAGGCAAAAGGGAAGAAATTTTTTCTATACAATAATTGCCAATTTCCTTATCATGATTTAATAACAGTTTCTTTGCCCGGTGACATTTATCATTCCAATCCGAATAATTCGGAATATTTTCCTCAAGCAATTTAAAAAGGAATATTTTAGCATCCGTTAAATATTTAACTTCGTCGGTTTTAATGTAGCGACTCAATTCATATTCGTCAATATCAGCTCTGATTAATTTGGCTCTGGGTGCAAAAAATTCGGGTTTATTGCCGATTTGTCTGAGTCCCAGTCTGGCGCCGACCGAAATAACCAAATCCGCTTCTTTTACTATCATGTTAGCGATACGGTTACCGTAAACTCCGATAAATCCGAGTTTATCATCATCTTGAACTAAGTCAACGGCATTCATCGTTGTTAATACGGGTATTTTGGTTTTTTTGTAAAACTTATAAAGCAAATCGGAAGCTCCCGATTCCCTAACGCCGTTACCCGCAATTAATATCGGTCTTTTGCAAGTTGAATGGAAAATCAATTACAACCCCTCCTTTTCTGCCTAATGTTGCAATATTGTAGAGCCTTGATACGGTTTCCGGAAACGATTCCGCTTCCGACGGAGTAATCGAGGATTTAGTTATGCTCCTGGTCAACGAAACAATGTCCATTTCCTGAAAGCCGTATTGCCTGACACCTGAATACCCCTTTTGTTCGGTTGTAGGAATATTACCGCAAATACCGATAAGAGGAATGCCGTCAAACCAAGCATCTGCCAATCCGCCAAGCGCATTAACGGCTCCGGGTCCCGACGTTGTAAAATAAACCCCGGGCTTATTCGAAACTCTGGCATATCCGCATGCCGCAAAAGAACATCCCTGTTCGTTGTAGCAAATATGAACGTTTATCTCGTCTTTACGCTTATACAGAGCATCTATAAAAGGTGTAATATACCCTCCCGAGTAGCCGAAAATATCGGTTACTCCATGGTTTATAAGAAAATCTACCAAATACTCGGAGCAATTCATTATTTGTTCTCCTTATTGTTACAATTAAACTTATTATCAAAACCCTTCAATTCACGATAAACGGCATTGGCAATAAAAAAATCTTCAGGATAATCAATATCTATTGCTTCGATTGCATTTACTTCTTTCATATAGGGGTTTATGCCCGTTCGTCTGCCGTATTTTTGAAATACATCTTTTATAAAAACGTAAGAAATCGGAGCCTCGGCATATATTGCAGGTAAATCTTGCGTTCTCGGTATTGAATTGATGTTATAATTTAAAGGCTTATTTTCTTTCCAAAGAAAGCTTCTGACGGGCGATACGCAAAAAGCGCTGTCAAATTTTCCGCTTTTAACTTTTTCAATACAGGTATCAATTGTTTCGGATTTTGCAAACGGGGATGTTGCATGTGCGTTAACATAAATATCGGCATCAACAACTTTGATAAACTCTTTTATGATATCATTTGCATTAATATTATCTCCGTTTAAATATTCGGGTCTTTTAAGAAAATTTGCCTCGGGAAGAACAAATTCGCAAATATGCTCGTCTGAACAATATACATAGACATCATCAATATTTTTTGCTTCTAAACAGGCTTTTTGTATAAAAGTCATTAACGGCGTACCGTCAAAAAAGGTTTTTAAATTCTTTAATGCAAGTCTGCCACTGTTTATTTTTATCGGTATTAAAGCAACTGTTTTCAATAGATTTATTCCATTTCCGTTAAAATATTTCAATCTTTTGGATGAAGCAATTATATATTTTATTCCTGATATATATCTGTAAATAACCCTTTTAACCCGACGGGATTAATTGATATTATCTCTGTTTCCGGATACCAAATATCGGCAAATTTTTTAATTTTAAACCATGCCCTGTATAAAAAATCCACATGTTCTTCTTTTTTGTCTTTTTCGTTAAAATATCCTTTTGAACAATCACAACCCACAAGATAAATTCTCTTAGGATTGGTATAGAGAGCAAACTGCATGGCTGAACCGGCAACAGAATTAGCTGTCGCTAAAGGAGCAGAAGCAATATCCATGTGGAAATTAAAATCAAAATCTCTAAAATTATTAAAAATACAGTATCTTTTCGCACCTAAACGAAGTGCAACGGATTCAGGAACGGTAGCCTTACCTTCATAGGTATAATCTTGTATAATTCCAAAAAATTTGTCGGTATTTTTAAATCTTTCATCGCTTAATTCATTTATATAATCTTTTACCGCAATATAATCCTGCATAAAAAAGTATTTAAAATGTATGTCTTTTCTAAAAACAGTCCTGTTTAATCCGATATTTAAAACATTCTCAAGAGGTTTATAATTATTAAGAGAAGGTCCCGGAGCAATTATTGCAACGTCTTTCCCGTAATTGCAATTTTTGTATTTTTTGAAAGCATCTTCATGTATTTTTTGTGCTTCAAGAAGATCGACAATATCAAGACGAAGAGTATTTACCAAATCACGTCTTTTCATCTTCATAAAGTAACAAGGTTCGCACAATCTTCCGTCTTGTACTTCATTATAAATAAATTTTCTAATTTTAGAAATAATATTTATCATATTGCCATTTTACAATAAAATATTACCATTGCAACAGTTTAAACAGGAATATAATTTTATGATTAATCCCTATTGGGTATGAGGTTTTAATTTTTTATGCTTATTTTAGCGACACACATTAAATATATAATTAAAGATTAGCAAACTGAACAATTATTATATCGATATCTCAATTTTTGCTAAATAGCCGTATTGATTTTCTTCGTACTCTCAGGATTATATATGACATTAGGATATGGCAATAATTTTTCTTCATTGGATTTTACCAGTATAAAAAATTTACTAAAAAAAGAATAATAAAACTATACACTCTATATATTTATTACCAAATTGATATTTCTTATGTACATTCTATTTCATAAGCTTATTTATAATAACGACATAGTGTTTTAAAAAAGGATTTTATCGGCAAATATCATTTTAATGCCCTTATATTTAGTTATAATTTTATATCTTTGCAAAGTATTTTAACGGATTTTTTCTGTAGTAAGATTTTCATATTTCTTTCGGGGGTAAACGTTGAATATTATTTAATTCGTTATATTTCGTACCATTTTTAATTTTTTTTATTAAGATTACTTTCTAAACATCTCTTGTGCGGAAATTATACCGTTGTATGTATTTTTATTGATAATGACCGTTGCGGGAAGTTTGTTGTATGAAAAGTTATATGCTATAATTGCAAATATAATTTTAGGAGGCAAAATCCAAAATAATGCTTAATAAAATAATAAATCATTGGGCATATCAAATTAAAACTTTAAAATTCAAAATAGAATGGAGAAAAAATAATTCTCACAACCGTACATCCGCAGCAAACATCTTTTCTAAAGATAAAGTTACCGTAGGTAATAAAACTTATGGAATGTTAAACATTAGAGATTTTGGCAATAATGAAGAAAAGCTGGAAATAGGTAATTTTGTTTCGATGTCAGAAAACGTATATTTTATATTAGGCGGAGAACATCCATACAACAGATTATCAACTTATCCGTTTAAAAAATTAGTTTTAACCGACGAAGACGAAGCAACTACAAAAGGGATGATTAAAGTAGAGGACGACGTTTGGATAGGCTTTGGCGTAACAATTTTATCCGGTGTAAAAATAGGGCAAGGAGCAATTGTTGCCGCAGGGAGCATAGTTGTGAAAGACATTGAACCATATTCTATAGTTGGAGGAAATCCTTGCAAATTAATCAAGTATCGCTTTTCGGAAACAATCAGGAGAAAACTTATTAAAATTGATTTTTCAAAGTTTGATGATAATTTAATTAAAAGATATACCAACATTCTTTACAGCGAAATTACCGAAGAAAATATTGATAAAATATTAAAAATTTTCCCAAAAAAGAACTAAATAAATTTTTGCTTTTTGCAAAATATAAAATATCTCACAAAAGAAAATGTACTTGATACGGCATAAGAGCATATAAAGCCCCACATTCCGAATTTAAACAAGGCAAAAACCGCAAGGATTGCAACCAGTAAAATTTGTATTTGAATTTTGAATTTTTGTTTTTGCATACCTTTCGCCGATACGGCACAGCCGTATATACCGGCAAGGTTTGTCAAATTAACCAAAGAAAGTACGATTAATATGGGGTAAGAATTCAAATAATAATCATTGGAATAAATAATATGCAAAAGTGTTTTACCAAACAAAACAAAAAATATTATTAAAAACGCAAATACAGAAAATAGTAATTTTTGAGCTTTTATTATTGACCGTTTCAATTTTTCACCCGTTAAAGTCATCATTTCAGGCATAATTTGCTGAATTTGAGCAACGGCAAAAAGCTGAATAATATTTACAACATTAAATGCAGCGAAAAAAAGTGCTGCTTGCTCCTTTGGTAAAGAAACGGAAATACAAACAGTATACAGTTGCGCCTGTGTAACCAATATTAAAGCAGTAATTGCAAAATATTTAAAATCAGAATCAATAAATTCATGAAATCTGTTAAGTTTTATAAGCGCAAGCAGATAATTGATTTTTGTACCGACAGAACATTGTATAAAATTCATAACACCCAAAACAACACACAAAATAAGAAAGTTTACCAAAGACAGCTTTAACAGATATGAGATTAGTGCAATAACGAATACGCCTAAACTATAAAATAAATTTATTAAGGCTATATAAATAAATTTTTTAGAAACTTGAAAATAAGGTAGTGCTAAAGCGAAAAAAGTTCCATCAAAAAAAGATTTCAAAAGAATTAATTTAAAAATAAGTTTTTGTTCCATTGGGAAAAAATGCGAAAAAAATATGTATAAAAATGTTAATAATAGTGCAAATATTATAAAGTAGCCCTGTTTTATTCTGACATCTTTGACATTATTTTTTGAAGACACAAGTATATACTCATTAAATCCAAGACATGCAAATATTAATAAATATGCCGCTATATTTGAATAGCTAGAGTAAATACCGTAATCATGAACGCTTAAATAACGTGCAATAACAAATACGCTGAATGCTCCCGCAATTTTACGGGCATAAAGCGATACGGTATATAAATTACTTTTTAGAAACATGATTAGTTTTTCCACAAAATAATATTATCATGAATATTTTGTTATGCTAAAATCAAATCATGGACGTTTCAATAATATTGGTAAGTTATAATACAAAAGACTTAACGAGAGATTGTATAAATTCGATTTATAAATATACAAAAGATGTTGAGTTTGAAATTTTTGTTCTGACGGCTCAGCCGATATGATTGAAAAAGAATTTCCGGACGTGAGGCTTATAAGAAATCCCGATAATAAGGGGTTTGGCGCTGCAAATAATATTGCAATCCGTTTAAGCAATGCAAAATATGTTTTTTGCCTTAATACCGATACGCTGTTACTTGATAATTCCGTAAAACAATTTTTTGATTATATGGAAAATAATCCTGATGTCGGTGCATGCGGTGGAATGCTTTTGGATAAAAATAAAAATCCTGCAAATTCAATAGGACGCTTTCCGAATACAAATCGTCTGTTATTTTCATTATTCGGCTTAAGATTCATTTTTCCGAATTATTATAAAAAACATTATTCGCTGTGTAAAATTCCGACATTTACGGAAGAAACACAGGTAAATTCCATTACAGGAGCAGATTTATTTTTAAGGAAAAACATCACTGATAACCTCGGTGCGTTTGATGAACAATTTTTTATGTATTTTGAAGAAACCGATTTATGTTACAGAATACAAAAATCAGGATATAAAGTTATGTGTTTACCGCAAATAAAAATTATTCATCTTGAAGGAAAATCGACAAATTCTCGAAAAAATGCTTATCACAGCTCGAGCATGTTGTTATACTACCGAAAGAATGTTGGTATTGTACAATTTTATATTCTTAAATTTTTACTGTATTTTCGTAAATAGAATTCAGTTGTTTTTGAAAAAAAGCCCTGCTATATAAACTTTTAGCTTTCATATATGCATTTTTCCCGTGTTCATGGGCTAAATCAGGATTATTATAATACTTCAAAATGCATTTTTGTAATTGATTGATATCGTCAGGTTCAAAAATAAAACCGTTGTAATTATCATCTATTATTTCGGGAATGCCGCCGGCATTTGAACCGATTACCGGCTTCGAACAAGAAAACGCTTCAATATTTACCATACCAAAAATTTCAAAACAATTTGACGGCACAATGACAGCTCTGCAATTATTGTATTCCTTACAAAGTTCAACTCTGTCTAATTTGCCGATAAATTTAACATTTTGCAGATTATTATTCGATACATATTTTTTATATTTATCTTCATGCAAGCCTGTACCGACAATATGCAGATTTATTTCGGAAGGTAACCCCTTAAATGCACACAACAAATTATTTACACCTTTAATATCAAGCAAGCCGCCTACATACAAAAAATATCCGTCATCATTTGAATTTGTTTCCAATTTATCAAAAACGGTATCCAAACAATTCGGCAAAATATAACTTTTGTGCCCTGCTATTGAATTTGAAACCAAAATGTTCAAAGCTTTAGAAGGAGTAATATATGCTTTTGGCGGATATTTTTTGACAAAATGTCTGTTTATTGCGAATTTTACAGCAACATATAAACTACATAAATAACTTTGTTTTGAGCATTTATTCTTAATACAATGAAATACATTACCGGCGCATTTTGAACATTTTTGTTTATTTGTCCCCATAACGGGACATACAAAACCTGCATCGTGAATCGTCATAACAGTCGGAATTCCCGCCTTACATATAGGTTTCAAAACAGAACAGCTTAACTCTAAAAGAGAATGGATATGGATAATGTCCGGCTTTATTTCCTCTATAACCTTTTTGATATTATTTTCCGCTTCAAAATTATAAATGGCATTCAACCTGTACTTAATTTTGTTAATAATTCCTTTCTTATTAATATAACTTTTTGGAAAATATCGGTTAATGTTTTGAGTCATTAAATAGGGTTTTTCGTCCGTAGCAAAGAAAAAAACAGAATTATCCCGCTTCGAAAACATTTCAAAACAGGTAAAAGCGACTACATTGGCACCATTTTTATTCGAATCGGTAAAATATTGGTGTATATATAATATTTTCATATAACAATACTATCATAAAAAAATAATTTATATTATAATTGTTCTGTGAATATTTCAATAATATTGGTAAGTTATAATACAAAAGACTTAACGAGAGATTGTATAAATTCGATTTATAAATATACAAAAGATGTTGAGTTTGAAATTTTTGCCGATATGATTGAAAAAGAATTTCCCGATGTAAAACTTATAAGAAATCCCGATAATAAGGGATTTGGCGCAGCAAATAATATTGCAATCCGTTTAAGCAATGCAAAATATGTTTTTCTTTTAAATACGGATACGGTTCTTATAAATAATGCAATAAAAATAATGTATGATTTTTTGGAAAAAAATCCGGATGTCGGTGCGTGCGGAGGGAATTTATATGACGAAAACATGCAGCCCTCAACATCAAAAATGCCGTTCCCGAATGTATTAAACTGCACATCTATAAGTTGGATATATAAAGCCGTTAAAAATAAATTATATAAACTCAAAGAAATAAAAAAAGTCGAAGAAGTCGATTCAATTATCGGAGCCGATATGCTTTTAAGAAAATCCGTTCTTGATGAAGTAGGGCTTTTTGATGAAAATATATTTATGTACGGCGAAGAAGTTGATTTATGCAAGAGAATTAAAAACAATGGTTACAAGATAAAAGCAATACCGGAACCTAAAATTATACATTTTGGGGGGAAGTCCACATCAAACTTTTTCAAAAACATAAAACTCAGGGTCCAAAATAAATATTATTATGTAAGAAAGCATAACGGCAAACTTTGCTTATATCTTATGAAGCTTTCTTATTGCACGCTTCATTTAATTTGTTATATTTTTACTTTAAACAAGAATCATCTCGACTTATTAAAACTTCATTATTCCGGATAGTTTTTAATTTAAAATAAATTGCCGATACAGCCCCGAACATAAAGAAGATATAAGGGACATATAAATATGAATCATAAAAACAGAGGAATATAAAAACCAATATAGATAAATTTATACCAAAGAACAAGTCTTTTAATATTCCATAAGTATTATTACAAACATAGGATGAATATTGTTTTAATTTAACAAAAAACAAAAACAGTAATGAAATACCGATAAAGCCGGTTTCTGCAATTGTTCTAAAAAATATGGAAGAACAGTAACCAATTTGCCCGTCAGTAGCATGCGAAAGTCTTACCAGAATTTCCTCAGTCAAAACAACATTTGAAGTCATAATGGTATTATATAAAAATATACCCAGATTTCCCCAACCGCAACCAAATATAACATTTTTCAAAAATACTTTAAACATCAACCCGTATGTTACTAACCTCGTTCCCAAAGAGCCTTCAAAAAAAATAAGGGACTGAAAAGAGTTTAAGTTTTTTAAAACCGTATAAATTCTATACGGTACCTTTTGTTCCGGTGTAGCATTGATTATAAAATACGCAGAAATGATTAAAAATATCAATAAAACAAAAGTTAAATACATTATTTTTTTTATGGTCGACTTTGTTTTAATGATAACAAAACCATAAGTTATTACTATCGAAAAAATAATATTTAAGGGCGATTGAGTCAAAAGTAGGTCGGCAATTACAAGCGGAATAAATGTTTTTTTTACCAAAATATTGAAAAAATTATTTTTATATATTTTATATTTAGAGTTTGAAAGGCTATAAACAATAGGCAAATTTATACAAATGAACCAAGCAAAATGAGAAGGTTCTTCAAATACACTTTGTACACGAGGGAAAAAATATGATTTTACATAATTAACAGACGAGAATACTTCGCCAATCTTATATAAACGAGTATTTATAATTGTAGAATTATACAAAATATCAAGAAAAGGAATTTTGAAAAAGTAAATTGTAAAATCAACTACTCCGAAAAAGAAAATTACGAACATAACAGAAACGTACAATTTAACAAAAGTACGATTATTAATATGTATTACAAGAAAAAAAGATAGAAAAAGAGGTAAAAAAATCGAAATTATTAATGCCAAAAATAACGAAAGAGACATTTTTAAAAAAGATATATGAAAATACAAAGAAATAAAAAGAGCAGATAAAACACTCCAGCAAGCAAAATATTGCAATATTTTTGTTGAAAAAAGCTTCTTGAATTTCAACATATCATTAAATATTAAATGTGGTCTTATAAGTAAAACAAAAAAGGATAGAATAGCAAAAAGCAAACCGACGGGTAAATATCTGGAACCAAAAGGTATAGACATGGAAGGAAAAACGGCCATTACAAATACAGTAAATATTAAAAATCGTTCTATAAATATAGATATATTCAACCGTAAAGCTCCTTGTATTTATCTTTTACTTTTTCGATATCAAAAAGATTTTCTATTCTTTTTTTTGCATTTTGACCGTATTCTAAACGTAATTCATCATCATTAATCAAGATTTTTATTGCATTTGTTAATTCTTCGACATTTTCGGGTTCTACGGTAAGCCCCGTTTCTTTATCGAGCGAAACATAATTAACTCCGGTACCTAATTTAGTATTTATTACGGGCTTAGAGTGCTTCATAGCTTCAATTTGAACTATTCCGAAAGCCTCACTTTGCAATATCGACGGAAATAAATATATATCACAAGCTTGATAATAAGCGTCCAATTCTTCGTCTTTAACTCGACCAAGCAGTATAACTTTATTTTCCAAGTTATGTTCTTTTACATATTCTCTAAAGGTGTCTGTCAAAGGACCGGTACCGCCAAGCAAATAAACGGCATTGTCAACTTTTTCCATTGCTTTTATACCGTATAAAAAACCCTTATATTTTACATGCCTGCCCAAAGAAAATAGTATTTTTTTTCCCGAATATTTATCTCTTATTTCTGCGACTTTATCTGAATTATAATTACCCGAAGATACGGAAATTCCCTGCGGAATAATAACGCATTTATTTTTAAATTCATTAATCATATCGGAAGATTCAATAATGTTTGGGGATAAAACATGGATTAAATCCGCTTTTTTTAAAAAATATTTATAAAGAGGCATAAAAGGTTTTTTTACCTTATCGTAACCAACAATATCGCTATGGTAGGTAACAAAAAACTTGTTATATTTTATTAATCCCAAATGATACAAAATAAACCAAATAACAACGTTTTGTATAACAGGCATGTGAAAATGAATAATGTCCGTTTTTAAAAGCATCATTCTAAAAAACAATTGCGGAGAAATGGAATTTGCCGCAAAATCAAACAAATACCGGCTTCTATTGTATTTAACATTATTCTTGACGGAAGATTTTTCTGTGTTTGAACAACAAAAAACTTCCTTTTCAAATTGACTATCGGGCAAACTTTCGTTAATTTGCTCAATAACGGCTTCGATTCCCCCTGTATGCGGATAAGCAAAACGAGCAACATGAGTTACTTTTGTTTTAGTCATGCCTTCCTCCCAAAGCAAGGAAAATCGCTTTAATTAAAATTCCTATCTCCCAAAGAATATTCCTGTGTTTTAGAAAGTACATATCGTATTGAAGCTTTTCGATAATGTCTTCGTTTGAAACACAATGTCCCTGATTAATTTGCGCCCAGCCCGTCCAGCCGGTTTTAATCCATGTTCTGCAAGAATAATAAGGAATTTCCGTTTGATAAATTTTTACTAAATCGCTCCATTCCGCCCTGGGCCCCACAATTGACATATCGCCTTTTAGAATATTAATCATTTGAGGAATTTCATCAAATCTTGCTTTTCTTACAAACTTGCAAAACGGAATTACTCTATCATCGTTTATTCCTGCCGTTTCAGCCTTAATTTGACCGACTTTCGGGACATAATCGTTTGCATACATAGTTCTTAATTTAAAACATTTAAACTCTTTGCCGTTAATTCCGATACGGGTTTGAGTATAAATCGGATTGCCATGGTCAACAAGCCAGACTCTAAGCGCAGTAAAGCCCGTTATAGGAAGAGTAACGACAAGGATTATAAAAGAAGCGACAATATCATAAATGCGCTTACAAAAGTCATACGCAAAAGATCGATGAGTTGCAAATTGGAAATATAGTTCGGTGATTGTTTTTTCGTCAATATAATATTTACCGGTTATCATTTCGTAAAATTCGGGCATTTTAAATATTGCAACATCCTTTGGAGCAGAGATTATAAGCTCTGTGGGCTTTGCAAGAACAATTATGTCTACATTGTCTATATCGGCAATTTCTTTAAAATCAGAAATATTTTTGTAAACAGGTAAATTTTTATCATAAATAATTTCATCGTCATCGGTTTGAACAAACCCTGTAACTTTCATCCTCAAGGCTTTTTTAGCCTGAATTTCGTCGGCAATGATTTTTGCTCTGTGGTTCGTTCCGATAATAAGAACATTTTTTTCTTTCTTTATTTTAAAAAGGTAGAAATGGAAAAAAGCTCTGTATAAACGCAAAATAACAAATACCGATAAAGTATTTAAAGTTAAAAACCGGAGCGTACTCGTAATTGAAGAAGCAAAAATTAGCAAATAAACTGCGGGGAGAACATGCGCCATAACAACACCCTCAAAAAGAAGGTAGGTATTTTTATAATTAATATTAAATTCTCTTATCTTATAATTACCTTTCAGATAAAGAACGATAAGTCCCGTAAAAGTCACAAGAAAACAGAGAATAACAACGGCTCTGTATGTATAACCGAAATGAGCCGACAAAAATAAAGTCGATAATAATAAAACAATAAAATCAAAAATAAACATTATCCATACGGATTTTGACAAAGTTCTCAATTTAAGCATTCCTTATTATTAAATTAAAATTTCTCGCAAAATTTGTTTATTGTGGATGTTTAAAGCCTCTTTAACCGATCTGTACAATTCGGCGTCCGTACATCCCACTTTAGAAAACAGTAATATATAATCCGAGGATATTATATTATCAATAAATTCGCTTGAAAGCTCTGCATTAACGATTTTTACGTTATTAAATCGGGATAACACATCGGAAACGTTCTTATCGTCTTCAAAAATAATACAAGTTAAATCCGAATTTTTATAAGCAATAAGAAGGTTTTTTAATACGGTAAGAGAGTTTTTCGAATTGTAAAGAACATTATCACCCAAAGCGGAATAAGGAAGCTTTTTATCAATGTTCTCCATAACCAAAACGGCAATAAAAGCCGCAAATAGCCCAAATATCGCTCCGAGAATAATATTAAAAGATAATTTAGGAGATGTATATTCAAAATCACGAAGCAATGCAGGTTCTCTCAACACAAGAACTTTGGATGTTTCGGACATCTCTTGAACCATTTTTGACCATTGCAATTTAGTTGCAAGCTGGCTCACTTTTTGTGATTCTTCCTGAAGTTCAAGTTGCGATTTTGTTCCCGATATATACTGCCCTTTAATTGATGCAACGGCTTCGCCCGCAGAACGAGAAAAAGCACTTAGAGCAGCAATATTTCCCGAGCCCGATAATACCGTTTGAGGCAGTCCTTGAGAATTTTTGATTTGAGTATTTAGATTATCTTTCACCTTGTTATACTCAGTTTCAAGAATTTTAGTATCATTTTTGGCTCTTTCGGACTGAAAATCCTTTAGAACGTCAACATAATTTTTAATAATCGATGAGACAACATCATAAGAAAATGTAGGGTCTTTTGACGTAAATTCGATAGTTATAACGTTCGTTCCGGTTTTTGAATCAATTTTAAGTTTTTTACTTTTTGCAAACGAATACCCCGGAATATATTCACCCTCTTTTTTGTTCGGAATAATCCCGAATTTCTTTTTGAAAATCAAATTGTTATCTCTAACGACTTTATCCATTACAAGCGGGGATTTAAGAATTTCAAGCTCATTGGATAATTTTGTTTGCGTATTGGAAGAAATTGATAAAGGAGAACCCGATTCCTCAATGATATAAGGGTTAAATTCGGGCATGTTTGTGCCGTTTGACTTATTAATATATAAATCGGCACTTACTTTGTATTGTTTCGGCATAATAAAAGTAAGAGAAACGAAAAATAAAAGAACAACGGCAAAAGAAATAAATGCGGGTACTTTTCTGCTCCATATAATTAAAAATATTTTTTTAAAATCAATATTTATATCTTCGTCAAATTCGTCGGATAAATTGTGAAAATTATTTTGTTGCATAATTTGCTCCCGTTTTTTAAAAATAATATCATAAAGACATTCTTTATAACAAAAACTTAAACAAAATTAAATTTTATAGAAAAATTAACAAATAAACACAAAAATATTTTTGGAATATAATTAAGAAAGTTCCAATTAAAGGAGAAAAAATGAGAGTAGAAAAGGAAACAACAGTTTGGCAGCCCCGTTCGATGGGCATTTTTGATAACTTAAAATTAAAAATTAACGATAAAATAATTGATATGCTTTTAGCATATTTGGGAAATAATTTTTCTAAAGAAAAATTAATTAAACTTGCAGAAATTTTTGAAAAAATATCAGGCTCAAAAGGCGGCGTAAACCACGCAAGAAGAATGCAGTGGCTTTTTAAATCGGAACATCCGCATTATTTATGGTGGAAAAAAGTTTTATGCGACCTTGACCCGAACGTTAGAAATAAAGTCGTCAAGAACTTTTTCGTAAAAGGCTACTACGGCGACAATTTAAGGAAAAGAACGGAATTTAATAAAAAGAACGGCTTTTATCCGCCGACGGTGCTTTTGGCTTCCATTACAAAAAATTGCAATTTTAACTGCAAAGGCTGCTGGGCGCACGAATACAGCGTTGAAGAAGATTTAACAAAAAATAAATGGAAAGAAATTTTAACCGAAGCAAGGGATGAAATGGGAATACATATTATCCCCGTCGTAGGCGGAGAACCGTTTATCAGAAAAGACTTTTTGGAACTTGCAAGAGAATTCGACGATTGCGTATTTATAACATTTACAAACGGTTCTTTAATAACGGAAAAAACGGTTGAAGAATTAAAAAAATTAGGCAATGTTCTTCCCATGTTTTCCCTTGGCGGTTTGAAAGAAAATACCGATACCGTAAGGGGTGAAGGATGTTATGATATGGTAATGAAGAAAATGGATATGCTTAAAAGAGCAGGTATTTTCTTTGGCGCAAGCATAACGGCAACAAGCAAGAACTGTGATGAAGTTACATCGGATGAATTTATGAAAATGCTATCGGATAAAGGATGTTTATGGGCATGGTTTTTCCATTACGTTCCGATAGGCGAAAGCCCCGATGTATCAATGGTACCGAATGCACAGCAAAGACAAAAAATCCTGAAAGCCGTATATAACGCAAGAAATACGCTTCCTATGATGACGGTTGATTTTTGGGGTGACGGTCCCGAAATGATGGGCTGCATTGCGGGGGGCAGGCAATATATCCACGTTAATCCGAGAGGGGATGTTGAACCTTGCACGTTTGTACACCTTGCAACGCATAATCTTAAAAATTGTACTTTGACGGAAGCTCTTGCATCTCCTTTTATGAGAGCAATAAGAGAGGGTATTCCGTATGAGGACGGCAATATGCTTCGACCTTGCATGATAGTGGACAGACCCGATATTTTAAGAAAATATTATGAAGAATTTAAACCCTATGAAACCCACGAAGGGGCGGCGGATTATCTTACAAAACCCGAAATTAAAGCCGAAATCGATAAATATTCAAGCGAAGTAAAAGAAATTTTGGATAAAGATTGGGAAAATAACCTTTGGATGACTATATTTCCGCTAGAAAACGAATACTACATAGACAGGGATACATTCTGTTCCAAAAATCCTCCCGAAAATCATTGCAAAGAAGGATGTCCTCATTGCGGAAAATAGGTATACTTCTTGCAGGTTTTATAATATATACATATTCGGTAATCTCGAATTCGTTAATTACAAATTATGATAAAGAGATTATCGGATATATTCAAAAAAGTATAAAATCAATTCCTCCGATTTATTTTATACTGCCCGATTGCGCCTTGTTTGCAAGCTTAATCGTTTTAATTCTTATTGTCGGGATAATTTATTTTGTAAAAAATAAAATGTATAAAAAAGCATGTTTGTACTTATTACTCCCCGTTATTTCTTATTTAATAAATAAAGGATTAAAAATTATCATAAATCGCCCAAGACCATTAGAATTTGCAACGATAATATACCCTAAAAGCTCGAGTTTCCCCTCAACACACTCGCTCACGACTTTTGTCATGTTTAGTGTTTTTTGCTATTTGATGTTCAAATATTCAAAGAATAAAATATTAAATTATGCCGTTATGATGTTTTCAATAATTTGGATAATATACGTCGGCTTTTCGAGAGTTGCAATCGGCGTTCATAATTTGACGGATGTTATCGGCGGATATTTTTTGGGAACAATTATAGTATTGGGGTTTATTCAAATTGAGAAAAAACTATGAAAAACGTACTTGTAGTTTCAAATTATAATGCAGGAAGAAAAAAAGGAATTAAATTTAAAAAAACAATTCAAAAATTTCTTCTTAAAAATTCCGACAAGTTTAAATTTATAACGATTGACGAGTTAAACAAAGACGTTATCGGAGATTTTGACACGATAATTGCAACGGGCGGGGACGGCACCGTAAGTAAAATTGCAAATTTAATCATCGGCACAAATAAAATTTTAGGCATAATTCCTGTGGGAACAGCAAATTTACTTGCCGCCAAACTCGGAATAACGGGTAATTTAAACAAAAACCTGCAAATTATAAAAAAGGGAAATATTAAAAAAATCGACATTATTAAAATAAACGATAAATACTCGATTTTAAGAACGGGTTTTGGTTGGGATTGCGACATAATAGTAAAAACCCCGCAATCCGTGAAAAATAAATTCGGATATTTTGCCTATTTCATGGCGGCATTTTTATTTATGAACAGATTAAAAAAGAAAAAGTACGAAATAATTACGGAAAAAAACATCATAAACGAAGATATTACGCTTCTGATGGTTTCAAATGCCTCAAATTTATTTATGAATTTCTTTGAAACGGGAAAAAATACAAGCCTTGAGGATGGCGAATTCGAATTATTTTACATCAAAACAAAAAATCCGCTTTATTTCTTTTTTGAACTTTTTAAAATTTTTATTAATCATAAAAAAAATACAAAAAATGTGAGATTTTTAAAAGCAAAAAGCATAAAAATAAAGAACCGCTGGGCAATTTGTCACATAGACGGAGAAAGAGAATACCTGAAGGACGATATATCGATTCAAATTATACCAAAAGCAATAAATGTAATTGCTGCAGCCAACAAATAAAGACCGACCGTAATAATGATTTTTGACTCAAAATTTGTAATTGACAATAAAATGTCATATAATTAAAAAGTATTATAAGAAAGCTTTGAATGAATATTTCAATACAGGTTACAATAGGAATAGTTTGCGGAATAATTTTCGGCTTATTTGCGGCAGGTGCTTCCATAAGTCAAAAAGAAAAAGAAATGAAAAACGCCTGGGACCTTCTTGTAAATGCCCTTAACATAAGGTATATGAAGCTAAAAAACGTGCTTACGTTTTTAAACCGCCACATGAGTGAATTTTCAAGCGAAATAACCTCTTTGATTACATTGTGCGATGAAGCAATTGACATGGGTATTCAAATAAAAAACGTCAAAGAAAGGCTGTTGGCTGAAAATCAAATCAATTACAAGCTTGAGGGAATAAAAATTAACATGTCAAATTACCCCTCGCTTAACGGCGACGAGGAAGTTCAAAAATCAATTCAGGCAATTGCGGAAAGCGAAATGTATGTCGGAGAAGCAATAAGAAGATATAATTCAAGAAACCTTGAATACAGGGTATTTTTGGAAACGTTTCCGATTACGTTTGTCGCTTGGATTATGAATAAAAACGATGATATACTTCCTTTCAGTGTCACAATGGCGGAAGAATTCGACGATAATTACGTTGACGAAGACGAATTTTAATTTATATATTTTTATTTCAATCAGATAAAATAATTTTTATCTTTGAAGTTTTAAACATTTTTTGTGTGTCAAATTTTCAATTTTATCATCAATTAAAGGAAGTGCAAAGTCTTTGCCGTATTTATTTTTAATTGCAAGCTCAATTAAATAATCGGCAAATTTAGGATTTTTAGGTAAAATCGGTCCATGGAGATAAGTTCCGAAAACATTTTTAAATCTTGCGCCTTCATATCCGTCTACACCATTATTTCCTTTGCCTCTCGTTAATTTAAAAAGAGGCTTTGTATCATTGCTTAAAAAGGTAAGTCCGCTGTGATTTTCAAAGCCGACAACGGTATAATTCATAAATTCGGCAGCGACATTTCCGATAAATCTTTTATTCCCGGCAACCGTATGACAATCAAGAAGTTTTATGCCTTCCAGTTTTTCACCCGAATACGGTTGATAATAATTTCCGAATAATTGATACCCTCCGCAAATGGATAAAAAAACAACATTTTTGTCCCTATCGTTCATAAGCGTTTCTTTATTTTTGTTTAATTCAAAAGAAGCCTTCACCTGCTGACCGTCTTGACCGCCTCCGATAAAATAAAAATCAAAATAATCTTCTTTTATGATATCGGAAGAAAAAATATTATGAACTATTAAATCAATGTTTCTTGCTCTGCATCTGTATTTTAAGGTCGTAACGTTACCCAAATCGCCGTATATATTAAGCAAATCGGGATAAAGATGAGCCAAATTCAAAGAAAGATTTTCCATTTTAGACCTTCTTTAAAACCAAATGAAGAAATTAATCTTCATTCAGTTTTAAAACTTCCTCGGTTACACGTTTAATTGCTTCTTCAATTGTGATAACGTCAAATTCTTTTGAAGAGCGCATTTTAAATTCGACTTTTCCTTCTTTTATTGCCTTACCTACTGTAATTCTGAAAGGAAAACCGATTAAGTCGGAATCTTTGAATTTAACTCCCGCTCTATCGTCCCTATCATCAAGAACAACTTCAACTCCGTTTTTCTGCAATTTTTCATATATCGTATATGCAGCCTCTTTTTGGTCGGGTTCTTGAATATTGACGGGAACAACTACACAATGATAAGGTGCAATTGCCAAAGGCCAAATAATTCCGTATTCATCATGGTGTTTTTCGATAGCGGCGGATGCGGTTCTTGTAATTCCGATACCGTAGCAACCCATAATAAAAGGTTTATTTTCACCTTTTTCATCCGTATAACAAACATTCATCGGTTCAGAATATTTAGTTCCCAATTGGAAAATATTACCGACTTCAATACCTCTTGTAACAAACAAAGGTTGACCGCAAACAGGACATTTTTCACCCGCTTTTGATAAAGAAACATCAACAAAATTTAAATCAGATTTAAAATTGACGCCTACTTTATGTTTATCCTTTATATTAGCGCCCGTAACAAAATTTTTCATGCCCGCAATCGATTTATCGTATAAGATTTTAATTTTATTCTCTAAGCCAAAGCATGTCACAAACCCCGGAACACAGCATGTATATTCTAAAACCTCATCATCGGTTGCAGGTCTTATTTCGTTTGCACAAAGAACATTTAATAATTTTGTTTCTTCAACTTCTTTGTCGCCTCTAATCATCACCATAACGGGTTTAGAATCGGCAATATATAAAACCGATTTCAGAATGTTATTTTCAGAAACTTTTAAAAATTCTGCCAAGTCTTTGATTGTTTTAACGTTGGGAGTATCAATCAGTTCTTCTTTATCAAATCTCGTTGTTGTAATTTCATCGTTTAAAATTGAAGTACAATGATTGGAATTTGCGCTGTAATCACAATGTTTACAATAAAATACGTCATCTTCGCCGGTTTGAGTTTCCGTTAAAACCATAAACTCATGACTTACTTTTCCGCCTATGGCGCCCGAGTCGGATTGTACGGCTTTGGTTTCAAGCCCGCACCTTTCAAAAATTCTTTTATAAGCTCTCCACATATTTTGATATTCTTCATCCAAAGACTCTTGAGAACCATGGAAAGAATATCCGTCTTTCATAATAAATTCCCTGCTTCTTAAAAGTCCGAAACGAGGACGAATTTCATCTCTGAATTTTAATTGGAATTGATATAAATTCAGGGGTAATTGCCTGTATGAAGTAACGATACCGTCAACAACGGATGTTATAACTTCTTCATGCGTAGGACCTAAGCACAATTCAACATCATGTCTGTCTTTCATTCTTAATAATTCTTTACCGTAAGCACCCCAGCGCCCCGAACGTTTCCATAGCTCCGCAGGTTGTACAAAAGGCATGGATAATTCTTGAGCACCTGCTTTATTTAATTCTTCTCTTGTTATTTGTTCTATTTTTGAGATAACTCTGTTCATTAACGGAAGGTATGTATAAATTCCGTTTGCAAGTTTTTTAATATACCCCGCTCTTACAAGCAGCTTATGGCTCATAGCTTCCGCATCCTGCGGAAAATCTCTCAGGGTTTGTACAAAAAGTTTACTCATTTTCATAATAAAGCATATCCTTATCAATATTTTAAGAAAATTATACCACTAAAAAAGCGCACATTATAAACGTGCGCTTTGTTAAAATATTTTTAAAAATTATAAATTATCGATTGATTTTTTGATTGATGTTTGAGATTGACTGTCCCTATAAATATAATCGGGGATTAAATTTGAATTATATTCAAAACCGTTTGAACCGGGTACTAATTTACCGGCATGTTCCATTCTCTGAAGGTCGCTTGCATAATATCTTTCATACTTATCATTAGGCGTACGGTAAGAATTATAAGTAGGAGACAGCGTTTGGTCAAAGAAAGAATTCTCAAAGTAAATTTCTCTTGCGCCAAACGTTCCCGTATCGGCATTCGGGTCAAAATATCTGTGTGCAACCTGATAAAACTTCTTTAAAGGGTTGTCCGAATAGATTTTTCTTGAAAAGAAAGGAACATAATCGGAAGAAGAACCTTGAGATAACATTCTTGAAGTTTCAATGGTTTTTAAAATATTCATGGAATAACCCGCACGATGAAGCGTAGAAACATCCGAAGTGGAATATTCTTCAATATAAGCATGAGTTGAAGCCTGAAAAGCTAATATCATAAAAAGCGTTAAAGCAAATTTTTTCATTTGTAATCCTCTAATAACTCTTATCAACATTATATATAATTTTTAAAATTATGCCAATATGTTGCAAAAATATCATAAATCATTATAAATTATCTTTTCAAATTCGTCTAAAAGTTCGCTTTCTTTGACTTTTTTTATAAGTACGCCCTTTTTAAAAATGTACCCTTCACCGATTGCGCCCGCAATTCCGTAATCGGCATCTTTTGCTTCGTTAGGACCGTTGACGGGACACCCCATTGTTGCAATTGTTAAAGATTTCTTAACATTTTTAAATCTTTCTTCAACTTTATGAGCCAAACTTATTAAATCAATTTGGCACCTGCCGCATGTCGGGCATGAAATAAAATTTACTCCCTCTTTTCTGAGTCCCATTGCTTTTAAAATGTCAATTCCCGCTTTAACTTCTTCAATAGGATTTTCGGTTAAAGAAACCCTTATCGTATCTCCGATACCTTCGGATAACAAAGTTCCAATACCGATTGAAGATTTGATGATTCCGCCTCTTAAGGTTCCCGCTTCGGTTACACCTAAATGCAAAGGATACGGTATAAGATTATAAATTTTTCTGTAAGCTTCAATCATGGTCATGACGTTTGAAGATTTAAGGGAAACTTTAATTAAATTAAAGTCGACATCTTCAAGAATTTTAATATTATCAAGAGCGCTTTTTATCATTTTGTCGGATAGTGTCATTGAATTATTCGAATATAAATATTTTTCGAGCGACCCCCCGTTTATACCTATTCTAATAGGAACATTTCTTTTTTTGGCGGCATTTGCAACAAGTTTTGTATGCTCAATTCCACCGATATTACCGGGGTTTACCCGAAGTGCATCAATTCCCGCATCCAATGCAATTAAAGCGAGCCTGTAATCAAAATGAATATCTGCGACAAGAGGGATGTTTGTCTTATTTTTAATATCTTTTATCGCATAAGCACACTCCTTGTTTAAAACGGCAAGACGAACGATGTCGGCGCCGGCTTCTTGAAGCTCGTTTATTTGTCTTACGGTTGATTGAATATCGTTAGTTTTTGTATTTGTCATGGATTGAACGCTGACGGGAGCGCCCGCACCTATTTTTACGTCACCGATTTTTATTTGAATTTTTTCCATATTTGTAAAGCCTTATTTTTTTGTTATTATAGTAGCATGAAAATCGGTGTAATATCAGATATCCATGGAAACGCAGAAGCACTTAACAATGTCTTAAAAGACATTGAACTAAAAGGTGCGGAAAAAATATTTTGTTTGGGCGATCTTGCCATGGGAGGCTACGACCCGAATTATACGATTGAAAAAATATTTTCTTTGAAAAATTGTGAAATAATCCAAGGAAATACGGATAAATTAATAGTTGATTATAACAATGAAGTTTATAACGACTTATATAAAAAAGACCCGCTGATGGCAAATGCACTCAAGCTTGACGTTGTTGAAATTACGGATAGCAACAAACAAAGACTTAAAAATTTGCCCGAACAAAAAGAAGTCGACGTATACGGAGTAAATTTTTTATTATGCCATGGTTCACCCAGAAAGCAGAATGAAAATTTATACCCCGATACGGATATTAAAATTGTTGAAGAGGCCGCAAGAAATACGAACGCCGATATTGTCTTAACGGGTCATACCCACATGCCTTGCGGTTTTACGTTAAATGACGGTAAAATTATAGTAAACGCAGGCAGTGTCGGAAGAAGCAGAACAAAGGATAAAATGCCCGTTTATCTTTTAATCACCGTAAATAAAGACAAAACATGCGAATTTGAACATCGCAGAATAATTTACGATAACAAAAAAGTAAGCAAAATTATTGAAGAAAGAGATTTTGAATTTTCAAAAGAATTTTCAAAATTATACATAGAGGAATAAATGAACATAGAAGAATTACACGAAACGGCTTCAAAAGCATTAATTGACGGGAACAGCGAAAAAGCGGAACAATGCTATTTAAAAATCTTGGAAGAAGTACCGAATGATGAAGCGGCAATAACATCTTTAATGGATATTTATCAAGATACCGACAAAGTCAAATATTACCTTACGAGGGCAAATTATAACATTGTAAACGGTAAAGCCGAATACGGCATTAACGATTGCAAAAAAGCGCTGGCACATGATGCGGAAAACATAGAAGCAAGAGAAAAACTCGCAAGATTGTATCGTGCAACAAATAAACCTTTGAAGGCAATTGACGAATTTTCAAGGCTGATAGAAATTCACCCCGATTATCTTCTTGCATATGTCGAACTAATCGACCTTTATACGAGCGAAAAGGCGCTTGATTCCGCTATTGAAACGGCAATCAAAGCAAATGAAAAGTTCGGCGATACAACTAATTTTTATGACGTTTTGGGCAAACTTTACTTTGATAACGGCGACTATGAAAATGCGCTCAAAGTCACAAAAGATTCTTTTCTTAAAGCAAAAATTCTTCTACAAACGGAAAAAAACGAAGAAGCAAGAGAACTTTTAAATAAATTAAGCGCAATTCAAGGCAGAAAAGAAGAAACCGCAATGTATAACCTTCTTGAAGCTCAATATTGCTACAATACAAAAAATTTCGACAAAGCATTTGAATACATTGATAAGTATTCATCAATTATGGGCCCGAACCCGATTAGTTTTCAAATGAGAGCGTTGTGCTTTGAAGAAAAGGGCGATGAATTTATGGCGGCATACAATTGGGCATTTATGAACAAAGCAGCAAATAAACCCGATGAAGCTCTTGTGGAATTTACCCATGCGTATTCGATAAACCCGAATAACAAAGATGTTTTAATAGAACTTGCAAAACTTTATGAACTAAATAAAGAAAAATACACCGCAATGGACTGGTGGCAAAAAGTATACGATTTAGACGGTGACGAAACGGCAAGAGCAATTCTTTACGATTTTTACGTTAAAGAAGGCGATTCCGCTATGGCGCAAAGATACATGACGGAAGAAGAAGTTCAACAAAAACAAGCCGAAGATGATATCCCCGAAGTTGAAGATGAGGGATTATTAAATAAAATTTTAAATCTTTTTTCAAAAAAATAGAATTTTATTTAGTCGGAAAAAAGCGTATTATTTTCTTTTTTTAAACTGTCTTTTAACTCCTGCCATTGCCTTACGGGCAGATTTTTGTCATAATCGTTCAATTTGTTGTATGAAGGGTTATCGGCAGGATTTTTAGAATTGGGATTTAGCCAATTAAAAGGAATTTCTGTTTTTGATTTATCTTTTTTTGTTTTTTCCGATTTAGTTTTATCGGGCTTTATGTTTTCTTTATTATTTTGAATTAAAAAATCGGAATTTGTTTTTTTATTTTTTACGGTTTTTTCTTTCTTGCGTTCTTCTTTTTTATTATTTTTTTCATCCTTACTTTCTGAATTATCTTGCAATAAATCATCCTTAAATTCATCGACAAAATAAGTATCCTCCGCTTCGTCATTAACGGCAGGTTCATCGTTTTCAAGACCGTTAATCGAGGCATTGTTTTCAAAAGGAGGCGGAGTAATATTCTCTCTATCTTCTTTTTCAATTTCCAAAAGCGCCTCTTTTCCCGTTAAATTTTGAAGAATTGTTCTTGATAACTCAAACTTAGACTTAGCTTTCGACAAATTTTCCTGAGCAAGTCTGTAATAACTGTCTGCAATTAAAATTTCTTCTTTTGAACCGGACTTGTGCATTTCATCATACATTATTTTTCTTTTTTCAAGATTAACCTGCGCCATCTTATAAAGTTCTTTTGCACTTATATAATCGGTATAGAGAAACAATAATTTCTTTTGTAATTCATCAATTTTTCTTACCAAAACAACCATATCGGCATCGTTTACTTTGGTAAATTTGTAATTAATTTTACTGTCATCACCCGTTACCGCTCCTATTAAATTTCCGCCTATTAAAGCCCCCGTCGCCATATACGGGTTAGAAGAAAGAGCGGTTCCCGCTACGGAAGAAAAACTTGCAATCGGTTTTAAAATTTTTTTAACCGCACCTTCTTTGGGTTTATTTTCTTCCGGATTTGAAAGTTTGTAAATCGCATATTTTATCGTTTCGCTTCTTTTTAACGCACTGTCGTACAAAATTGCTAAATCCGACAACAAATAAGGTGAATCGGACTGCATTTCGGATGAAATTTCATTAGATAAATATTTAACGTTCAAATCTTTAAAGCTTAAATCGGACAAAGACTGAACATCAACGGTTTTTGCCGTAACTTCGTCTTTATTTTCCTTTTTATTTTCATTTGGATTTATTGAATTATTGTTTGTATCGGTTTGAAATTTATTTATTTCATATTTAACTTCGGGTGTATCCCCCGTACCGAAACGCATGGCGGGCGGACGAGAAATGTTTAAAGTATCGTAAGAAATTTCCGCATAAGAAGGAAGTATTAAGAATAAAAGAAGTAAAAAAAGACGTTTTTTCTTCATTTTTCTTTTTCCTCAATTATATCAGGGTTATATCGGACGGGTTCAACCGTTAAATCGGAAGGGTTTACCCCTTGGGTTTTAAGTTCATACACAACCAAATTCAACTTATCAATCGCTTCCGCTCCCGACAATCTCGTAAGCATTAAATAATATCTCTTTGCTTCCTGTTTGAGCTCAAATTCTTCAATAAGTTTTGCTTCCCAATCGGCGGAAGTTATCGTTATTTCTAATTTATCGTCATTTTTGATTGCATTAGAATAATTTTGATTCTTGATTAACATTTGCTCTCTTAATTCTTTTAATCTTAAAAGAGAATTCTTGTACCCGTAATATGCAATTACGATTTCATCCTGCAAATCTTCGACAAGACCCGCAAGCTCGATTGCTTCGGTATCGGTTAAGGGAGAGTTGTTTAATTTATCCGTATTTTTTTTATTTATTAAATTGTTTGCAAGTCTTGCGGTTGCATAAGAAGCAGACTGAATGCCGTAATTCATGCCTAAAAAAGAAGGTAAAATCGAAGCGCCGCCTATGATTGCGCTTAAACTTTTTGCCATAAGAGATGTATGAATTCTTCTTTGTTCTTCGGGAATTGCAAGTTTTTCAAGAGTAAATTTAATAATCGGATTGTTTGAAACAGTTGCAACCCAAATTGTTTCTAAATCTTCAACGTCTTTTTCCTGCTGCTTATTAATTATAACTTGCGCATCGGTAACATCAGTCACAAAAAGATTGCCGTTTAATTGTTTTGGCATTTCATCAAGTTTAACTTCACTCGGAACCAAAGAAGTATCGACTTCAAAACCGAATGCGGGAAGAATAAAAACAGCTAACGATAAACTTACGAAAATCTTTTTCATAAGAACATATTAACATAAAATTTTTAATACATATAATCAGACTCGCCCTGTTCTTCTTCTTCATCTTTTAAAGATGACAGGTCATAAGAATAAGTTGAATCAAAATCTTCCGGAAGTTTATCCGAATCGGGCCAAATCGTACCGTCATCAAACCTGCATGCCGATAAATTTTCGGACAGCGCAAAATCGGATTCTTCCAAATTTGCTTCATTTAAAATTGCACCGGCCATATCAGCGTCTTGGAAGTTACAATAATGAACTTCCGCATAACTGAAATCCGCACCGTATAAAGTCGTATTCGTAAAATCACACTCGACAAAACGGCACCTTGTAAAATCACAGCTTGTAAAATCGGTATCGGTAAAATTTACGTTAGTAAATTGAGTTTCGGAAAATGTCGAACCGGTAAAATCAACGTTATCAAGGTTTACGTCGGAAATTTCAAACGAAGGCAATTCAACTTCGGATAAATCAATTACTTCATCCGTCGAATTATTTTTATGCGTCTCAAAACCCTCTTTGTCATTAAGCAACAAATCAATCCATTTATCTTTTGAAAGATTAGACATAAACTAAAATAACTCCCATAAAATAGTGCATATTCATTCTATTAGAATAAACTTTGCATGTAAAGAGTTTTTTAATTATCGTTAAAAAACTCATGCGCCAAAATTGCGGCTTGAACTCTGTTATCGACTTCTAATTTTCTATATATGTTATTAAGATGGGTTTTTACGGTAATTTCTCTGATAAAAAGCTTTTCGGCAATTTTTTGATTAGAATCGCCCAAGCAAACAAATTTTAAGATTTCTTTTTCTCTTTGGGTTAATTCACTTATCGCTTCACCTTTTTTTATATCGTCTTTTTTATAAACGGAACGTCTTAAAAGCGCTTCAATTCTGGCTAAAAGGTTCGGAAAAACAAATGGTTTTACAATGTAATCATCAGCGCCCGATTTTAAACCCGTTACCTCTTTATAATCATCATCGACCGCAGTCAGCATAATAACGGGAATATCTTTATATTTGGATGAATTTCTTATATGTTTTAAAACCGAATACCCGTCCATAACGGGCATCATAACATCCAACAAGACAAGGTCATACTTATCATAATTTTTATCAAGTTCATTTATACCTTGTTTTCCGTCAAGCGCACTGAACGTTTCATACCCCCACATTTGAAGCATATCGGGAGTTGAACCTTGAATATCATCAATTATTAAAATTCTTTTTATATTATCCGTCAAATTAGATTTTCCCTGATTGCCTTAATTGCCGCCTGCGTTCTGTCGTCAACCGAAAGTTTTTGCAATATTGCACACATATGGACTTTAATCGTATTTATGGATATATTTAATTTTTTTGCAATTTCAAAATTTGAATTACCTTCGGATAAAAGAGTAAGAACTTTTGCTTCTTTAAGCGTCAGACCGTATTTATCTTTATTTTGAGAATTAGATTGCATACAACCCGTATTTTTTGAAAGAATAAAGGATGACACCGCAGAATCAAACCATAATGCGCCGTCTTTAACATCATTAATTATATTTATCAATTTTTCAGGCTCGATATCTTTTGAGCAATAAGCACTGATTCCTGCCTGAACGGCAGTTTCTACTTCTTTTTTATCAACGTGGGAAGTTAAAATTATAACCTTAGTATCGGGATGTTTCTTTTTAATATGGTACGTGGCACTGATACCGTCCGTTACGGGAAGTCCGATATCCATAAGGATAACGTCGATTTTGTTTTTTTCCAGAATTTTATACGCAACTCCCGCATTTTCCGCCTCAAAAACTTCATTTATAAAATCCGCTTCCATAAGAGAAGTTTTCAGCGCAAAACGGGTTAAAGCGTGGTCTTCGGTGATTAATACGTTAATTAAAGTCATAATTTTATTATATTCAATTTTATTTTTTTTACAAACACTTTACATGAAAGAATGTTTTTTAGTATGATAGGAAAAGTTGGAGAAAAATTATGATAAGTATTAAAGACGTAGAGCATGTTGCAAAACTTGCAAGACTTGAATTAACGGAAGAAGAAAAAGTAAAATTTTCTAAACAATTGGGCGATGTTTTAAGTTATATGGAGCAAATGAACGAAGTTGACACGACGGGAGTCGAACCTATGAATCACCCGATAGATTTTTCAAACGTTATGAGGGAAGATACCGTCATTTGCGAACAGACAAGAGAAGAACTTATGGCGAATGCTCCCGAAATCGAACAAGATTACTTCAAGGTCCCTAAAATCAACTAGGGGCCTTTTTTAAAGGAGAAATATGACAAAATATATTTTTATAACGGGCGGTGTTGTAAGTTCTTTGGGAAAAGGAATTGTTGCGGCAAGTTTGGGGAAACTTCTAAGAGCAAGAGGATACTCGGTTGCAATTCAAAAATTTGACCCTTACATAAATGTTGACCCCGGAACAATGAGCCCTTTTCAGCATGGAGAGGTTTTTGTGACCGATGACGGAGCGGAAACCGACCTTGACCTCGGCCATTACGAAAGATTTACGAATACTTCGTTACATCAAATAAATAACGTAACATCGGGTTCAGTTTATCAAACCGTTATTGCAAAAGAAAGAAAAGGCGAATATTTAGGCGCAACGGTTCAGGTTATTCCGCATATTACAAACGAAATAAAAGCCAGATTGCAAATGGCAACAAAACATTTTTCGCCCGATTTTTTAATAGCGGAAATCGGCGGTACGATAGGCGATATTGAAAGTTTACCGTTTATTGAAGCAATAAGACAATTCAGACTGGAAGAAGGCATCGGAAATTCCATCTCGGTTCATGTTACGCTTCTTCCCTATCTTCAAACGTCGGGAGAACTCAAAACAAAGCCTTCGCAACACTCGGTTTATGTTTTGAGAAGTTACGGAATACAACCCGAAATTCTTGTTTGCAGAACTCAAATTCCAATCAGCAAGCAGGAAAAAGAAAAAATGGCGCTTTTCTGTTCGGTGCAAAAAGAATGTGTTTTTGAATGCAAAGATATGAAATCAATTTATGAAGTTCCGCTTGCGCTTGAAGAACAGAACATGGCGGGAATTGCGTTAAAATTGTTAAATTTAAAAGACAAAAAACCGAACTTAACAAGTTGGGAAAATTTGGTAAATAAAATTAAAAATACCAAAAATGAAATAACGGTAGCGCTTGCGGGAAAATATACGGAATTAAACGATGCCTACATTTCGGTTGTTGAATCACTAAAGCATGCAGGGCTCGAATATGACTACAAAGTTAATGTCAAATGGCTTGCAAGCGAAGATTGTAAAAATATGGAAATAACAAAAGAATTGTTATCGGACGTTGACGCTCTCGTTATCCCCGGAGGATTCGGCGTTAGGGGCATAGAAGGAAAATTAAACGCAATAAGGTATGCAAGAGAAAGCAATCTTCCGTTTTTAGGACTGTGCCTCGGGCTTCAATGCTGTGTCATAGAATATGCAAGAAATGTTGCGGGGTTAGTTAATGCAAATTCAACCGAATTTGACGAACATACAAAAACTCCCGTAATAGACTTAATGACGGAACAGAAAAACGTAGCGGGATACGGCGGAACAATGAGGCTTGGAAGTTACCCCTGCATATTAAAAGACGGTTCCGTTGCGCAAAAAGCGTACGGGAAAAAACAAATCGAAGAAAGACATCGTCACAGATACGAAGTAAATAACGAATACAAAAAAATTCTTCAGGAAAAAGGGCTTGTTATATCGGGTTGTTCCCCTGACGGATTATTGGCGGAAATTGTCGAATATCCGAAAAATGACTGGCATGTTGCATGTCAATTCCATCCCGAGTTCAAATCTCGTCCCGAAGAAGCGCACCCGTTGTTTAAAGGGTTGATAAAAGCCGTTAAAAATCAAAAATTAAGAAAAAATAAGCAATAAACCGTTTTTACGGTATAATGTCATGGTAAAAAAATAAGAGGAAAAATTATGCTTCAAAGTGAATATTATCCTGTGGAAATTGAAAAAAAATGGGTTGAATACTGGGATAAAAATAAAACCTACAAAACCGAAGACAACTTTGATAAACCGAAATATTACGCACTGTCAATGTTTCCGTATCCGTCAGGAAAGCTTCACATGGGGCATGTCAGAAATTACACGATAACGGATGTTATAGCAAGATTTAAAAGAGCAATGGGTTATAACGTTCTTCATCCGATGGGTTGGGATTCTTTCGGAATGCCTGCGGAAAATGCAGCAATTCAACATGGGGCAAACCCTGCCGAATGGACATTTAAAAATATCGAGTATATGAAAAAACAATTAAAAATGCTCGGTTTATCCGTTGATTGGGACAGAGAAGCAACAACTTGCAAAGAAGATTATTACAAATGGACACAATGGTTATTTTTACAATTATACAAAAAAGGACTTGCTTATAAAAAAGAAGCGCCCGTCAACTGGTGCGAGCATTGTTCTACCGTTCTTGCAAACGAGCAGGTAATTGAGGGAAAATGCTGGAGATGTGATAACGTTGTTACAAAGAAAAATTTACAGCAATGGTTTTTAAAGATTACGGATTATGCGGAAGTTTTGCTGGATGACCTGGATAAATTGGAAGGCTGGGGCGATAACGTCAAGACAATGCAGGCAAACTGGATTGGAAAATCGTTCGGAACAATTTTGAAATTCAAAGTAAATGAAATAGAAGGTCTTGAAATTCCCGTATTTACGACTCGTCCCGACACCGCATACGGTATCACATATCTTGTTGTTGCGCCCGAATACAAAGACATAGAAAAATTAACAACGAAAGAAAACGAAAAAATCGTTAAAGAATACAGAGAAAACGCTAAAAAAATGTCGGAAATCGACAGACTTTCAACAGAAAGAATTAAAACGGGCGTGCCATTGGGAACTCATTTTACAAACCCGTTTACGGGAAGAATTTGCCCGATTTGGGTAGCCGATTATGCTATTGCAGATTACGGAACGGGCGCTGTCATGGCAGTTCCCGCACATGATTCAAGAGATTTTGATTTTGCAAAGAAATTCAATCTTCCCGTTATTCAAGTTATAGACGGCGAGAATTATTCGCCCGACAAGGTTTTTGAGGATGAAGGCGTTCTTGTTAATTCGGAACAATTTAACGGAATGAAAAATACCCTTGCTAAAAAAGCAATAACGGAATATGCCGAATCAAAAGGTTTTGGATATGCAAAAGTTCAATACAGGTTAAGAGATTGGCTTATTTCAAGGCAAAGATACTGGGGTGCGCCTATTCCCGTCGTTTATTGCGAAAAATGCGGATGTCAACCCGTTCCCGAGGATGAACTCCCCGTTAAATTGCCGAAAGAGGTTGATTTTTCCGTTCAGGGCAAATCACCTTTAACGACCAATAAGGAATTTATGCAGGCAAAATGTCCCGTTTGCGGCGGAGTTGCAACAAGAGAATCCGACACAATGGATACATTTATTTGCTCAAGCTGGTATTATATGCGATACGCTGACGCAAAAAACGACAAAAAACCGTTTGATAAAGATTTAGTAAACAAATGGCTTCCCGTCGACCAATACGTTGGCGGAATCGAGCATGCAATTTTACACCTTTTATATTCAAGATTTTTTACAAAAGCTTTGAGGGATATAGGGCTTCTTAATTTTGACGAACCTTTCAAAAACCTTTTAACGCAAGGCATGGTTTTAAAAGACGGCTCGAAAATGTCAAAATCAAAAGGGAATACCGTTGACCCCGATGAAATATTTGCAACGTTCGGAGCGGATACGGCAAGATTGTTTATTATATCGGATTCACCTCCGGCTCGTGACTTTGATTGGTCCGATGCAGGAGTTGAAGGATGTTATAAATTCTTATGCAGAGTGTACAGACTATATTCAAAATATCAAGACAAAATTAAATTAAATTACCAAATTCCGGATACTCTTAATTCAAAATCAAAAGATTTAATCAGGGAAATTCATATCGGAATTAAAAAGATTACTCAAGATATCGAAAACGAATTTCAATTTAATACCGTAGTTTCAAAATACAGAGAAATTACAAACTCGATTTATGAATACATAAGAGAAGAAAGCGACATTGATTATGATGTATTGAGTTTTGCGCTCATAACATTATTAAAATTAATTTCACCCGTTGCCGTATTTATGTCTGAAGAAATTTACCGAACAATAGGCGGAAGCGGCTCAATCCATGAACAAAAATGGCCGGAATACGACGAAAATAAAACTGTTCAAAACAACGTGGTTCTTGTTGTTCAGGTAAACGGGAAAATAAGAGATAAAATTGAAACAACAGTCGGGCAAGATAAAGAAACTTTGATTGAGCTTGCACTAAAAAGCGAAAAATTAAAACAATTTATTGACGGAAAAACAATTGTAAAAACAATAGTTGTACCCGATAAAATCGTAAATATAGTGGTTAAATAATTACTCAAAAATACCGCTTGAATTATTCAGGCGGTATTTTTTATTTCAGCATAAATCGTATAAACACTTTCAAGTTTCATTCCGTCTTTGCCATGTTTTTTGCCGGGCACTCTAACCGCAAAACACATTTAGCTTTAAAGGGCATAAATTATAAAATGAATTTAAAAAATTTTAGATTTTTTCAAGAATTTTTGAAAGTTTATCAATCTCGTTTTTTTCAATCAAAGGATTTAGAGAAAGCCTTATTCTTGAAGTACCCTTTTTAACCGTCGGGTATCTAATCGGAAGAACAAAAAATCCTTCATTTTGAAGCAGCTTTGAAACATTATAAGTTTCATCGTTCTCGCCGATTATATAAGGAATGATATAGCTTGATGAAGTGGTTTTAATTTTAGATAAAGAGTATTTTGTAATATTAAAAAGATTTTCTTGCAAAGTATTTTCTAAAATATAATTTTCGAGAACATATTTTGAAAAAGCAACGGAAATTTCGGGAAGCGCCGTCGAAAAAATAAAAGATCTCGCCTTATTTATAAGATAATTTATTAAAATTTTATCCCCAACGACGAAAGCTCCGTAAGAGCCGACAGCTTTACCGAAAGTGCCCATAATTAAATCAACGTTATCCGATAAATTAAGTTCAAAGCAATACCCCCTACCTTTGCCGTATACACCGAAAGAATGGGCTTCATCAACAATTAAAAGAGAATTGTATTTTTCTTTTAACAAAGATAATGTTTTAATATCCGCAAAATCACCGTCCATCGAAAATAAAGATTCGGTTGAAATTATGGAATTTTTAAATTTATTTCTGTATTTTATTAATTTTTCCTCCAAATCATCATAATCAAGATGATTAAAAGGAATAATTTTTGCGCCCGATAATTTAACACCGTCAATAATACTGGCATGGTTTAATTTATCAAGAAAAATAACATCGTTTGGAGTCAAAAGAGAAGAATAAATCCCGACATTAGCATGATAGCCCGAATTAAAAAGGAGGGAAGATTTTTTATTAAAAAGTTTTTTCAGTAATTCCTCAAGTTCAAAATAAATTTTATTGGAACCCGTTAATAGTCTTGCCGAAGGGTTTTGAATTTTTCCTTTATAAGAGGACAAAAAATTATCTTTGATATCATAATTTGCACTTATTCCAAGATAATCATTTGAAGATAAGTTTACCATTTTTTTATTATCACAAATTATGAACCTGCCGCACTGTTCAATGTTTAAAATTTTGCGTTTCAAACCTTTTTCATCAAGACTCGAAAGTTCATTGTTATAAAAATCGGTATTCATTATTTAATCTTCGCTCGCAACTAATTTAGGAGTTTTAATATTGTGTTTTTTGCAATAAGCAATCGTATCGTTTTTAATTTCTCCGGACATAATGAAAATTGCAATTAAGTTCGGAAGTGCCATTCCAAGCAAAGTAGCATCGGTAAAGTTTAGAATTGAATTTAAGTTCATACAAGAACCTATTATAATAAATCCGCAAAATATCAACTGATAAACTTTTGTTCTTTTAAACCCTTCGCCGAAAATATAATTCCACGCTTTTTGTCCGTAATATGCCCAAGAGATTATGGTCGAAATTGCAAAAAGAATAATTACAAGAGCAAGAATAACGGGAAAGAAAGGAAAAACCGAAGCAAAAGCCGAAGATGTCAGTTCAACTCCCGTCATGCCGTCTTGATAATTCAAGTATTGACCCGTAATTATTATAACGAAAGCCGTCATGGAACATACAATAATCGTATCGAAGAAAGGTTCGACAAGAGAAACAAACCCTTGAGAAACGGGCTCTTTTGTTTTTACGGCAGAATACGCAATAGGCGCAGAGCCTGTTCCCGATTCATTTGATTGAATTGAACGCCTCAACCCCATGACAATAACGCCGATTAAACCGCCTGCAACGGAATTTGGAACAAATGCTTCATGAATAATGGTATATAGGCAATGAGGTATTAAAGTAAAATTAAAAAGGATTATCAATATTGAAGAAAATATATACAAAGCACACATTGAAGGGACGATTTTTGATGTAACATTTGCTATGCTTTTAATTCCGCCGACAATGGTAAGTCCTACGAGAATTGCGACAATTATACCTATAATCCATGTATGAAGCCCGAAAAATCCCGTTTCTCCGCCTGTTATGGTAACGATTTGCCTTGCAGCCTGCTTAACTTGAAACATACACCCGCCACCAAAGGCACCCGGAATACACATCAAAGCGAAAAGAAACGCAAGAGGCTGTCCGAGCCACCTTAAACCACGCCTCGTAAGCCCATGGGATATATAAAACATAGGTCCGCCCGATACGGAACCGTCGGCGTTAAAGCGTCTGTATTTTAAAGCAAGAGTGACTTCAGAAAATTTAAGAGCCATGCCGAAAATCGCCCCGATGCACATCCAAAACATTGCCCCCGGCCCTCCGACAGATATTGCAATTGCAACACCTGCTATATTTCCTAAGCCGACAGTCCCCGATAATGCAGTTGCAAGAGCACCGAAAGAAGAAACTTCTCCGTCTTTTGCGCCATGAGCTTCGTTAAATACGGGTTTTTTTCCGAATATAAGAGAAATTGAATGTTTAAAACCCCAAATTCCAATCCATTTTAAATAAAAAGTACAGAAAATACTTGCAACTATTAAAAGCAAAATTAAAAAAGGGAGTTTTACTTCATTAAACCCTACTTCGGTAAAAATTATTTTTGAAAACAGATCCGAAAAGGGCGCAACAAACTTATCAATTTTTTCGTCCAAAGACTGTGCAAGGGCGCTCTGTACCGTCAAAGGCAAGAAAACCAAAAGTGCCAAAAGGCGGTTTAACATTATTTTTATTCCTCTATCTTACTAATAAAGAGGGATGATTATAACCTGACCGATTTGAAGAGATGTTTCATTTTTAATGTTATTAACTTCCATAATCTTTCTGATTTTGTCAGGGTCATACTTCCCATAATACCTGTATGCAATTCCGTCAAGCGTATCGCCTGATTTTATCGTGTATTTTTCTTCCAAACCTTGAAGGTCAACAGTTTCTTCTTCTCTTGTAGAAGAAGGTGAAATCGAAGAAGGAGCTTTTGTTTTATTACTTAATTGCGTTTCAATTTGAACTCCTTTATCTTCTTGAAAACTTTCATTATCTTTAATGCCTGAATAAGTTGAAGCAAAAACTATAAAACTTACAACAAAAGCGCATATCAAACCGGCAACAAAACCTGCCGCCAAATAAAATACGGGAGTTTTTTGTTTTGTTTTGGATTGAACGGATTTTTCCAAATCTCTCCACAACACGTCAAGCTCGGGCTTTTTTTGTTGAGGCTTATTATGGGGGGAAAAACTGTAAACTTGCGAATATAATTTAGGTTTAACGTTTTCTATTAAAGACATTTTTTCTCTTGTAAGACCTGCTCTGTGTAACGTGGAACTTTTCATTATTATTTTACTTTCTTTCGTTAATTAACCAGTTTAATATAATTTAAACATGGCGAAAATTCAAGAAAAATAAATATTTGAGATTAAGAAATATTACTTTTGTAAATACTACTCAAAACTTTTTTTGGCACAAGAAAACATTTTATCGAGCAAAACCTTATTTTTCTCAACATCAAAACCGTTGTTTTTTAAATTATCTTCCATAACATTTTGCCATAAGTCAAAAAATTCGTTTTTACCCGTTTTTAAAACATCAAAAAAAGCTCTTAAATCATCTATGTTAATGGGCAAAGGCTCTTTACCCCGAAGAATATCAACTATTTTTAATCTCTTTTTTCTTTCAAAAAGTTTTAAAAATTCAAGAGTGGATAAACCGTTATTTTTTATCATCTGTTTAATTTTATCTAAATTTTTATCATAAGGAACAGGGTCTTGTTCAATAACATATTCCTCAAAATCTTCGGGTAAAACATCCATTACCGTTGCAATTCTCTCGATAGTGACGGAACGTGTCGAAAAAGGAACGGCTTCATCAATAATATTGTAAACATAGGACAAGGTAACGCCTATCATTTGAGCAAAGTCTTTTTTGTGAAGATTGTTCTTTATCAAAAAATCACTCACTTTTTTAGAACTTTTTAAATTATTCATAATATTTTCTCCGATAACTGAAAGTATTATGAAATTAACGCAACGTAAATATTTTTTTATTAACCTGTCATACAAACTTAAAGAATAATTTGTATTATAATTAAAATCAAAAAGGAAAAAAATATGAAACTAATTGCAGGCTTAGGCAATCCGGAACCTAAATACATGAAAACAAGACACAACGTCGGTTTTATGGTAATGGACGAAATATTAAAACAAAAAGGATTGAAACTCGCCGAAAAATTTAAGTCATATTACACGAAAGATAACGACATAATCTATTGTATGCCCGCAACTTACATGAATTTATCGGGTCATGCAATCAGAGAGATAATTTCCTTTTACAAAATAAATATAAAAGACGTATTAATAATTTACGATGACATTTCTCTTGATTTGGGCACTTTAAGATTTAGGGAAAACGGAACGGACGGCGGACACAACGGAATAAAATCAATCATAAAAGAAACAGGCTCGTTAGATTTCCCGAGATTAAAAATAGGCATAGGCCCGCAGCCAAAAGGCATTAAGAGCGAAAACTTCGTATTGCAAAATTTTAATCGGGACGAACGGGAAACGCTTTTAAAAATGGTTCAAACAGCATCTAACGCCGCACTTGATTGGATAACAAAAGATATGCGGGAATTACAAAATAAATACAATAAAAAACATTAAAAAATTTTACTTTTTAAAAACGATAAGTATAATCTAAATTATGAGCAGGTTAGTAATTCTTATCGTATTTTTTTTATTTTTGGGACAAACTCCGTCATTTTCGCAAAATTACGAAATTGACCCTCCGCCTGAGAGCATAAAAAACCCCGTTCAATCGCAAAATATAAATTCAACGAGCGAAAAAAAAGAAGGGATTTTTTCAAAAATCTTTAAAAAAAGAAAACAAAAAGCCGTTTTTGAAGAAGATGAAGGCGGATACAAAGGCAGTTTGCCGAACGTGCAATCGGAATTCAGGCATAAAACCAAACAAAACGACAAAGTTATTAACGAAAGCGAAAACGCAGAAGATTATACTCCGGATGAATTTCAAAAATCGAAAATTGACGACCCGCTTTTTTTGGACGTAATTTTGAATAAAGCACGCCCGTCGCAATACAATGTCGATATGATAAAAGTTATGAGATTTTTGGAACTTTTCAGACCCATAGTCGAAAATCATGAAAATATTCAAAAATTTAATGCAAACGTGAATTTATTGGATTTACACGCAAGAAGAATAGAAAAGCTTTATAACGATAAGCCCGAATCACAGACCGTATCTTACGTTATGCTTCAAAATCTCGCATATAAAGCAAAAGTTTTGGGTAATTTAAAGTTTGACGCAAATTACTATTCAAAATTTTCACCGATTGCAGGAACAAAATATTCCGAAGACAATCTTATAAAAGAAGATAATCAACTGCTTTTAGAAATTGATAAAACCATATTTGAAATAAGACAGCTCACAAATTAAATAACCGAAAAGTTTAGTGCCAAAAAAGGCGATTATTTTTTTAAGCCTGAGCGCTAAGCTTTGAGTATTATGAAAAAAGAATTTATTTTATTATTATTGACGTTGTTATTTTCAATAAATGTAACGGTTGAAGCAAGAAACAATTTTAATTATACGACACAATTTCCAAGACACCCCCGCATGAATAATTACGTGTACGGCAATTACGGATACTGCCCAAATTCAAGGTATATGCCGAACAGATACCAAAGAGGAGTAATTACGGGTTATACGCCGTCAATCTTAAACAGAAACTATTCCGTAAATACGTTTCCTTATTCGACGGCAAGCGGGCAATCGTTTATAACGAGAGTTAAGAGTTATTTTAACGACAAAAACGACATATATGACCCTATTTACACAAATTACGATAACGGGAATTATACAACCTTTTTTGAATCAAACGCAAAACCTTCGAATATACAACAGAGCAATTCGGGAAATTATTATAATGCAATGCCTGAAACAGAAGGCGGAGTAAGAGTTAAAATAATTGACCCTTAAATGGTAAAAGCGGACAATTTGTCCGCTTTTAATCTTTGAAATTTATAGAGGATATTAATTACATTGCAAATCTTGATTGTTTTACGATTTGAGCATATCTTTGATTTAATTCATCCTGTGATATTGTCGTATAGTCGAGTAAATCGTATTGGTAGCCTTTTTGAGTCGTAATTGTTGCATATCTTTGGTTAGCACTGTCAATATTGCCGTTAAACGTATTTGCATAATCACCCATTGCACTTGATGTTGTTGCTAAGCCTGCAAGTTTAATATTTCCGCCCGTTGTAGGTAAACCTTGATATCCCGCTTCAACGGCTCCCGAGTACGCTTGTTTTGCCGAATCTATTTTTCCCGAAACGGTTGTCTTAATTTCACCCGCTTTTTTGCCTACCGCAGTATCGGCCAAGGTGTGTTGAATATCGTCAAGCGTTTCGTAAACTTTACCTTTTAAAGATACCGTTCCGTCACCTTCCGTTAAAGCTTTTAAGTCCTTTGGAAGAGAATTTGCCGCTTGCTGATTTGCTTGAGCAATTTGCTCCTGCGTTGTGGGCTGTTTTCTCTTTAAGAAATCGGGGGTATGCTCTTTGATCTTCTCGGAAGTCGAATGAGCTGCATTTGCAAGGTTTACACCCGTATCTTTTGCGGCTTGTTTTGCAACTTTACCCGCAGTGGATAAAACTTCTCCTTTTGTCATATCGGCATAGGTTTTACCTTCTGCTGCCGTTTTCCAAGCAGAACCATAGTAATTAGACATTCCTGCTTTAGCATCGGTATATAATCCTTTTACTTTACCAAACGTACTTGTTGCGCTTTCGTACGCAGAAACACCCTCAGCGGAAGCTGCTTTTGCGTTTGCGGCAATTGCATTTGTACTTGCTTTTAAACCTGCGATTGATAAGCCCGTTGTAAGAGCATTACCTCCGATTGATTCAAATGCGGCTTTTGCTTGTCCGTCAGTATCCGCATTTGCAGCGGCAGCTATACCTTTTGCAAGCCCTACGCCGCCTTTGACTGCACCATAAGCGCAAAGACCACCCGCAATAACGGGTCCGACACCGGGGATAAAGCAAGCGCCGACGGTTGCTGCCGTTTTTAGAGTACTTAACAAACTAAAATCGCCGTTTTCATCGGTAAAGCAGCCTTTAATACCGTTAATTAAACCCGTAACGGCGCCCTTAACGGTACATCCTGCGGCTTCGGCAAAACCAATTTTTCCGTCGTCTTTTCCGTCGGTGCATTGGCTGATATCAGCCGAAGCATTGAATACCGATACGTTTGCAACTTTTGAAGTATCAAGTTGACCGCTTGCGGCTAAAAGTTTAAGCTGGTCAATTGTATACGTTTGCTGGGTATTGTACATAGTGTTTACGTGTGCCATAAAATTTCTCCTCGTATAAATTCCTCGATATTTATATAAAGTTTATATAAATGAATAAATTGACTTTTTGATAAAATTTTCTTTAACAAAAGTTTACAATTAGGGTTAATTTGTTGATATAGAATAACAATATGCCGATACAAACCTCTGCTTTAAATAAAATAACGGAAAATAAAACCTTAACCTCGATTTTGCTTTTCTTATTTTATGCAATGGGGCAAATCGCTTTTTATTCCGAAAAATTTCATTACGGAATTATATTTTTTATTACGTTTTTGTGTCTGCTGATTTTAATTTTAAGAATACATATTCATTTTTTTCGCAAAATTATACCGCCCGTATTTATTTTATTTTTATACTTTTTATTTTGTTTTGGATTTATAAATTCAAAAGCAAAATATGTCACGCTTGATGATTTTTCAAACATTGACTTTGCAAAAGACATAGAAATTGAAGGAATAATAGAAGATATACCGAAATACGCAAATTCAACCGATACTTTTAAGTTTTCGATAAGAGCAACGAGCGCCTCCAAAAACGACAAAAAGTTTAAAATAAACAAGGGAAAAGTTTTGGTAAGTGTCAAAGGATATAAAAAGGGCAATTTAAAATACGGAAATAAAGTTAAGCTAAGAGGAATAATCACGCTTCCAAAAATTGCAAGTAACCCTTCGGAATTTAACTACGGAAAATTTTTAAATAACAAAGGGATTTTAAAAATTCTTTATGTAAAAAGCGACGGGGTTATTTATTCTAAAACGAGAGATATCAAAGAATATAAGAATTTAAAAGATTATTCGGTTTATTTCATAACTAAAATGAATAATCTGAGGGATAAGGTCATAAAACGCCACAAGAAATATATTAAAAGTCCCGAGCTTGAAATTTTGGGCGGCGTAGTTTTCGGAGATGACGCAATAAATCCGCCGGATGAAGTCAAAGAATCGTTTATAAACTCGGGTTTATTACATTTACTTGCGGCTTCGGGGTTGAACGTAGCCTTAATTTTAACGATATGGCTGTATTTTATTCGATTTTTAAACATTCCTTATCAAATTAAAATAATTTCGGGAATTTTAATTATAATTTTATACTCTGTTATGACGGGTTTTCCGCCCTCTATAATAAGAGCTTCCGTCATGTTTATACTAATGCTGATAGGAAAATTGATTTACAGAGAAGCAAACGGTATGAGTTTGATTTTTGTGGCAGGACTTTTAATTTTGATTTTTAAACCGGAATTTATAACCAATACCGGTTTTCAGCTTTCTTTTACGGTAACTTTGGGGTTAATTTCTTGCATGCCCTGCATTAATTCTTTAATCACGGATAAGGAAAAAGAATACATCAAAAAAGTTTCAAATTTTCCGAAATTTATTCAATCCGTTTTAATGCCGTTATCGCCCGTTTCAATGATATCCTGCATAACCGTCCCCTTGATTGCGCAAATTTGGGCAGCACCGATTCAGGCATATTATTTTAATACGTTCTCGACTTATTCACTGTTTGCAAATATACTGGTTGTTCCTTTTATCGGAATAATAAGTTTCTTCGGTTTTATAAGCACATTTATATCTTTTATACCTAAAATTTCCGAGTGGGTAATTTTCGGGCTGGATTTTGTATTAAATTACACAATTAAAATCGTATTATTAATTTCAAATACGTTCGGAAATCTTAAATATTCAAATATAACCGTTCCTTCACCCAATATACAAACAATGATAATATTTTACGGTTTAGTTTTGTTTATGTTTTCCTCAATCAAAAATAAATTCAAAAATAAAATTATAAATAAATGCTTAATTTCGGCATTGGTTTTGTTAGTTTTAATTAACGTGAATTTTGACAAAAATTATGATGAGTTTACGTTTTTTGACGTCGGAAACGGTGATATGTGCCTGATTAAAACAAAGGATAAGAAATATATCCTGATTGATACGGGAAAATATATTTATAACGGACTGACAAGCGCCAAAACAATTCTTCTTGAATATTTTTACGATAATAATATAAAAGAAATCGACACCCTTGTTTTAACCCATTACGATTCCGACCACTCGGGCGGTTTGGTCGATATATTAAAGAAAACGAAAGTAAAAAATTTAATAATTCCAAAACCGAATTGCACATCAAAAAATTCTTGCGAGATTAAAAAATACATTGAAGAAAATAAGATAAGCTACATTGAACCCTATTTAGGGCAGGAAATTATTTTTAAAGACGGCTTAAAACTCACAAACTACAAAACAACAAGCGATAATACCGCCAATAAAAACGATTCTTCAACCGTGAGCTTAATCGAAGCAGATAATTACAAGTTTTTATTTTTAGCGGATATCGGCATAAAGGCATACAAAAAGCTGGACAAATATATTCCGAACAATATAACCGTTTTAAAAGCTTCTCATCATGGCGCCAAAAATACGGTTGATGATGATATGTTAAATAAATTAAATCCCGAATATTCAATAATTTCAACCGGCAAAAACCCCTACGGACACCCTGACCCGTATACATATTCAAAACTGAATCAATATTCAAAAACAATTTCCACCAAAGAATACGGCGCAATTAAATTTAAGCTGAAAGACAAACTTGAAATATACCGTTACAATAAAAGAACGGGCGATTTTGAAAATTTACTCTTTTGATTTAATAAACATTTTACATACAAGAGTGTAAGAACAATATTTACAATTATCGGCAGATACGACGGGGTCAAAATTAAAATTTTTAATTCCCTCTATACAAAAATCAATTTTTTGTTTAATTTCCGAATTATTTGAATTATCGGGTTCGATTGAAGAAGATTTACACCCCTGCTCAAAGAAAATAAGAGAAGTTTGTGCAACTTTAGAATTTTTATTCATTTCTTCATACAAAAACTTATAAAATCTCAATTGATTATAATAGTTTTCGCCGTCTTTTACTTTTTTATACGAGCCTGTTTTAAAATCATAGATTAAAATTTCGCCCTGATTATTAACGGAAATTCTGTCGGCAAAGCCCTTCAATTTAACGCCTTTATAATCGAGTTCCATTTTATATTCGGATTGCAAAATGTGCTTTGGGTCAAATTCTGTCAGTTTAGCGTAATTTTCCTCAATTGATTTAATTCCTCTTTGAATAAATTCTTCTCTTTTGGATTGATTAGTAAATTCCATGTAAGAAATTTCATTTAAAAAAGCATCTTTCATAAATGAAACATCGGGGTATTTTCCCTCTTTTTGAGCAAAAAGCGTAACTTTTCTGATACTTGAGTGTATTGAAGAACCGTAAGATAAAATATCTTTATCTTCCAAAAATACCGGGACTTTTAAGATATCGGAATAGAAATAGCTTAAAGGACAGGATAAATACCTGTTAAGAGAAGTTTGACTTAAAATTATATCGTTAATTCTCGCTTTAATTTCTTCATCCAAAAAATCTGTTTTAGGCTTAAAATCGTATGAATTGACAATTTCCGAATAAATTTGGTCGGAATTTATTTGATAACTTTTCTGCAAAACAAGAGAGTCGGCATCGGGAAAAGCACTTGTTATATATGTCGTACAAGTTTGTGGCGAACCGCCTTTGTTATTTGAATAGCTTAAAATAAGACCGAACTTTGCTCTTGTAATACCGACAAAAAGAAGTCTTAAATGTTCAGCTGCGACGGCTTGTAAATTCATTTCTTCATCCTGAAATTCATTTAAGTTAATCGGTAATTCAAGTTTATTGGAAGATTTTGACGCCTTTTCAAACGTTTTTGCGCATAAATCAGGCATAAAAACATATTCAAACTCTCTGCCTTTTGAGCCATGATAGGTTAACAGCCTGACGGCGTCCGCTTCTTCAAGGGGTTTGTCAAGTTCGATTTTGATATTTTCTTTAAAATAAGTGTCGAGATGTTTAATAAAATCATCCAATCTTGCGTCCTGATGAATTGTTTGAAATGACTTTGCTTCCGTCATAAGTCTTTCGACGGCTGAAATGTTTTCAAACCTGTTGTCGCCGTAATTTGAATAAAAAGCTAAAATTTTAGATTCAAAAATTACATTATACAAAAAAGGTATCAAAGGCATAACGGATTTTTTTTGCTTAAAATTCGTAAGCATTTTATAAAATTCGACAAATTTTTTATCTTCTAAATCAGGATTGAGAGCAAGCTGTTCTACGGCTTGAAACCAATTTAAAGATGTTGTTCTTACTTTATATAAAATTTTTGCAAGAGTTTTTTCTTCAATTTTAAAGGGCTCGTAATTCAAAAGGGAAAAGAGCTTATCCTGTTCTATAAAAGAATTTGAAATTAATTTTAAGAGAGAATAAGTTTGTATAAAAGAAGGAACTTCAAAAGCATTTTTTTGTTTTGATAAGACAAAAGGAATTCCTTTTTGCTTTAAAAGGCGGGCAAATTCGTCAAGGTTGGTGTTTTTTCTTGCTAAAACCGCAATTTCAGACAATTTCACGCCGTCTTTTCGAAGTTCTTCTATTTTATTCACTATAAAATTATTTTCTTGAACCGTTTCCGTAAAAATATTAAAATCAATTTTTCTGTCTTTTTTTATAATTTCTTCATTTTTAGCGGTTAATTTTTTCTCGACCCCTTCAATTTTTGTCATTCTCAATGGAGATTTTGAAATGATTAAATCGGCAAAATCAAGAATGGTTTGAGTTGAACGACGATTTTCGACAAGGCAGATAATTTTGGTATTTTTAAATTTTTCCAAAAAATTGAACAAAGTTGAAGTTTTTGCACCTTGAAAAGAATAAATAATCTGATCGTCATCACCGACAACAAAAACGTTGTCGGAATTCATTCCCTCTAAAATATTAAATATAATTTCGTTTTGAACGGTTGATGTGTCTTGATATTCGTCGACCAAAAGATATTTAAAGTCTTTTGTGGTTTTAATCAAAAAATCCTTGTCCTCTCTCCATTTATTAAGAACAAGATTAATCATGTCGGAATAATCGACAAAACCGGATTGAGAAAGTTTTTTGGAATAAATTTCAAAAATTTTATAAAACTCTCTTGCTTTACCCATTTTGTTTATTTGGGATGTAATTTTTGCAAGGTGAGTTTTTGTAACTTTCTTTTTTAATTCTCTTTCTTTTTGTTCAATATTAAGTTCGTCAAGCTCTTTTTGCCAAACGTCATCAATATAGTTAAAAAATTGTTCTTTTGTCACTCTTTCTCGTTTAATTACATCAATTGAAGAAAGAATTGAAGAAATATAAAAATATTTATTTCCCCATTTATCTTTTAGAAATTCGATTTCACCGACTTCATCAACAGCTTCTTTTAAAATTGCCTGCTTGGTAATTTCGTCGACAAGCAGAATGTTGTCGGGAAGTTCAAACTCGGACGGGTATTCCTTTAAAATCGAAGAACAAAACCCATGGTAAGTTGCAACGTTGACGGAAGCGGCAATAACCCCAAGCGAAGAAACAAGCCTTGATTTCATTTCGGAAGTTGCGGCATCCGAAAAAGTCAAGCACAAAATGCTTTCAGGCTTAATCCCATTATTTAACATATTTTCCACTCTTCGAACAAGAGTAAAAGTTTTGCCGGTTCCGGGGCCCGCTAAAAGCATGACGGGACCTTGAAGAGCATTAATTGCCTCCTGTTGTCTTTCGTTGGGTTTAATTGGCATTATATATTCACTTTTTCCATTAATTCATCGTCAATATCAAAATTTGAATAAACATTTTGAACATCATCATGTTCTTCTAATTTTTCCATTAACAAAAGAACTTTTTTTGCCGTATCGGCATCCGTTACTTCGGTAGAATTTGACGGAATTCTCGTATTTTCGGCGGTTTTTGGTTTATAACCCGCTTTTTCTAAACCCTCTGCCGTTTCTTGAAGTTTATCGGGTTCCGTTACGACTTTAATTTCATCGTCTTCTTCATAGATATCTTTCGGTTCAAAATCAAGACTTGCCTCAAGTATTTCGTCAAGTTCGATTACTTTTTCTTTTTCTTTTTTATTTTCAGGTTCAATCACCTTATCAAAGGTGATTACGCCGACAGGCTCGAATATCCAACCTACACAACCGTCTGCACCGAGATTTCCGCCGAATTTGGTAAAGAAACTTCTGATATCGCCGGCGGTTCTGTTTCTGTTATCGGTGGCAGCTTCGATAAATACGGCAACTCCGCCTGCACCGTACCCTTCATAAGTTAATTCTTCAAAATTATCACCGCCTTGGCCGCCTGCACCTTTTTCAATTGCACGTTTAATATTATCGTTGGGAAGTCCGCCCGCTTTCGCCTTATCAATTGCCGTTCTTAACCTGAAATTACCTGCAGGGTCGGCACCGCCCATTTTTGCGGCTATAATTATTTCTCTGGAAAATTTTGCAAAGTTAGCGCCACGAAGTGCATCCGTTTTTGCTTTTTTATGTTTAATATTCGCCCATTTAGAATGTCCTGACATATATGTTTCCTTTTTATTTTTTATAATATAATTAAATCATGGACAAAAAAGACGAGCAACAGGAACAAAGAATAGACGGAATTGAATTTGCAAGGCAATTAATCGCCGATTGCAGATTTGACGATGCATTTGAAATTTTAGGGCGCATGGAAGAAGAAAACCCCGAAGATTATGAAGTTAATTACGAATTGGGGCGCCTGCAATACGAAATGGGCGATTATTACAGCGCTATTGCCAATTTCGAGCATGTTTTAGAGTATCATCAAAGTCCGATAATTTTTTATAATTTAGGATGTGCTTTTGAAGCAAACAACGAACCGGATAAGGCAATTTCCGCACACTTAAAGGCTGTTACGATGAATGAAAAGTTCCCTTATTCAAACAAAAAATTAGGCATGCTGTTTATGGCAAGGGGCGATATGGATTCTGCAAGAGAATATTTTGAGGATTATATCAATCTGGATATTGCGCAAGATGAAAAAGACAGTGTAAAACATATATTAGACAGAATAAAAGGATAAAAAATGAATATAGAAATTTACACTCTCTCTTACTGCCCTTATTGCATGAAGGCAAAAGAATTTTTTAAAAGCAAAAATATTCCGTTTGTCGAATACTCGCTTGACGGCGATGAAGATAAAAATTTCGGTGAGCTTCAAAAAAAATTCAATATAAAAGGTGAAGTAACCGCACCTCAGATTATAATAGACAATAAAAGAATCGGCGGATATTCGGACTTAATCGAAAAAGTTCAAAATAATGAATTAACTTTTTAAGTTTTGTAACAACTTTTTTATTTTTCCTAAAGTTTATTTTTTAAAAGCCGACAAAAAACATGTGGGATTTTATATCAAGGATTAGTAATGTTAAAAAGACAATTATTGCCGACATCAAATAATTCAAGGAGTGTCCTTACAATTTTAGACGGAGCAAAAAAGCGCCGTACCTTAGCGTGCTCGGCAGTTAAATCAATCAATACCGAACTTAAAATCAAGCCGGATTTAGCAACGGTAAAATAAAAAGTCAAAAGCAAACCCCAATCCTATTAATTAAAAGAGAAAACTTATCGTGGTTCATAAGGCGAATAGTTTACAAAAGAAACTTTTTCGCCTTTTTTAGGCACGAAAATCAGGGCATGCGCAGCAAATCGTCTGCATTATCGGAATGAAAGAATTTATTTGAAATTTTTTCCTCAAAAAATTCCATGAACTTTTCTTTATTTGTTTTTGGCTTTTCGGCTTCGTCTTTTTCGTTAATTATAAGTAAAACTTCGTTTTCTCCCGCCATTTTAAGGTTATTTCTTGCAATGGATTCAACTTTTTGAAGAGAATTGAAATTTTCTATCTCGCTTTTAAGGCTTTTGTTTTTCATTTCGGCTTGCTCTTTTAATTGTTGAGCTTTGGCAATTTTAGTTTCAAAAGATATAATTTTAGTAATATTTAAAATAGCGCTCATTGCAAGCTGAATAACGCATGCGAGAAGAACAATCGTCATAAACGAAAGATAAAATTTTACATCTCTGTTTTTTCTTTTTTGTTTTTTTCTCGCCTTTTTCTTTAGGGAAGTATCGGACGTGATTGTATCTTCATTTTCAAGCATAACGTAATAATTTTAACCTTTTTTTATTTCATAATCAAGGATTGAATTTTGTCCAAATCGGACTTTAATTTTAAATTAGTCTTAATATCATCTTCGATTGCCTTGCATGAATACATAATGGTCGTATGATTTCTGTCGAAAGATTTTGCCAAAATCGGGTAACTTAAATCAAGAAGCTCTCTTGCGGTATAAATTGAAACCTGTCTTGCTTCCTGCACATTTTTGGAGCGGTCTTTTCCGAGTATTGATTCGGGTTTAATTTGATAGAACTCGGCAACTGCAGATACCACATCCTGAACGGTCAATTGTTTTTTTAAATTATTTAACCCCAAAATATCGGAAGCGCTCTCCACGGTAAGCTCAATTCCTTGAATTGAAGCATAGGCACTAACCTTATTATAAGCACCCTCGAGTTCCCTTACGTTTTTTGAATAATTCATGGCAAGCAAACGTGCCACATCATCACTCACGTCGTAATTTGACCTTTTGGCATGCCTTTTAACGATTTCCATTCTGACTTCCAAAGAAGGCGGAAGAATTTCAACCGAAAGCCCTTGTCCGTATCTGGTTTTTAACCTTTCGGGAGTGTTTGTAAAAGTTTCATACCCCCGTTCGGATGCAAAAATTATTTGTTTTCCCAAATTATAAAGAGCTTCGAAAGTATTAAAAATTTCTTCTTCCGTTCTTTTTTTACCTTCGGCAAATTGAATATCATCCATTAATAAAACATCGACATTTCTGTATTGATCACGAAATTTCTTCATTGCACCCGTTGAATCACCGCTTTTGCATGCTTCAATTAAACGGTTTGTAAATTCTTCGGTTTTTGCATATTTAACTTTGAGCTTCGGAAAATTCTTTAAAATTCTATGACCAACGGCTTGCATTAAATGAGTTTTTCCCATGCCGACGGAACCCGTTATAAAAAGGGGATTAAATTTTTGCCCCGGAGCATCGGCAATTAATTTTGCGGCATTAAACGCCACTTTGGAATTTTCTCCTTCAACAAAATTTTCAAACGTATATTTTAAATTAAGAGCACAAAAGGAGTGCATTTGTTTTAAATTTTCCAATTGCTCTTCCATTAAAATAATATGTTCTTCTTTTTTCTGTTTTTTCTTTTTTGGAGGCTTTTTTACATCATTGGGATCAAAAACGACCTCAATCGAAACGTCTTGTTTGATAATTTCTTCAACAGCACTTTTAATTTGGGGTAAATATCCTCTGTTAAGATGGTTTACGGCAAATTGTCCCGAAGATTTAAGAGTAAAAAAACCCTCCTTAAAATGTTCGTCGTTTGGAAGCGCCGGCACTAAAGGACTAATCCAAGGGTCGTATGTAGAAGGCTGAACGGTATCTTTCAAAATCACGAGCGCTTTTTGCCATACTTCATTATAATTGATTTGTAAACCTTTATTATCCATAAATTAAAATAAATGCCATTCCATATATAATACTTAACAATTTTACCAAAAAAAGTAAATGTAGTAATATAAAATTAAATTTTGTAAAAAGCAGACAATATATGGATTTTATAAACTATTCGTACTTATTTGATTTATTGAGAGATTTATACGCCGATATTTCGTATAAGACATATTTGAACAAAACGGGACGTGCGCTGATTCCTTTAAGATATTTTTTGGAATTAACATACAGGTGCAACCTAAATTGCCCTTATTGTTATATCGGGGAAAACAGACAAAAAGAAGAACTTTCGAGCGAAGATTGGAAAAAAGTAATAAACCAAATTCCGTTTTACGGAATTGTAACGCTTGTAGGCGGAGAACCGTTTATAAGAAAAGACTTTTGCGAGCTTATGCAATACGCTTCAAAAAAAGTTTTCGGCAAAGTAAACGTTGTTACGAACGGAATTTTGTTGAACGAAGAGCATATTAAAGAAACGGTTAAATCAAATATAGTTTTGTTGAGCGTATCTTTGGACGGATACGGCAAAACTCACGACATAAACAGAGGAAAAGAAGGAATTTTCGATAAAATAACTTCAAATCTCGAAAACTTTAATTCCAAAAGAAAAAGAACGATGGTTGATATTAAAACCATTGTTCTTGAGAATAATCTTGAAGATATTTATAAACTTTACGAATACTGCACAAAAGAAAATTTTGAATTTTTGTCGGTTTCCTTTTTAAGAAGCAACAATTTAAAACAAAATCCGGAATTAAAAGACGGCTTTGAAGAAATTTTCCATAAAGTCGAGTATAATATTAATCCGTACTTTAATTTAGAACATTTTATCGACGTTTATAAAAGAATTTGTTCGTTATCAAAAAAATCAAAAACAAAAATACGCTTTTCTCCAAAATTTGAAAGCAAAAACGACAATATAACGATTAATAAAATTAAAAACTTCTTTAACCCCGAAAACAAAGAGGATTTAAAAAGACACCCGTCTTTAATATATACGCCGTGCAAATACCCTTATTCAAACATTATGGTTAATCCTTCAGGCGATGTTTATCCTTGTTTATCGTTTAAAATAGGGAATGTTCTTGAAAATAAAATCGAAGAAATTTTTAATTTTCCGAAATACAGATGTTTCAGAAAAAATTTAAAAGCACAAAAGAGCTTTTCATCCTGTCAAATGTGCTGCGAACTTAAAGTAAAGGAATAACAAATGAAATTTAAAAAAACACTTACGGTGATTATCGCACTTTTTATAATACAATTACCGAATTTTGCCGCAGAATACATATTTAAAACGCTCCCGACGGGTCAAAAAGTTATTGTAAAAGAAATGAAAGATAACCCGATTGTTACGATAAGCACATGGGTAAAAACCGGTTCCGTCAACGAAAATGATGAAAACTCGGGCGTTGCTCATTTTCTTGAACATTTATTTTTTAAAGGTTCAAAAAACGTGCCAACGGGCGAATTTGACAAAATTCTGGAATCAAAAGGCGGAGTTACAAACGCAGCCACAAGCAAAGATTATACGCAATTTTACATAACAATACCCTCCAAAGATTTTGATACGGCTCTTAAATTACATTCGGATATGCTTTTAAGACCTTTAATTCCGAGCAAAGAACTGGAAAAAGAAAGATTTGTCGTAATGGAAGAAATCTCAAGAGGAATGGACTCGCCCTCTCAAATCGCATACAACAATCTTTTTAAATTAATATATTCGACGGATAATCTACACCCGTACAGGCGTCCCGTTATAGGAACAAAAGAAATTATATCCTCAATTCCGAGGGAAAAAATTCTTGAATTTTACAATAAATGGTATGTTCCAAGCAATATGATAACGGTAGTATCGGGAGATATTGACGGAAATTATGCACTTCAGGAAATTACAAAAGCATTTGAAACGGAAAATATAAACGAAAATAAAATTCAATACCCCGCAATTAATCCGATTACAAAAAGAATTTCAATAAGCGAAACAAAAAATATCAATCAGGGGCACTTATTAATAGGATACAAGGCACCGAAGGCGGAAATAAACAGGGATGTTTATGCACTCGATGTTTTAGCGGTAATTTTAGGAGGTTCTGAAAGTTCAACCCTATACAGAAACTTAAAAGAAAAAGAGGAAATCGTAACGGGTATAGGAGCAGGCTTTTCACAATACGCTCATGACGGGCTTTTTATAATAAACGCAACTTTTACCCCCGATAAAAACGAACTTGATATAGAACAGGAAATATACACCCTCATCAATAAGGTAAAGGCGGGAGAAATCACAAAAGAAGAAGTTGCAAAAGCAAAAACAATACTTAGAACAAATACGGAATATCAAAGGCAAACAACTTCAAACGTGGCTGAAGAGCTGGGTTTTGCCGTTTTTTATTATAACGGTCCGAAATTATACGATGAATACTTAAAACAAATCAATAAAGTCGAATTAAAAGATGTTTTAAGAGTGGCAAACAAATATTTAAACAACGATAAAACTGCGGTGTCTGCCGTTTTACCCCCCAAAAAAGAGCATGACGTTGCAAATATATCTTATGCGGCAAAAATAACGCCTGTTGAAAAGAAAATACTTGAAAAAACGGATAGCGAAACAAAATATCTTTTAGATAACAATTCAACCTTAGTAATAAGAAAAAACAAACAGAATTCAATTATAGCAATCAACATAACGGGACTTGGCGGAGCCTTTTTGTCGGATAAACCCGCAGTTCCTTATCTTGCTCTTGCAAGTGCAAAAAAAGGAACAAAATCTTTTGATAAGGAAGAATTAAACTCGTTTCTGGACCAAAAAGGAATAATTTTATCAACAACGGCATATAACGATATGGCGCAAGTTTCACTTACGGTCACAAAAGAAAATTTTAACGACGGCATAAAAATACTTGATGAAGTAATTAATCATCCGACATTCCAAACTTCTGAAATAGAAAATGTCAAAAAAGATTATACAAACTACGCAAAAACATTACAAGACAGGTCATTATCATACGCAATCGACGATTTTACGGGCGAAGCGTTTAAAGGATATCCTTATTCAAATAATGCAGAGAAAGTCTTAAAATCTTTCAATGACGTCACAAGAGAAGATATAAAAAATTATTATAATAAAGTTTTTGATTCAAAAAACGTTATAATTACCGTCGTCGGGGATGTTGACGAAGATAGCATGATTAGTGAATTTTCAAATATGTTTAAAGACAAAGGCGAGAAAAAAGCGGAAATTAAAAATTATTTAAAACAATCATACATTCCAAAAGAAACATACAAAAAAAGACTGGATTCCGACGGAAAAGAAGCAAGCTGGATTTTAGTAGGGTATAAAATCGGCGATATTTACAATTTAAAAGAAAATGCAACGGCAAAAGTGATTAATTCGATAATGGGTTCAGGCATGAGCTCAAGACTGTTTAGGGAACTCAGGGAAAATCAAGGACTTGCCTATCAAGTCGGAAGCCAAATAAGACAATACGGAAATGACGGAGCTTATGTAGCATATATCGGCACAAATCCGAAAAACGAACAAATTGCGCTAAACGGCATATTAAAAGAAATTAATAAATTAAAAACGGAATTTGTACCGACAAAAGAGTTAAACGAAGCAAAAGATAAACTTTCGGGAAACATAATTTTATCCTTGGAAACAAATAAGGACAGGGCAGATTTACTCTCAAGAAATGCAGCCTACGGTTACGATTTGGAATATCTCGATAAATTGCAAAAAGAAATCGAAAACGTAACATCATCGGACATTGTAACCTTTGCAAACAAATATTTTTCCAATCCGCATTTTGAAATAATTGTGGGTCAATAATTTATCATACTTTTAAATGTTTTACTTTTTTGAATTTATCATTAAATTAAATAAAGTTAGGAAAGTAAAGGTTAAAAATATGACAAGTTCAAGATTAAGCGGAAATTCGCTGTATGCTCAAGCAATATCGGGACTTCAGGCAAGTTACGGATATTTAATGCAAGGAGTACAAGGCGGCGGATTAACTTTGCAAAACATTGTAAATCCGACGGATGAAGCCAAAAAAACAGCTAACTTAAACTATAATTTTTCGCAATACCTTGCATCTAATTTTTCTTCAATTGATATGGACGGCGACGGGATAATTTCCGAAAGCGATTTATCTCAATATACATCAAATTTAAGTGCATCCGGTTTAACGTATAATCAGCTTGTACAATTATGCTCTCAAGGAACAACAAATTCGCTGCTTGAAACCGTTTTGAATAATTTTTCGGAAATTGACGCAAACGGCGACGGTAGAGTAACAAGCGCAGAAATTTCGGGATACGGAATTAATAAAGAACTGGAAGAAGTAAAAGAAAAATACCCGAAAGTCGACCCCGAGCAAATGTCAATGTTTTATACAACGACAAAATCAACAACAAGTATAAAAGATGAGAACTAACTTTTAATTAAAAAATCCAACTTACAACGACCATATATTTTTTCTTTAATAGGCATGGAGATTTCAGCGTATACTGCGCTTAAATCCTGTGCTGTTTTTTTATCCGATTCAACAATCATAATAACATTATTAAATTTTTCGTAAACCGCTTTGATTATATTTTTATAATCAATATTCCATGGGGGGTCAATATAAACAACATCAGGATTAATACCTGTCGTTTTTATAAATTTTAGCGAGTCATTTTGAATGATTTGGTATTTATCTTTTTGTGCAACTTTTAAATTTTGTTTAATCAAAGAAACCGCCTTGTGATTCTTATCGACACTGATTGTCTTAAATCCTCTCGACAAGGCTTCAAGCGACATAATGCCCGAGCCTGAAAATAAATCAAGAAACATCTTGTCTTCAAATGTATCGAGCATTGAGTTTAAAACGTTAAAAACGCTTTCTCTTGTTTTTGATAACGTGGGCTTTGCCGAATCGGGTATTAATCCCCTTCTTCCTTTAAATAGCCCTGCCGTAACATACAATTTATATCTCCTTACTTTATAGTAAATTTATCATGAAAAAAATCGTAATAATAGGCGGCTGCGCCGCAGGCCCGAAAGCGGCGGCAAAATGTAAAAGAATTAATCCCGACAATGAAATTGAATTATACACAAAAGAAAATTTAATATCTTACTCGGCATGCGGACTACCTTATTTTATAAGCGGTATTGTGCCAAACATAAATAAACTTATTATAAGAACAAAAGAAGATTTTGAAAAAAACGGAATAAACGTATTTTTGAACCATGAATGTATAAAAATCGACCCTAAAGCTAAAAAAGTCTTTTTTCAAAACGAAAAAGAAACAAGCTACGACGAATTAATACTTTGTACAGGCTCAATACCCAAAAAAATAAATGTTAAAAACTCTCATTTAAAGAATATTTTTAATTTAAAAGTAATACAAGACGGGATTGATATAAAAAAAATGACGGAAATTTCAAAATCCGTCGTAATAATAGGCGGGGGTTACATTGCGCTTGAATTAACCGAAGCATTTGTAAGAAATAATTTAAAAATAACCGTCCTTGAAAAAAATTCAACGATTATGCCCTTATTGGACACAGAAATTTCAGAAAAAATAAAAAATTACATTGTTGAAAAATCTCATGTTGAAATCAACTACATCTTTAATGATGAAGTTGAAGAATTTATCGGAGAAGAAAATTTTGAAGGAATTAAAACAAAAAACGGGAAAATTATAAATGCCGACTTTTGCGTTATAGCAACGGGGGTTGTTCCAAATACCGATATTGCAAAAGAAGCGGGGATTGAAACGGGAACAACGGGCGGAATAATTGTTGATAACAAAATGAGAACATCAATTCAAAATATTTATGCGGCAGGAGATTGTACGGAAAATATTTTCATCCCCACAAAACAATCCGTATACTTATCACTCGGGACAATTGCGAATAAACAGGGGCGAATTGCCGCAATTAATTCAAGCGGAGAAGAAAACGACATAAAAGAATATTTCGACGGAATTTTAGGCTCAATGGTGACGAAATATTTTGATTACACCGTTGCAGCAACGGGGTTAAGCGAAAAAAGAGCGTATGAACTAAAAAATTATATTAATATTACCCCGATTACATCAACGATAGAAGAATACGACAAAGCAGGATATATGCCGCAAATCGGAATTTTAACGGTTAAACTCATAGCAGACAAAAGAACGGGAGAAATTTTGGGAGCACAAATTGTCGGAACCGGAGATGCCGACAAAAGAATAGGCACAATAGCAGCAGCAATCAGGGCAAATTTAACCGTCAGCGAATTTTTAAACCTTGATCTTCCCTATGCGCCGCCGTTTTCTTCAACAATTGATCCGTTGCTCACCGCAACATACAAATTAAAAGAAATGATGGATAAATAATTGAAAAATAAAAGAAAAAAAGAACATTCAAACGATACAATAAAAAGAGAAATAGGTTATAATAAAAAAAGAGAAATAAGCAAGATAATCGATGAAATATACAATACATCAATTATTCTTGAAATTTTCAAAAACGATAATGAGATTGAGGAACTCATTAAGAAATTTTCAAGCTGCAAGGAAAATAAGTCAAGAAAAGTTTCAAAAATAAATATGGAAGAAAATATAGAGAATATTAACTCAATAAACGATCCTTTGAATAATTCTTTTGCCACTCTTGAAGAAGAAAAAAGAGTGACAAAAATTATGGATAAATTAAAAGAGTTACACTTCAAAAGAGCAAAAAGGCAATATGCGGAAATTTTTTACGAAAGATATATAAATAATCTTTCGAGCGAAGAAATAGGCAAAATGTACAATATAACAAAAGAAGAAGTAAACACGAGAATTTTAGAAATGGTAAGATATATCCAAGATATTAAAGAACATTTTTAAATTTTTAAACCGCCTGAATATAATGCGGGGTTTTTTGTAAAATTTTTGAAATTTTCAACGGAAGCATACGGATTATTAACGGAAAAATTTTGATTGTAAGAATTTGAAGTTATATCGAGCTTGTTTTTATTGCGTTCTTCAAAATGTTCTTTCATCATAACCGAACATTTATTTCTTAAAATCGGCGTAACAATACTGTTTGATATAACACCGCCTGCAATAGCGGCAATTACGCCGGCTCCTCCGATTGCCTTTTCATTATCGGGGAATTTATTCCCGGCCCATTTTTTTGCAAAAATCATCATGGGAATACTTATTGCGGCACAAGCTAAAATATTAAAAGCACCATCAAAGATTTCCTGAGGAACAAGGAATTTTTTATCTTCTTTTGAAATATTTTTATCCGCAATAAGACTCATTGTTTGTGCGGCAGAAGAAAGCGCCGAACCGATTGCGGCAGTCACAAAAAGAAATCTGCCGTTGTTTTGAATGCAGGAATCGATAAAGGTGAATATTTTATTGTGGATATCGGTATTAACGTTTTTGGGCATAAATTACACTCCGCTGTCCAAATTCAATCGGTTTTGTCTTTTTTTTGCGGAACGTTCATTCAGATAGTCGGTTAATTTTACGGTCATCGGACCGTCTACCAGAAAGTTTGTAAACAGCATAACACCAAGTGCCACAATTGTGCCTACGATAGCGGAAGATTTTTTACAATTTGTTTTAAGGACATTTGCAAACGCTTCATCTTCGATAAACTTTTTGGTCTTTGTAATATTTTTATCGTTATAGTATTTGGTAAGTTTTGTGATTTCTAACTTAATACTTTCATTTTTTGTATTTTCAACATATTTTTTGAATTTATCTGATTTTTGAAACAAAGGTTCAATCCCTGCCATACATCCCGCTCTTACGATAACTCCCGTTATTGCGCCGACAAAAGCTTTGGCAAAGGTTCTGTTTGCGGAACATCGTCTTGTTTCGGGGTCTACTCCTTTATTTGAACGGTCAATTGCAGGCTGAAACGTACATGCTGCAACTCCGAGTATGGCTCTTTGCTGCCAACTGTTGATATTAGAAGCTTTTTCAAGTACACGCGACGGATTAAAACCCTTAAACGACTGCTGCGTATTAGAATTGTTTACGCCTTGAATATTCAACGATAACCTTCTTTTGGAATTTTATTTCCTATCACAAATAAACAAAGTAAAATTTTTAAAAAAAATTGCGCAAAATAGCGTAAAATTTAACTTTTATTAATATTAAAGAGAATTTTTTCTTCTTAAAAGATATTGTTCAACTTAAACAAAAGTTATATTTTATGGTAATATTAAAGAAAAAATAAGGATTAATTATGAAACAGCCTTTCTTCTACGATATAACGCTCAGGGACGGAAATCAAGCATTAAAAAAACCATGGGAGCTAAAAGACAAAAAAGTTATTTTTGAAAAGTTACTGGAACTAAACGTTCAAGGAATTGAAGTCGGGTTTCCCGCTTCGTCCGATATGGATTTTGAAGCTTGTAAAGCGTTATCTTTAATGGCGCCCGATAATTTGGTTGTATCGGGACTTGCAAGATGCGTTTCAAACGATATTACAACCGCAATCGAGGCGATAAAAGAGGCGAAAATTCCAAGAGTTCATATTTTTATGACTTTATCTCCCTTTCACATGAAATATGTTTTAAATAAAACACCGGAAGAAGCCAAAAAAATCGTTATCGAAAAAACAAAGTTTGCTTATGAAGAATTAAAAAAAGTTAATAAAAACGGTCAAATTCAATTCTCCGTCGAACATTTCGGAGATTGTGAAGATAATCTTGATTTTGTAATTGATACTTTAAAAGAAGTCGTACAAATGGGCGCAACGGTTTTAAATCTGCCGAATACCGTCGAAAGACACCGCCCCATGCATTTAATCAAAATGGTTGAAAGAGTAAGAAACGAAATTGACGACAGTGTTACAATTTCTGTTCATAACCACAATGATTTAGGCATGGCAACGGCAACTACGGTTGAAAGTTATTTTGCAGGGGCGGTTCAACTTGAATGTGCTCTAAACGGGCTTGGAGAAAGAACGGGGAATACCAATTTTTATGAAGTGGCGGTTGCGCTTCATAATTCAGGGGTTGACGTTCCCGTTGACTTATCAAAAATCTACGAAACGGCTCTTATAGTAGCGCAAATGTCAAAAGTACCCATTTGGGAAAAAGCTCCTTTGGTGGGTCCCGATGCTCTTGCGCACAGGTCGGGCATTCACCAGGACGGGGCACTCAAAACAAAAGATATGGAAAAAGGCGCATACAGACCTATTCATCCCTCTTTAATCGGAAGAAAAGACGATGAAAGAATTGGTTTTACAAGCCAATCGGGAAAAACCGCAATTTTTGAAATTATTACAAAAGCAGGCTACCCGATAACGCTTCAAGAAGCGATAAGAATAGCACCTATCGTAAAAGAAGCTGCGGAAAAAGTCGGTGAATTACCGTCGGGCAGAATTATTGATATTTATTTCAATGAAACATTCAACATTAAAGGCGATTTCAAATTAAAAGAGTTTAAACATATTAAAAACGGCGAATTTGAATTTGATTTTACACACAAATCGAAAGAATTTAATATTAAAGGTATAGGAAACGGGCCTTTGGATGCTTGTATGAACGCCGTAAAAGAAGCAGGATTTGACGTTCAATTAATCCATTACGAGCAATCGGCGCTTGATGAAGAAATTTTGGGCTCGGGTTCTACCGCAATGAGCGTTGTACAATTAAAAGGTAACGGAAAAGAAGTAATCGCAAGAGCAAGACATTCTTCAACCGCCGTTGCAAACATAAAAGCAATATTTAACGCACTAAACCTGTTGTATAAATAAAAAATATTTTACATATAAAATTAATTAAATCTCACAAGCTGAATTCAGGAAGTGAATACACCCGACAATTTATATATAAACAAAAAGTCATTATTTATAATTTACAGAAAAAATAATCCTCGGTGGTACTATGAGACCAACTGAGAGGATTGGATGTAGTGTATCCTACACGTATTGCAACATTTGAAAGCAGTTGCGACTCATATGTCCAAAATCCGTTACTGCTTGATGTAAGTTCAGAATTAATTATTTGGATACCTGAATCTTTATTCCTGTAATCAGGAAGTCCAAATTCCGCAACTCTTGCCGCAGTAGAGTCATCGTAAGTTAAACCGAATACGCCATTCCCGTTAACACCTGCTATATATGAATCAATTCCATATATATAATTCACCATTTTACTTATATCTTCAGCGCTTGCCATTTTATTCAAACCGCCACATTCTCTTACAAGAGAAGCAAACCATTGGTAATTAACGGTGTCAGAACTAAATTCATAACAAAAGTTATCAGGCAAGCCCCATTTAGATTTATTGGCTTCGCACTCCGCTCGGGTTACATATCCTTTCGACTCAACAATATCTACAAGACTCAACGGCGCCGAAAAACATAAGCTGAGTGTTTTTCCGATACAAGTTTTTCCGATACTTTTTGCAGACCCTATAAGATAAACATCTTTCCCCAATTGATTTGGTTTTTTATCTCCGTCTACATCAACTAAACCTGCGATACATCCTGAAGCTGCATTTCCTTGATAAACCCCTGCAGCAACTTCAGGGCATTTTGAATTATAAGAAAGGATGTACCTGACGCCGTCAATCGTATAAAAGGCAAGAGAGGGACTTGACCAATCATTTTTATCATCATTATCTTTAATTCCAAAAGAAGAACCGCCCGAACCTAACGAAGATATTTCAACTTCTTCACCTTCCGTTGTTTTAACAATATTGTAATTATCTCCAAGGCATGATTCAAAAGAAGATAAATCGGAAGGGTTATCGCCAACTCGGCATACTAAATTAATTTTAAGATATTTTCCTAAATTTTGAATAAAATCGTAAGTATCGGAATAGTATGGACCCAGTGCGTTATTTAAAGCCATTAATTGAGCAGCTTTATTGAATTTAACTTTTGAAACCTGAACTTGCCTTTCTCTGACTCTTGCTTGAATACTTGCCGTCATCGAGGGAATGACAAGAACGGCAACGACACCGATTATACCAAGACAGATTAGGGTTTCTGCCAAGGTAAATCCAATTTTCTTATCATTTTTCTTCTTAACCCCGCTTAAACCCCGATTTTGTTCGGGGGGAAGGGGGGTAAACAAATTTAAAATCATAAAATTACCCCTATTAAATTACATATTTATTATAAAAAATTTTTAAAGCGCAAGCAAGTAGTAAGAAAGTTTTAAACTGATTTTTTCACTTCTTTTAAATACGATTTTATTGCCAAAATGGCAGAAAATCCGCATAAATCAAGTCAAGTACAAAAATTAATACTTGAGGGGTTAAAAAACTTAGGAAAACCGCAAGGAAAAAAGAAAATTGCAACTTGGCTTATGCCAAACGTTTTTCAAACCTTGATAAATGAAAAACGACCTTTAAAACTCCGCTTGTTAAACTAACCGAGGGGGATATTTCACACTTTTTCGGGTCAAGAAAAAACCCAAAACAGGTTTTATCGGAAAAACAGGTTAAAAATTTCTATTATTATTTAAACAATCCTGATGAAATTTGGCTTGATAAAAAAGATGAATCAATAAATTTTATTTGTTATCTCCAAAAAGATGAAATTGTTGATAATCGGGACGTGATTAAGATAAATATAAAAATAGATAAAAGCAACAAACAGGAACCTATTAATTATATAGGAAGCGCAGGACGAGTAATAAGGGAATTTGAAATGACGGATTCAAACAGATTTAAGCAAATAAAATAGGATGATTTAAGGAAAGCCGCCACCCTTTCATCGAGCAGATAAACCACACTGCACAGCCGGCGAAATTTCTGTGCTTCATAAATCATCCTTTTTTATTATAACACATTTAAAACAATTTTAAAGGAATGTTAAACAATGGCTAAAGAAATAATAAATATAGATTTTAACCCTGAATCCATTATTGAATTTTTAACAAAAATTAAAAACGAAACGCCCTCCGCTATGGAAAAAATGATGAAAACGGCAAGAGTCTTTATGAAAAATACCGTAAACGAAAATTTTGAAACCGAAGGCAAACATACAGGCGATAAACGAGAAATATAAATTAAAGCGGTATAAATTAAAGCGGCCGGAAGGTAAAATTTTAACGTTAGACGGGCATTTAAGGAAAGATATAAGGGCATATTTGAACTTGATTTTCGGTAAGACAAATAACACTCTTATCTTTCCTCTAAAAATCTCTGAACAGTTGTTTCCATTGCTTCTTCGCTGATTTTTAGACCGTTTGGCGTTCTTTTAATTATAAAGTATGCCCTAAGACCGCTTTTATCACGCATTGGAGTTCGTATCGTTTTAATTTTATATTCATCTTCGGAAATTTTTTCATAAGTTTTGTTTGAATAAGTGTTTTTATATCTTACGAGTTTTGCGAGTTTTTTACCTTTTTGAAGTTCCGAAAAATACCTTTTAATGGGAATAATAACGGTTTCTTTTTCGCCCGAGTTTTTTATTACAACTCTTTTTATTATTGCATTTTCAGAATATTTATCCACTAAATCATCTTTATAATTATTGGATGAATCAACATAAGAACTAAAAAAATCTTCGATTTCAGAAATTTCGGATGAAGAAATGGGCGCACTATCGGCAAAAGCAGGCGTAAAAAAAGAAGAGTTGATAAAATTTGAAAAAGGTTCAAGAGAATACGACAATGCCTTTTTTTCATTACTGCTAATTTCAAAAATAAACAAAGAAAAAACGGCAACAAAAAAGCATAACCAAAAAGTAATTTTTTTCATTTTAAAAATCCTTATATGTATTATGCTTTTCAGTTTATTTTAAAATTAAAAGATTAAAATTGCCCGATTGTTTTTCAAACCGAGCAATTATTTAAGATTACTCAAGAGTAAAGCCTTGACCGCCGAACATTCCTTCAATTTCTTCAAGAATAGCGGAGGGTTTTCTTGCTTGATTTTTTTGTTGAGCTCTGCGCATTGCTTCTTTTTCTTTTTCTTCGCAAGCGTTGATTAAGTGGTGATATCCCGTTCCTGCAGGAATTAATCTACCGATAATAACGTTTTCTTTTAAGCCTCTCAACATATCTTTTTTGCCTTCAACTGCAGCTTCCGTCAAAATTCTTGTCGTTTCTTGGAAAGAAGCGGCAGAAATAAAGGATTCGGTATTCAAAGAAGCTTTTGTAATACCAAGCAATAACGCTTCGTAAGTTGCCTTAATGCCGCCTTCTTCGGTATTAATTTTAGCGTTTTCGGCTTCAACAACTTTTAATTCGACAAGCTCTCCGGGAAGAAGTTTTGTCGTTCCGGAATCTATGACTTTTACTTTTTTAATCATCTGACGAACGATAACCTCAACGTGCTTATCGGCAATTTCAACGCCCTGAGAACGATAAACCCTTTGAACTTCATCGACTAAATATTGTTGAGCTGCATTTGCTCCTTTCAATCTGATAACATCGTGAGGATTTAAAGGACCTGATGTTAAAGGTTGACCTTTTTCGATAACTTGCTTATCGGAAACAATAACGCTGGATTCAATCGGATATTTAATTTCCGTTCTGCCGTTTTCGTTGACGATATAAAGTCTTGCAACATCATCATCAACTTCAATTTGAGCAACACCGTCCTCTTCTGCAACTATTGCGGAGTCTTTCGGTTTTCTTGCTTCAAGAAGCTCTTCTACCCTAGGCAAACCTTGAACGATGTCACCTGTTTTTTGTCTTTCGAATACCAACGTTGCAAGCAAGTCGCCTCTTAGAATAAGTGCATTATTTTCAACCTGAAGAAGCGTTCCCGGGCTAATTAAATGAGGTCTGCCTATTCTGACCGTTACATAATCATCGCCGGTTTCAACAACTCTGCCCGAAGTTTTAGTTGTATCGCCCGTTGAAGAAACAACTGCATCCAATTTAACAAAGTCACCAACGTTAACGGAAGGTTTTCCTTTAATTTTAATTACATTCTCGTTTTTAGCTGAAACAAGAAGTAATCTTCTTAAATCTTTATCTGTTTGTTTAATTGAAGCGACGGAATCGTCAATCGAGAGAACCTGAGTCTTTGTAACGGGCGTTCTAGGCTCGATTATTTGACCGTTTTCGACCAAAAGTTCAGTTTGCAGGGAAGATAATGTTCTTGAGGCATCATCTTGCTCACGTCTTACGATTAAAGTTTCCAATACGACAATTTTTAAATCGCCTGTTTTATCAAGTTCTACAAGACCTTTCAAGTGGCTTAAATATCCGCTCATTGAAAGAACCAGACTTGTTCTTGTAAGAACTGCACCATCCAAACTTCTTACTCTTGCGCCATCTTTAAATTGCAATTGCGTTAAAGGAAGAATTTCAATCGCTTCATCCGTTGTTTCAAACTCGATTGAAACATCTCTGGGTTCAATCGTAAAGCTTTGAACGGGTCTTACAAGGATTTGAACTTGTTGCTTATCTAAAGAATCCTCATCAACGATATCTTCGGTTATTTCTTCATCTAAATCATCCAAATCATCAAGTAAATCATGATCGTTTTCAACAATCGTTACGATTGAATCAACTTTTGCTTTGATTTTACCCGCAACTACCGAACCTGCTCTGATTACTTCATTTTCATCAACTTCGAGATCATTGATTGAATCAAGAGTATATAATTCGCCGGGACGAACTACAACTTCATGGATGATATCATTAAATTCTTTGATTTCAACGATACCGTCAATGTGGGTGTATAAATCTTTAACGACTTCCGTTCCCGCTTCAACGTAAGTACCGGATTCAACCAATTTAAGCGAAGAATCTTTTGAAATTTGGTGAATTTCTTCAGGAATAAAGATAACTTCGCCGCCTTTTGTCACAACTTGATTTTCACCGACCTCAATACCGTTATATCTGATTTCGCCCGAGCTTGTAACTTTATGTTCATCGTCAATAAGTTCGGCAATAATCATGCCGTTTTCAACCGTTGTATCAACGGGACATTTAACGATATATTTTTCATCGGTTGTCGGAACATGCCAAATTTGTTCTTTTTTGGTTTGTTCAAAAATTGCATTTGAAGGCTGAATTGAAGCTATAACAATCGTGAGTTCTTTACCTGCAACAATTTTCCTGATTTTTTTGCCTTCGAATTGAACTTCTTCAACTTCAAGAGAATTATTAACTCGAACTTCACCGCCATGTTCGGACACAATTAAAGTTTCGGCAAGTTTTTCGCCTTTTTTAACCTTTTGATTATCGGAAACAAGTATTTTTGAGCCTGCGGGAAGCGTATAAACATCTCCACCCAAAACCCAGACAATACCTGACTTGTTGGAAGTTCTTGAAACGTTACCCTGCCTGTCTTTCTTTTCATCGGCAACAAAATCTTCAAATACGACTTCGCCTGCAATGTCAGATGTAATATCTTTTGTGGCTTTTTCGGTCAAACGACCGCCGTCACCCTTTGAAGCAGGTTCAAATTCGGCAATTTCATCACCTTTTTTAAAAAATTGACCTTTAGTGAAAGAAACTTTCGCATTCATCGGAATGTGAAGCTTTTCTTGTTTTTTACCGTCTTTAATCGTAACATCGACTTCTTTGATTGCAATTTGAACAACATCACCATGACGAGTTCTCATTTCACGAGTTTTTACATCATCGTCAATAACACCGTCAAAAGGAGCAACAACGTGTTTCATTGCGCCCGCACCTTTAAATACGCCGCCCGTGTGGAATGTTCTCATTGTAAGCTGTGTACCTGGTTCACCGATTGATTGAGCAGCAATAATACCGATTGCTTCGCCGATATCAACGAGCCTTTGGGTCGTCATTGCCCAGCCGTAACATTTTTGGCAAATACCGTATTCAAGCTCACAGGTTAATGTTGACCTGACATCAACTTCATCCAAATCAAGAGTTCTGATTTTAGATAAATCATTTCTGTCTAATGTTTTATTTCTTTCAATAATAACATTTCCGTCTTTATCCAAAATATCTTGCGCAATCGTTCTTCCAAGCAGTCTGTCTGCCAAAGGAACAACAACACTCTCGCCGTCTTTAATTGCGGTAAGTCTGATTGATTTTTGAGTATGGCAATCATGCTCTCTAATGATAACATCTTGCGCAACATCAACCAAACGTCTTGTTAAGTATCCGGAGTCAGCCGTTTTCAAAGCGGTGTCAACAAGACCTTTTCTTGCACCGTAACTTGAAATGACGTATTCGGTACATGAAAGACCTTCTTTAAAGTTTGATCTAATCGGCAAGTCGATAATCTGCCCTTGCGCATCAGCCATCAAACCACGCATACCTACAAGCTGCGATACCTGAGATAAATTACCTCTTGCACCCGAGAATGCCATCATATAGACAGGATTTAATCTGTCGAAGTTTTTAACAACTTCTTCGGTAAGTTTTGCGGTGGTTTCGCTCCATGTATCAATAACCTTAGTATATCTTTCAACTTCGGTTATTTCGCCTTTCATATAACGATAGGTTGATTGTTCGATTTCATCTTGAGCTTGTTTTAAAAGTTCGCTTTTAACGGAAGGAACCGAAAGGTCATGAATTGAAATTGTCGTTCCGGCTTTTGTTGCAAATTTGTACCCTAAGTTTTTAAGATTGTTTGCAAGTTCTGCGGTCTTAGCGCCGCCCCATTCAAGGTATACTTGAGCAAGGAGCTTATTAAGCGCTTTCTTATCAACAATATTATTTATATAATCAATTGTTTTTTTCTTCTTTTCAGGAGTTAATGTTGTCATTTTTTATATTTCCCTCTTTATTAAATACTTATTTATTGAAGAACCGATTTTCTTAATGTTTCGTTAAACATGATTCTTCCTGCGGTAGTTTCGATTCTTTCGCCCCTGTCATCTCTGACAACGATTTTATCGTGCAATTTAATCTTACCCAATTCAAGAGCTGAAATTGCGTCCATAAAATCATGGAAATAACCCTTAACGGGAGCATTCGGGTCTTTCAATATTGTTAAATAATAAATACCGAGGACCATATCTTGCGTCGGCGTAATAATCGGTTTGCCGTTAGCGGGTGCCAAGATATTGTTTGTAGCAAGCATTAACATTCTGGCTTCGGTCTGTGCTTCGATCGACAAAGGAACATGGACAGCCATCTGGTCACCGTCAAAATCAGCGTTAAATGCGGTACAGACTAAAGGATGAAGTTGAATTGCTCTACCTTCAACAAGCTTTGGTTCAAAAGCCTGAATACCGAGTCTGTGAAGCGTAGGAGCACGATTTAACATAACCGGATGCCCCTCTACGACCTCTTCCAAAATATCCCAAACGACAGGCTCCGAACGTTCGATTTTTTTCTTAGCCGATTTAATATTTTGAACCAATCCTCTTTCGATAAGTTTATTAACTACAAAAGGTTTGAATAATTCGATAGCCATTTCTTTAGGCAAACCGCATTGATTTAAGCTCAATTGAGGACCTACAACAATAACGGAACGACCGGAGTAGTCAACACGTTTACCGAGTAGGTTTTGTCTGAAACGACCTTGTTTACCTTCAATAATGTTTGATAAAGATTTTAAAGGTCTTGAATTAGGACCTACAACCGTTCTTCCTCGTCTGCCGTTATCAATAAGAGCATCAACCGCTTCTTGAAGCATACGTTTTTCGTTTCTTACGATAATCTCCGGCGCACCCATTTCTAAAAGTCTTGCCAGACGATTATTTCTGTTAATAACACGTCTGTACAAATCATTCAAATCGGATGTCGCAAAACGACCGCCGTCCAATTGAACCATAGGTCTTAAATCGGGAGGCGTAACGGGAAGAACATCCATAACAAACCAAGTAGGTTCCGTATTTGATTCAATCAAAGATTCAACCAATCTCAAACGTTTAATCAATTTTGCGCGCTTTTGAACGGAACCACCGGCAGAATCGAGTTCTGAGCGTATATCGTCAGCCAATTTTGTTAAAGTAATTTCAGATAACAATTCTTTGATTACTTCAGCACCGATACCTACTTTTAATGTCGTGTCTTCATGTTCTAAAACATAATCCTCATATTCTTCTTCCGTTAAAAGTTGAAGCTTTTTAAACGGAGATTCACCGCCGTCAACGACAACGTAATTGTTAAAATAAATAACCTGTTCCAAATCTTTTAAGGTCATGTCAAGCAAAAGACCCAAATAAGAAGGGATTCCTTTTAAAAACCAAATATGAGAAACGGGAGCAGCAAGCTTAATATGCCCCATTCTATGACGTCTTACTTTTGAATCGGTAACTTCAACGCCACATCTTTCACAAATAATGCCTTTGTGGCGAACTCGTTTATATTTACCGCAATAGCATTCCCAATCCTTCGTAGGTCCAAAAATTCTCTCACAGAAAAGTCCGTCACGTTCGGGTTTAAGCGTACGGTAGTTAATTGTTTCAGGTTTAGTAACTTCCCCGTATGACCATTTCAATACCCTATCGGAAGAAGCAATTGAAATTCTTATATAATCAAAATAATCTATGCTAGTAGACAACTTCTTTCTCCTTAATTGTTGTTTTGTAGTAAATCTTGTTTAAAAGCACCTTTGGGCTTTGGGAATACCCAAAGCCCTTTTTAAGAAACTAATCCTTAAAAGTAGTTGGTGTTTCAAAGAAGTTAATATTTAAAAGTTCCGAATCCATATCGGAGAGAACACGTTTCGGCGTTGCTCTTCTCAAATCATCGGTATCAGACATAAGGTCGACTTCTTCGCCGCCCTTTTTGGCAACCGCAATATCAAGTCCGATTGATTGTAATTCACGAACCAATACTTTGAAAGATTCGGGAATACCCGGACGAGGTATATTGTCGCCTTTAACAATTGCTTCATAAGCTCTGGATCTTCCGTTTACATCGTCAGATTTAATGGTAAGCATTTCTTGCAGCGTATAAGCAGCACCATATGCTTCAAGTGCCCATACTTCCATTTCGCCGAATCTTTGACCGCCAAATTGAGCTTTACCGCCTAAAGGTTGTTGAGTAACAAGTGAATACGGTCCTGTTGATCTTGCATGAATTTTATCATCAACAAGGTGAACAAGTTTTAATATGTAAGAAAGCCCGACAGCAATCGGTTCATCGAACGGTTCGCCCGTTCTACCGTCATACAAAGTAACTTTACCGTCTTCTCTAACCCAATCGCAACCGGATTCTTTAATACCTTTAATAAGTTCCGCTTTAGTTGCAATTTCTGATTGGTTAGCTCCATACATTTCATCAAACGGGGGTGCTTCATAGTGGTTGCCCGTAAGGTAAGCTGCAAGCCCCAAAAGACATTCATACGTTTGACCAACATTCATACGGGAAGGAACGCCCAGAGGATTTAAGACGATATCAACGGGTGTACCGTCCGGCAAGAAAGGCATGTCTTCTTTTGGAAGTATTCTTGAAACAATACCTTTGTTACCATGACGACCTGAAAGTTTATCACCGACCGAAATCTTACGTTTTTGAGCAATATACACTCTGATAACGGTATTTGCGCCGGGGGGAAGTTCATCGCCTTTTTCTCTGTCGAATACTTTAACGTCGACTACTCTTCCGCCTTCGCCATGAGGAACTTTTAAGGAGTTATCTTTTACGTCTCTTGCTTTTTCGGCAAAAATTGCTCTCAAAAGTTTTTCTTCGGGCGGATGTTCGGATTCGCCTTTCGGGGTAATTTTACCTACTAAGATATCATCGGCATAAACTCTTGCACCTATTCTGACAATGCCTCTTTCATCCAAATGACGAACTGCATCTTCCGAAACGTTAGGAACTTCACGAGTAATTTCTTCAGGCCCTAATTTGGTTTGACGAGCATCAATTTCAAGCTTTTCGATATGAACGGATGTAAATACATCATCATGTACGCATCTTTCGGAAAGCAAAATAGCATCTTCGTAGTTGTAACCTTCCCAAGGCATATATGCAACAAGTACGTTCTTACCGAGTGATAGCTCGCCCATATTTGTCGAAGCTCCATCAGCAATAACATCTCCTTTTTTAACTTCCTGACCCGCCCTTACGATAGGTCTTTGGTTAATACATGTGTCTTGGTTTGATCTGACGTATTTTAAGAGCTGATGTAGGTGAATTTTACCGTTATTATCCATAATGTGAATTTCTTCACCGACAACTCTTACAACTTTACCGTCACAATCAGAAACGGATACCATGCCTGAGTCTTTAGCGGCACGTTTTTCCAAGCCCGTACCGACAACAGGTCTTTGAGTAATTAATAAAGGCACTGCCTGACGTTGCATGTTAGAACCCATCAAAGCCCTGTTAGCATCGTCATGTTCAATAAACGGAATCAATGATGTTGCAACGGAAATAATTTGAATTGGCGAAACGCCGAAATAGTCGACTTTCTTTGAATCACCCATCGTGAATTCCGAACGATATCTTACAGGTATGAAAGCGTCTTTGATTTTTCTGTTCTCATCCAATTGGACATCGGCAGGAGCAACACGATAATTTTCGTCTTCATCTGCCGTCAAATAATGAACTTCTTCGGTAACAACACCATCTTTAACGACAAAGAACGGAGTTTCAACAAATCCGTAATCATTAACTCTGGCATGCGTTGCAAGAGAACCGATAAGACCTGCGTTCGGACCTTCTGGAGTTTCAACGGGGCAAATACGTCCGTATTGTGAAGGGTGAATGTCACGAACGGCAAAACCTGCACGTTCTCTCATAAGACCACCGGGGCCTAAAGCCGAAATTCTTCTTTTATGAGTAAGTTCTGCCAAAGGATTGGTTTGATCCATAAACTGCGATAATTGAGATGAACCGAAGAACTCTTTAATTGCGGCATTTAAAGGCTTAACATTCAAAAGATTTAAAGGAGTCAATGTTTCAGAATCCTGTAAAGTCATTCTTTCTTTAACTATTCTTTCAATCCTTGATAAACCTACTCTGAATTGGTTTTGAAGAAGCTCGCCGACAGAACGGATTCTTCTGTTTCCTAAGTGGTCGATATCATCAAGAACACCTTCATCGTACGTTAAATTAATTAAGTATTCAACTGCGGCAACAATATCTTGAATTGTTATTGTTCTTTGAGTTTCAGGCAAGTTTAAGCCAAGTTTTTTATTAAGTTTATAACGACCGACTTTACCTATATCATATTTCTTTTCATCAAAAAATCTTGCCTCAAGAATCGACCTGCCGCCCGCAGCAGAAGCAGGGTCGCCCGGTCTTAATTTTTTATACACTTCGACTAAAGCTTCATCGGTTGATTTTGTCGTATCTTTTTCTAATGTTTTTCTCAAGAAATCAAAGTGTGTAAAAATAGATTCCATTTCAATCGGAGTAATACCAAGAGCTTTTAACAAAGTTGTGGCAAGGATTTTTCTGTTTTTATCAATTTTTACATATACCAAATCGTTGGAATCGGTTTCAATTTTCAGCCATGCTCCGCGATTAGGAATTAAAGTAGCGTTATAAAGACGTTTTCCTGTCGGAGAAACTTCTTTTTTGTAATAAATACCGGGGCTTCTTACGATTTGAGATACTATAACACGTTCAGCACCGTTAACGATAAAAGTACCTTTGTCGGTCATAGTAGGAATATCACCTATGTAAACTTCCTGCTCTTTGATTTCCCCCGAGTCACGATTAACAAGACGCATCATAACTTTTAACTGTTTTGAATACGTTGAATCATGTATTCTGGCTTCTTCAATCGTGTATTTAGGATTATCAAACGTGTAATTGGGAAGAAAATGTAATTCTAAACGACCCGTATAGTCTTTTACGGGAGAAAACGAAAGCAATTCTTCCTTTAAGCCTTCTTTTAAAAACCATTCAAATGATTTTTTTTGTATCTCAATTAAATCCGGAAGTTCGCTCAAACGGGTTGGTGGAATTCCCATAGGAGTAACACGGTTTGCATATTGTGTTTTTGACATTTAAGTACCTCTAATATATGTAATTACAGTAAAATTTAGGTTAATTTTGTTATCCTGAGCATATTCTTATTACATTTATCTGAATTATGGCGATAAAACTCCATACTCATGACAATTGTAACTTATACAATCGTACTCTGTAAAAGTTTTCAGTCAAGATACAAACTTTACAACTCTTAACATAGCCTTTTATTATTTTTTTTGACATTAAATTGATAAAATTGGTAAAATATAACTATGAAAAAAACAATTCTAATTATTTGTCTTTTATTATTCTTGAATTTAAAATCATACGCCGATTATGTCCCGAGGTATGTCGATACGGAAAGATATTACGGAAACGGAGTTATTTTAATTAAAGATAAAATTAAAGTATACGAAAAAGACGATGAAAACTCAAATCAAGATGCAATCATTGACAATGAAACCGTCAAAGAAGCAAAGAATAAAAAAGCCACAGCTTCAAATACTTTTTTGATTTCGATAAAAGATAAGCAAATTACCGTACTTCCCGTCAAATATGACACAGACGAATGGTATTATATTTGTTACGACCAGTCGCAAAAGTTGTTCGGTTGGGTTAAAAAAACCGAAAACATAGACTATTACGACTGGCAGGATTTTTTTAATATATACGGCAGAAAATACGGAATTTACATTTTTAGAAACGTCCCCGCAGGATATAAAAAACTTTATTCCGCACCTGATGAAAAAAGTACGTTGACGGATAGTTTTGATTTCCCGAGATACATTTCTTTATGGCTTATAAATAAAGATTGGATGTTAATTAAAGCAACGACATACGACGGCATAACAAAGACAGGTTGGTTCAGATGGAGAACGGAGAAAAAAAACGTAATAGCCTTACCTGATTTTGGAGAAATGAATTATTAGCGCAAACATTAAAAAACCGACTTCATTTGAAGTCGGTTTTTGGATTATGTATCATTATTGTTTTGCTTGTTGGGAATAAAAGAGGTTTTTATTGTTAGAAACTTTCTCAAAGAAAGTAACGGTTGAATTAAGATTATCGTCTTGACCCGAAACATTGAATAACTTTCCGTTTTTGTCCGTTTTATATGTTCCGGATTTTACATATTTGCCCTGACCTTCATCATACACAACCTTTGTAAATTCGGTACCCGGTTTTACCAACAGATTATTTTCGGTATCTTTCAAAACAAGGTCTGATAATTTGGGAAGGAATCCGTCGCCTATTTCTTGCGGAGTTTTTAAACCTCTTATTTCATGGGCACTTGGAATAAATACATTTGTCATAACCGATAAAACACCGGAACCTTTATCATTGTATTTATATATAGCACCCACTTCATGGTTTACCAAATGAAGTTTTGTATTAAGAGCTCTGACTTTGGATTTATCGACGATTTTCTTCATTTCATCCATTGTTTTATATTGAATCTGTTTAAATTCATCTGCATTATCCTTGGTTGCCATAATTTTATCTTGAATTGCTTTCTTGTGAGCTTGGTCTATTTTGTCTGAAATCTCATCTGTATCCGTTATTTTACGAACAGCTTCAAAAATTTGTTCTTTTTTGCGTGCTTCAACTTCCGCTTTCGGTGTAGTTTTTTCATCGATTTTTAAATCGTCTAACTTACCGACAAAAGAGCAAACGGTTTGAACCGTTTTTAAATCTTTATCTTTAAGCGCTTCTGCCAAATCATCGCCGTTTGATATAAATTCCAATTCAAGGAACGGTTTAACATCGTCATCATCCTTCATATAATCAAATACGAGGTTTACCTCATCCATTGTCATTTCATCAATACCTGCATTCATTTGTTCTTGAGATACATATGGAGTAAGTTTTTCATTTATATGATTAGCAAGACCCCAATTGTGAGCATTTCTTACGGCTTCTGCAACATGTGCCCTAAATTCGTTATATTCTTCGGGAGTCGTATTTTTTACTTTAGCTTTGAGCGCATTTTTATATGCACCTTCGACTTTCGCTTGAAGAGAAACATTATCTTTGTAGTTTCGAACGGTTCTTATAATTTCTTCTTTGGAGGGCTCGGGAGCAACTATATCCTCTCTTTCCGGAACGGTTGCCTTTTGCTTTTTAGCTTGCTCAATTTGTTCGTCTTTATAATTTTCCTTAAAATCCTTAATAGCATAAGGAGCGGCTGTTTTAATCGTATCTAAGTCCAACAATTCCAACGCATTCGCAAGATTATATTTATTGTTTGTCGGAACCATAAGAATAGGCTTAATTGTCGGATCATCTTTCATAAAAGCGAAAATCGGTTTAAGGTCTTTCATTTCAATTTCACCGATAGCTTTCATCATGATGGGTTTTGAAGCTTTATCGGCATTAATGGCGGGAGCAACAACGGGAGTACCTCCTGATAGAGCGCTCATACCTTTATCAAGTTTTGATAAAGCGCCGATTTGTTTTATACGACTGTTAAATTCTGCTATACCGCCTTTTTTGTGTTCATCAATCCAGTCATGCCTTATAAGGTTTCTACAACCCAAATAAACATTTTTACTTCTTGCTTCAGCGCCGGTTTGAGCAAATTCGGAACCTGCAAATAATGTGGGAATACCGACGGCACCTGACATCATTTCATATATAGAAGTCATTTTTGTAAGATAAGGTTCAACCATGGAATGATGTACGGAATCTTTCAGTTCTCTGACGTTGACTTCTCTGCCTTCCGTATTAAGCCCCATTGCCTGCGCTTGTTCAATAACGTTTGGAATCGTTACTTCAAAAGGAGCTGCGCCGAATGCTTCCGCACGTTTAAAGTCGGGAGTTTTATCGGTATCGGATTTGAACTTATACCCGTTTGCCAAATGTTTAATTGACTTATCGAGAATTTTTACTTCATCGTCAGAAAAACCGAGCTTTTTAGCATGTTCTGCAAAGTATTTTTCATACATCTGAGCAACTGCCGTTGCTTTTGAACTCATGGTCGCAGGGTCAAATTCTTTTCTGCCCAATACATCTAAAACCATAGCTTTTTTATTTTGAACTTCTTTAGCATCATTGCCGAATTCAAAGTTACCCCAGAATAATCCCGCATCAACCGCCATAAGGTGGGCAGCTCTCGGTTTGTCATGGTTATCAAGGAATACATGGCTGCCTATTATATTTTCAGGTACGACAGGTCCCCATTTCGACTCGGGATGGACAAATCCTTCAACTTTGCTGAGAAAATGTGAAATATCACCCGACCACTCAATCGCACCTTCTTCGATGTTTTTACCGAAAGTTTTGGGGTACAAGCCAAAGAATGTAGAATAGTTTGAAGTAGTTGTTGCACCGGTTTCTTTAAAGAAAATACCTTCAGCCATATCGCCATCTAAATATTTTCCGTAATCACGATCGCCGATACTCCACAAAGTTGTTACTTCGGCAACTACATAAGAAGACGGATTTACATCTCTTACGTTTTTAACAAAAGGTTTCCAAAAATCAATAACGTCATTCCAAACGGTTTCGGCATTAAGATTTTCTCTTGCTTCGTTAAAGTCACTAACGTCTTTTGCAGCGTCAAAACGCCAGTTTAACCCGCCTCCCGTTTGATCGAGAATTGCTTCCGCAGCCTTGTAATCACTTAAAGAAGCGCCTAAGTATGTATTTTTAAGATATGTTTTAAAATTATTCATTTGTTCGGGTTTTTTTGTTTTAAGCGAATCAAGCCCCGAAGATAATTTTGAAACCACATCATCAGCTTCTTTGTCGGAATTTCTTCTTAAAATATGTAATTTATTTATATTAAAACGCTTTCCGTTGCCGGGCGTATTTATTTCCGGTCTGAGGTCCGAACCTTCATAATCAAGATTGCCGTTTTTATCAAAAGCTTCCGTTTTGTCAAACAAACTTTCCGTTATTGCAAATTCCATGATATCATCCGTTGCAATTTCAAGGAAATATTTACCGTATTCGGTTAATTCGGCGCTGTCTCCGTTTTGTTTGATTAAAGGTGCTTTAGGATCTTGAATGTCATTCATTATACCTTTTATAAAGGTAGGGAGTTTTTCCGTATAAACTTTCTTCATTTTCGGATTTAAGGAACCGTTAATACATTTTGAAGAATTTTCCAAAATTTCAAGTTTACTTGCATTAGGGTCCATATCTTTTGTCGGTCTCGGAGTAATATACGGAGTCGATAAAACACCTAAAAGCTCGGGAGAGTAACTTAAAGATTCAAGAGGGAAACTCAAAATTCTATCTTGAATTAAGTCATTATCACTCATGTTTGTATCGGTAATTCTAAGGTTATAATCAAGATTACCCGATTTTGCATCATCGTAAATATTTGATAAAGTTTCTTTCTTTAATTCAAACTTATTTTCAAGATCGGATAAATATTTTCTTGTTTCAAGAGTTTCACTTGCCTGTCCTTTATTTTTTTCATGCAATTTTTGCGCAACATCAAGTACTAAGGCATTCCTTGTTTCTTTTGTCCAATAGCTTGCAATGTTGTAAATATAGTTTCTTGCCTGAACATTACCTTCACGCATTTTATCTTCTTTTGTATGGTCGGATAAATTCATTTTTACAAGGTCAATATTGCCGTCCCAACCTGCATATCCTCCTGATTCGGCTCTTCTTACAAATGAAATTTTCGTGCCGAGCAAATCCGTAAGCGCTTTTGCGTCTTTGCCTTTAGCCCATTGATTGTAATCTTGATGATCGAAATTTTTTATGACATCGGATTTGGGGTCAACTTCAAAATAGTTGTTTAACGTACCGTCATCCCACATTGTAATATCATAGGGGTCATCAGGCATATCATTATCATATTGGACAATGAGTTTACCCCTTTCTTCCAATTGTTCCTTACTTGCAAGTCTTGTATCATAAAATTGAATATAGGTAGGCATATCGGGATTATATGTATAACCTTCTACATTATACGGATTTACAACTCTTATGCCGATATGTTCAGTATCTTTGTTGGGGAATACGCCTATTTGGAACCCTTCTTCAGACGGTGATTTAAACCAGTATTTAAAAGGTGAATCGGGATTATGAACCGCATGATTAAATTGTACGCCTTCATATCCTTGAGATGTAAAAGCACCGTCAAGAACATATCCTTTACCTAAATTAAAGCAATCTTTTTGCAGATCCAGAAAATCTTTTTTAGTACCCGTTCCGTTTGAAATTTGGAAGTGGTTTGATGGGTGATACATGTGGGAAGAAATTCTGCCGCCGCCGATTAGGGGGGTTGTCATAATTAATTTATTGGAGCTTAACTCATTATCAAGTTTTTCTCTTATACCGTTAATCGTACCGCCTGCTCTGTTTAAATGGTTTCTTCTGTATGAATCGTAAACATCCTCGATTGGTCTTGTATCATCGGGGTTCTGTTTCTTAATTTTATTATGATAAGTTTGAAGAACATTATAAGAATCGGTAAAAATATGTTCCATGGGACCTTCATTTCTTGAAGTACCCATAATATTCGAAGCTAACGTGTATTTTTTTCCGTCTGCTTCAACGATTGCGCCTGCAGAATCGGTATAAGTTTTTTCTCTTTCAACATTATTTGAATCGATATATGTGGCGGGTTTATTGTCTTTTTTGTTATATACTACATATCTGTATGCAAATTGACCGTCTTCATAAATTCCATGATCAAATAAATCAATATCAAAATATGTTTTCTTGCCTTGACGAAATTCATCATCGACATCAACCATTTCGGCATATTCGGTATCGGGCACGCTCCCCAAAAAATCACGATGATAGTTTTGTGATTCGACTATTGCATCTTTCATAGGCACAATTTCTATACCTAATTCTTCATCCGGACCAATTTCTATGCCATGAGGGGGAAAAACCCTGAAAACTTGCTGACCCGTACTGTTTTTGACGGATTTTGAGCCTTGGAAAGAAATATTGTCATTTTGTTGTGTTTTATTAGTTTTATTAATTGAATTTAAGTCCACAGAAATTGCTCCTTGTTTTCCTAACTTGTTCCTTATTTCTACATATCGAATATTTAAACAAAAACTTTAGTTTTTATTTAAGATATATTACCATTTTCTTGGTCCCGATTTTAACTCAGCGTCATCGGGCGCATATTTCACTCTTGTGTATGTACCGTTTACAAATTTTGATACATCCATTGCATCTTTTTCAATATTGGGTGCTTTAATTTCAAACACATGCATTCTTGAAGGTGCGATATCAAAGCTTAATTCACCGTCTTTAACTTGGAAGTAGCTCTTATCACCGTATGGAAGAGTTAAGTCTTTTAATACTTGTCCTTCTTTCATATCACTGATTTTAAGAGAAGCGGTGTTTCTGTTGTTTACGTTTCTGTTACCTACGACAAGTAACGTTTTATCACCATATTGTCTTGCAAACGCAACTATTTCGTCATTCTTGGTGTTTTCGGGTTTTAGCCAGCACATTGAACCTTTGGTAATAACGTCATTATATTCGCCGTTTCTAAGATTCAGCATATGTGACATTTGTTTGCCGATTTCAGGGTTATTGCCGCCCGGTTTTCTTGACGGATTGAAGATGTCAATTCTGCCTTTGTGTACGGTACATTCATGGGTATCTGTTTGCGTTTCGGGTGCATAAGCATGTTCATAAGGATACAGATAATAGTCACCTGATTGTACGCCGTCTACAAAGTAAGGATTACATAAAGGCAACGTCGATTGTAAAATACTTGTTAATTGAACCCAAGGCGAGCCGCCGTAGAACATCGGGCTTTGATCGTCGTGTGTTGAGAATGAACCGATTAACGTTCTTGGCTGTTTATCGGAAAATTCTTGCTGCATTTCAACTTGTTCGTTGACATATTTTCTTAAATCGGAAGCCTTTGTCCATTGATCGTAAATATGGTATTGACCGTAGTATGAGTCAAATCCGGCTTTCATAAGTTCAACCGGTCTGTCATAGGGCATATTGACTTGCGGAGAAGCATCTTCATAAGTATAGGTTTCTGCCAACCAACCGAAATTGGGGTCTTTTGTTCTTGAATAAGGAATAATTACATCCCAAAATTCTGACGGTTTTGCTCTGCCGACATCGGCTCTTATGCCGTCAAGACCAAAGTCTACGCACATATCTACATATTTTTTATGAAGTTCAAGAAGATGAGGATTTAATTTTCTGTTAGCTTCATCATCAAACGTTCTGAACATTCTGATATCTTGCCAACCGCCCGGAGTTTTATCTGCGCCGTTTTTCTCATAAGACATTAATTCCGGATGTTCTTGAGCAAAATCAACGCTTACGCAGCTTGGGAGGTCAAGCATAACCCTGATATCTCTTTTGTGGCACTCATTAATAAATGTTTTAAACTGATCTTCTGCAGTACCGGGGTAATTCGGATCTTTTAAGTTAGGATCGACTTTTAATAAATCGGAAGGCGCATAGAGAGAACCTGCCGTACCCATTGCATTTGTTTTTCCCGTTGGATGAATAGGAAGAACATGGAGAGTGTTAATACCCGTTTCTTTAATCTCGTCAAGTCTGTCAATTGCATTCATAAACGTGCCTCTGACTTCGTTTCCTTGAATAAGACCGTTGCCGTCGGTATCTTTTGCATTCATTGTTCTCGGAATTACGGCAAGCATGGTAACTTTTGAACTTCTCAACATATCCTTCATATCATTATGCCATACCGCAGGTTTTGCCGAAGTATCGTTATTAACGGCCTGAATCGAGCCTACACCCGACACTTGGTTATTACTTTTGATAAGGTAATTTTTCAGCATACTGCTTACTTGAGGTGCAGGAGCTTGAGATTGAGCCTTGGGTTGAACTGCGGGTTGGGCAGTATTTTGTGCGGTAGGATAAATTGACTGCACAGGCATGTTATATATTACCGAAGTATATTGAGGAACAGGGCGCACCTGAGGTTGTGGGGTCCAAACAGGGGCTTGAGAAACCTGCTGTTGCCCTTGAGGATTAACGTTCATTTGATTAATGTTATTCATTCCCATATTCTATTTTCCGTTTTTTCCGCTAACAAATGTGTCTTGTTGAGATATTCTTTGATATTTATCCGCATCTTTAACCTTACCAAAGAACAATTGAGAAATCAGGGTTGCACCGACAAGAACAGCGGTTGCACCACCGAAGAATTTCATCCATTTTCTATCATTAGCAAGTTGGTCTGCTTGTTTTTTAATAGTTTCTACCGTAGCTTCACCCAATTCTGCAAACTGAGTACTGCTCGACTTAGCACCTTGCTGAAAATCGCTGCTTGTAAGACCAAATAATTCTTTTACTTTTGTAAGGACCTGCTTGTCATCTTTTTCATCTCCGCCTGCGTTCTTGACAGCCTTCTTAGCTTCATCAAAATAATTAATTTTTAAAGCATCGTTCGGGTCAAAGTTTGTAATAGCGGCAATAACTTTGGTTCTTCTGTTTAATTGCGAAATATCGGGATTTGAAGAATCCGCAAATACGGCATCAAGAAAAGCAATGTATGATTCTTTATTTCCGCCGCCATGGTATTTATTCATTACATCCGAATAGGAAGATCCTGCCGTTACAAATCTGCAATCATGATAGAACTTTTGAAGGCTGGTTTCCGCAGCTTCTTTTGTTGCTACAACACCGTCACGTTCAACTCCTTCTTGAAGTACGACGGAAGGTATGCCTCGCTTGCGGCAGTTTTCTTGATAGTCACTGAGTAGCGAACCGTCTGCAATTCTTGATTCAAGTTCAAACATTGCAAATGTTCTTGATACCATAGCTTCAATCGAAGAAACCGCTTGTCTTACCTGCCCTTTATCAGCATCCGTTACACCTTGCGACAAAAATCTGCCGAGTTTGGTTTCGGGAGTAATAATACTTTGACCGTCCATACCGAGAGTTTTGCCTATTGTTTGCAATCCCTTGCTTGCATTATCGGTCATTGCATCAAATACACCCGCAATCGTAACTTTTTCACCACGCCCCGGAATAATCGAAGAGCTTGTCGATTCAACTTTATCTCTAACGGCGGTAAGTGAAGATAAAACTTCCGAAAGAGGTTTCTTGCCTTCACCTCTTGCAATTTTAGCGGCTCTTTCGGTTACCATTCCGATTTTTTCTTCAGTTGTCTGAAGCTGATTTAATTTTGTAATTTCATCATCCGAAAAGTCAAAACATCTCAAGACTTCTCTTGCAAAAAGGTTATATTTTTCACCTGCAATATTATTTAATTGCACGGTCTGATTTCCATATACGCTCATTCTTGCCTGAGCAGGTCTGATTACGCCTTTATATGCCTGTTCAAGCTGGTCTGCCATTTCGGCATAACCTTTTTTCGACAAAGAAGATGTTTGAATGCCTTGTTCCATGGTCTCCATAAACGCTTTTTTACCTTTTGAATCGGGGAACCAAGCAGGAAGCTGACCATTAACCTTGAATTGTTGCCCCATTTCACGCATAGCCGAACCTGCAACTTTTTTGGGATCGGGAGCACCACCTTTTAATGCTGCCTGAGCTTCTTTATAAGAATCTTCGATAATTCCTGCAATTTTTGCTATATTTGCATCGCTTTCGCCTTTTGCGATTGTTCTTGCAAGCTGAGTAAAATCAAGTTCTTTACCTTTTCTTGCATTGGATATGATTTCATCAATCATCTCTGTACTTGTTTCCGTATATTTGCTTGAAACTACACTCGGAGCAATGTCGGGATGTGTAATATTAAATAAAAATCTCATATCTTCGGTGAAGTTTTTAGGCTCAACACCGTTTCTTAAAGATTGAATAATACCTGCAAATTTTTTGTCATTAGCTTCAAATACACTTGAATTTAATGCTTCTTGAACAAGTTTTTCGGTATTTTCAGGCTGCGCTTGAGAAGCTAAACCTCTTAGTCCCTGATGAGCAAGAGGTATTCTCATGCCTTCTTCAATGCGGTTACATGCCAGAGAAGTCAAAAGAGGAGTAGCCAAACCTGCCGTTGCCATCCAAAGAGTGTTATCCTGCAGAGCAATCGTGCGCATTTTTTCTTTTGTATATTCGTCCCTGTCTTTAATGTCTTTAGGAACGTTCATTTTGTCACCGATTTTTTCAATTTCGTCTTTTGACCACATATCCCATGACAAGTATTGGTTATCAAGGAAGAACGGTTTTTTATCGCCGTTTGAATCTTGGTATTTTTGATGAGGATTAAAGCCTCTTAAAAGTTTTGTCGGAGCATCGATAGCAACTTTCGGCCACAATGACATCATGGAGAAGAATGTTGCAAAACCGATACCTTCCATTAATTTTTTATTGGTTGTTGCTCTATGCCCCATAAGAGCGCCTGCGATAACACCGCCGCCGATTTTCATTCCCAAATCGTTCAGTCTGCCGAGCTGTGTATCGGTGCCCTTACCGTCTTTAAGAGCTACTCCTAAATTTTTTACGTCTTTTGCGTTATCTTTCAAGGTCGACACAAATTCTTCGGACAACGTTTCTTTAATCAAATGCCCTCTCGGAGTATCGGGAGTAACCTTATTGTCTTTAGCCAAAAAACGTTCAAAGACTTTTCTGTCTTGCTGATTGTCCTGTTGAGGATTTGTTTTTTGCAAACCGAAGTTTTGAAACATCGGAAATGAATTTTGATTAAAATTGTTATTTAACATTAAAACTCCATGAACTTCTCTTTGTAGTCAACCGTTGATTTAGTTTCGGGTTTATCAGCTTTAAACGACCTTGTCGCATTCCAAATACCTAAAGCGGTAGTTGTTGCTGCGGCAATAAGCATACCCTTGCCAAATTTTGTTTTTGCGAGATCCTTAGCGGAATTTTTCAATCCGTCGCATATTTGACCCGGTAAATTCTTTAATCTCTGTCCCACAGTCGGTTTATGATTATAATTAAATGCATCTGCAAAAGAATCCTGAGCAGCCATTGCAACGCCGATTGCAGCCCATAAATAACCGCTTAAAGAACGTGCCGCATTGGATTTAACGACAACTTCCCTGATTTTAGGTTGCACTACCTGATCGGGAGCGTTCAAATCTTCTTTGTAGCCCATTCTTTTTGCCATTTTATCGTAATATTCGTATCTGTTTCCGTTTTGTTCGCCTTGCTTATTGATTAAATCCCATCTCGGGAACGTTGCCGATTCGTAAACCTTATGGAATTCAACGGCGGTTTTCGCTTCGTTGTTGGCAGCATTTTTACCTTCGGGCAATTCGTGTATAACTTTTTTATAAGGCATATCAAGGTCAATGCCGGTTTTTGCTTCAACACCTTTATTTACGGCTTTTTGCCCGAGCCATTTGCCCGCTGCGTACATTAATACGCCTGCTCCCATTTTTAAGCCGTTTTTATTTGCAAAGAATGTATTCTTGCCGCCAAATTGCTTGTTCATAAGGTTTGTAATACCGATTAAAGTAGCCGAACCGACAAGATAAGGTACCATGCCTATGGACAAGAATTCGTAAAAATTACTATTTTTTGAACCGGACATTCCTTTCGGAATATAAGTAAAAACATCTTTAGTGAGCTGGTCTGCCGCAACTCTTGCACCCGTCGTAACATGTTTTTCAATGATATGATCTTCGTTATCATTGTTATTTTGCACAATCAGGTACGAGTTTTTTGGGATGTTATCCAATTTTGAATTATCTATCTGCATTAGGAAGCTCCACAACTAACAAACATATACATGTTAAAAAACACATGAACAAAAATATAGTTGCTATCTTACTTGAGTTTTTGTTTACAAAAGTTAATATTTATCTCACATGTTCAACACTATTGAAATGATAATATAAAATCGGTTAAAATAAAAAAGATGAGTGACATATTTACAAAAATTTACAGAGATAAAATAAAAGAAATCCATGACTTTTTAAAATCCGATTTCGATATTTTGTATGTATCGGGCTTTTCAGGCTCGGGAAAGTCTTATGTAATAAAAGAAGCACTCAAAACATACGAAAATGAAATCTTAAACTTTCATCATCTTTGCTTTAACAAAACGGTAACGGATGATTTTCTTCTCTCTTTTTATGATACGTTCAGAACTTACGCACTGAAAAAAACCATAACCTTGAAAAAAAATCCCGAAGAAGAATTTGTTCAAAAAGTTAATTTTTATTTTAAAAATCTGGAATATCCTTCGGTTGTGGTTATAGACAACTATGAAACCGTTTCCGATAACAAAGAAATAGCGTATCTTTTGGCACACATTTCGGTTTTTGAAAATGTGAAAGTAATTATTATTTCAAAAAAATCCGATTTTATTCTTATGGAAAACCCCGCTCTGTCAATTAAAACTCTTAATTTTGAAAAAATTAATTACGAAGAATTTGAATATGTTTTAAAGGCGGTATTCAAAGAAGAAACGGGAGCCAGCTTAAAAGAATTATACAATCTTACCGAAGGATACGAACTGTATTTAAAAATGGTCTTAACCTACATAAAATCGGTAGGAATTTCCATAAGCGAACTTTTAAGCGAATTTAAGGGAAAAATAGATATAAATTTCAACGATTTCATTATTGAAAAACAAGTTTCTCTTATTCCTCAAACTTATTACCCGTTTTTAAGAAATTTAACTTTTATTCATCACAGTATAATGCCGAATTTCATAAATGTGTATTCTTTGGGAAACATAAAGCAAATTCCTTATCTTCAATCTAAATTTTTTGTATCGGAGTTTTGGGGAACTTATTATATTAAATCTTATTTAAGAAGATATTTTTTGGAAAATACAAACTTACAAGATAAAAGCACAATTTCAAAAACAATTATAAGAGCTTATAAAACAGAACTTGAAAAAAGTCCGAAAGACAGACTTCTCAGGATGTCGAGAGAAACCATAAGAGGCTTGATTTCTAATCTTGAAGAAAATATGCCCAAAGGCGCAAATATTGAAATTATGCCTATGTATAATTATATACAAAATTCAATCGGGGGTAACTCTCCTTGGTTTATAACAAGTGCGGGTGCAGCAAAAAAATCGACACGTCTTGAACAATTAAAACAAAACGCCAAAAAAGAAAAAGAATTAAAAGAAACAAGAGCAAAAACCATTCTTCAAAATTCTCAAAAAAAACCTTCGGAATTTGAAAATGCTTTAGATAAAGCAAAAGACTTCGAAAATAATTACAATTATAAAGAAGCGATAAAAATTTTAAATTCCCTTAAAAAAGAAACCAATTCAAAAGAAGAAAATAAAATCCTGTATTCAAAGCTCTCCGAGAATTTACTCAAAATTAACGATACAAACGGTGCGCTTTCCAATTTAAAAATATTATGTTCAATGTGTGAAGAAACAAAAGATTTAAACACGTTTGGAAAATACAGAATTGAAATGGGCAAAATTTATAAAAAAACATATTCATTTGCAAATGCCAAAAAGTGTTTTATGGAAATTTCCGATAAAAAAAATGATGTTTCAAGCAATTTAAGAGCGGAAGCAAAATTGAATTTAGGGGAAATTTACGAACTTGAAAATAATTACAATGCGGCAATTAAAGAATATAAAGAAGCGCAAAAAATCGTTCTTATGTCATCGGGAGAAAAAGACCCCAAACTTCCGAACATAACATATAAAGCAGCCTCACTGTACGATGAAAACGGGTATCTTGAAGAAGCACTCGAAGAATATAATAATTCTATAAAATATTCGGAAATTTCGGGAAATACTTCAAATACGATTAAATCTTACGCTAATTCCGGAGTAATTTATGCCGATATGGGCGATATTGAAACGGCATTGAGCTATTTGAAATACGCCCTTGAACTTTCTAAAAATAACGAAAGTTACGTCGATTCTTATTACATATCAAGAAATATTGCCGATATTTATAAAAATACCGAACCCGAAAAATCGTATGAATATTTAAACGACTCTTTAAATTATGCAAAATTGTCGGATAATACGTTTGAAATTGCAATGTCGCTTTTAGAACTCGGAGATTATTATTATAATTCAAAACAAAACGAACAGGCTCTTATTTGTTATTACCAAGCAAAAGCAACCCTCGGAAATAACGCTTCAAAAGAAGACATTGAAAGAGTAACGACAAGGATAAACGATATGAGAATTAAACTCGGAGAATACATTTTCAAAGGAATGGAACAACTTTATGATACAAATAATTAAACAATATACAAATTTAGAACCGAGCAAAAACTCAATCGAACTTTATCAAAAATGGGAAAAACTTTTTATGGAATATAACGCTCATACAAATTTAATGAGCAAAAATGAAATTCCCGTTCTTTTTGAAAAGCATGTTATAGATTCTCTTGTTTTAAATAAAACAAATTATTTAAAAAACGGGATAAAAATTTGCGATATCGGAGCGGGAGGCGGTTTTCCTTCGGTTATTTTAGCAATATTTTTTCCCGATATTGAAATTGTTTGCGTTGAATCAATAGGAAAAAAAACAAATTTTATTTCACTTGTAAAAAATGAATTAAAACTCGATAACTTAACGGTTATAAATAAAAGAGCGGAAAATATCGAACCTTTGAGAGCAGACATTTTAACAAACAGAGCCGTCGGAAAAATAGAAAAAGTCTGGAGTTTTTCAAAAAAACATTTAAAAAAAGGCGGTTTATTTATATCCTATAAAGCAACAACTTCAAAAGAAGAGGCAAAAATTGCCGCAGAAAAATTTAAAGAATTAAAGAACCCCGAATATTTTCCGTATGCGCTTCCCGTCAGCGAAAATTTAACGAGAGAGCTTGTTATTTTTAAATTATAATCGAAATTTTCTTCTTACAACGGAAGTTGCCCCGATTAACCCCGAGTAATTTCCCATAATTCCTTTTTTTACCGACGTTTTTGAAGTTAAAGTATATTTATTTACATATTTTTCAATAAATTCGATATCGGCAAATTCAGCCATTGAACCGGACAGAGCAAAAATATCCGTATCAAAAATATTATTCAATCCCAAAAGTCCGATTGCAATGTATTCGCTCCATTTTTTAAGGGCAAGTACGGCATTGTCATCATTATTTTTATATTTTTCAATTATTTCGTAAGTTGAAATTAAATTACCCGTAAAATCTTGATAAGTAAGTTGCAATCCCTTGCCCGAAGCGTAAATTTCAAAACAATCGCAAGAACCGCAAGTGCAAAGCCTTTTTTTATCGACAGACATTTTAAAATGCATTTCGCCGGCCGCCCCCGATTTTCCTTTTAATAATTCGTTATTAATTATTATTCCGCCGCCGACACCCGTTCCGAGTGTTAAAACAATTGAATTTTTATACCCTTTCGTAACTCCGAACGAGTGTTCCGCAAGCGCAGAACAATTCGCATCGTTTTCAATTGCAACTTTAATTTTTGATGATAAATTCAAAAAATTTATATCTTTATAACCTAAGGGCAAATTGGCGGTTGAGCCCAAAATTTTATCGTTGGCGCTTGAAACTGCACCCGCCGTTGCAATTCCCGCATAATCGACCGAATTTTCATAGGAAGATATAATTTCTTTTAATTTATTTTCAATGTCAACAAGATTTTTTGGAGTCGACTCTTTTTTGACTTCTCCTTGAAGTTCGCCTTTTTCATTAACCAAACAATGGAAAATTTTTGTTCCGCCTATATCAATTCCTAAAATATTTTTCATAAAATTCCTTCTCTGAATTTTTCTATTATTTTGTGTGGCCTTGTAACGGCAGAGCCGATTACGACAGAATGAGCACCGAGCTCAAAAGCATGCTTTACGTCTTTATTATTCCAAATTTTTCCTTCAAGAATAACGGGGACATTAAATGTTTTGACAAGTTTTTCCAAAAGCTCAAAATCCGGAACATCGGGAAGATTTTCCGTAGATTTTGTATAACCGCTTAAAGTAGTGGATAAAATATCCGCACCTTTTAAATAAGAATATTTTGCATCGTCAAAATCCGCAATATCAGCCATGGCAAGTTTGTTAAAAGAATGAATATGGTTGATTATACCTTCAACGTTTTTGTTCCTTACGGTTCCGTCAAAAGCTATAATATCGGCACCCGCTTCAACGACAATTTTGACATGCTCGATATCGGGAGTTATATAAACAAGCTCTTTATAATTATCGGGGATTATATCGGGCTTTGTTATGCCTACTACCGTAACATTCGGGTATTTTTCCTTAACGTATGTTATATCTCTTTTTCCGGCAAGTCTTAAAGAGGTTGATTTTCCTAAAAGTATTAAAGTATCAATTAAAGCAAACATGGCGCTTTTTTCGTATAGAGGCTCATTACAAGCCGCTTGACAAGAGATTATGAGATTATTTTTTATATTTTCCAAAACAATTTTATTATTCATAGCATAAAAATTATACACTAAATTGACCATGTTTTTTATTTTTAAGTTATACTAAAATAATCAGTTAGTTAGTAAAAGGGGCAAATTATGTCTGCAAAAGTAGAAAAATTAGAAAATAATATCGTAAAAATTGACATCACAATTGATGCAAAAACGGCTGAAAAAGCTTATAACCAAGTTATATCGGATGCTAAAAAACAAATTAATATTTCAGGCTTCAGAAAAGGCAAAGCGCCTAAAAACATAGTTGAAAAATATGTGGGACAAGAAAGAATTAAAATTCAAGCGGTTGAGAATTTACTTCCGAGAGAAATAAACGCTGCGGTAAACGAAAATAAACTCGATCTTGCAATTCAACCCATGGTTGAATCATTTAATTTTGATTTAGGAAAAGATTTAACAATTGTTGCAAAAGCAGAAATTAAACCGGAAGTAAATTTAGGTGAATACAAAGGACTAACAATCGAGTATGACGAATATAAAACTCCGGATAATGCACTTGATACCGAACTTGAATCAATCAGAAGCAGATACGCAAAACTTGAAACAATTCAAGAGGACAGAGAAGCAACGGATAAAGATATTGCCGTAATTGATTTTGAAGGATTTGTTGACGGAAAGCCGATTGAAAGAGGTTCAGGAAAAGGATATGCGCTTGATTTAGGCAATTCAACATTTATCCCCGGTTTTGCGGAAGGAATTTTGGGACACAAAAAAGGTGAAGAATTTACGATTGATGTAACGTTCCCCGAAGATTACTCGGAAGAATCCTTAAAAGGCGCAAAAGCACAATTTAAGATTCATTTAATTAAAATTCGTCAAAGAATTTTACCGGAATTGAATGATGAATTTGCTAAAAAAGTAGGTAACTTTGAATCTGTTCAGGCAATGACGGATGACATCAAAAAATACATCGAAGAATCCGCAAAAACGGAAAACGAAAAAAGAAAAATGGAAACAGTTTTCAATCACGTAATCGAAACAACAAAAATTGATATTCAAGAATCAATGATACAAAGAGAAGTCGAAGCTGTCTTAAACGAAACAAAACAAGCAGCAGAACAGCAAGGACAAGATTGGAACAAAATAGCGGAAATGCAGGGAATAGATTCTATTAATCAACAAGCAAGAGAAGAAGCAATAAGAAGAATTAAAAATTCTTTAATTATTGAAAAAATAGCAAAAGCAGAAGGTATCAGAATTGAACAAAAAGATATAGCGGAACAGGTAAGCGCAATTGCAGGGGCATATCAAACACCTCCGCAAGACATTTTAAAAGAAGTAACTCAAAATCCTCACTTCTTTACGGCAATTACTCAACAGGCAGCTATCAAGAAAGTGAATGATATTCTAATGTCAAACAACACTTTTGCAAGTAAATCCGTATAATAATATATAAGAAAGGAAATCGAAAATGAGTTTCGTACCCGTCGTAATAGAACAATCTTCAAGAGGAGAAAGGTCATTTGATATTTTCTCCCGCCTTTTAAGAGAAAGAATTATCTTTTTAGGAACACCGATTGATGATATGGTTGCAAACCTCGTTGTAGCGCAATTACTACTTCTCGATTCGGAAAACCCCGAAAAAGATATTATGTTATATATTAATTCTCCGGGCGGCTCGGTTACCGCAGGTTTTGCAATATACGACACCATGCAGCACATAAGATCGGATGTTTCGACAATTTGTCTGGGACAAGCGGCTTCAATGGGCGCATTCCTGTTATCGTCGGGAACAAAAGGTAAACGTCTTGCGCTTCCGCATTCAAGAGTCTTAATTCATCAACCCTTAGGCGGCGCACAAGGTCAGGCAACCGATATAGAAATTCAGGCTGCGGAAATTTTAAGAATTAAAAAATCATTGAACGAAATTCTTTCCGAAAATACGGGACAATCACTCAAAAAAATAGAAAAAGACACTGACAGGGATTACATAATGACCCCCGAAGAGGCTCTTGAATACGGAATGATTGACCGCATAATTACAAAAGATGCCGTTTAAATAAGGAGTTAGCGTAGATATGCCTAAAAATGACGATCCTAATTTGAAATGTTCTTTTTGCGGAAAGACGCAGGATCAAGTTAAAAAATTAATTGCAGGTCCCGACGTTTGTATTTGCGACGAGTGTATAGAACTTTGCAATGAAATACTTGATGAAGAACTTTTTAACGTCAAACAAGACGATAAAGTTTCGGAAATCGAACAAGGTGCGGAACAACCTCCAAAACCGCAAGAAATTAAAGCGTTTCTTGATGAACATATTGTAGGTCAAGACGATGCAAAAAAAGTTCTGGCGGTTGCCGTATACAATCATTACAAAAGAATTGCGCATAATGCAAATGCAGGCAAGGAAGATGAAGTCGAAATTCAAAAATCAAACATTCTTCTTGTTGGTCCCACAGGTTCAGGTAAAACACTTTTGGCGCAAACTCTTGCAAAATTATTAAATGTTCCTTTTGCGGTTGCAGACGCTACAACTCTAACCGAAGCGGGATATGTCGGGGATGACGTTGAAAACATTCTTTTAAGATTGTACCAAGCGGCAGATTACGATGCAAAAAAAGCCGAAAGAGGAATTATCTATATAGATGAAATAGATAAAATTGCAAGAAAATCCGAAAATCCGTCCATTACAAGAGATGTATCGGGTGAAGGGGTGCAGCAGGCATTATTAAAAATGATTGAAGGCACCGTTGCAAACGTACCCCCGCAAGGCGGAAGAAAACATCCTCATCAGGAATTTATCCAAATTAACACGTCGAATATATTATTTATCGTGGGCGGTGCATTTGTCGGCCTTGAAAAAATCGTGGAACACAGATGCGGTGAGGGCATGGCGATAGGATTCGGCTCAAAACCCGTCAGCCAAAAAGAAAAAGAGCTTCAAGCCCAAAGATTGCTTAAAAAATTACAGCCTGATGATTTGTTGAAATTCGGTCTGATTCCTGAATTTATAGGAAGAATTCCCGTTTATACGGTTTTAGACCCGCTTGATGAAGAAACATTAAAAATGATTTTAACGGGTCCGAAAAATGCAATCGTTAAACAATATCAGTGTTTAATGAAAATGGACGATGTTGAATTAAAATTTGAAGATGAGGCAATTGAACTCATTGCTCAAGAAGCACTAAAGAGAAAAACGGGCGCAAGAGCTCTAAGGTCAATTGTTGAAGAACTTATGATTGATATTATGTACGAAGTTCCTTCAAATTCAGAAATTAAAACATTTACCGTAACGGCGGATTTAGTAAGAAAAAAGTGCAATGTGGCGGAGATAATTCAACTCCCGCCACTCACAAATAAAACGGAAGATATAGCTTAATTAAAATGCCTCTTAAAAAAAGAGGCATTTTTAACATAAGTATTTCCGGAAAATGTTATAATAAAAGTATGCGCAAAAAAGCATTTACACTTGCAGAAACACTCATTGTTATTGCGATAATCGGTATTATTGCAATCATTGTCATATTTAAAGTGACGGGCGACATTATGTCAAACGCACGTTTAAAACAAACAATTGCTTCAAAACATAAATTTGCAAAAGCAATTGAGCAAATGGCGCTTAATTATGATATTGGCGCTTATTACGGGACGGGCAACGATAAAACAGACGCAACGGCAGAATTTGTAGATAAATTCAGGAACTACTACAAATTAAATCGAGTATGTTCAGCCTTAAATCTGGAAGATTGTTGGGGATATTCGACAATAAAATTCATAAACGGCAACACTTACGAAATAAAAGACGCAATAAACGGGAAACTTTTTAAAAATGGCGGAAGCGAAAGCGTCGGTGATGATTACGATGTTGATACGGCAGGAATACTGGGAACTGACGGAACAAGATTTATCTTAGCATACAATAAAAATTGTCAAGGAATTGAACCGCAAGTGTACACTTGGAATTCGGATGGAACCAACAACGCTGCGACAAGATGCATAACGGGTATTATGGATATTGACGGAAGCAAAACACCAAATACCGTAGGCAAAGATATATCATTCATAAATGCTACGGGGATTGGAAATAATTGTATAATAGAAATAGGTGATGCCTGTTTTGGTGCCGTTTTTGATCCGATATCTCATAAAGTCACGTCTTCAAACGAATGCGATACTTTAAAAGAAAAATACGGCATAAATAACTGTTTTCCAAACGAAGAAGACTACTATTTGGGCGCTGTCATAGAATGCGGCGGTAAAAAGTATCTACCTTCAACAGACGAAATTGACGAAATGGTACAAATGATAATATCAAGTAAAGTAAACTATACGGATTACGGACTGCCGTATGCAAAAGATTCAAATGGTTTTTCAATAAACATATTTATTTTTTCAAATTACGAACAAAGAGGATTGGTATACGTAGATGTTGCAGGATACAAAGATGTCGGCGCATTTACAAGTACCGGATTAATGAGTTGGGACAGAAGGATAAAACATGAAGCAATTCTTGGCGGGTCAGCAGTTTATGGAATGTGCAAATTTGAATAAAGTTATATCTCGCTTACACTTATTGCCTTAACACCCGATAATCTTGCAGCGTCCATTACTTTTACGACATATTCATGCAAAGAATCACCGTTTGCCTGTATCATTAAACCGTCAGGATAATCTTTTACAAGGCTTTGTATTGTTTGATTAAGATTATCGGAACTAATAATTTCATCATCTATAATATAATTATTATTTTCATCAATTATGACAGTTAAAACTTTAGAATTAGTATCATCCTGTTTTTCTTGTTCAACATACTCGGGAATTGAAAGTTTCAAGCCCTGTTGATCAAGCATTGGAGCAATTACCATCATAATAATTAACAAAACAAGGAAAATATCCGTTAGAGGAGTGATATTAATTTCATTAAAAGTTTGTCGTTTCATTTTTATTCCTCATCCTCAAGAAGTTCTTTTTGCTCAGTCTCACTTAACGGCTCGCCCGCAACAATTAATTTTTTGTATCCTGCATTTTGAGCAAAATGCATAATATCTAAAATTTCTGAACTTTTAGTTAATTTATCGGCTTTTACCGTAACATCGGCGGAGCCCAGAGTATCATGCAGCTCCTCTAATTTTTGTTCAATATCATCTTTTACAACTTTTTCATCATTTAAGAAAATCTCGCCCGATGAAGTTATGCTTACAACAACGTTCATATCCTCAATGCCCGTACCTGATGAAATCTCCGGAATATCAATATTGTTATCAACTGATTGAAAACTCGGAGCAATAACCATCATAATTATTAACAAAACAAGGAAAATATCCGTTAGAGGAGTGATATTAATTTCATTAAAAGTAGGCTTTCTGCCTGAACTGTCCCGTGTAACTTTGATTGCCATATTATACCTTTAACTAAAGTGCAATTGAGCCTGCTTCATCAACGTGAGTTTCTTCATTTGAATCAAGATAACTTAAAAAGACAAGTTTAATAAGTTTAAAATCGGATTCAAAGTGCGTAACGACACTTTGAAAATAGTTATAAAGAATTACCGCAACGATAGCAACACCTAAACCAAAAGCGGTAGCAATCAAAGCAGAAGCAATACCCGTTGCAACTTCTGCGGATTGATTACCTTTCGTTGCCAAATCCTGAAAAGTATAAAGTATCCTTACAACGGTACCGAACAGACCTAAAAAGGGAGCTACGCCGCCTATCGTACCTAAAATATTAAGATGTTTTTCAAGTTTTCTTGTTGCAAGAGAACTTGAAATATCATAGGCTCTTGAAAAGCCGGTTCTTTGTTCGGTATAAATTCTTAACCCTTCATCCGTCATCTCGGAAATAATTCCGCCCAATTGAGAGGAAACTCTCCTTGCGGCGCCGACATTATTCTTTGCTAAAGCGCTTTGAAGATTTTGAATAAAATATCCTATATCTCTTTTATTTTTTGCATAATAAGTAAGTTTCTCGATTGCAACGGCAATAACAAGAATCGAACAAATTAAAATTGGTGTTAAAACAGGCCAATCCATTAAAAATGATTTAATTAAAAGTTCCATAATTATATTCCCCTATTAATAATATTTATCTGTAACTTGCGCCGAGAACATTGTAATCAAACGTAAATTCGATTTGTATGCTCGAACCCTGATGCTCGGGCGGAAGCGCTCTAAAGGGCGCCGATTGTTGAACGGCTCTGATTGCCGCCTGATCGTTTGCTTCAGAACCCGAGGGTTTTTGAACCCTGACGGATAATAATTCACCCTTTCTTCCTATCGTAAATAAAAGGACGACTCTTTTTGACTGATCGCCTTTTGGCGGAAACCAATTACGCTTAATTTTAGATTCCAATTCTCTCATGTAAGGTCCCCATTGAGGCGATTTAATAGCATCAATTCCGGGAGCACCTTTAGGATTACCGGGGCTTGGATTGCCCATATTGCCGACACCGTATCCGCCGGGGCCTTTTGAGGAAGTCGATGTACCGCCGCCCGTTCTTGAAGATGCCGTTCTTGTCGTTGAAAATTGAGGAGCAGGCATGCCTCCGCCCGATGAAGATGACATTAAACCTTTGGAAGAAGTTCCGCCCGATACACCGCCTGACGAGGACGTACCGTTTGAAGCCGAAAAACCTTTACCGACGGGAGCATTCGTTTGCGGAACGGAAACCCTGAAAGGACTTTGAGGTGCATTCGTTAATTTTGGTGTTTGAGCCTTCGGCATTTGCACACCGGGCTTTATAACGGGTCTTTGGACGGGTGCAAGAGTTTTTGACGGCTTGGAAGGTGCTTTTGGAGCCTCTTTTATCTGCTGTTGAACGGGTTTTTGAGGTGTTGTTTGAGTTTTTACGGGAAGAGCAGGCTTAACGATTGACTGAGCCTTTTGAGAAACTGCTTTTTGGACCGGTGTCGAAGACTGAATTTGTTTAACGGGCGCTTTCGGTGCAGGAGATGCCTCGGTAACTTTCCTTGTCGGGTCGTTCTTGCCGCCTGCCTGAGAATTCTTATCCGAACGGATAGCCGTTTTTTTATTTATCGGAGTTTGTTCAACATCCGTCAAAAGAAAAACGATATCATCTTTTTTAAGTTCGGGTTTCGGCAGAAGCGATAAATTAATTCCCAAAAGTTGAAGTACAAAAGAAGCAATACCGATTGCAAGTACAAAAACGATATGCAATATAACCGAAAAAACGCAGAAGCGGAGTAATTTATCATCGCTTGCAAAAGCGTCGGGTAAAACCTTTCCGTCTTGAACGGCGTCGTCTTCCAATATGTAATTGTTTTTCATTTTTACTGTCATTTGCTTAACATTCAATTTTTATCATTTTTAATTGTAATTTAGTAACAAATATTTAAAATACCCTACATGATTATAACTAATAATCATATTTATAATCAGCAGAAGAATACGATGTAACAGGCTGAGTCAAAACAATTTCGACAACATCTTCCGATTTTAAAAGAAGCTTCTTTGAGTCGGTTTCAAGAATTTTAACTTTTAATACACCCGAATTATCGTCGGTTTTTAAAATTCCGTATACGGGAATAGAAAAGCCTTCCTGCGTTTTGAATTCGGTAATTTGAATTTCAAGAGCCCTTAATTTTGGAGATTTACCCGCTTTGGAATTTTGCGTAATTATTCCGGAAACGATTGTTCCTTTTTTTGCAATCAATAAATTACGATACAAAAAATCATGCTCTAAAATTGCCTTTATATGAAAGCCGATTTCGGCATTATAAGGAATATCGTCCGACAAAAGAATTTTAGCCGTCTGCCCCTTCGGAACAAAAAAAACGGATTTGACGGAAGAATTATTCGCAAAAGCAAAATTTAAAAACATATTATTGCAAAATGCAAAAACAAACATGACAAAAAATAAAAACATGCGTTTAATTGTGTCTTTTCTTTGCATTTTAAATTTCTCCTCCACAAAGTTATTATACATGGAAAGAAAAAAATAAGGTAATTTGTAAAGTTTTAAAACTAATACGGAGAAAAATCCTCTAAAAGAACAAGTTGAAGCATTCTTGTTTGAAGAAGAGTAATATGTTGTCCGAATTCATACTCGCCGGACGGCACGTATTGCGCCACATAAGCGCTGAAATATTCGCCTTTTCTCGGATGAAACGTTTTATTATACGATAAAGGAGGAGTAAGATTGCCCCCTATTTGCCTGTCGCCGTTTGTCGTAATAAAACCCGAAAGTTTATGTTTTGTACCGTCCGGAAAAACGATTAAATCGGCATCAATTTTTAATGCCGCATTAATCCCCGTTACGGGCATTTTAAGCATGGCAATTTTACCTTTAACAACTGAGTCTTTCGGAATAATTTTAAATTCTTCAATCCAAAGATCGGAGGGGACAATAAAATAAACGGTTTCGTTTTCATCGACGATTGAAGTTGAGATTGGTCTTATCGGATATACGGGAATAAAAGAATCTTTCGGCATAAAATTATTCTCGATTTTTTGAGCATGCGATAAGAGCGGAAAAAATATAAACAATAGAAGTATAAAAATTTTTTTCATAATTGAATTTTAAATTATTTTACCATTTTTTGCAAAAGAAAAAGTATCTTGTATAATTCCAGTATGAGTTTATTCAAAATTAATTTTTTTAGAAAAATATTGCTTTTAGCGACAATCATCCTTGTTGCATTGTATGCGGGGATAAATTTTGCGGGAAATAAAATTATTACGCCGAAATTTTTATCCGATTTTGCAAAGGAAAAATACGGGCTCGAATTAAAAACAAGTTCAATTACGACGCATTTTAATTTTTTTTCATACGGAATATACCTTGAAGATTTATCCGTTAAAGACCCTCATGAAAACGAGGTTTTGTTTTCGGCGGAACATCCGAATATCAAAATTTCGATATTTCCTTTGTTGCTGAAAAAATTGTCAATTGACGAAATCGGCGGAAGTAGCCTTCTGATTAACCTTACAAGGTATGAGGACGGAAGTTTTAATTTTTCAAAATACATAAAAAATGAAAAATCAATGTTCAAGCCCGATTTTACACGACTGAAAACCGGTTTTGGAAACTATACCGTTAACATTAATGATTTAATTTCAAAAAACAACTTTTCAATCAAAGGAAATACGTTTTTTCTTAAAGGGTTTGACTTAAAAAGGGGTATAATTTTACATACAAACGGCATTATTACCATGCCTGACGAAAAAACCGCTCCGTACCTTGCAAACATCAATTTTTCAAAAGTAGACGGTAAGATAAAATTAAAGCAGCAGGAAATTTTACTTTCGCAAGTCGACTTATCTTTTTTGCAAAGCTATTTTAAAAAACTCGGTTTTACAAACTTTGAAGGAAAAATCGACATATTCTCGGACACAAAAGATAAGGATTTTTTCAATTTAAGTTTTTATACGGAAAAAATCAATATTGCCTTTAATTATAAAAACGAAAAAAATACGATTATCTCAAATAAACCGTTTGTCGGAGATTTTAACTTTAACTTTGCGGATAAAGATTTAAACATTAAAAATTTAAGTATTTTGGGAGATAACGTCAATTTTGACATAAAAGGCATGATTTATAACGCTTTTGATATTAAAAACATAGAGCCCAAAATTACTTTTACGGTTAAAAACACCCATGCTCAAAATCTTGCGGCTCTTTTGCCGGATACGGTTTTGCCGCTTCAGGAAGACTATATTAAAAACATAAAATTCTATAACGTAAACGGTATAATAGACGGTGCGATAGATATAGATTACAAAAACAAAAAAGACTATACGGTAAACGGAAAATTCGATTTTAACGACGTATATATTATTAACCGCCCGAAAAATTCTCAAACGGCATTCGGAGAGTGTAATTTTAAAGGAAAGGATGTTTCGATAAATGTCTGGGTAAATACTCCGAATAACGGCATGGTAACGGTTTTTGGAAAAACAAAAATATGGAAAAACCCGCCTGCACAATTTGAAATTAATTCTTACGGCAATATCGACATGAATTATGCTCAATCAATTTTAAAACCGTTACAGACAGTGCTTGGTTTAAAATTAGGTCCGCTTCCGTATATGGATTTGGACGGATACGGCAAAATTCACCTTTTAACGAACGGAAATAAAGAACATGCAAAATTAACGGGATACTTTGAAACCGATAATGCAACGGTTTCAATGGAAGGAATAGCCGCAACCTTAAAAAACGGCAAAGTTAAAATTATTTTTGATAACGACAATATCGTTTATAACGGTGCAAAAGGAACCGTCGAGGGCGCAAATATTCAAATTGACGGAAACGCAACAACTTTCGGAGATATGAATTTAAGCGCCAAAGTAAGCAATATTGAAGCAAAAAAAGCAATTAAAATAGCCGAAAATTCTTTTTTTGTAACATCCGCTCTTGACGGGGGAGGATTTTTGAAAACTTTTCGCCCGACTAAAGGAAATGTAGATTTTTCACTTAACCTGAACGGAAACATTCCGCCCGATTCGGTTTTCGGAGAGCCTTCGGAAAACGTTAAAGCAAAAGGCGAAATTTTGTTTAAAGATTGACCCTAATATTGAAGGTAAAAACACAAAAGGAATTTTAACGTTTGAAAATAATGCGGAATTTGATTTAACGACAAATATTTTTAATTCACCCTTTAAAATCAAAGGAAGCGTAGGACAAAAAACAAAGTCGAACAAAATAATTCATGGTGTCCCGTCGGATATTGATATAACTTTTAATTCAAATGATGTTTCATCTTCTTCGATAGGAAATTTCGTAAAGAAAAATCAGACTTTTTGCAAATACTTTGGCGGATATATTTTTAACCAACAAATTTAAAGTAAAAGGAAATATCCAAGCAAAAGGACAAGTTTATTCGAACAGCAAAACTCTTGACTTATCGGGGTTTGACTTTAAAGGAAAAATTTACGGCATAAACAATCAAGCAAGTGATGCGGAATTTAAAAAAGGATGGATTGAATTAAACAATAAAACGCTTGAATTTCATTATTTAGATATGGTCTTATCCAAAGTGGGACTGCTAATAAACGGAAAAATAGATAAATTCGCTTCGCAAAAACCGCACAACAATTTAAAAATTACTTTTAAAAACTCAAATGCGGCAGCTTATTTTAATATTTTAGAAAAAACGCTTAAACGAAAAAGCCATGAACTTGCAAAAAATATAAAAAATATCCAAGGAGAACTGTCGGGCAGCGTTCAGCTTACGGGGGATAAAGTAAGCGGAAACTTTTCTCCGAAAAATTTATCCGCAGTAATAAACGGCGGAAAGACATCTTTAGAAAGCGGAAAAATACAAATAAAAGACGATAAACTCTACTTGGATGCGCTTACGTTTATGTATGAAGAAATTCCCGTATTAATAGACGGTTTTATTGAAACAAAAGGAAGTATAAACCCTGAATTTAACCTTTATTTATCAACCAATTTAACCGAAGAATATTGCGACAGACTTGTAAATCCGATTTTAAAATATCCGCTTTCAATTGAAGGCGAAGCAACGGTAAAAGGCAGAATATCAGGTACGACAAATTCATATCAAACATACCTTACAATAGGCTTAAACGAAGGCTCCGATTTATCTTTCATGGGTTTAAAAATAGGCGATATTGACACCAAAAGAGAAATTTCATCAAAAATTAAATTTTCGGGAAATTGGGCAAACATAAGCCATGTCAAATATTCAAAATACGTTTTATCACAAAACAATAAGCCTAATTTATATGACATTATAAAACTCTACGGAGATGTTAAACTGTCACAAAACAACATTGAATTTTATAATTTAAGGGTTTTAACTCCAAAAACCGCCCCTGTCAGGTTTTTAAATCCCGTATTTAAAAAATCCGTTTTAAAAGACGGCAGTTTCAGCTCCGACATCATATTAAACGGTACTCCCGACAATCTCCTCGTAACGGGTGATATTGATTTTTCAAACGTCTTAGCGCCTTCATTGCATTCCAAAATTGACAAAGTTAAAGTAAAATTAAATAAAGATACGGGAAATGCAAACGGAAGTTTCAGCACATTCCGGACAAAAGGGGATTTTAACGTAAACTTTATAAACAAATCGAAATTTCCTTTTATCATAAACAATATTTATATTCACTCAAACGAAGCCGATATAACGCAACTCACAAAAGATATAAATGCTTACGCTCAAACCCCGTCAAATACTTCAAACAATAAACAGGGGTACACTTTATCTCCAACGGATATAAAAATTCAAAAAGGCAATATTTTAATAGATAAAATCCTAATTAACGGAATAGAGGGGAATAATCTTAAAATTAATTTTTCACACTCCAAAAACGGGATATTGCTTATTAACGGCACATACTTATCAATTGCGGACGGCTTAATTAAAGGGGTTGGAGAATATAACTTTACAAATAAAGACATAAGCGCAAATTTAGATTTTATAAATTGTAATGCGGATACGTTATCAAAAGCGTTTTTAAATTTATCCGGTCAAATATACGGCAGTGCTAACGGAAAAGTTGCTCTTACACTTAAAGATTACGGAGCAAATAATTATTTAAACAAAATTAATGCCGGAGTCGAATTTGAAATTAAAGACGGTAAAATGCCAAAATTAGGCTCTATTGAGTATCTTTTAAGAGCTTCAAACCTTATTAAAAGCGGATTATTCGGTTTCACGCTTAATAATTTAATTGAAGTTTTAACCCCCTACAAAGGCGGTGAATTTGACAAAATTACGGGAAATTTCAAAGTAGAAAATGCCAAGGTTCAAGATTTAAAAATATATTCGCAAGGGAAAAATCTTTCTACTTATATTTACGGAACATACGACATTGAAAGCGGAATTTTGGCAATAGAAGTTTTAGGCAAATTATCCAAGAAAATTTCCAATTTGCTCGGAGCAATCGGGAATACATCCGTTATATCAGCTTTAAACGCAATAACAAGAAATAAAATGGAATCGTTCTACAAATCGGAAATTATGCAAAATATATCCAAAGTTCCTTTTATAGACTTCAATGACGACGAATACAGAATATTTAACGCAAAATTAAACGGAAAGGCTAATGAAGAAGGTATCGTTAAATCGTTCAACTGGCTAAATTAACTTAATATATTTGCATTATTATTATTTTATATTTAAAATTGAAAAAGAGGAGAAAAAGACGTGAGAAAAGCAGGTTTACTTTTTTGTATACTCTTTATAAGTTTAATATCAACGGCTTGTATTAATAATTTAGCTATACAAGAGTTAAATGAAATAGGAAAAAAATATCTGGAACAGGGTGAAGTGGATGAAGCCATTGCAAGGTTTCAATCGTCGGTTGATTTGGACGAAAATTTGTACGAATCAAGATATAATTTGGGTGTAGCATACATTAAAAAAGAAGATTATATAAATGCAATTAAAACCCTCGAAAAAGCCTCGGAAATAAACCCCGAATTGCCCGATATCCATTATTCGCTTGCCGTTGCTCTTGAGGGTGAAGCCTTAAAACTCGACAATTTTAGTGAAGAAATTCTAAACGACAACGAAGAAAAACAAGAAGAAGACAATACCGAATTTACGCCCGAACTTGCGAGGGATTACCTTGATTATGCGGCAAAATCAATACAAGAATATAAGTTATATTTGAAATTATCAAAAAATTCTTCAAATGATAAAGAACAAATTGAAGAGAGAATTAATAAAATCAAAAAAGTAATGGCGCAATCATGCGAAAAATACGGTATTAACCCAACGGTATTTCCGATTGATTTAACGGGTGTTTTGGAAAATGATAATACCTCCGCCCAATAGCAGTGAATTTGTTTTTTTTAATATACACATACACTATTATTCAATTTGCATATTTTTAGGGCTGTTAGCCGCATTTTACGCCCTTTTAACCGCAATAAAACGGCTAAACCTTAGTGTCTGTAAGGATGTAATATGGGATTTTACTCCGATGGTTTTAATTTGGGGAATAATAGGAGCAAGAACTTATTATTGCCTGCTTTCTTTCAATTATTTTATACATCATCCGAAAGAAATTTTTATGTTCTGGGAAGGAGGAATTTCAATCCATGGAGCAATTTTATTCGGGATTTTGTATGGAATATATTATTTCAAAAAAAATAAACTGAGTTTTTTTAAATATGCGGATTTATATGCGCTTGTTCTTCCCTTGGGACAAGCAATCGGGCGCTTCGGGAACTATTTTAATCAAGAGGCATTCGGTACCCCTGTTCAAAATTCGCTAATAAAATTATATGTAACGGAAAAATTCAGACCAAAAGGATACGAACAATATTCATATTTTCACCCGACTTTTTTATACGAGAGTATATTGGATTTGCTGATATTTTTGACTTTGTTATTCATTATGAAAAAAACCGCCACAAAAAATTACAGCGGTTTGATATTTTTCTCTTATATTTTATTGTATTCAATCGTAAGATTAATTATTGAATTTATCAGGCTTGATACTGTTTTATACTTATTTAAAATACCTTTTCCTTCATTTATTTCAATAATTTTAATAATATTTTCTTCTGTCGGCTTATTCTTATTATTTAGAAAATTATCTTACAATCATTGAATTGCCCGTCATTTCGGCAGGCTTTTCGATATTCATTAAATCAAGAATTGTAGGTGCAATATCACATAAAGCGCCCGTTTCTCTGAGTTGATATTTATTGTTATCAATTATCACAAACGGAACAACGTTTGTAGTATGTGCCGTTTGAGGAGCGTTTGTTTCTTTATTGAACATCCACTCCGCATTTCCATGGTCTGCCGTTAATATCATCTTAACACCTTTTTTAAGTGCCTTTTCCGATATCTTACCAACACACTCGTCAACCGCTTCGCATGCCTTTACGGCAGCCTCCATGACTCCCGTATGACCAACCATATCGGGGTTTGCAAAATTAACGAGTATAAAACCGTATTCATCATGCTCGAGCGCTTCAAGCACATTATCGCACACTTCGTAAGCGCTCATTTCAGGCTTCATATCATAAGTTGCAACTTTAGGAGAAGCAACGAGCTTTCTTGTTTCAAGTTTATTTGCTTCTTCAACGCCACCGTTAAAGAAGAAAGTAATATGCGCATATTTTTCCGTTTCTGCGGTTCTGAATTGCTTAACATTATTTTTATCCAATACTTCACCCAAAATATTAATCAATTTTTGAGGTCTGAAAGCAACCGGCAAAGGAAGCGTTTCGTCATATTGCGTCATGCAAACGTAATAAAGATTGGATAAAACTTTTTTGCGCTCAAAACCGTCAAAATCGCTTATGGCAATTGCTCTTGTAATTTCTCTTGCTCTATCCGGACGATAATTAAAAAATACGACGGAATCGTTATCTGAAATTCTCTTTCCGCCAATAACGGCAGGTTCAACAAATTCGTCGGTTTTGTCATTATCGTATGAATTTTTAAGAGCAATAAGTGCGGTATCGGCTTTATTTCCCTCGCCTAAAACAAGACAATTATACGCTTTTTCAATTCTCTCCCACCTTTTATCTCTGTCCATTGCCCAATATCTGCCGATTATTGAAGCAATTTTAGGAAGATTATAAGAAGATAAAGTTTCTTCAATTTCATTCAAAAATTCTCCCGCACTTTTCGGAGGAGTATCACGACCATCCAAAAAAGCGTGGACATAAACTTCTTTTAGACCGTTATCGGCAGCCATTTTAATCATGGCCTTTAAATGTTTCATGGAAGAATGTACGCCGCCGCTTGATACAAGACCGTATATATGGAGTGCGGAGTTATTTTCTTTAACATGGTTTATTGCATTTAAAAATTCTTCATTTTTGAAAAAATCTTTTTCGTCAATTGCTTTGTTAATTCTTGTAAGTTCTTGATAAACAATTCTTCCCGCACCGATATTTAAGTGTCCGACTTCGGAATTTCCCATTTGTCCTTCCGGAAGTCCGACATTTAGACCGTCAGCATGAATTTTTGTGTTGGACATGTTTTTCATAAAATTATCGTAATTCGGAGTATTGGCACTATATACCGCATTAAAGTCGGTATCTTTCGAAATACCCCAGCCGTCAAGAATGCAAAGTAAAACTCTCTGTGTCATATTAATTATGCTCCTTATAGTTCTTTTGAAAATATACCATAAAAATGATAGAATAAAATCTATGAAATTACTCGATGTTAAAAAATTTATTCTAAAATACATATTCAAAAAGAAATATTACAGAACGGGAAAATGCAATGAATGCGGAAGATGTTGCGAAAATATTTATGTAAACCATGGTAAAAAAGGCTTTATTAAAACGGAAGAAGAATTTGAAAAATTAAAACTTCTTAATTCCTTTTACAGAAGCTTAACCTGCACAGGGCAAGACGAAATCGGACTTTTATTCAAATGTAACAACCTTGATACGGTTACGAGAAAATGCAAAAATCATCTCTTTAGACCCCCTATTTGCAGAAATTACCCCATGGAAGAAATTTTTAAAATGGGCGGAATTTTAAGCCAAAATTGCGGATATGAATTGAAACCGATTGACAGTTTTGAAGATATTTTAAAGAAAGTGTCAAAATAGTTTTTTGTATGGTATTATTTTTTTATGATTAAATCTAAAAAGACCTTAGAAAATTTGGAATACTATCCGATAGACCAATATTATGAAAATTGGGAATTAAAATTAGACTCAAACGAAAATGCTTACGGTGCTTCGCCTTGCGTTAAAAATGCAGTTCATAATTTTTCAGCCGATAAAATTCGTCGTTACCCCGCTTATGGAGAATTAATCGACATTCTATCAAAAAGTATTAATTGCAATAAAAACAATCTCGTTTTAACTAACGGATGCGACGAAGCAATAAACGTATTTTTTAATACATATCTGGAATATGATGATGAAGTTTTAAGTTTCTCGCCGACCTTTTCAATGCCCGAGCTTTATTCCGGAATTATCGGCGCAAAATTTATTAAAATTAAATACGATAAAAAATGGGAATTCAGCAAAGAAAAATTTGAAAAAAATATAACTTCAAAAACCAAAATTTTATATTTTACAACCCCGAATAATCCGACGGGGAATATTATCAATAAAGACGATATTGTATATTTTGCAAAAAAATACAGGGAAAAAATTATTTTTCTTGATTTAACGTATTTTAACTACTCAACACAAAATAAAGCGGAATTTTTTGAGCTGCCTAAAAAATTTGAAAATATCGTAATTGCAAAATCACTGTCAAAAGACCATGCCCTTGCAGGCTTGAGGCTCGGATATTTATATGCAAACGAGAATATGATAAATGAAGTAAAAAAAGTAATTTCTCCGTATTCGGTCAACTCGTGCGCAGTTTTTGCGGGAATTGCGGCATTATCCGACAAAAACTATTTTGAAGAAATTAAATTAAAATTAAATAATTCAAAAAAACTTCTCGCAAAAGAATTAAACGAAATGGGATATAAGGCAGTTGCAACGGAAGCAAATTTTGTTCTTTGTGATTTCGGTAAATTTGCGGATTTTACATACAATAATTTAATTAAAAACGGCATTAAAGTTAAATATTTTAAAAACACAGACGGGCTTCAAAATACCTTTAGAATAACTTCGCCAAAATTGGAAGATATCCCGAAAATTACCGGTGCAATCGAAGATAAACCGCTATTTGTTTTTGATTTGGACGGCGTTGTTTTTGATGTGCAAAATTCTTACAGAGAAGCAATCAAACAAACTTTTTCGTATTTTACGGGAAAAAACTGTACGGATTGTGATATACAAAACGCCAAAAATTTGGGCGGGCTTTCAAACGATTGGGATTTAACGGAATACTTGATTAAGCAAGCAGGTAAAAACGTTAAATATGACGATTTGGTAAATGTTTTTCAAAATCTCTTTTACATAAAAGGAAAAGGCGGATTAATAGATAATGAAGACAACATTCTTGACGAAAATTTCTTCAAAGAACTTTCAAACTTTGTAAATTGTGCCGTCTTTACGGGGCGCCCGACGGAAGAAGCGTTTTATTCACTTGAAAAATATAATATTAAAAAATATTTTTCATATTTTATCTGCAATGAAGATGTTGAAGGAAATCACAAGCCAAGCCCGTTCGGGTTAAATATAATTAAAGAAAATACAAGATACACAAATATTTGTTATTTCGGAGATACGGTCGACGATATTCAGGCGGGATGCGAAGCAAAAATTGAGACTTACGGAATAATTCCTCCAAAAGCCGCCTCAATTACGGAAACCGAAAAAGAATTATTAAAAAAAGGCGCAAGAAAAGTTATCAAAAATAAAAACGATATCCTTGAACTTGCAAAAAATCAAAAAGGTATTTTATGCAAATAATAGAAAAAACAAGAAACACTAAAGAAACGGAAATAAATTTGGTTTTCAATCCGAAAGGGTGCGGAAAATATAAAATTTCAACGGGATTAAACTTTTTTAATCACATGTTGGAACAATTAACATACCATGCCAATTTTGACATTGAATTAACCGCAAAATCGCTTGACGGTAATGAGCATCATTTAGTTGAAGATGTTGCAATTACTTTGGGTCAGGCTTTTTTAAATTCGTTAGAGGACAAAAAAGGAATTAAAAGATACGCTTCCGTTATTCTTCCTATGGATGAAGCGCTTATTCTTTGTGCGGTCGACGTTTCGGGCAGAGCTTTCTGCAAAGCGGATTTTAATATAAAAGAAGAAAAAACGTCCGATTTTGAAACGGTTCTTTTAATTCATTTTTTCAATTCTTTTGCAATGAATGCGGGAATTACGTTAAATATTAAACAATTAGACGGAATTGACCCTCATCATATTATCGAATGTTCCTTCAAAGCATTTGCAAGAGCGCTAAAAGGAGCAACCGAAACGGATAGCGATAATCCGAACAAAATTCCATCAACAAAGGGAATATTATAAAAAATACTTGATATAATTTTTTGTTTTTGGGATAATGAGAAAGTTAATTGATGAAATTAACACAGTTAATGGCTGGGTAGCTCCTTTGTGAGCGAAGCAAACAAACAATGTAACGTGAGAGCAACGCTCGAAGCAACTGAGCCGTTTGAAAATTAAATAATTAA
>CAJOJE010000002.1:0-186715 GCA_905234865.1 Candidatus Gastranaerophilales bacterium
TTTTTATTTCCTTTCGTTTCGTTATAATTTAATTATAACGTATACCGATTTCGGCATTTTTTAGACGACAAAAAGCCTTACGCCGAAAGGAATTAAAGGAAAAGTTTCAACGAAATTTCTGCACCGAGCTGCCGGTAATTTAAGAATGCATTTTGCGCCCTTAAAATCGGTACGATAAGAAATGCGAACAAATACATTATCTTGCAGGAAGCAGAGATAAAGTTTTATTTACCTTGTTAAAAGCTCAAACGGTAATATTATAAAAAATTAAAAAATAGAAAGTAAAAAGAGCCCGTTAAGTAAAGTTTTGTACATAAAATCAGAATGCGACGGTATCTTCAAGCATAAAACGAAACATTTGATATTCTTCATCTTCTTTTCTGTCTTTATTAGCTTCGTATCTTTCTTTTTCTCGCTGCATTCTTTCTTTTTCGCCCGGGACTTCTTGCTTTAATTGAATTAATTTATCGCCTGCTTCAGCTCTGTCCCTTTTTGAAAAATTAAACTTAAAACCGTCAATTAAGCCGTAATCTTCTTCAGGCTTATACATGCCAAAATTCATACCGAATGAAGGTAAGGCAATAAATGAAATTAAAATTAATAAAAAAAACTTTTTCATACTACCATAATAACACAAAAAAAGCGCCTTACAAGAATAAGGCGCAAGAGAAAACAAGTTATGACATTTTGACGAAATTTAATTTTCCGCCACCACCTCCTCCCCATTTTCCTCCTTGTCTTGACCTTTTATACTTAAATTTTTCTTTTCCTCTTTTATTGCTTTGTATTCAGCATCGGCATCCTCAACAATCGAAAGATTTTTCAAAATCGTTTTAAGTGATAACACATTGGATAAATTTTTGGCAATTTCATAATCCTGCGCCATATTTTCGGGCAAATTCCTGTAAAAATTGATTTGTAATTTATCGGCTTCTTCTTCACTTATGCCCAAAATTCTAAAAGCAAGTTTTAATCTTTTATGTAAACAGGTTTTGTACTTTCGGATTTTTGACATCCACAATTGGTCTATTCCCCACATTTTAAACTGCATTGCAACCCCCGACAAATTTCCCGCAAAAGCATCATCCGATAAATCAGGCACCATGGAAATTTGGAAAATAAAATTCAATAAATGTTTAATCTGCCCCAAAACTCCTTCAACGTTTGAATTTTTAATAACCCACTCCATATTTGCGCCGATTGGAAGATTTGCAACTTTGTATTGATTAATCTGTTTTATTTCTTCTTCGCCCAATTTTCCGCCCGTTACCGCAAGTATCGCATTCGAGATTGATTGCAGGTCATCCGTATTGTTTGAAATCATTAAATTCAAAGAATCCAAAAGGTCTAAAATCATCCTATAATCACCATAAGCGTCATCATTGTTTAAAGATTGAATAACGGGAATTTGACCCATATAGTGAGGAGTTTTTGAATATAATTCAAGAGAATAATTGTTGCCCTTAAATAAATAGATGTAATTTTCATCCCAAACATAAACCTTTGTTTTAGCCTGCTTATTTTCTTTATAATCATGGAAATAAACAGCACAAATTGAATTTTCTTCAATCGTATTGTCTGAAACAAAAAATGTCTTAATCGGATCCAACCTTTTATATTTAACGGGGAATTTTGCCTTTGAGTCAGCATAAACAAGCTGATAGGCAATTCCAAATACAGACATATCCCCGCCCAAATGATAATCAAGTTCATCCGTATAATTCGCCTTATTTATTTCCAAAACGGAATTTAAAAGATTTTTCGAACTATCGTCCAAAACGCTGTAAGAAACAGGTTTTCCGAATGTATATCCGGTTGCAACATCGGTTATATATTTTGCCATATTCACATTAATCGAATAATTCGGGCGCCCCTGTACGGCATTTTGTTTCACAATCTGATTTAAACCGTCATAATAATCGCTCAGCTTTACCCTTAACGGCATAATCGAATTTTTGTATTCAAAAAGCCAATCTGATAAGTTGCAAGTATTGATAAGATTGTTGTCAGCAATAATTTTGTACATAAATTAACCCTCCATATTTTTATTTTAAGGGTTTTCAAAACGGGCATTTTTTATGCCCGAAAAGTCTTGCAATATAAGGGTTTAGAACTAAAATATCGCTTCAATAAAATCTTTTGGAATAAATTCTTTTAAATCTTGTATACCTTCGCCCAGTCCAACCATTTTAACAGGGATTTGGTACTCTTTTGCAACAGAAAAAATAACTCCGCCTTTTGAAGAACCGTCCAATTTTGTTAAAACGGCTCCTGTTATTTCAACTGCCTCTTTAAAAACTTTTGCCTGCGAAAGCCCGTTTTGACCGAGGTTTGCATCAAGCACCAATAAACTTTCAAAATTAGCATCAGGCGCTTTTTTATCAATAACGCTTTTTACTTTCTTTAATTCTTCTATTAAATTAAATTTGTTTTGGAGCCTGCCTGCCGTATCAATTATTAAAACATTGTAGTTTTCGTTTTTTGCTTTTTCGATTGATTTATAAACAACTGCAGCGCTTTCTGCGCCATCTTCCCTTACAATGTCCACATTTGCTCTTTTTGACCAAATATCAAGCTGTTCTTCGGCGGCCGCCCTGAATGTGTCGCCTGCACATAATAATACCTTTTTTCCTTCTTGTTTTAATTTATGCGCAAGTTTTCCTATAAACGTTGTTTTTCCCGCACCGTTGACACCTACCACAAAATAAATATTTAAAAGATTGTCAGCATAAGAGAGGTTTGAAGAACCCGCATAACTTAACATTTCTTCAAAATAGGCTTTAAGATGTGATTTTAAGGCGCTTGGAGGCACTTTATTTTTCTTAATGTTTTCAACAATTTCAAGCGAAAGGTCAATTCCTAAATCTGCTTTTATCAGGGCATCTTCAATATCTTGAAGCGTAAATTCATCCAGCTCGTCTTTTGAAGAAACAAGCCCGACAACGCCTTTAATCAATGTGTCAGAGGTTTTTGCAAGAGCATTTTTTAAAAAAGAAAAAGGAGCCGACTGATTTTTATTTTCTTTATTTTCTAAATCATCGGACAAAGAACTATTTTCACCGCTTTGAATACCATTTTCGTTTTTATTTTGAAAATTGTCTTTTTTTATTTCAAAATCGGTAGTTTCTTCTTTCTTTTTCTTCCAAAAATTAAACATATTCTTCAACCACTTTTGCAAGAATGCCGTTTACAAACGAAGGCGAATCGTCGGTAGAATATTTTTTGGCAAGCTCTAAAGCCTCGTCTATAACAACTTTTACGGGAGCGTCTTTGATATATACGAGCTCAATTATTGCTATTCTTAAAATGTCTTTATCTATTTTAAAGAGCCTGTCTATATCCCAACCGATTGCATGAGTTTTAATAATTTCGTCGATTTCTTTCGATTTTTCTTTAAAAGTTTTAAAGATTTTTTCAATGTATCTTTTTACGTCGCTTCTCTCGGATAAAATCGTGAGTTCCGCTACATCAAGCGCCGCAATTGATTTTTCCGCAGCATTTAACAAAATATCAATTTTATTCACCATTTTATCCGTCATAGGGATTTTAACGGGGATATTTAAAGCATCAATCGGACGTTCCAAATTATCCTTATGGTTATTTTCATATTCTATGATATATTCCTTGATTTCGTTCAATTCGCTTGAAATAAGCTGTAATTCATCAGCGGAATTTCCGATTAATGTTCTTGTCGAGTTTAAAACAATATCTCTGAAATCAACAGAGTCAAATTTATCTAAATCTTTTCCCAATTGAGAAAACAATATTAAAGCCAATTCTCTTGAAGCACGTCTTGCTTGCATTTTTTAATTCCTTAATAAATAGTACACTTGTTATAGAAAATTATATCTTAAAAAAGAATATTTTTTAAATAATTTTCCGCCATTTTTATTTTTTCCATATCCCTTGCGGTTTGAAGGGCGTTTTCTTTTATTTTATCAATATCGCCATATTCTTTAATTCTTTTTACGGTATCAATTAAAGATTTATTGTCGGGTTTTGATATAAAGCCGTTAAAACCGTCTTTTATAAATCCTGCCATGCCCGAGTTTTCACTGCATACGACAACACATCCTTTTGACAAGGCTTCAAGATAAACCATGCCGAATGTTTCATTCAAAGAAGGCAGAATAAATAAATCAAATTCTAACATCAACTTATTTATTTCTTCTTTAGATTTTTTCCCCAAAAGTTTTACTTTTGCGCCCGTTTTTTTAATCAAGTGTTGAAGGTTTTTTTTATTTTTGCCCTCTCCTGCTATTACAAGCTCCATATCAAGAGCTTTTGAGGCTATAATTAATTCTTCAAAGTTTTTTCTTTTAATCAGAGAACCTACGGATAAAATTCTTTTCAAATCATCTTTTTTTATGACATTTTCTAAAACCGCATTACCGCTAATTCCTGAAGGAATAAGAGATGTTTTTAAATTGTTTGAAATATTTTTCTTAATTCTCTCATCAAGCCAAAAACTTCTGGGTAAAACCATTTTTGCTTCCATATACGCTTGTTTCATAAGAGGTTTTAAAAAGGCATACTTGATATCTTCTAAAACCTTTATGTCACTTGAATGAACGGAAACAAAATAAGGGACGTTAAATTTTTTTGAAATTTTATTTGCGGCAAGTATACCTGACGGCATGTGGGATAAAATTAGGTTAAACTTTTCATCTTTCAGGAAAGTAAAGTCGCTTTCTTTAAAAAACGGAGTTAAAAAATTTTTATTAATGCATCTTATTCCGCAAAAATCATAAACTCCCTCTTTTAAGATTTTTCTGCCACGAATTAAAACGTTTGGAATAACATTTGGACGAAAAAGAAGAACTTTATGCCCCAGTTTTTGAAAATCCAAAATAAATTCAAGCAAAGTCAGGGGAAGATTTTCGTCTTGCTTAATCGGGCATAAATCCGTCACAAAGAGGATGTTCATTTTCTACCTTGAAACAATTTTTGAAAAATCACAAATTGAATTAAATTTATCTCTCAAATCGGATAATAAATTCAATCTGTTATTTTTAACGTTTTCGTCTTTATCCATAACAAGAACTTTATCAAAGAATTTGTTCAAAGGTTCAACAAAAACCTTAATGTCGGAAATATTTGAATAATTAATCGTCGGCGCTTTTAAAATTACGTCATAAAGCGCTTTCTCTTCCGTTTCGACAAAAAGATTTTCTTTAATATCGCCCGATTTATGGTCTTTTGTAATTCTTATTACCCTGTTTACCGCTTCCAATATATCGGAAAGAGAGGTTTCTTTAACGAATTTATTAACAGTTTCAACTCTTTTCAGCCAATCGTTTAAATCAACCAAAGGATTTTCCGACTTGCAAGCCGATAAAACGTCGTTATCAAAATTTTTCTCGTATAAAACGCTTAATCTGCCGTATATAAAATCAAGAATTTCGTCCAAAGTTTCATTTTCGATTTTTATTTCAAATTCTTTTGATATTACATCAAGTGCTTTTTTAATCACAAGGACCAAATCTAATTTTAAATTGAAATTAATAACTGTTTTTAAAACACCGATTATTGCACGCCTTATGGCAAGAGGGTCGTTTGAACCCGTCGGACGTTTTTTCTTTTTATCTCCTTGAGTTGATAAAAATACCGCACAAATCGTATCAATTTTATCTGCGATTGAAACTATTTGTCCTTCAATTTTAGACGGCAGCGAAGAATTAGCGCTCAAAGGGAAATAATGTTCCTTAATCCCGAGCGCAACATTTTCTTTTTCGCCTGATTTTAAAGCGTAGTTTTCGCCGATATATCCTTGTAATTCCGTAAATTCAAAAACAAGTTTCGTTGACAAATCGGCTTTAGAAAGTTTTGCCGTTCTTAAAATATCTTTCTTATCGGAAATTTTAAGTAAATCTGCGATATAATCCGACAAAATTTCTATTCTTTCGGTTTTATCCAATAAAGTTCCCAAATCTCTTTGGAATGTCATGCCGGAGAGCGCAGGAATTTTAGATTCCAAAGAAGTTTTAATATCATCATCGTAAAAGAATTTACCGTCCTCTAAACGAGCGGAAATTACTCTTTGATTACCCGTTTTGATATTATCAAAACTTTCTTTTTCAACTCCGACAAAGTTTGCCATTGTTATAAATTTATTTGAAAGTTTTCCCGATTTTTCATACAAGGGGAAATATCTTTGATGTTTTGACATAACCGTAACCGTTACAATGTCGGGAATTTCAAGGTATTCCTTTTTAAATTCGCAAAGAACGGGAACGGGAAATTCGGTTATATAAACAACTTCATCCAACAAATCGTCAAGGTTTGAAAAATCAATAACCAAATTTGCTTCACTTGCTTTTTTTGTTGCAAGGTCAATTATAACTTTTTTTCTTTCTTCAACGTCGGCATAAACGTTGACTTTCTTTAAACTTTCAACGTATTCGAGCGGATTTTTGATTTCTATTGTTTGAAGTTTTGAAAATCTGTGTCCTTTTGTTACGTTGTTTGATTTTTTATGGAAAATTTCCACATCTAAAACTTCGTCATTATATAGCGCAATTACATTTTCGACAGGTCTTGAAAATTTATCGTCATAATCAGCCCAGCGCATAAAATGAGCGCCTTGAAGTTTATTTACGACCGAAGCGACATTTACTTTCAGAACTTCTTTTGAAGTTTTGCCTTTTTGCTCAGCCCTTGCATAAATATAATTATCTTTTTTGTATAAAGAGTCAACACTTACGCCGTTTTTCTTTGCAAAACCTATTGCGGCATTTGTATAGTTGCCGTTTTCATCAAGTGCAACGTTTAAAACAGGTCCTTTGACATCTTTTATAATATCCTCTTGCGAAAAAGCAAGTCCCGTAATTAAAACGGCAAGACGCCTCGGCGTAGCATAAGTTTTAATTTCTTTAAAACTTAATTTATTTTCGTTTAAAAGTTTTGCAAAAAGTTCTTCTAACTGCCCTTGAGCGCTCGGAATGAACTGATAAGGGAGCTCTTGAACCAATATTTCCAGTAAAAAGTTATTATTTTCCATACCAAATATTGTATTACAAACAAAAAAAATGCAAAAATATATTTTTTAAAATACGTTTTTATGCCTTTAATTCGGATAACACATCTAAAATTCTGTCTAAACATACTTTTTTAGACATATCCCATTCTCTTTTGGTTAGTCTTATAACCTTAAAACCGCACCTTTCAAGTATGGATTGTTTTTTCATATTTTTAATATGAGATATTTTATTATCAACAACTCCGTCAATTTCAACAACGAGATTGTCAATAACTATATCTGCGCTCACACCGCCTATTTCAAGCCCTGCCGAAATTTTATACTCGTCGTTTAATAAAAGAGCTAATTGAGTATAAACTTCTTTTTCAAAATTATTTTTAAATTGAAGTTTAACTCCCTCTTCAAAAGCAACTTTAGCATTTTGAACATATTCCAAATAATCCCTTAACAGTCCTTCAGGAACGGTGTTTGGCTCTTTTGAAATAAAATTAATCGATTTTTTTCTTGCCCTTGTGATTGCAACGTTAAAAAGGTTCGGCTTTTGTAAAAACGTAAGGGATTGAGGTTTTGAATTATCCGCAATTGCCCACGACATAAGCATTACATCTTTTTCATCCCCTTGGAAAGTATGTGCCGTACCTACTTCGATTGAATGTTTTTGAATTGTTTCAAGGTTAAAAATCTTTAAAACATCTTTTTTAATTAAATCGACCTGCCCTCTAAAAGGAGACAAAACTCCGATTGATGTCGGCTTTTCGGGATTATCGTTTTGGATTATTTCTTGAATTTTTTTAATAATCGCTTCCGCTTCAACGGTATTTCTTGTTACATCAACATCAACCCTGCCGTCTTGAACATGGATTAATTCAACGGGGCATTCATCATCCGCCCTCATTTTTTTCATAACTTTTATTCTTCCGCCGTAAAATTCTTTTGAAGAAAATTCAATAATCGGGCGGGGAGATCTAAAATGTTCATCCAATAAAACGGGCGAAATCGAATAATAATTTGCAAGGTCAAACATGGAGTTTTCTCTAAAACGCCACATCAATTGGTATTTATCATCAATATTGTATTGATTTAAAAACGATTGTTCTTTTGCCTTTTCTAAGAAAGAAAGATGAGGCAATTGTTTGTCATCGCCCACTATAACCGCTTTTTTCGCTCTGAATAAAATCGGGAAACAGCTTGCAATATCGCACTGGCTCGCTTCATCAATAATAACGACATCAAAAAGTCCCGGTTTTAAAGGAAGCGAATTTGAAGTTGCGTAAGTTGTCGTACACCAGCATGGAAAAGCGCTCAAAAGAGGTTTAAAATCTTCATTTTCAAGAAGTCTGTTTTGTAACATCATCTTTTTTGAAACAAGGGATTTTGCATGGATGATTAATCTTTGGCGCTTTTTTGCATCCGATAAAAGGTCTTTAATTGCCGCTCTTCTTTTATTTGTCAAAATATCGACGGCAAGTTTTTTTCTTTTTCCCTTTAAAACGGAAATTTTATTCATCAATTGATGTAAATTACCGCATTTTAAAATTTCATCTTCGATTTCTCTCTTTTGAGCGGAAGATTTAACCGCATCAAGTTCAATATTCAGCCTTGATACCATATCTTTAGTTCTTGAAGTTCTTTTTAAATCAAGAATTTTTTTGATTTTATTTAATTTAATATGAACAAAAATTTTATTTATAAAACTTTCGTTTTTGTTTAACAATTCTTCCAAAGAAGTTAAAATTTGCCTAAGCTCTTTAATTTGAGCGGTAGATAAATCGGTATGAATATATCTTAATTCACCTATTGCGCCGATTGAATCTTTTTCTTCTACATCAACTTCGTTGTATTTTTCTTCAAGTTTAATTATTTTTTCGGAAAGATTTTCAAGCCTCGCAATTTCATCCAACAGGGTTTTCATATCGGGAGTATCAACAAGAACGGAATCCATATATGCTTCATTATTGAGCTCGATTTTTCCCGATAACAAATCTTGAAGTTCATAACATAATTGTTTTTGATAATTTGCCCTGCCCGCTCTTAGCGCAAGGTAAGGCGCACCGAGTTCATTTAATCTTTCAGCAACGACATCAACCGCCTTATCCATTCTTGATGCGACAAGAACGGTTTTTCCGTTTGAAATTAAATGAGAAACCAAATTTACGATTGTTTGGCTTTTTCCTGTGCCCGGAGGCCCGTAAACCGCAAGAAAATTATTGTTTTCAATTTTTTTTATGACATCTTCCTGTGAATCGCTCAAAGACAAAGGGGTTATCGGGAAAAATTCGTTCGTATCCGACATCTTAAAATCTTTTGATTTTTGTTCGCTATATTCATCCAATATAACTCCGAGAGCCGTTTCTTTAATAACACCGGGGGATTTTTCCGATATTTGGGTTAATTCATGCAAAACTCCCGCAGTTACCGTCGGACGTTTTGTTAAAATAACGGATTGAATTTTCTTTAAAACAAGTTTATCAAGTTTAACTTTTGTCTTTTTATTTATAACATCAATGGAGTCAAAATCTTCAAAGTTGAAATCGTCAATATTTTCTATCGTCTTGGAATAAAATTCTTCTTCATCCTGATGAAGATTATTTGTTTCGTTATTTCCCAAATCCAATTCAACATCGGGAATTAAGGATTTTAGGGTTGATAAAAATATTTCAAGCTTTTCTTCATTTAAGGGTAATTCGGGAACAACGTCGATTAGCCCTTGAAGCATAGCATCAATTTCTTCCTCGTCGTCTTTTTTCATTAATTGAGAAAGAGCGCCCGTATTTAACGATAAAGTTTCTTCCTGAATTGAAATCAAAAGGTTTTTCCCTTCTCTTTCGATTTTGCAGGGAGAATATAAAATAGGGGTTAAAAATTCGTTATTTTTCTTTGCTCTGCCGTTTTTCCCGACAAGAAAAAGATATCCGTATAAAAGATATTTTTCTTTTTGGCTGACTTCAGCCTGTATCATAAGTTCCGTTAAAAAAGGATTATCGCCGTCAATAATTAAGGGCTTATCAAATTTTGAAAACAGCTCCTCACTGCCTTCTAAAAATACCCATTTGTTGTCCTTATCGCCTTTAAGATTTCTAAAAGTAGAACTTTGCACTTCTTCTCTTATACAATCATGGAGATATTGGGAAATTCGTTTGATGAAATTTCCCCCCAGTACTTTATTTACGGTTTTTGGCAAAGTTTGTAACATATAAACTGATTATACTCTACATAAAAGCATGGAATATCACATAAAAGGTTGAGTTTTAAACGTTTTCAAATAAAAGTTTGTCCGCAAGAGGAGATATAACCCTGCCGTTTAGAGTTTTATTAATTTCTCTCAGTTTTTGAGCAATTATCTCCATTTCATCCGTCCAGACAAAATTAGTTTTAACGTATTCTTCACCTTTTGAAAAGTCGCCTGACATTTGAACTTCAATAATTTGCTCAAGCATTTTCCGAGCAGCGGGAACGACTTTATCAATATTAACATGAATTTTATTATCTTCCGTTAAATTGTAAGCCCCCTCCTTAAAAAGAAAATAATTCTGCATAACACTTCTTACTCTGTGCGCTTGAGCCATTGTGGGCTTTGATTTTAAGAAATTATCCGCAACAAAAGTAACTATTACTTTCAACCTGTCCTCTTCGGTGTAGTACCCCTTTTCCGTCAAAAGGTCAACGAATGCCAATGAGCCCATATCCGCTTTATTTTCTTCAATTATGCTCGTATACTTTCCTAAAGCCTCCGTACCTTTATTCGGACCTAAAGAATGAGCATTTTCATGACCTATCGTAAACCAATGGTCGGCTTCATCAAGATAGTATTTGTGTTGAGCTTCATCCAATATTGCATTCAACCTTTTTTGTAATTTTTCAGGGTCGGAAACTCTTATTTGTCTGTGATAAACATTTCTTCTTCCGCCTCCGATTTTTATTGACATTTTGTCGTTATTCGGAAGGTTTTCGGCTAATGTTATTCCCCCTCTGAATGCGCCGACATCACCCGCTACCATAACAAGGTCAACATCCACCATTGTTTGTTTTGTGTCGGAATCGGGATTTATGTTTTGTTCGTATTTATCCGCAAACGGCATTTTAGAAGCCAATAGGGGAAGATAATCTTTGATTTTAAGTAAAGCCGAAGTTCCTTCTTTATTTACAATTCCCACTCTGCCCCCTAAAAAGTCTTTTGAAACGGGCGTAATATCGCATTTATCCAAAAGGTCTTTTAACTCGGGATTTTCAATAACCGTTTCCGTCATTTCGTCAGCATAATTTTCCCTTGTAATCGTAAATTCCAAAGGCGTGTCTTGAAGTGTTGCCCATTTTTTATCGCAATTAGCATCCAGCATAGGATCGGGACTTGTAAGAGCAACGGCCTGAAGTCTTAAAAATTCGTTGAAATCTTGATTGGTTGAACATTTTGAAGCAAGAATAAGTTCGTCTGCCGCTTCTTTAAATTCATTTTTAAAATAATCGACATAATCGTATGCAATAAGTTCATCTCGAAATCTTTCGACCACGCTTCTTTGGTTCAAAATTTTTCTGACGGAGTCAATTTTTCCGTTTTTTAACATCGAAATTAAAATATTATGAAATTCTTCAATGCTTAAATCCGAAGGATACAGACCCTTTTGAGGAAGTTCTTTTATGCCTGAAGCTAAAGAAATTTTATTCGACTCGCAATCAATTGCGCAAATCCCCTTTTGAGCATCATACAGAATTTTTGTAAGCTCCGCTTCTTTTGAGTTTTCTTTTATTTTAGCATCCAGCCATTTTTCAAAAGGAAGATTTCTTCTGTTATCAAGAATTTTGTTTACTTTTTCGATAACATAAGCTGCCTTAACCAAGTGCAAAAGAGCTTCTTTATCGCCTTCTTGAAGATTTTGGTATTCTTTGGAATTTTCGGAAAGCATTTTCTTTTCAATTAGACATTCTTTACTTGTCCTTCTTTCCAATTCTTTCAAACTTAAACCGAAACTGAATTCTTCCATTTTTTTCTCCTATTTATTGAGCCAGTTTTTAAAAAATTCCATACCTTTTATCGAACTTTTTTCAGGGTGAAATTGAACCGCCGTAATGTTTTTATACTCTACCCCCGAAGCAAAATCCATATAATAATGAGCAAATGAACTTATTATATTTTTATCTAAAGGATTAATGAAGTATGAATTTACAAAATAATAATAATCATCCGACAAAAGCGTATTTGCACTTGTTGTTCTTATTTTTGACCAACCGATTTGGGGGGTTTTTCCTTTTGTAAATTTTCTGACATCCCCTTTAAAAATTTTTAACCCCTCAACGTTCGGGGCTTCTTCGGATTTTTCGAATAAGACTTGAAGCCCTAAACAAATTCCCAAAAATTCTTTCCCCGAGGAAGTTATATCTTGAATAAAACTTATCATATCGTTTGACTTAAGTTTTTTAATCGCTTGCTCAAAATGTCCTTGCCCCGGAAAAATAACTTTATCGGATTTTAAAATTTCTTCTTTATCGGGTGTGATTTTATAGGAAACGCCCAAATATTCAAGCATATTGCCGATACTTTTAACGTTTCCCGCACCATAATCTATAATTGAAATTTTAATTTTGGAATCCGTCATTTTTCATTCTTTCAATAACTTCATCCAAATCTTTTTCATCCGCAACGACGGAAATTCTAACCCAGCCGTAGCCTAAATCGCCGAAGGCTTCCCCCGGCACAAGAACAATTCCCGATTTTTCAAGAAGGTCATTTGCAAATTGTTTGGAGTCGTTATTATATCTTTCGGGAATTTTAACCCAAAGATAAAATGCCGCTTTCGGCATTTCAACCTGATATCCTAAAGATTTTAGGCCGCCAACAAATTTTTTGATTTTTGTTTCAAATTTTTTGTTGGCATATTCAATATATTCATCGCCCTCTTTTGAATCAAGAAGTTTTGCGCCCGTTAATTGAAGCGCTTTAAAAATGCCCGTGTCAATCGTGGATTTTAATTTTCCAAACATTGAAATTATTTCGGAATTTCCGACGACATACCCCAATCTCCAGCCTGTCATAGCGTAGGGTTTAGAAAAACTATGAAATTCAACGGCAATTTCTTTTGCTCTATCACACTCCAAAACACTGTGAGGTTTATCGTTTTTATCAAAATAAATCTCGCAGTATGCGTTATCGGAAATTAAAATAATTTCATTTTTTATACAAAAATCAACGCATTTTTGCATATATTCTAAAGTACAGGTTACTCCTAAGGGATTATTGGGATAATTTATTATAAGAGCTTTTATTTTTTCTTTTTTATAACCCTTTTGAAGAAGTTTTTCCAATTCTTTATCTAAATCAGGCATATAATTATTTTCTTTGGTCATCTCCAACCCGTAACAAAGACCGCCCGAAGCTTTTATCATTTCTTTATAACTTGCATAACCGGGGTTTGGACATAAAATAATATCTTTTTCAAATTCGTCATCATTCGGATTAATTAATTCACGAATTAAATTTGCAATACCTTCTTTTGAACCTATAAGAGAAAAAACTTCCGTTTTAGGGTCTAGTTCGACATTAAATCTTTTTTTCATTCTTCTTGAAACGGCTTCCAAGAAATAGCTTTCGCCTTTAGGAGTTGAATAAGTATGAATAGAAGCATCGTCCAATACGGATTTTAAAGTTTCTATCGCAAATAAAGGGATATTATCAACAGGCGCACCCATGGAAAGAGCAATCGGCTTTCTTCCTTTTTTTGTAAGTTCGTCTTTTAACTCCAGCTGTCTTTGCTTAATTTGAAACATAATGTATGTTTCAAGGGATTGTACGCTTTTATTGAATTTACTTTTTATATTCATTTTTCATCTCTTCCTTAAAAATTATACTCGGGTACTTCAAATTGCCTTTTATCAGGCTCATTATTTGCATATTTCAAATAAACATCATAAGATATTTTTTTAACTTTTTCAATATATTCTTTTGATAAATATTTTAAATACTTTTCATTCAAATCGCCCGAATAATTACCCAAAGTTTTTGAATATAAAGCTAAAACCTCTTTATCCGCACCGCCTGCATAGGCTTTTGTTTTAGCGTCCGTCCCCGATGGACGGATTTCAATAAATTTATCCGAAAAATCAAGATATGTGCCGTCGCCCACGAATTTTACCGTCAAAAGGTTTGAAAAATCGAGGTTGTTAAACGTTGAAGATAAAATTTCTTTTATGTTTTCAAGAGTAATTTTATTTTCAAGAAGTCCGATTGATAAAGCAAGATAAAACACGTCGTTTTTTGTTCTTTTTGCTTCGCCCTCAAGTTTTGCCTTCTTCAATTTGTTTATATCCGGTTCGGACTCGTTATAATACGCTATATCATCTCGAACATCGAATTTTGCGACAATGTTATTATTTTTATAAACATTTTCAAGATGTTCATAAAGCGGAATGTCTAAATCCGCAATTAGCCCTGACGCTGCAATTATTGCTTCCGTAGCGCTTTTTTCACGCATGGAAAGCGCAATTCTTCCCATTTTTGATTTTATAAGCTCGTTTGAACCAATTATCATTCCGCCCGATTCTTCGCCGCCAAATATCATTCTCGGGCTTTCTCCCAAAGAAATTTCATTATTAAAAATGTCTTTTACTTTAATGTTTTTAACTTTTTTCTCGAGCTGATACTCTACTTTTTTTACGACGTTTGCAATTTCTTTAAAGCCGACGGGAGTATTTACGACTTTTATATTGTTAAATTTCGCCCATTCATCCCAGCTTTTTGAACTTGCTGTTGTTTTAACCATAAATCTTGTATGCTCGTCAAATTTTCCGGATTTTTTCAAAACATCTTTAAAATAATCCATAATCATTAAAAACGCCTGGTTTGCGGAAAATATGCAAAGTATTCTGTCATCGCCCAATTTTGCATAATCAACGCCTGCTTTTTTAACTTTTTCAACATTTTTAATATCTTCGATTTGAACAACCGAAAGCCTGTCGTGGTCAGGGTCCGTTATTAAAGAAACCGTTCCCGTCGGATAATTTTTTAATTTTTCGCCGTAGTTCAGAGAATCAATAACGGGAAAATAAACTTCACCGTTTTCCTTTTTGGAAGTTACCGTTATATCGAGCGACCAATCGTAAAAAGCGCCGTTTTTAACATCTTTTCCTATACCATGGAAAAACGGATCTTCTTCAATATTCAGCCAATCATAAGTTTCATTAATATCTAAAATTTTCAAAATTTTTGATAAAGTTTTATAGCTTGCACCGCCCACAGAATCAATAATTATTTTTTTATCGAATTTTCTGATTTTTTCAAGAATGTCATCAAGCGCAACCGTTGTTTTTAAGTATTCAACATAAAGATCAATTCCGTTATTCAGCTTTTCCATAACTTTTTCATCAATTAAAGAATCGTTTGATGAAGAAAAATTAATTTTGTATTCGCCTTTTTTATCTACAATATCAAGTATTTCCTGAATTTTACCCACAAATTCCATAGATTCGTCGGGCAAAAATTGAGAACCCTGATTATTCAAATCTTTTGTTGCATTTTTGACCGAAATTCCATGGGAGCTTGTTATATATTCGGCACCCACTAAATCCAGCTTAAACGCTAAAAATGAAGCAAGCCAAATCGGAATTGTTTCTCTGTTTTTCGGAACCAAAGTCGTAATTCCCTGTTTTGCCTGTATTCTTGCAATTAAATCAAGATAAATTTTTGAATTATATCTGACTTCGGAACCTGCAAGCTTATATAATTTTTTATTCGGATATTTTTCAAGAAGAACGAGCGCTTTTGCAAGCGTTGCAAGAGTAATTCCGACGGTATTAATCGGAAACCTCGTATCATGCGGATACAAAATATTTTGAGGCCCCCTTATTCCTGCGGTTGACACCATTGCTTCTTTTTTATAATTTTCAAACCAGCTTTTGAGATTTAATTTCTCAACAATGTCTTTTGTTAATGTAAAAACAAACTCGTTTTTATCGGTATAATCAAAAATTTTATCTTTTTTAACTTCAAGAGGCGTATTGTTTTCAACCCCGTCCATTAACATTTTGTTCAGTTCTGCCGTTCTCACCTGTTTTAGCTCCTTTATTTCAAGCAAATTATATCACAAAAACGGGATTTTTTACGTTTTTATGTTACAATTGTCTTAATTATGATTGAAGGTTACCAAAAATATTTAGAATTAATACAAAATAAAATCGACGGGTTTTTTAAACAACAAGAACCTTTTATTTTTTGCAAAAAAGGATGTTCATATTGTTGTGAAAACGGGGAGTATCCTTGGTCCAAAATGGAATTTAATTATCTTGTAATCGGATATAACGAACTTGATTTTAAGTTAAAACAAGAAATTGCACAAAATATAATCAGCCTGAAAGAACAAAAGAAAAATTTTCATGGCATTGGCGCATTTATGCATAAATGCCCTTTTTTAATCAATAAAACCTGCGCTGTTTATAAATACAGAGGAATTGTTTGCAGAACTTTCGGGCTTTTATCAAGAAAGAAAGACGGGCAATTAACCATTCCTTTTTGCGCTTCAATGGGCTTAAATTATTCTAACGTGTACGATATGGAAAATCATTGCATTTCAAAAGAAAAGTGCGAAAAGTTAAACACAAATATTGAACCTTTATTATATAGAACGGAATACGATTTTTTAACGCAGGAAAGGTTTTCAAGCGCTTACGGTTTTGAATTCGGCGAGAAAAAACCGCTTTTGGATTGGTTTTAATGAAAAAACCGGCTCGTTAAATTTAAGCCGGTTTAATATATTTTTAAAAGATTACATTTCTTTTATTTCTTTTTCCAAATCCGATAGAATTTGTATCGCACTTGTTATATCTTTTGCGCTTCCCTGTGCCATATTCGGTTTTCCGCCGCCCGAGCCGCCCATAAGTTTTGTTATTTTTGAAACAATTTGCCCTGCTTGAACACCTTGTTTTACAAAACCGTCGGTTACTTTTGAAATAACCGTAGCGCCTTGATTGTCGGATTTTTTAACGCAAAGAACAATAATTGACTCGCCGCCCAAACGTTTGGCAAGCATTTCAACCCCGAGCCTTATTGCGCCCTGCGGGACATTTTCCGCCATGGAAATAAATAATTTTCCTTCTTGTTCTTTAATTTTAATATCCTCCGCTCTTGATATCAGAGATTCAAATTTTGCACTTGTTATTTTATTTTCCAAATCTTGAATTTGCGTATTTTTTTCCTTAATTTCATTTGCCATTTTTTCGATTTTGGATTTTACTTCATCAGGCTTAATCTTATAATTTTGCGCAATTTCATTGATTAAGTTTGCTTTTTCATTCAAAAACTCAAGCGCAGAATCGGAACATACGATTTCAATTCTCCTGACCCCTTGAGAAATTGCGGATTCAGACACGATTTTTGCAAGTCTTAAATCTTTAGTGTTATTAACATGCGTACCGCCGCAAAGTTCTTTTGAAATATCCCCAAACGTTACAACTCTTACGGTATCGCCGTATTTTTCGTTAAATAAAGCCGTTGCGCCCGATTGTTTGGCGGCTTCTATTTCCATAACTTCGGTTTTACCTTGTATTCCGTCTTTAATCCACGAATTTATTATATTTTCGGTCTTTTGTAATTCATCTTTATTGACCCCTCTTGAGAAAGAAAAGTCAAACCTTGTTCTTTGTTTTTCAACAAAAGACCCTGCCTGATGAACTTCATCGCCTAAAACTTTAATTAAAGCCGCCTGCAAAAGATGAGCGAGAGAATGATGTTTTTTAATTTCTTCTCTTGTTTCGACATTGATTTCGGCTGTTAGCGTATCACCTTTTTTAATTGAGCCAAAACCTCTGTGTACAAAAACTTTTCCTGCTTTAAAGGTTGTTTTTACGCAAAAATTACCGATTTTTCCGCAATCACCGACCTGACCGCCCGATTCTGCGTAAAACGGTGTAACATCAAGAATAACATCCGCTTCATCATCGATTACTTCGTCAACTTCAACCCCGTTTTTAACGATTGCAAGAACTTTGGAATTTGACGAATTTTCTTCGTACCCTACAAATTTTGTATCGGGATTATTTGTATAGCTTAAATCGTCGGTTAAAACGACTTTTTGCTGAGAAGCTCTTGCTCTTTGTTTTTGAGCTTCCATTTCTTCCTTAAAGCCTTTTTCGTCAACTTCAATATTTTTTTCTTCCGCTATTTCTTTTGTAAGTTCATAAGGAAATCCGTAAGTATCGTACAATCTGAAAGCGTCAGCCCCCGACATAATTTTTTGTCCTTTGGATTGGAGATTTTCAATTATATCGTCAATTTGGGAATATCCCCTTTGGACGGTCAGCTTAAATCTTTCTTCTTCTTGAAGAATTACTTTTTGAATTTTTTCTTTGTTTGAAACAAGCTCAGGATAAGCGTCGCCGTAATTTTCAATTACTTTATCAATAATAGGCGCCATAAACGGAAGTTCAAGCCCTAAAAGATACCCGTGGCGAAGCGCACGTCTTAAAATCATTCTCAAAACATATCCTCTGCCTTCGTTTGTCGGCAAAATACCGTCTGCAATCATAAAAGAAATACATCTCGCATGGTCTGTAACTATTCTTAACGACACGTCGGTTTTTTCTTTTTCTTTGTATTTTTTGCCCGAAATTTCGGAAACCTTATCTATGATTGACCTTAAAAGATCCGTATCAAAGGTTGATTCAACCCCTTGGCACACCATAGAAATTCTCTCCAAACCCATTCCCGTATCGACGTTTTTCTTATCGAGAGGGCTCCTATTTCCTTGTTCGTCCTGGAAAAGTTCGGTAAATACAAGATTCCAAATTTCAACCCACCTGTTACATTCGCAGGTTGCAATCGAACAATCGTCAGAGCATTTTAAATGCTCCCCTAAATCATAATGAATCTCGGAACATGGTCCGCAAGAGCCTGATGCCCCCGGAGGTCCCCAAAAGTTATCTTTTTTGCCTTTTCTTATAATTCTGTTCTCGGGTATTCCTTCTTTTTTCCACAATTCAAAAGCTTCATCGTCGTCTTTATAAATTGTAATCCAAAGCCTGTCTTTATCTAAGCCTAAATATTCTTTACTTGTAACAAATTCCCACGCCCATGGAATAACTTCTTTTTTATAATAATCTCCAAAGCTGAAATTTCCGAGCATTTCAAAAAAGGTATGGTGTCTTGGCGTACGTCCCACATTTTCAATATCGGAATCTTTTCCGCCCGCTCTTGCGCATTTTTGGCAGCTTGTGGCTCTCGGCGGATTATAAGGAGGTTTTTCAAGCCCCAAATAATAAGGCATAAATTGGACCATGCCTGCCGTTGTAAGTAAAATCGTAGGATTATCGGGAACAAGAGAAGAACTTTTTACCCTTGTCGAATTATGCTTTTTTTCAAAAAAGCTCAAAAACATTTCTCGTATTTCAGCCGAAGTTTTCATTTTTCTAACCTTTATATGTAGACAACAGAATAATCATACCATAAAAAAAATTTTGGTAATAAAGTGTCAAAATTACGATAAATAAAGGGGTTGCGGGATTTTTGAATTTATGCTATAATTGTAGTATAAAAGTGTCGTTATTTGGAAAAAGCAACTAATCGAAGAAATATATAAAAAATTACCCCAATTAAAAAAGAATCGGAAGAAAAATGACTGCGGCTCTTTCAATTTTATATGCAAACGAAACGAATGACAAAACGTTATCCGTTAAAAGAGAGCTTATATCTTTTATTGTATTTTGTTTTAACCTTTTTATGGTAGGGTTTTTTCTTAATGCAAATTACGCTCTTTTTGAAATTAATCCTTCTGCTTACTCAAAAGAAATCTTAAATATGGAAAAAATTAAAGCCGAAATCGAAAATAATTCATCTGCTTGGATTGAAGCAAAAACCGCAAAATATTCAAGATATAAACTGTCATACCCTGTAAGCGGAATAATCCATGCAAAAGGGCTGGCGCCCGTCAATGGAAGCTCGGTCAGGGTAAATGTTTTAGAAATTAATGCAAAAATCAATCCTTCTCTTGAAATTAAACCCCAAACCGCCTCAAACACGTTAAATTCAAGAGTAAAAATTAAAACAACCGCAGAAAAAACAGGTGCAATAGCGGCAATTAACGGAGGATATTTTAAACCCCAAACGGGAGTTCCTCTGGGCGCTTTAGTTATAGATAACGAGGTTTTAACGGGACCGATTTATGAAAGAGCGGGTTTTTCCATAAATAAAGACGGGAGTTATTCAACGGGGAAAACAAATATAACCTTTTCTTTAAAAAACGAAAATATTGATTTTAAAATAGATAACATAAATCAACCGAGAATGCTCTCAACTTACACTCTTTTATATACGGACAAATGGGGAAAAATTTCTCCCCCGCCCCCGAAATACGGTTCGGTTGCATTAATTTTAAACGGAGAAATAACAAAAATTTCAAAAACGGCGTTTGAAATTCCGAAAGGAGGATATATTATTTCAGCACCCGACAGTGAAATTAATAAAATTAAAAACGAAAAGAAATTAAAATTTATAACTCATTACCCGAAGCATTTTGAAAATGCCGTTCATATAGTATCGGGAGGCCCGTATTTATTAAAAGAGGGAGAAATTTACATTGATGTTAAGGAAGAAAAATTAAGTTCAATAACGGGAAGAAATCCGAGAACTTTAATCGGTTATACTAAAGAAAACGATTTGATTTTAGTAACGGTAGACGGCAGAGAAGCAAGTTCAATAGGAATGAGCCTTTATGAAGCCGCAAAATATATGCAAAAATTAGGGTGTTTTGAAGCAATTAACCTTGACGGCGGTTCTTCAAGCGTAATGTATGTAAACGGAAAAATAACAAACTCTCCTCCGGTTACGGGCGGTATACCGATTTCGGGAATTATAACAATTACAAGTAATGAAAAAATTTCAAAACTTTAAATTTAAAAGACGAGAAACTTTTTTTGTTTCCCGTCTTTTTTCGATGTTATGTTCTTTTTTAAGAAACATTTATCTTTTAATTGTTCCCGAATGCGATTGTAATTTGTTCTTTGGGGTTAACTCTTGAAATTCTGTTTCCGGAGCCGTCCACAAGATAGGTTACTTCATCCGCCGTATTTGCAAATAAACCTACCGTTCCCGATAATGCGGTTCTTGTTAAATCAATCGGGGCCTTAACGGTTGTTTTTATGCCGTCGCCGTAACTTCTGCCCGCAGCTTTGAAGTTACCCGAGAACACTTCGCCCGTACCCGTACCTACTTGGTCAAACAGAGCTTCGGAAGCATTCCCTAAACCTACGAGCATACCGCCTACGGTTCTTCCTACGTTACCGATTGTTGAACCTACGAGTGTAAACGGCATTTCAAGCGTCCTTACAATTATATTCATATCTTTTTTCTTTTCGACTCTTGCGGATAGAACCTGTTTCGGAAGCGCCTGTTTACATCCGTCGCAGCCTATAATTTCATTAAACGAAAGTTTAATTGCACCATCGTCACATTTTGTGGGACGAACGACTTCCGTTATTTTACCGTTTACTCTGCTTCCTTTCGGGTATGTTTTGCCGTTTACGGTTATTTCATGGGTGGTTTCCGCTTGAAATCTTTCGCCGACGTTTGCATTTTTAGCGTTTATAATATCTTTCATTTGCAATGATAATGTCGGTATACAAACGGGAGTTTCTTTTTCCACGAATGTCGGTCTTGAAGGTCCTATTGCCGTTTTGGTATCGGGATTTACGTCGTATCCTCCCGCAACACGAATATTTTGAAGCATTGTTGAAACTTCCGCCCTTGTAGCCTTATCGTTTGGCCTTATTTTATTTGATGAAGACATATCTTTGAGAGCGCCGTTATCTATTGCTTTTGCGACGCTTTCTCTGTATTTTGAAGGAACAAGATTTCCGTCATGGTATTTATTTAAAATTTCATTAGCTTTACATGAATCCATTTCGCAATTTATGCCTTTTGCAATGGTATCCATAGCTTCGCCTCTTGAAACGCTGCTTTCGGGGTGGAATTTGTTATCCGACATACCGTCCATCATATCCGTTGTTACGCTTTTATTTATTGATTCATAAGCCCAGTGGCTTTTCGGCACATCTTTAAAATTGCCCTCGCTTGAAAGGGGTGTGTTTTCCAGATTATACCCGTTTACTACCATTGAAGCCAATTCTGCACGAGAAATATTTCTGTTCGGCTTAAACATATCGTCAGGATATCCCGTCACAACACATTGGTCCGTTAAACGGTTTATGTCTTTTGAAGCCCAATAACTGTTTGGAACGTCAGGGTATCTTTGCCCTGAAATACTTGAAGCACCGCCTGTTGCACATCCGCAATCGGATTTTTTTTCGCACCCGCATGGTTCAAGTTCTTTGTAGATCGCTTTCATGGTATTAGGCGATTGAATATCCGGTTCGGGGCAGCAATCCGATTTAGGAAGAATTTTTTCATCCAAAACAGGTGCCGCAGCGCCTGTTATACAGTTATCTTCAACGGGAACGCCTGCAAAATATCCCGATGAATTATCTTTTATGACGGCAGAATTATTTAATTCGCCGACAACGGCATTATTTGCGGGAGAATAAATTGCGCCCGGGTATGCGTAGCTTTGAGAATTCATTAAGTCTTTATGCTCATAACAATCATTTTTTTGTTTGCAATTGCAGGGAGCTGCCGCCCCCGTTGTCTTGCAAGGGTCGCACTTGTTTCTTTTTAAAAAACCGAAAAAATCTTTTTTACAGTTACAATCCGACATTTGCTTATGGCATTTGTTGCATGTGGCATTATTCGGAGTGACGGCTTGCGATTGTTCAACAGGGCATGCTCCCCCGACAGGACATGCCGCAAAACTTGTCGGTACCGTAACGGCACATACGCTAAGAGCTAATGTGGCAGTCAGCAAAAATTTGTTAATGGTCATTTTTCCTCCTTTGTTAAAGAAAAGTTTATCAATATAATGCAAAAAGTGCATAATTTCATCTTTTAATGAATTATGCACTTTTAAAAAACTATGTTCATTGCCGATTGGGATTATCTTTGCGGATTATCTTATTTTGTTTAAACTATACCGTTTCATAAGAAACAACCCGCCCGATAAAGGCAATTAAAGGAAAAATTACCTTAAAAAGTTCCTTCGATTTCTTGAATAATGTAATTTGCAACCCAAGTGTAATTTTTGTTTGAATTTGCAAGGTCTTTCAGGGCTTGTACGGAGGTTTCGCCTATTCTGATTAAACTCATAGCGGCAACACCTCTTTGAACGCCTTTTGAGCCGGTTAATTTATCAATAAGAAAGTTTATTGCGCTCTCGCCGTAGTTTACAATTTTATTTTCGATTGAACTTTTTGTCATATTATCCGCACCTTCAAGCTCTGAAAATAAATTATTTAATTCGGTTCCGATTGTTCTTTCCATTAATGATACTTTTGTTAAAACCGCCTGCATTGGCATTACTCCTTTTTCATTTATGCAATGATTATAAATCAAAAAAATTAAAAAAATTGATTTTTTAATATAATCTTTATACGGATATAAAGATTAGCCGGAATAAAGTAATGCCTCTCCAAAATTTTAATAAAGCATTATTTTGAATTTCTAAAAACGAAATTCTTTAAAAGCATAAAAGATATAAGTGCGATAGGAAATACCAAAAGCGCCTGAGATAAATATTTATCAACACCGAACGTATTAACCAAAGTTTCTAACGAAATTTTATTTATAAAATACGTTGTTAAATACGAGAGGAAAAATTTAACGATTAGAGTGTTATCTTTATTTTTGAAAACAATTCTCCCCGTTGTTTGGAAATTGAATATAATTCCTATTATATAAGAAACGGCAAGTGAAAAAGCGGGTCTGTTCGTTATTGTAATTACGATTGCATAAACGATATAAGAGAAAACCGTATTCATAAATCCGACAAAAAGATATTTTACGAATTTTCTTTCCAAATGACTAAAAACACCGAAGCAAAAATCATTGTAAAACCAATTAAACATAATAGAAAGTACGGAGATAAATTTCTTATACTCCGCACTTTCTTTTATAGAATTTTTTAAAGTTTTAATCATTAATTTTAGTCAATGTATTCTTTAATTTCAGCAGCAATATTTTTCGGATCTAATTTAATTCCGGGGCCCATTGTCGTTGAAAGATAAGCTGATTTAATATAGGTTCCTTTTGCAGCCGACGGTTTTGCTTTAATAACAGCATCAGCCAAAGTTGAAAAGTTTTTCATTAAATCTTCTTTTGAAAATTTAATTTTACCCAAAGGTACATGAATCATACCTTGTTTATCGGCTCTGAATTCAACTTTACCCGCTTTTGCGTCTTTAACCGCTTTTGCAACATCGGGCGTAACCGTTCCCGTTTTAGGGTTCGGCATTAAGCCTTTAGGACCGAGCACTCTGCCCAATTTTCCCAAAGGAGCCATCATATCGGGAGTTGCAATCAAAGTATCAAATTCAAACCAACCGTTTTGAATTTTTTCGATTACTTCTTCCGCACCTGCTTCATCAGCGCCTGCTTCTTTTGCAAGAGCCGCTTTATCAGCTTTTGCGATAACGCAAACTCTAACCGTTTTACCCAAACCTGCAGGAAGAACGGTCGTGCTTCTAACCTGTTGGTCAGCATGCTTTACTTCAATGCCTAATCTCATGTGGCATTCAACCGTTTCGTCGAATTTTGAAGTTTCCGATGCAACTTTTTGAAGCATTTCAATCGCAGCATCCGCCGTTGCAGGTTGAGTGAAATTTTCCATTAATTCTTGTATTTTTTTCTGTTTCTTAGTTAATTTTGACATTTATATCTCCGTTTCTTGCGGTATTAACGGCAAGTTAATTGCCTCCCGTCGATTGTTTATTCACTAACTGTAACGCCCATAGCTCTTGCCGTACCTTTAATCATTTTTACGGCAGCTTCCATAGATGTTGCGTTTAAATCTTGCATTTTTGTTTTTGCAATTTCTTCAAGCTGAGCTTCCGTAATTTGACCGACTTTCGTTTTGTTCGGAGCAGCCGAACCTTTCGGTAAATTAAGCGCTTTTTTAATTAAAACAGCAGCCGGAGGTGATTTTGTAACAAAAGTAAAACTTCTGTCCTCATACACGTCAATTACGACAGGAATAATGTAGCCTGCCATTGAAGCAGTTCTTTCGTTGAACTGTTTGCAAAAATCCATAATGTTTACACCTTTTTGACCTAACGCAGGTCCGACAGGCGGTGAGGGATTAGCTTTCCCGGCTTCAATCTGAAGTTTGATTTTACCTGTTACTTTTTTGTTTGATGGTGCCATTGTTTTTTCCTTTCTGTGGTCAAACGGGTATTTTATACCCTTCCACGATATACATAATTTTTTTGTGTTTAACCCTTATAACAAGTGTTAATTCGGGTTATTCCGTTTACTTTCTCAATTCAAGCCGTTATACTTTTTGAATTTGTTTATATTCAAGCTCAACGGGGGTTTCACGTCCAAAGATAGAAACCATTGCTCTGAGTTTTGATTTGTCGGGATAAACTTCCGCAATATCACCGATAAATTCAGCAAAAGGTCCTGATATAATTCTGACTTTATCACCCACTTTAACGTCAAGTTCAATTTTTTGAATTGAGGATGAACCTCTGTGGATAATTTTCTTAATTTCGGAATCTCTTGCGGGAATCGGCTTTTTAGATGAACCGACAAATTTTGTAACCCCTGCGGTATGACGAACAACATACCAAGAGTCATCATCCATAATCATTTCAACAAGGACGTACCCCGGGAAAATCTTTTCTTCTTTTTCGGTTTTCTTCCCGCCTTTAACTTGAGTAATGGTTTTTTGCGGAACTTCAACTCTGAAGATTTTTTCTCCCATGTTCATATATTCGATACGTTTTTCCAGGTTGACTTTAACTTTGTTTTCATGTCCTGAATATGTATGAACAACGTACCAGCGTTTTTTTCCTGCTTTATCCTTGATTTCAGACTTTTCTTCCTGAAGCTGAGGGGTGTCTTCTTTTACTTCTTCGGTATCGGGAATATTTTGTTCTTTTTCGCTCATTATTTCAACCTTTTTTACTTTGTAATTAATCCCAAAAGACCTTTAAAAATAATATCCATGAGATATACGGTTATCGTAAACGTGGCAACAACAAAAATTACAACACCCGTTTCAAAAATTATTTGTCTTCTCTCAGGCCAAGTTACCTTTCCCCATTCGGATTTCACACCTTTAAAATATGTGATTAAGAACTCTTTTAAATCAGGTTTTGATGTTTTGGTATTTGCCATTTTATTTCCTTACTTTTAAAATTCGCGCCCTGAAGGACTCGAACCCTCGACATCCGGTTTTGGAGACCGACGTTCTACCAACTGAACTAAGGACGCATTTGCCCTTTTAAAGGGCATGTAATTTTAATTTTCAACCTTAAACGATACAAACCGCACCGTTTGAAATCAACTATTTCGTTTCTTTATGAACGGTGTGTTTATTGCATCTCGGGCAATATTTATTGATTTCCATTCTTTCTTTTAAGGTTTTTTTATTTTTTGTTGTGGTATAGTTTCTTTCTTTGCAATCTTCGCAAGCAAGAACAACCATTCTGTCATTTTTACCTTTAATGCCCATTTGGACTTTTCTCCTTTTTCTAAAGCAATTAAAAATGCCCTTTTAATCGGACATCTTTAATAATTATATTTATTTATAATACAATTTTAACAGGAACAAAATTTTTGTAAAGCGCTTTTATCCCATGGTATTTCGGTATTTTATGACGTTAATACAAACTTTGTTGTTCGTTAGGATTGGTTATTCCGAGCATACGTCTTAATTCGTCGACATGCTGAGATTTTGTAAGCGCATCTTCAACTGTTACAAGCTTTGCCTGAACCAAATCACGAAGCGCCATATCAAGAGTTTGCATGCCAAGCTGCGTACCTGTTTGAAGCGCTGAATAAATTTGTGCCGTTTTTTGCTCACGAATTAAGTTTGAAATAGCACCCGTTACAACCATTATCTCTTGTGCCATGACACGCCCTTTTTTTGTAACGCCGTCAGGAGAGAGCTTTTGTAATAAAGTTTGAGAGAAAACGGCAACCAAACTGTTTGACAATTGAAGTCTTGCCTGCTGCTGCTGCCCTTGCGGGAAAACGTCAACAATACGGTCAATCGTCTGTGAAGCGCTTGATGTGTGAAGCGTTGCAAGAACAAGGTGACCCGTTTCTGCGGCGGTAAGCGCAAGCGACATTGTTTCCATATCCCTCATCTCACCTACGAGGATAACGTCAGGGTCCTCACGCAAAGCTGATTTCAGAGCATTTGCCATACTTCTTGTATCTTGCCCCAATTCTCTCTGGTGTACGATACTTTTCTTTGAGGAATGAATAAATTCGACAGGATCCTCCATCGTAATAATATGTTCCGCTCTTGTGGAATTAATATAATCAATCATCGCCGCAAGAGTCGTTGATTTACCGGAGCCTGTCGGTCCTGTTACCAAAATTAAGCCTCTGGGGCGGTTTGAAACCGTTTTCATAACTTCGGGAAGTCCCAAACTTTCAAACGTGGGCGGATTAGAATTTACCGTTCTGAATGCGGCAGCATAATTGCCCTTATCTTTATAAAAATTTACCCTGAAACGCCCGAGCCCATGTAAGCCGTAACCGAAGTCGAGTTCCCAAGTTTGTTCAAGGGTTCTTCTTTGTTCGTTTGTTAAAATCGGAAACAAAAGCGCTTCAACATCATCGGGCGACAATACGGGCAAATTCGTTCTTAAAAGTTGACCGTCAACTCTTATGACGGGGGGAAGATACGAACTTATATGAATATCCGATGCGCCTTGTTTTACCGCTAATTCCAAAACATCTTCTATAATCATGATTTTTACTCCATATTAACCCTTAAAGTATGGCATATTAAAGAGAGTTTGTAAATAAAAATCAGTTAAAAGCCCGATTTTAAACTATTGTAAAGAAATGTAACAATATATACCTGATATTGAAATTGTATATACTAAAAAAACTTTATATAGGTGTAAGAGATAAACATTAAAATACACGAGTTTCATATTAAGACCAAACACTAAACACGATAACTAATAACCTAACTTCCTAACCTTCCCTTCCTATTAAAGATTTACTCCCTATTTTGGGAGTTTTTTTTATGTTAATATTTTGAATATGAGAATTAAGGGGAAGTTTTAAATGAAAAAAAGAGTTTTTATCGTATTTCTGGCAATGCTGTTCGTTATTTCCATGCCTGCATATTCGGCAGAAAAAACAACGTTAAAAACAGATAAAAAAGATGCTCTTATAATTGATGAAACAAAAAAACAAAATCAAACCGAGGAAAGCAATTTAAGTAAAAAAGACTTGAAAAAAATCGAAAAAAGAAAAAATAAAATAAAAAAAGAAGAAGCAAAACTCAGAGAAGAAAAAGAAAAAATCAACAAAAAAAATGAAGAAAAAGAATTAAAAGCAAGAGAAGAAAAACAAAAAAGAGAAGAAAAGGCATATAAAAAAGAAGCCGAAAAACAAGCTCGAGAAGAAGAAAAACAATTAAAAATTCAAAATAAAATTGATAAAAGAAACGAAAAATTAAAAGCAAAACAAGACCAAAAAGAAGAAAAAGCAGCAATGAAAGAAGCTAAAGAAAAAGCGAAAGAGCAAGCTAAAATTCGGGAAGAACAATTAAAAGCCGCAAAAAAAGAGAAAAAAGGGAAAGAAGTTTCAAATATCATTGAAGAAAAACCGATAAAAAAAGAAGATATTGAAGAAAAAAACGAAGAAATTAAAGCGGTTGAAGTTGAAAACAAAGACGAAAAAAACAAAGACGAAGATTTAATCGAAATAAAAAACAACGACTCAACGGATTTGGGAATTGATAAAAAAATTCCTCAAATAAAAAGTAAAAAAGAATATGCGGTCGAAAAATCCGAGGAAAAAGAGGAAACAAAAGAAGAAAAAGAGGAAGAAATTAAAGAAAAAGAAGAAGTACAAGAAACCGTCAAAGAAGATAAAAAAGAAGAAACCGCAAAAGAAAAAGAAACGGAAGAAGAAACTCCCCTATATTCGGGCGGTTCATACAAAAAAAACATAACGTATAAAGAAATCGACGAAGGAAACGTTTCAATTAACGAAGTGCTTCAATTCAGCGAAAAACAAAATCAAAAATTCAATATTTTTTATTATGAAACAACCTCAAAATTGAAAGAATACAAAACAAAAACCGAAACCAAAGAAAAAGAAATGCTTGAAGCCAAAAAAGCGGATATGCAAACAAAAGGCGCATACGAAAAATTTAAAAAAGCCGAAAAAGAATATGACACGCTCTCAATTGAAAGGGATATGTATTATAACAAACAACTTGAAAAATTCAATTCGATTTTAAACAAAAAACAAAAAGTAAAATGGGAAGTTTTACGGGAAATGGGGTATAGATTTTTACCCGACTATGAATAATTTTATTTTTGTGGTAAATTAAAAAAAGGAAATGTCCTCGTAGTTCAGCAGGATAGAACGTCACCCTCCTAAGGTGAATGTCGGAGGTTCGAATCCTCTCGAGGACGTTTTCTTAATTTAACCCGAAAATTTAAGGAAAAATTATAATAATATGATAGAAAGATATTCAAGAGAGGAAATTTCAAAAATATGGTCAAGAGAAGAAAAATTCTCCTACTACCTTAAAGTTGAAATTGCCGTTCTTGAAGCATATCATAAGCTCGGGCAAATTAGCGACGAAGCGTTGGCGCACATTAAAAATACCGCCAAGTTCGATTTAAAAAGAATGGATGAAATCGAAAAAACGGTAGGACATGATGTTATTGCTTTTTTAACTTCCGTAAACGAAAATGTCGGCGATAAATATTCAAATTTAATTCATAAGGGTCTTACAAGCTCTGATGTTATAGATACGGCTTTTGCGCTTCAAATAATTGATTCGTCAAATATAATTCTGAAAGATTTGGATGAAGTTATAAATTCTTTTACAAGCCTTGCAAAAAAAACGAAATACGTCATTTGCGCAGGAAGAAGCCATGGAATAGGCGCCGAAGTCGAAACTTTCGGATTTAAAATTTTAAATCATTTAGAGATGTTTAATCGAGCTAAAAAAAGATTTCTTTTTGCTCTTGACGAAATTAAAACAGGACAAATTTCAGGTCCCGTCGGAACATATTCAAATATTAGTCCCGAAATAGAAAAAATTGCGCTTGAAATTTTAAACTTAAAACCGGCTAAAATTTCAACACAGGTTATAGCAAGAGATATCCATGCAAATTATTTATCCTCGCTTGCAATTTTAGCTTCGGCAATTGAAAATTTCGCAATTGAAATAAGACATCTTCAAAGGTGGGAAGTAGCCGAAGTTGAAGAAGGCTTTTCAAAAGGTCAAAAAGGTTCATCCGCCATGCCTCATAAAAAAAATCCGATAAAATCGGAAAATTTAACGGGACTTGCAAGAGTCGTAAGAGGAAATTTAATACCCGCTTTAGAAAATATTTCTCTATGGCATGAAAGAGATATTTCCCATTCGTCGGTCGAGAGGATAATCTTCCCCGATTCAACAATTTTGATTGATTTTATGCTCCAAAGGCTTAAAAATCTCATAGATAATCTTGTTATTAAAGAAGAAAACATGAAGAAAAACCTTGATAAATACGGCGGAATTATGTTTTCTCAAAGCTGCCTTTTAAAATTAACAAAAAAGGGAATGACAAGAGAGGCTGCCTATGAAATCGTACAAAAAGAAGCTTTATTTGCCTTTAACAATAACGGCAACTTTAAAGAACTTATGAAAAAACATTTAACAAAAGAAGAAATAGACGATTGCTTTAATTACGACAATTATCTCAAAAATATAGACGAGATTTTTGCTCGATTTTCTCTTTAATCATACATTAAAATGATTTCCAAAAGCTTGCTTTTTGTTAAAGTTCAAATAACAAGAACAATAACAGAAGGAAATTTATTATGGAAAAAATATCTCCCCTAAGAGCAGGGTTAAACGCAATAAACAATACATTCAAAACAAATAAAGCAGAAAAAACAAATAATACTCGACAAAATTCTTCAAATCCTTTCGGTATTTCCTTTAAAGGAACTTTGTTGCAAATGGATGTTTTTGAATCAAGCGCAAAGAAAAGCGCCGATAAAGCAGTTAAAGACAATTCCTTGGCGCAAATCGACAAATTTGAAAAAACTTCAAAAGTCGAAAAAGTTGCAACAAATACAATAAAAGATAATGCGGCAGAAAATTCTTCAAATGATTTGTCAGCCGTAAAAGCAGTTAAATCAAACCCCTTTGCCGACAAATTCAACAGCTTTATGTCAAGCGCAAAAGAAGTCGGCAATAATATTAAACAAAATACGCTTGCATTTTGCGGAAAAGTAAAAGATTCTTTCTCTAAACTTGCAACGTCGGAAGTTTCCATGGATTTATTCGGAAACTCCGTATCAAAACTCTCCAAACGCCCCGTTAATGATTTAGAAGGTATGTTTAAAACGGAGGTGGCTAAAGTATAATGGCAATTTCAAAAAAACTTTGTAACATCATTGAGGCACTGGGCATTCATGAAGATAACGATTCAATCAGAGTATTGAACGAAATAGGCACAAACTGCGCAAACGATGAAGTAAGAGAGTTGACTTCAAAAGCGCTTATCAAAAAAAATGTCAAAAAATCATTGGAAATCGTAATCAAAGAAAAAGGCAAAGGTATAAATGACCTTTCGGCTAAGGTTGCAATGAGCGCAATAAACGAACTTCTTTCATTGAAAGATAAAAGTTTTGCTACAAACGTTTTGGAAGAAACGATTGCGCAGGAAGAACTGGACAAAGACATAAAAGATACCGCAAAATCCGTTAAAGCGCTTATGTCTTTCAGTATTTAGCAATTTACATATCATATAATATATATTTTGGGTCGCATTTTACTTTTGCGACCTTTTTTAATATAATTATTAAAAAGACATAGGGGAATTTATGAGGATAACTGCAAAAAATCTTATAAAAATTTACGGATACCGTTCTGTCGTAAATGATATTTCATTTGAAGTAAACAAGGGCGAAGTTGTCGGTTTGTTAGGTCCTAACGGAGCAGGAAAAACCACCACGTTTTATATGATAGTCGGACTCGTAAAAGCTGACGAGGGAAGCGTTTTTCTTGAAGATAAAGAAACGCTTGAAATTACAAAAAAACCGATGAACGAAAGAGCAAAACTCGGTATAGGTTATCTTCCGCAGGAGGCCTCCATTTTTAGAAAATTGTCGGTTGAAGATAACATTAAACTTGTTCTTGAAATGAATGAAAAACTCAATAAAGAAGAAAAAGCCGAAATGCTTGAAAACTTGCTTGATGAATTCGGTATTAAAAAATTAAGAGATTACAGCGCCGTTTCGCTATCGGGCGGCGAAAGACGACGTGTCGAAATTGCTCGTGCGCTTGCGGCAACTCCGCATTTCATTCTTCTTGACGAACCTTTTACGGGAATTGACCCTATCGCAATCGGTGAAATTAAAGAAAACATACATAAACTTGCAAAAGAAAAAGGGCTGGGCGTTTTAATCACCGACCACAACCCGAAAGCCACTCTTTCGATTACCGACAGAGCTTATGTTATTTTTGACGGCAAAATAAAAATTTCGGGCAAAAGCAGGGATGTTGCAAATGACCCTGTCGCTAAACAATTCTACCTCGGGAAGGATTTTACTCTTTAATTATGTTTCATATTAAAATTTTTGATAAATATATTTTTAAACAAGTTTTCATGGCAACTCTTGTTTGTCTTGTTCTTTTTGTAATAGTTTGGATTGCTCCCGAAATTCTCGTTAAAACGATTAAGAAAATCTTTATTCTTCATATAACCGTAAAAGAAGCTCTTATGCTTCTTGTTATGCAATTGCCGAAAGTTTTAGGGAAGGCGTTTCCCGTCGGGATTTTATTGGGCTCGATTTTTACGTTTGATAAATTATCCAAAGATTCCGAATTAAGCATACTCAGAGGTATCGGCTTATCTTTTTCAAGAATTATGCTTCCGTCCGTTCTTTTAGGTATTGTATTAACCGGTCTTTGCTTTTATACAACCGACCAATTAATTCCTGCGGCCTCCAAAGCCGAACATGAAGAAAAACATTACGCTTCACAGTTTGTTTATATTCAAAAAGATGAAAATGATATGCCGAAAACGGGTATAATTATTTCAAATTTTCAACCTTCGTATCTTAAAGACATTATCGTTATTGATTTTGCAAAAGCAAAATATGATGATGCCGTTACGTTTGAAAATTTATACTTTGCGCAATGGGCAAACGTTCAGGATAAATCCTGGGTTCTTCACGGGGTTAAAAAATATGAAATCTCGGAAGGCGGAGTATATAAAGATATTGACAATATAGGCGATTTGGAAATTTTCAAAGGAGACATTTCAAAAGAAATTTATTCCGTCATGAAAGATTCGACAAAAAGGGACAGAACTTTTACCAACAAGGAAATGTTCCATTATTTAAAAATGCTTAAAAAATACGAATTTACGGACGAATACAGATTTATGCTCTCAAAATTCTATCAAAGATTTTTCCACCCTCTAACTTGCGTTTTATTCGCAATTTTAGGATGTATTTTAGGCTTTTCGCCTCCAAGATCGCAAAGACTCATCGGCTTTACGGTTGCAGTCGGCATAGTTTTTGCTTATTACATAACTTTGCCGTTCTTTGACCTTCTTGCGCAAAAAGGGATTTTATCTCCGTTTTGGGCGGCATTTGTTCCGATTTTAATGTTTATCGGCGCAATCGTATTTATCAAAAAATATAAGGATATATAAATATAATGCTTAAAAAAATATCAATACTGCTTACGATTTTAATAATGCAATGCGCAGCTTTTGCGGATGAAATTTACACAAGCAATTATGACGGAGTTTATATTTTTAAAGTTCCCTTAAAAACTTATGCGGATAAAATAAAACCCTATGTATCCGAAAAATTAAAAACAACAAGCGATTTATTCAAAGAAGGAAATTATGAACTCGTCGTAAACGGCGGCTTTTTCGATACGGTAACGGGAGAAGAAATTTCATACGTTAAAATTGACGGCAAAAAAGTTCAAACCCTTTTTAGGAATATAAAATTACTGGAAAAACTCGAAGCAAAAAATCGTGCCGAAGATGTTATGAACAGAAGCGAACTCAGAATAATGAAAAATGATTTCGGGGACACTCGCTTTGATATACAAAGACATTTTGAAGAAGCGCCCGAAGGATATGAAATAATCCACTCGATTCAGGCGGGTCCCATGATTTATCCCGAATTAAAAGCGGAAAAAGAAAGTTTTATTAAATATGATGCCAAAGGAAACATAATTTCTTTAGGGGCGGACGTTTTCAAAAAAAGGGAACGAACCGTTATCGGACTTAAAAAAAATGCTTTGGGTAAATATTCTTATTTATATATTATAATATTTACAAAAGACCATAAAGTAACTTTAAGCGAAGTGAAGGATTACTGCGAAAATTTAGGGCTTGATAAAGCGCTTAATTTAGACGGCGGAGCCTCAACTTCAATTAATTACAAAGATACGGAATTATTTTCCGCAACCGATGTTCAAAGATGTGTTAAGTCGTTCCTTGTGATAGAAAAGTAAAGAGAAAATGAAAAAAATTACACCCGTTGAAATTATAGTTATTTTAATTGTTTTGTCCGGTTTTGGGCTATATTTATACCCCAAAATTACCGTTTCTTTAGAACAAAAACAATATACGAGAATGCAAACCAACGCTGCAATGATAACTTCAAAAATTTTATCGGAAGTATCGGACACAACAAATAAAGAATTGCCCGATAAATACTCCGAAGCTGTCGTATCAGAGATGAACAAAAACGTAAAAAATCCGATTAACAAAAATAACCCCGCATATTCTATAATAAACGAATGTGAAGGGTGTATTGTCGTTACTCCCGACAACAAATTAAAAAGCATTACCGTAGCAGGAAAAGACAAATCGGGAAATTTAGTTGTAAGAACAGTTATCCAGCCGCCTTCTTATGTCACTTTTAATAAGGATTTTAATAAAAAATGAAATCTTCAAAATTAACATTCAAAGTTCAATACTCCGACACCGACGCATATAAAGTCGTCTGGCATGGCAGTTATTTAAGGTGGATGGAAGCAGGCAGAGTAGATTGGCTATATTTAAACGGAATTGACATAAAAAAACTCGACGAAGAACAAAATATCGTAATGCCTGTGGTCGATTTAAAAATAAGATATGTAAAATCGGCAAAACTGCTTGAAGAAGTTATTGTTAAAACAAATGTTATCGAATATACAAATCTTCATGTTATCTTTGAGCAAATTATTACGCTTAAAGACGGGACGTTGCTTACAAAAGCCGAAGTAAAGGGAGTCGGCATTCAAAACGGAAAAATCATGAAAAATTTAAAAAGCATTATCGGAGAATAAAATGGAATTTTTACACAATTTAATACACAATATAGGACATTATTTCAATTCGCTCGGAACAATAGGATTGTGTTTAAATTCTTTCATAGAAAGTTTTTTTCTTGTTCCGCCGCCTGATATAATTTTAATCGGAATGGATTTAAAAAGTCCTAATCTTGCTCTTTATTATGCGCTTTTGTGCACGATAGCTTCGGTTGTGGGCGCAATTGTAGGGTACGGAATAGGAATTTGGTTCGGTCGTCCCGCATTTGATTGGATTTTTTCGGGGCTTCATAAAAAAGGTAACGACAAAGCAAAACAATATTTTGATAAAGTTGAAATATTATACGATAAATGGGGCGCATGGGCAGTATTTTTCTCCGCTTTTACGCCGATACCGTATAAAGTCTTTACCATTGCTTCGGGAATTTTAAAAATGAACTTTTTAGGGTTTGTTTTAGCCTCATTTATAGGCAGAGGTGCAAGGTTTTTCTTAATAAGCATAATTTTAATGTTATTCGGAGAAAAAATTAAAAACAACATAGAACTTGTTATTGTTTTATGTACTTTGCTTATGGTTCTTTTCTTTATTGTTTTATACAAAAAAAGAAGAAGCCTTATGAAAATAAAATAAACATATTTTTAAATAAGCGTAAAAATATTAAGCGCATTTTAAAAAAATATTAAAATAATTTAAGCATTCTCATCTATAAATTTATTATTGATATCTTCTCTTGCTTTTGAAACGCCCATATGAGCCGCAAATATACCTGTTGCAAGCCCCGCAACTCCGCTTGCTATTGCAACGGGAGTGGCATTTTTAGAATAATGACATCCTGTAACCGCACCTGCAAAAGCCGCTAAAAGAGTACAAGCGCCGGTTATAAGCATGCCGGTACTTTTCTTTTCTTCAATTTTTTCTTCCCGTTCTTTTACAAATTTATCGATTTTATCCGCATTTGTTGTTATTGCAATCGGTGAGTCAATTCTCTTATCTATAAGGATAATAGTCTTGTTTTTTTGGGTGTTATCCGCAATATTATTATCTTTATAAAAAGAGCCATATCTGCCTGCTGCAGGCGGAATTTGGTTTAACATTTTACATCTCCCGAAATTAATTGCTTATATAAACCATGAAATAAATTTTTTTTGCCACAATTTCTTTATCTAACAAAAAAGCCCCTCATAAAAAGGGGCTTTAATCTTGTTTTACGAATTAACGTAAAGAAACTTTTGTGTGTGCACCTTTTTTTTGGTAAGCAATTTTGTCTTCTCTTGACAACCAGCCAAGACCCATGAAAGCAATATTTTCATTTAAGTCTAAATCTTTTTGCATTTTTTTTGTGGTAACTTCACCTTTTTCATTAAGGTAATTCCAAATCTGACCGGCTGCTTCAACGATAGCTTCTTGCATCTCTTTTTCTCCTTCTACTAATTTTCTAAAGCAAGTAATTTAATTTTTATGGTATTATGATAAAACAAGTTTTATAAAATGTAAATGGAGCAAATGTATGAGAAATTTAAAATCCGGAAACGCCTTTTGTTACGGCAACGATGTTGATACTGATGTTATAATTCCCGCAAGATATCTTAACACTTCGGATCCGATTGAATTACAAAAACATTGTATGGAAGATATTGATAAAGATTTTGCATCTAATGTAAATGAGGGAGATTTTATCGTAGCGGGAGATAATTTCGGCTGCGGTTCTTCAAGAGAGCATGCTCCGATTGCAATTAAAGCAAGCAAAGTAACTTGCGTTGTCGCAAAAAGTTTTGCAAGAATATTTTACAGAAATGCAATTAATATAGGGCTTGTCATTATCGAATCACAAGAATTGCCCGACGAAACAAAAACGGGTGACAAACTTGAACTCGATATGGAGCAGGGGGTTATTAAAAACTTAACAACAAATAAATCATACCCGATTACAATTTTCCCGAAAGAAATTCAAGAGTTAATTGATGTCGGCGGTCTTGTAAACTATACAAAGAAAAAATTAGGAGTATAAAAATGTACAAAATTACGGTTGTTGCAGGGGACGGCACAGGCCCCGAAGTTATGGCGGAAGCAAAAAAAGTTTTAAATAAAACCGCTGAAGTATTTGATTTTAAATTGGAATTTAACGATTATTTAATAGGCGGAATTGCTTATGAAAAATTCGGTACGCCTTTGCCCGACGAAACAATTAAAGCGGCTAAAGATTCCGATGCGGTTATGCTCGGTGCCGTCGGAGATTGGAAATATGACACGCTTCCTCCCGAAGTTCGCCCCGAAAGAGCGCTTTTGGGAATTAGAAAAGAATTAAATCTGTTTGCAAATTTAAGACCCGCAATTGTTTGGGAAGAACTTGTAAATTCATCTCCCCTAAAACCCGAAAATGTATCGGGCGTTGATATTATGATTATAAGAGAATTAACGGGCGATGTTTACTTTGGCGAACCCAAAGGAGTTGATGTTATAAACGGCAAAAAAACAGGCTTCAATAATATGATATATAACGAAGACGAAGTAAGAAGAATTGCAAAAATCGCTTTTGAAACGGCAACGGTAAGAGATAAAAAACTTTGTTCCGTTGACAAAGCAAATGTTCTTGACGTTTCAAGATTGTGGAGAGAAATTGTAATCGAAGTTTCAAAAGATTACCCCGAAGTTCAATTATCTCACATGTACGTTGATAATGCGGCTATGCAATTAGTGAGAGCGCCGAAACAATTCTCGACAATCGTAACGGGAAATATTTTCGGAGATATTTTATCCGATGAAGCCAGCATGCTTGCGGGTTCATTAGGATTGTTACCGTCGGCAAGTTTATCCGATAAGGGAGTATCTTTATATGAACCAATCCATGGTTCCGCCCCGGATTTAACCGGAAAAGATGTTGTTAATCCTATTGCAACGATTTTATCGGGCGCTATGATGCTTAAATATTCTTTCAAAATGGATGAAGCATACAAAACAATCGAAAAAGCAATTAAAGATGTCTTAAAAGAAGGATACAGAACTCAAGATATAATGAGCGAAAATAAAACGCTCATAGGCACAAAGAAAATGGGCGATTTAATTGCAGAAAAAATTAAATAACAACAAAAGCGCTTAACTTAAAGTAAGCGCTTTTTTATTTAAAAAAAATCGTGGTATAATAATCTCACTAATAATGTAGTAATAAAATGAAAGGATGAATAAAGTGTCAAATTCAGCAACTTTAGTAAAGAGTGAATACCTTGAGAGCGTTATTGAAAAAACAAAACAAAAAAACGCTCACGAAAGCGAATTTATTCAAGCAATGGAAGAAGTTTTATCAACGTTAGCACCCGTTATTGCAAAACATGAAGAAGAATATAAGGCAACAGGACTTCTTGAAAGATTGGTAGAACCCGAAAGAATAGTATCTTTCAGGGTTCCTTGGCTTGATGATAAAGGTCAGGTACAAGTAAACAGGGGTTTTAGAGTTCAATTTAACGGTGCAATAGGACCTTATAAAGGCGGACTTCGTTTCCACCCTACGGTTAATCAAAGTATTATGAAATTTTTATCGTTTGAACAAATCTTTAAAAATGCTCTGACAGGACTTCCCATGGGCGGCGGAAAAGGCGGAAGCGATTTTGACCCTAAAGGTAAATCCGACAATGAAATTATGAAATTCTGCCAAAGCTTTATGACTGAATTACAAAAACATATAGGACAAGATATTGACGTTCCCGCAGGCGATATCGGCGTTGGCGGCAGAGAAATCGGATATCTTTTCGGACAATACAGAAAAATCAGAAATTCTTACGAAGCAGGAGTTTTAACGGGAAAAGGTCTTGAATACGGCGGTTCTTTAGCAAGAACGGAAGCAACCGGATACGGTTTATTATATTTCACAAGAGAAATGTTAAAAGCTCATAACATTGAATTAAAAGGTAAAACCGCAATTATATCAGGTTCAGGCAACGTTGCAATTTATGCAGCCGAAAAAGCTATGGCATACGGTATCAAAGTTCTTGCAATGAGCGATTCAACCGGCTGCATTTATGATAAAAACGGCATTAACCTTGATGCAATTAAAGAAATTAAAGAAGTTAAAAGAGGAAGAATTAAAGATTATCTTAATTACGTTCCGACCGCAGAATATACGGAAAACGGAGCAAATGTTCCTCCCGTTTACCGAATTAAAGCGGATATAGTTCTTCCTTGCGCTACGCAAAACGATATAAACCTTGAAACCGCAAAAGTTATCGTTACAAACGGCGCCGTTGCAGTTGCAGAAGGTGCAAATATGCCTTCAACGACGGAAGCTATTAATTACTTCCTCGAAAAAGGAATTTTATTTGCCCCCGGTAAGGCTGCTAATGCAGGCGGCGTTGCAACTTCAGGCTTAGAAATGGTACAAAATTCCATGAGATATTATTGGTCATTTGAAGAAGTTGACAAAAAACTTGACGGCATTATGACAAATATCTTCAAAAGCTGTCAAGAAGCCGCAAAAGAATACGGAGTTGAAGGAAACTACGTTGCAGGCGCAAACATTGCCGCATTTAGAAAAGTTGCAAAAGCTATGAGAGCTCAAGGCATTATATAATTTCAAACCCATAAAAATAAAATCGGGAGTTTGAAAGCTCCCGATTTTTTAATTTTTAATCTTCGCCATCGGTTATTTTTTTTAAAAGTTCCGCATTTTTAAAATGCGCAATAAAATATGGTGTATTTTTATCCTTTTCAATCAGAAAAAGAACAAACGGTTTATCAAAATTAAATTCTCTTTTTTCCCGAATTTCAGGAGCAGCGCTTGTGAGCCCGACCGTTATTGCGGCTTCTGATTTTAATTTTGCGCCTTTATTATCCATTTTAAAATCAACCGTTTGTATTGCATTTGATATTGTAAAATCGGTTCCGAAAATAGGTTTATTGGTAAGCTCTTTATATTGAAACATTTCATTAAAATCAATATACGGTATTTTCATTGAATCATTTTTTGAAAAATAATCTTTTAGAGGATTGGAAGCTGTTTTTCTTTTTAAATCTTTATAATAATACTCGAAACTTTCTTCAACGTCCGTTCTGTATAAAATTACTTCGTCATTGGTTTTTGTATATAATTTAACGGCATAATCATCAGGGTTTCTATAATATAAAACATTGATATTTTGCCTTAAATCCAAAGGGGCTTCTTTTTTTGCACCAAAAAATTTAACGGGAGTTCCCATAAAATTTTCATTTTTTAATTTTTCAAATTCTTTTATAAATTCAAAATCTTTTTTTAACATGGCATAAACTAAAATCATTTCATCGTTTGACCAATCAAGATTATCTAAAATGTCGCTTTTTTCGTTAAACTTTTCGATTAATGCCCCCTCGATTTCTTCTTTAAGGGCATTCGTCATATTACCGCTTTTTATATAATAAGAATCATCGGATATCATATCTTTTTTAAACATTTGTTTATTCAAATTATCCGCAAGCTCTGATTTTATTCCCGTAAATTGTATAGGCGCTTTTATTATATCGTCTTGAAGATTGTTCCAAACTAATTGAAAAGTGCCGACCCAAACTCTGTTATCGCCTATATTATTCATCGGGAAAAATACGCCGTCGGTATTTTTATTTTCTTCTTTGGAAATATTTTCCGTCTGTGCCTTAATTTTTGACTTAAAATGTTTTGCAAAACACAAATTTTGAATATTTAAAAACATTCCGAAAATAAGCAGCATTATTATAATTTTTCTTTTCATAAATTCATCCTTTTTTATAGAGGTAATATAAAAATTAAAATTCCAATCATCATAGAAATCAATATCACACCGATAAGAACATGTATATAAAGTTCAAACTCGGTTAATTCTTCATTTTCTTTTTTTTCAATCTTCTTTGTTTCTTTTTTCTTGCTTGTTTTAGGTTTGGGTTTTGTTTTTAATTGTTTGGCCGGAGTTTTTTCTTTTTTAACGGGAGGATATTTATTTTCTTTTTTTTGAAATTCTTCTTTCTTTTTCTCGTATTGCTCGCTCAAAGTTTCCGTTATTTTTTCGTTCTTTCCCGTCATAAGAGTATTTACGTTATAAATCGAATTTAACAACTTTTTATTTCCCCAGCCGTTTTTAAGCGCATAGCTTATCGAAACTTCATAAGCTCTTTGCAAGCATTCAAGCGCAACATCTCCGCCCAATTCTCTTGCGCTGTCATGTACCGCCAAATTACCTTTTTGTTTAATAAAATAAAGGTCGTCGATAAATTCTTTATCCGTTTGGTTATCGCCTAAAATATCGCTTAATGTGGCGAGAACATCACTGAAATTTTCTTCGGTTGTTCTTCTTACTCCTAAAACGTTTTTAGAAACAATTTCTCCAAATTTCCTCACTTGTCCTATTGTTTGTACAAAATAACCGTCACGATACAATTTTTCGGCGTCAATCATTATATCGTAGAGCTTTTTATCTTTATTTTTCAGAAAATCAAAATTAGATACCATAGAACAATTATACCGATATTTCCTTACTCTTGTAAATCATTTAAGGAATTTAAAAAACAAATTCTTAAAATTTGATTAATTTTTAAGGAAATGAAAAAAAAGAGGTCATAATAAGAATGTAAGACAAATAGAAAGTTTGAAAGGAGTATAAATTATGAAATTTTTAGTTAAAAAATCTCCGGACGGATTTATTAAAACAATTAACGATGAAATCAGTTCGATTTTGAACAGAAACTTTGATTCTTTCTTTCCGGAATATGTAATGAGCGAAACTTACGAAAAAATGGCAATGCCCGTTGAAATTCACGAAAAAGATACGGAATACAAAATTATGGCGGAATTACCGGGCGTTAAAAAGGAAGATTTGGATATTGAAATTGATAAAAATTATTTAACCGTTTGTGCTAAACGTCATGAAGAAAAAAAAGAAGATACAAAAAGTTTCAGAAAATCCGAATTCAAATACGGAGAATTTTCAAGAACGGTTTACTTCCCTGAGGAAATTAATATTGAAGATACAAAAGCAAAACTTGAGGACGGTGTTTTAAAAATCACCGCTCCAAAAAAAGTTGTCGAAAAACAAGACAAGAAAAAACTTGCCGTTGAATAAAATAAATTAACTTTTTCGTAAATTTAATCTCATACAAACCAACTTATGAATACACTTTTTACGGGCATTTTATCTATCCTTAAAATGCCCGCTATTTTTTAATTTTCAATATCTTCTTTTCTAAATTGCATATCATACAATGCCTTGTATTGACCGTTTTCAATATTCATAAGTTCGTTATGGCTTCCTTCTTCAACCAAATGCCCTTCATTTATGACAAGAATTTTATCGGCATTTTTAATTGTTGATAATCTGTGTGCAATAACAAAGACCGTTTTATTTTTCATTAAATTTTCAAGCGCTCTTTGTACAATTGCTTCAGAAACGTTATCCAAAGCAGAGGTTGCTTCGTCAAGAATGATTATCGGCGCATTTTTCAAAATGGCTCTTGCAATTGCAACTCTTTGTTTTTGTCCGCCCGATAAGCCCGTACCGTTTTCGCTTATTTGAGTATCAATCCCGTTTTCCAAAGAATTTATAAATTCATCAACATGAGCCAATTTAATTGCATTTTCAATTTCTTCTTCGGTAGCATTAAATTTACCCATTAAAATATTATCTCTTATCGTGCCTGAAAAAAGGAAGTTATCTTGAAAAACTTCTGCTATGTTATATCTTAAAGATTCGAGTTTATAATCTCTAATATCAACATCATCAATCGTAATCGAGCCTGATTTTACATCGTAAAAACGAGGAATTAAATTTACTATCGTCGATTTTCCGCCACCCGAATTTCCGACAAGCGCAACCGTTTGGTTTTTGTATACGTTAAACGTTACGCCTTTTAAAACAGGGTCGTCTTTTACATATTCAAAGCAAACGTTATTGAATGATATTCCTTTTTCTATACCTTTTAATTCTTTTGCATTTTCCTTATTTTGAATTTCAGGAATAATATCAAACAGTTCAAATACCCTTGAAGCCGCAACGCAAACTCCTTGAAGGTTTGTTAATTGTCCGCCCAAATCTTTAACGGGTTTATACAAAAGTAAAAGTGAGGTTACAAAACTTGCAAAACTTCCCGTTGTCATTTTTCCCGCTATAATTAAAGAATTACCGTAGAACATAACGATTGCAATACCGATACTTGCAATAAAATACATAATCGGGCTCATCCAGCCTACACGCTTTGTTAAAGACATAGCAAGGTCAAACTGTTGTCTTACTTGTCCTTCAAACTTATGGAACATCTTATCTTGAAGCCCGTATGCCGTTACGATTTTATTTCCATGGTAGGTTTCGTTAAAATTAGTAACTATTCCGCCGCCAATAACGGTTGAACCGTTTGACACTTCCTTAATTTTCTTTCTTATTAAAGCAAGTGGAATAAAAGCGACTCCCAAAACTAAAATGCCAACTATTGCAAGCCTCCAACCCGTATACAATAAAACACATATTAATCCCAAGGCTTCCGTCGCACAGGTTAAAAGCCTTTTTAGGGATTCAATAACCGTTCTTGAAGCTGTATCGGGGTCGTATAAAAATCTTGCAATTATCATGCCGGACGAATTTTCATCGTAAAAAGAAGAGTCCATTTTAACAAACCTTTCAAAAAGGTCAATTTTAATGGTGTTTGAAATTTTGCTGCTTAACCACTCCGCAAGATATGTATTAATATATCTTAAAGCTCCTTGTATAATTGCAAACATCACGATTGCAAAAGGAATTGCATTAACCAAAACATCTCTTGTTAAAGTAAGTCCTTCATAAACTTTCCAAGGATTACCGTTTACGACAACATCAATATACGGTTTTATCGCAAAAGTCATTGCGCCGTCCAAAAGTCCTAACGGTATTGAGAGCGCAAGAGTTATAAAAACTCTGAACAATAAAGGTTTAATGTATGGATATAACCTTGATAAAATAAATTTATAATCAAATGAGGTATCTGCCGTTGCCAATTCAAGTTTCATAAGTTTATTCCCAATCCGAACAATATAGTGCCGCCAAAGTCTGAGCACCTATTGCCCAGCCTTTTTTATTACATTCGTTTAAAAATTCTTTTATTTGAGATTTTTTAACGTAAATTCTATCTTGTATAACTCCGTTATCACTTATGGGAGTTGATTTTATTTCTTTATCTTCGATATAAGCAATTGCCATAACGGAAGATTCGTCCGTTAACCCTGATGAAGATGAAATTTTATCCAAAATTATCTTAAATTCTTTTGCAACCAATCCCGTTTCTTCTAAAAGTTCTTTTTTTAGAGCTTCTTGAATTGTTTCATCTCTTCTTTCATCGCCCACAAGCCCCGCAGGAGTTTCAACGCAATATTGCGCTTTATTTTCCGCAATAAGAGGGGGGCGCTTTGTAATTAAAAAAAGAACTTCATCCTCATCGTTTTCATTTTTAATTAAAGGAAGAATAACAACCACGTTTTTTGCGTTTTCTCTTGTTGTATAAAACCAATCATGCCCGAAAATATCGGTTGATTTTAACGTGATAAATTTTGTTTTATATAATTCCGCCATATAACTCCTTGAGATAATTATACAATCAAAATGGTTTTTTCCTTAGAATTTAGATAAATTGTAACTTTTGATAGTATTTTAAAAAATAAAAGACGGCAAAAGGCTGTAACAGGAGTATTTACAAAAATTTACATAAGTTTTGTAAAGAAATTGTGAATTTTTAGCAAAAAATTCTATTCTTAGTGTTTTAAACATGCAGCAAGTGTGCTATAATATTTTCAAAAATCGGTGTTGTTTTAAAAAGGTCGAAAAGGTGTAAGGAAGGGGGCAATTCATGGTTGCTTTGGCTGAAAAACTTAGTGTAAAATCTCCTATCAAATCGAAATTCAATGACGAATTTCAAAATTACCTCAAAGAACAATGTTTAAAAACGACATTTAACGGTGTCGAACTTGAAACGTTCAGCTGGTATAAAAAAGTATTAGGTCTAATGTAAAATTTATTCATTCAAAAAGCGAGAACTTTATTTCTCGCTTTTTTTAAACTTTTAACATTATTGTAAAAATATTGTAATATTCATTTTCTTTTTCTAAAGTTTCTACTTCCAAAAACCGACATCTTTCTTGTTAAAGAAATCGTTATTGGAAATTCGTGTAAGAACAGAAAGGTGCCAATAGAAATTATGGTTGGAGAAACAGCAGAAAAAACTAATTATGATGAACTGTTAAGTACGTTCAGGGAAATTACGGTAAAAGAAGCGGAGAAAGAAACTACGCATTTTGTTCCCATTAAACTGAAACCGAAAGAAGCAAAGAAAATTTTAAGATGTCAAAGAATTATGCTTGAATACGCCAGAATACAATACAGAAAAGCGCTCGGAAGCGAAAAAGAAGACTTTATGAGAAAAATCTACAACGATGCGGTTGCCGATTATAATATGTTCATAGAGCAGTATGAAAAAGAGCTAAAATAAAATGTGTTAAACTAAAAATCCGTAAAAGGTTTAACAATGTTTTTGCGGTCGATTGAGCCGCATTTTTTTTGCTTAATTTTGGAACTTTGTATTTTATTAAACGTCTTTTATAAAAGAATAAGCAAAAGAGGGTTTTAAAGTATGGAAAAAGAATTAAGCAACGAAGAATTAGAAGATTTTTTGTGCGAAGAAAATATTGACGAAGAACCAAAAACTTTTAACAACATAATGAATAAAGATGAAATTCTTCAAGTTTACCTGAAAGAAATAGGAAAAATTAAATTATTAAATAAAAAAAACGAAGTCTTAATCGGAAAAACAATTCTTGAAGGAGACAAAAAAGAAGCAATCATCGCAAAAAAGAAACTTATTCAGGCTAATTTAAGACTTGTTGTTTCAATTGCAAAAAAATATACGGGACAAGGACTTTTATTTATGGATTTGGTTCAAGAAGGCTCTTTGGGGTTAATTAGAGCAGCAGAGAGGTTTGATTATAAAAAAGGGTTTAAATTTTCAACTTATGCAACTTGGTGGATTAAACAAACAATAATAAGAGCTGTTGCAAACTATTCAAGAACAATCAGAATACCCGTTCACATGAGCGATAAAATCAGAAATTTAAGAAAAGCAATTATAAAATTGAGCGTGAATTTGGGGCGAGAGCCGAACGATACCGAATTATCAAAATATTTAAAAACGGATATCAATAAAATTAAACAAATTAAAAAAGCTATGATAAAAGAACCCGTCAGCATATACACACCCGTTGCGGAAGATTTGTGCCTTGAAGATTATATAAAAGATGAAACATTATTAAGTCCCGAAAAAAATGCCGACAGGAACTTATTATTTAAAAATATAAAAAATATGCTGAAAATTTTAACCGAAAGAGAAAAATTTATTATCATAAACCGTTTCGGGCTTTTGGGAGAAAGCGTAAAAACTCTTGAAGAAACGGGAAAAATTCTTGGTTTTTCAAAAGAGCGAATAAGACAAATTGAAAATGAAGCGATAAGAAAATTAAGAAAAATTCCCCACATTGAAGAATTGAAAAATTATCTTGCATAGTGTACATTAAATTCAATGGAAAATCTTATTGAAATCAAAAACGTATATAAAACTTTTGAATCAAAAGCCAACGCTTTTTCAAAAAATACAATAAAGACAAACGCCGTCGAAAATGTTTCTTTTGATATAAAAAAAGGCGAAATTAAAGGTTTAGTGGGCGAATCAGGCTCGGGCAAAACCACAGTCTGTAATATGATTTTAAAATTAACCGATATATCAAAAGGAACAATTTTGTACAAAGGCGAGGACATAACCAAATTCAACAAAAAAGAAACAAAAGATTTTAGAAAACATTGTCAAATGATTTTTCAAAATCCCTATTCAAGTTTAAATCCAAAAATGAAAGTTTTCGACATTTTAAAAGAACCGCTTGATGTATACGGTTTTAAAAAAGATGCGACAAAAAAAATCTTAGAAATGGCAAGAAACGTCGGATTAACGGAATATGACTTAAAAAAATACCCCCACGAATTTTCCGGAGGGCAAAGGCAAAGAATTGCGATTGCAAGAGCATTAATTTTAAACCCCGAGTTTATTGTGGCGGATGAGCCCGTTTCGGCGCTCGATATAAGTATTCAAGCGCAAATTATTAATCTTTTGATTGATTTAAAAAACGAATATAATTTAACCTACCTTTTTATATCGCACGATTTAAACGTTGTATCTTACCTTTGCAAAAACGTTGTAATTTTAAATAAAGGTAAAATCGAAGAAGAAGGCATTGTTGAGGATGTTTTTAATAATCCGAAAACAGAATATACAAAAACTTTAATCAATTCAATTCCGAAACTTAAAACGGATAAATTTTAATCTATTCCTAAAAATTTATGGGTTTGGGGAATTAATCTTATGTTTTTATATTTTTCATAAAATTTATTGTAAATTTCCATGTAAGGAATAGAACCGCTTAAAGGAGATTTTGGCTGTAAAATTAACGGAATGTTAAATTTAATAACAAGCTTTAAAACGGAATTAATTTCATCTTCTTTTATATCTTCCGTAAAAACAACTTTTGCAAATGCCTTACATCCTGAAACGGCTAAAAATTTTTCGTTATCATAAAAACGGTTTTCTTCTCCCGTAGAAGATTTTATTTTTATATCGGCGCCTATTTCATCAATTAAATCAATTATTTTAGACAATTTTTCGTACAAAACGCCGTTTGTTTCAAGGTATATTTTTTTATTTAAAAATTTCTTATACTTTGACAAAAAAGAATGTAAAAATTCGACTTGCAATAAAGGTTCTCCGCCCGTTAAACTTATTGTATCGGCATTTGTTTTTTTTAATTTATCAAAAAGCTCTTCTTCCGATAAATTCATATACCCCGTATTTTCGCTAAAATCAGTATCGCAAAATCTGCAATTGAGATTGCAATGACAAAAACGCACAAAAACCTGCTTTTTGCCTATATCAATTCCCTCACCCTGTATTGATTCAAAAATTTCCTTTATTTTTGCAAACATCTTTTTTCTCTGAATTTATTTTCCTTATTCTATCATATAAATTTTTTTCTTCATTTGAAATCGTTTTTGGAAAAATTACTTCAATTTGCGCATAACAGTCTTTTTTTTCGTATTGAAAATTCAATTTTATTCTGTCCCCATGTTTTGAAAAAGGGGGAATTTTAATTTTTTTAATTTCTTTATTATTAATGCTTATTTCCTTTTCAACCCCCAAAATTGTATCATATACGGGTAGTTCAACAAGAAATACGATTTTTCCTTTTTCTAAAAACATCTCTTGCGCTTTAGCCGTTTTAATTTTTAAAAATAACTCTTTCGGAAAAACATTATTACCACCGATTTTTCCGACATAAACAAATTCCCCTTCTTTAATTCCCGAGGGGATTTCCACTTCAATTTTTTTATGTTCGGATTTTTTACCCTCACCCAAACAAAAAGCGCATTTTACGCCTTTTATATATTTTTTTCCTCCGCATTTAGGACAAATTTTTGCATTTAAGATATTTACCGTTCTTTTAGAGCCTTTTATTTGTTCATAACTTGAAATTACGGTTTCTTTAATTACGGATTCTTCATTTGGAGTTTTGACCGTTTTTTTATTGGATATAAACAAATCGTATTCTTGCTTTTTGTTAAAATCCGAAAGCGTTTTATAAGCGCTGTTTATAAGTTTAAATTTTATATCGGCGCCTTTTGCTTTATTTATGTCGGGATGAAACTTCCTTACGAGTCTTTTATAAGAAGCTTTTATTGCATCAATATCTGCACCTTCTTCAACTTCAAGAAGCTCATACAAATTTTCTTTAAAATCAGCCATATTTTTATTTTAATAACGGTTTTTTAAAAAACAATCGGAATAAAAGGCGTTATGAAAAATCCCCCTTGTGTCTTATTTTACAATTCCTAAATCAAGAACTTCTTTTACTTTTCTTTTAATTATTTCATGGATTTCTTTTTTGGAAAGTTCCCCGTTTATGTTAATAAAATTATATTCTTTTTGAAGTTTTTTATATTCTTCGATACATCTTTTTTGATATATTTCAAAACTGTTGTAAATATCCGTAGAAAGACCGATATCACGACCCGATTCGTAATAATCAAGCCCCGTTGAACCTATTATTCTTTTTAATAAGACATCGACCGAAACGTCAAGATAAAAAACCAAATCGGGTTTTGGAGCATAATTGTAAAGATTTTTTACCCAACCAATATCATGACCTCTCACCGAATCTCTTACATAAGCCGTATAAACATATCTGTCTAAAATTACGACAAACCCTGATTGAAGTGCCGGAATAATCTCATTTTCAAGACGTTCCGCATAATCTGCCGCATACAAAAGGGAAAAAGTCGTCGTATTTAAAAGGTTTTTATCTTTTGCTTCGTTTATAACGTTTGAAATAAGTCTTGATGTTTTCCATTCGCTCAGCATGCAGCCGTAACATTCACTTTCGATATAATTTTTAAGCAAATTTACCTGCGTTGATTTTCCGACACCGTCGGTTCCTTCAATAACGATTAAAAGCCCTTGCATATTATGTTCTTGAAGCATTAGATTTTTATTCCTTTCTTCTCTAAAATATCTTGAACCATATTTCTTATTGCAAGCTGCTTGGAGTGAATGGTATCATTTGCATCTAATTTTATTAAATTAAATTCATCCGTCATGTTTTTATATTCTTCAATTACTCTGTTTTGAAACAATACATAACTTTTATAGGGATTATTTGAAAGTTTTAAATCCATTCCCGCTTCGTAATATTTGGGCTGTCTTGTTGAACAAAGTCTGTTTAAAGAAACTTTTGCACTGACATCGAAATAAACCGTTAAATCGGGTTTAATCGCAAAAGAATACATATTTCTTACCCATTTTTTATCAACGCCTCTTGCAACATCTCTTGCAAAAGCCGTATAAACGTATCTGTCGGCAAGAACGACAAACCCTGCTTTCATGGCGGGAATTATAACTTTTTCCAATCTGTCGGCAAAATCAACGGCATGTAAAAGGGAAAATGTTCTTGGGGACAAGAGATTTTTCTTTTTTGCCTTTTTTGTCGTTTGAGAAATCAACTCGGAAGAATTCCACCTTGTTAAAATAACATCAATTTGTTTTTGTTTTAACCAATTGTATAAAAGGTCAATTTGTGTACTTTTACCCGAACCGTCAATGCCTTCCGCACAAATCAATACACCTTTCAGATTATGGTCTTTTGAAAATCTTAACATTTTATCCCTTGCATTTTGATAAGCATTATTATTATATTATATATGAACACAAGGGAAAGAGGAAATTTATGAAATTTACGCATAAAAAATCTTTGACAATGTTGATTAATAATCCGCAAATTACTTTGTTTTTAGTGATTTATCTTATGTTTGCGGGAATTATCGTACCGAATATTCTTTTATCGCAAACAAAAGCCGCTTTTTATACGTTTTCTTTTCTCCTTTTAATGTTTTCAACCGCATTTTTTGCGGGTTGGTTCGGCTTTATTAAAGGAGTTGTCACCTTAAAAAACGATAAGGACATAAATGAAAAACTCGAAAATTTAAAGTCGGGGTTTTTTGGTTCGATTCCCGTGTATTTCTTTCCGATTTTACTTTTAATCATAATTTTTATGTTAATTCAAACGGGCATTCCTAACGTTGCTTCAATACTGTTTGGTAAAACAGACGCAATTTTAATGCAAATAGCTTCTCTTACAAACGATAAAAACGCAATAGCAAACTATATTACCACATTGCCCGAAGTACAAAAGAAAATGCTTATTGAAAGAAGTCTTTTTATAATTACGGCTTCCGTTTCGTTTTACATTCTTTTCTTTTACACAATCCCCGCATTATATTTCAATAAAACACCAAACGTAATTACGGGAATTGTTCAAAACTTTAAAGCCGTTTTTAAAAAGTTCTTTCCCACGATTTACTTATTTTTCCTGATTTTATTAATACATCTTGTTTTGTTCTTTTTTGAAGTTATATCGGCTTCTTTGGGACAGATTTTTATGTTTATCGCACTTGTATTAAGAGTTTGTTTCATAGCTTATATTATTGTGCTAATATTTTCAATATATGAAGAAAATTTTGGTAATAACGGGGGCGACAGCCTCGGGGAAAACTAAACTCTCGATTGAAGCGGCAAAATATCTCAATACGGAAATTATTTGCGCCGATTCAAGAATAGTTTACAAAGATTTAGACATAGTTTCCGCAAAACCAACTCTAAGGGAACAAGAAGGAATTATTCATCATTTAATTGATATAAAATCCCCGATTGAGGGAGATTATTCCTGTGGAGATTTTGTAAGGGGCGCAAAAGAAATTATTGATAATTCCAAGAGTTCTCCGATAATAATTCAAGGAGGAACATGGTTTTACATAAAAAGCCTTTTAGACAGTAAAAATCTGCCCGAATACGGACAAAATCCGAAACTTAGAAAAGAGCTCGAAAAATATACAAATGATGAACTTTATGAAATATTAAAAGAAAAGGACGAAAAAAGAGCATTATTAATTCATAAAAATAATCGTGACAAAATCATACGCTCAATTGAATTAACGGAAGCAATTCAAGGTAAAATTTCAGAATATGAAAGAAAAGACAACGAACAATACGAAACCCTTTGGTTTATGAAAGACTATTCAAGAGAAGAACTTTACGAGAGAATAAATCTTAGAGTCGATATTATGATAAAAGACGGTTTGTATGAAGAATGGCTTAAAAATAAAGAAAAATACGGCAGACTGGAAATTTTATATAACACGATTGGATATCGAGAATTTTTCGATCTTGAAGACAATATATACAAGGATTTTGACGAAGCCGTTTCAAAAATTAAACAGCATACGAGAAATTTTGCCAAAAGACAATTGACTTGGTTTAGAACAAACAAAGATAAGCTTAATATTCATCTTGTATCAAATACAAATGATATCTTAAAATTCTACGACGAGCGTTAAACCGTTTTTATTTCCTACGAATGCTCCTTTTGGAGGGTGCATATATCTAAGGGTATTTTCTACGCTTTCTCTTAACATATCATCAACTGCGCCCGAGCCTGAGGATTTACTTACAATAACTTCATCCAAACTGCCGTCCCTTAAAAATCTTATATCGAATTTAACTTTGTTGCTCATAGCGATTTGATTAGACAACAACAAGTCGTTTTGAAGATTTAACCTAATTGTTTTTCCTGCTTGTTGAAGGAAATTTCTTTGAGATTCCGATTTAATGTCGGATGAAACTTCCCACGAAACTTTAGAAACGGTCATATATCCGCCTCTTTCATCAATTTTAGGTGCAACAAAATCATCATACCCGTTGTTTTCTTCTTGATTATAGGCAGTGTCCTCAACGTATTCCTGAGTTTCTTTGGATGGCATATTTTTTCGGTTTGCAAGACTTGTTGCGGAAACAACCAAAGCACACAATAAAAATACTACGGCAACAGAAATTGCAGCCATTTTCTTTAAGTTATCGGGAATATCCGCAACGGAAGAAAAGCCTATTTTCTCATTTTTTAAACCCTTAAAATCTTCGGGATTATAGATTATGTCAATTGCACCTTTAACGCTTTCACCGTCAGATTTTACGGGGCTTTCAATTTTAGACATAAATTTTTCTTTTGTAACAATTTGTTGTTCCGGTTTTTTTTGAGTTTCCTGAACATCGGCTATAACAGGTTTATGCTGCGTAATTGTTTTTGATGTTTCATCAAATTCGATTGTTTCAATCAAACTTTTTTTGCATGTTTCGCAAGACAATATATGTCTTATTAAAAACTTTTTATCCGTATCGCTTATTTCAGAATCAACGTACGGAACAAATAAATTCATACAATCTAAATGGCGCCCGATTGAAGGTTTAATTCCGGTATAAACTTTTAATTTTTCAATTAATTTTTCAATAGGAGATATTTTATCAAAATCGGCTTTATAATATCTTCCGTCATTTTCGTATTTGTGTAAGTCTTCCGCAAAAATTGCACCTTTTACTTCAGCTTCTTTCATACCTATTTTAAGGTCAACAATTAAATATGCCTCAGGTAAAATTTCGTATTTTGAATGTAAAACGGGAATTTTAATTTGGCTTGAGCCGTAAGTCGTTATTACATATAAAGTGTGAGAATTGCAATAAATATCGGCAATTTGAAAATCCCTATACAGCCTGTTACATTTGAATATACTTCTTGCGGTATTGGCTCTCAGTCTTTGAGAAGCTAAATAATCAATCGCAAAGAAAACTCCCGTAAATTCAACATACGCTCTTTTTCTTTGCATAGAATCACTTAACCTCGAGGATAATGCTTTAGCCTCTTGGTGTTGTTTATCCGTAATAACAGATGATAATGTCTGGTACATTTTCAACCTCACTCCTATACAATAGGATTACACAATTTCTCTTTTTTTTCAAAAATATTAACCGTTTTGTTTAATATTTCTTAACTATTTTATGGAAACTCCAAGTTGTCTTTCAAGTTTTTTATTACTGATTAAGCGGCATGACTCATTATCGGGTTTTGCTCCTTTTTGAATTAAAAGCCTTGCAATGTCATATTCTTTCTTTTTCAGCGCCGTATAAAGAAGCGTCTCGTTTGTTGTCATATCCCTGTAATTTGCGTCTGCTCCCGCTTCAAGCAATATTTTCGTAGAATAATAATCTTTATGTAATATTGTAAATCTGACGGGGGAAGTTAAATCCTTTTTCGGATTTGCTCCGCTTGAAATCAATAAATCGATGATTTCGGGCCTGTTATATCTTGCCGCATAATAAAGCGGAAAAGAAGAATTTATATTTTGATTGGGGTCAAACCCCGCATCGAGAAGAAGCGCAATTGCAACTTTATCATTCTTCTTAATATAATTTACAAAATCCTCGGGAGTCCTTTTTATTCCTTTTGCTTCTAAAAGCTCTTGCGCCTTTTGATTTTGCTGTCTTATTTTTTTTGTTTCGGGCTTTTTAACATCTAAATATATATCGCTTGAATGCCCGAATTCAAAAGGAAAAGGGAAACTCGATTCATAGGAATAAGCGCTTTTACAAAAAATAAGTAAAAGCGCCGTAATTAAAATTCTTTTCTTAAATAACAAGTCCGCCATCTACCGATAAAACCTGTCCCGTTATGTAATTTGTATCCAACGCTAAAAATTTAACCGCAGCCGCAATGTCTTCGGGCTGACCCAATTTTTTTAAAGGTATTCTCTCAACAATTGCATCCGTCGGTAAATCTTTTGTCATATCGGTTTGAATGAACCCCGGAGCTACCGCATTAACTCTTATGTTTCTTGAAGCAAGTTCCTTTGCAAGAGCTTTTGTAAGACCGATTAAGCCCGCTTTTGCGGTAGAATAATTTGCTTGACCCGCATTGCCGTAAATTCCGGATATGCTTGCCATATTTACGATTGCACCCGATTTTTGCTTAATCATAATTTTAGAAACGGGGTTTGTAACGTAATATGCGGAATTTAAGTTAGTGTTAATAACATCAAGCCACTGACTTTCGTTCATTCGCATAAAAAGCCCGTCACGAGTAATTCCTGCATTATTTACGAGAATATCTATTCTTTTAAATTCATCGAAAATTTCTTTTATTGCGTTTTCGACTTCTTCTTTATTTGCAACATTGAATTTTTTTGCGACCGCATTAACTCCAAGCGCCTTAATATCTTGAACCGTTTTGTTTGCGGCTTCTTCATTTCCCGCATAATTAACAATAACGTCAACTCCCGCTTTTGCAAGAGCAATAGCGCAAGCTCTGCCTATTCCTCTTGAAGCACCCGTTACAATTGCAACTTTATTTTCCGACATAATTTTCTCCTTTTTATACACTTGCTAAATCAAACTCATTGCAAACCGTATCTAAAGTTTGCATGTCTGATATATTATAAGTTTTAACCTCGGCAGGGCAAATTTTTCTGTTCATTCCGGATAAAACTTTTCCTGCGCCGAATTCAATAAACGTATCAACTCCGCTATCAAGAAGTTTCTTTACGGATTGAACCCAATATACGCTAGAGCTTATTTGTTCGGGCATTTTTAAAACAAAATCTTCTTTTTTTGTTGTAAATTCAAAGTCAACATTTGTAACAACGGGAATTTTAGCATCATTAATTATAAGAGAAGGTACAAATTCTTTAAACGATTTTGTTGCACTCTCCATTAATTTTGAATGAAAACCACCCGAAACGGCAAGCGGAACAACTCTTTTTGCGCCTTTTTCCTTAATAAGTTCGCTTGCATAATTAACAGCTTCGACTTCACCCGTTATAACGATTTGGCTCGGGTCATTATAATTTGCAACGCTTACCAAACCTTTTGTCGAAGCTTTTTCCAAACATTCTTTAATCGAGTTTTCATCTAATCCCAAAACGGCCGCCATTGTTCCTTTTTTGGACGACGTACAAGCCTCTTGCATAACTTCGGAACGTTTTTGAATAGCCTTTAAAACATTTTCTAAATCCATAACGGACGACGCATACATTGCGCCATACTCACCCAAAGAATGCCCCAAAGTAAAATCAGGCTTAATTTTTCCGTTAGTTTTTTCAAAAAAAGCTTCCAGCGCAGCAATCGAAACGGTCAAAAGGCAGCTTTGAGTATTAATCGTTTGCTTTAATTCTTCATCGGGCCCTTCAAAACAAAGTTTTGTAACATCTTTATTTAAAACTTTATTCGCAAAATCAAAAACTTTCCTTGCAGCATTTGAATTTTCATATAAATCACGTCCCATACCGACGGCTTGAACTCCTTGCCCAGGGAACATAAAAGCTATTTTCTTCATAAATTCACTCCCCCAAAAAATAAAAATTATTTTAAATTTTCTCTCAATCGAACAACGGCGCTTCCCCAAGTCATCCCCGCCCCAAATGCGCATAAAATGGCTTTTGAAGGAGTTTTGATTTTTCCTTGTTCAATGCCTTCTGTTAAAGCAATGGGAACCGAGGCCGCAGATGTGTTGCCGTATTTATCAATATTTACAATAACTTTATCGTCCGAAAATTCAAGACGGTTTTGAAGCCCCTCAATTATCCTGTAATTTGCTTGATGAGGAACAAGATAATCTATATCGGAAGGTGTCAAGCCCGCATCCTCTACCGCTTTCATAACCGAGTCGGGCATTTTTTGAACAACAAACTTATAAACCTCTCTGCCGTTCATCGTAATTTTATTGCTTCCTTTGGAACTTTTTTCAACTAACGGGCAATTATCTCCGATTAAATTCATGGTTATATATTTCCCGACACTACCGTCTGAGTGGATTTCAAGAGATAATATATCATCAATTCCGTCATCCGCTTCTTTTATAACAATTGCACCCGCTCCGTCCCCGAAAAGCACGCATGTACTTCTGTCGTTCCAATCGACGAATTTTGAATTGGTATCGGTTGCAACAAGCAAAATTGTTTTATATTTTTCCGTCGTAATTAAGCTGCGCCCGAGTTCGAGCGCATAGAGCATGCCGGTACAAGCCGCCGTTATATCAAATGCAATTGCATTTTTAGCGCCGATGGCTTCTTGTATCGCACATCCTGTTGAAGGGTAAACATTATAAGGGTTTGAGCTTGCAGCAATTATAACGTCAATATCCAAAGGATTTATATTACCTTTTGAAATTGCTTCACTTGCAGCTTTTGCCCCGAAAAGTGTTGAATTTTCATCGCCGTTTGCAATATATCTTTGTTTAATTCCCGTCCTTGTTGAAATCCATTCATCGGAAGTATCTAAAATTTTCGACAAATCATCGTTTGTAACTACGGTATCGGGAACCGCCTTTCCGATAGAAACTATCTGTACGGGTTTAAAATTCATTTTTATCATCCTATTTTTATTGGAAAAATTCGGTAATTTTTTTGTTTACGCCCGTTTCAACCGCTTCTTTTGCGACACGAACGGCATTTTTAATGGCGTAAGACGTGCTTCTTCCATGGGCAATAACAGTTATGCCTTTAATACCCAATAAAAGCGCACCGCCAAATTCCTCGTAATTTATTCTCTTATAAATTCTTTTCATAAAAGGCTTTGCAATTAAACCGATTATTTTAGAAATAATATTTGCTCCAAATTCCTGTTTTATCATCTCAAAAAGCATTGAGCTCGAGCCTTCAACGGTTTTAAGAGCAACGTTGCCGACAAAACCTTCGCAAACGACAACATCGCATGCGCCTTTAAAAATTTCTTTGCCTTCAATATTGCCTATAAAGTTCATACCGTCTTGATTTTCTTCAAGAAGTTTATATGCGGTTTGAACAAGCTCGTTTCCTTTGCCCGCTTCTTCTCCGATATTCAAAACGCCGACTTTAGGGTTTTCATAACCGTAAACATGTTTTACGAAAGTTGTTCCCATTAGAGCGAACTGATAAAGCATTTCAGGAGTCGAAGAACTGTTTGCGCCCGCATCAAGGAGCATAAACGGTCTTTTTACCGTAGGAAGAGTAAGAGCAATAGCGGGACGTTCAATTCCCGTTAATCTTCCCAAACCGAATAAACTTGCAGCCATTGCGGCGCCCGTTGAACCCGCAGCAACAACGGCATCCGATGAGCCTTTTGAAACCGCCTCGACGGCAAGAACAATGGAAGAATTTTTCTTCTTTCTGATTGCCTGTCCGACGGCTTCGCCCATCTCAATTACTTCGTTTGCGTTTGTAATTTTAATATCTAACTCATCGAGGTTGACTTTGATTTTATGTTTAAAATAGCCGCCACGATTGGAATTTATTCCTTTTTTCGCTATTCTGTCAAGCTCTGCCTTTATTTCATCTTCTTTTCCGACAAGTTCAATCGGAACATGATAATCAAGCGCAGCCCAAACAGCCCCGTCTACTATTGCAGCGGGTGCATAATCTCCACCCATAGCGTCTATTGCTATTCTCGTCATACTAATTTCCCCGATAAGTCAAGTCTATTCTGCAGTTTCTTCTTTTGTTTCTTCTGTTTCAGCTTTTGTTTCAGTTGTTTCAACAGCTTTAACTTCTTCAGATTTTTTCTTTGAAGCTCTTTTAGCTTTCGGCTTTTCTTCCGCTTTAACTTCTTCTTCAGCTTTAAAGTTCGGATTTTTAATCGAAACTACTTTGCCTTTATATGAACCGCATTCGGGACAAACCGTGTGCGTCGGAACAATTGCTCCGCATTTTGAACATGTTGTTGTTGCGGGAACCGTTGCTTTCCAGTTAGCTCTTCTTTTAGCTTGTGCCGATTTACCCGTTCTCTTTTTAGGTACTGCCATTTTTATTTTCCTTTTTACTTTGTGTCAATATTTTGTTACAAATACTATTCTCTGAAAAAAGGGGCATAATGTCAACATTATACCCCTTATATTTTGAAAAAATTTAATATTCCGATTTAAAACTTACGAATATAAACGTTTTTACAATCGAAAAACTATTCCTCAGGACGATTCCACGTTATGAATACATAACCGTTTTGACCGTCACCGCCACTACCTGAGCCTTGTTGCATATTCCAGCCGCCGCCTCCGCCGCCTGCACCTGCTGCGCCCAAATATTCACCCGATTCAACGGAATATTGAGGCGGAATAAACTCGGCAGTATGACCATTTGGGGTAGAATATGTACAACCGTCAAAAAAATCATCTCTTTTGAAGAATATATGTTGATTATTTATAGGTAAACCAAAAGTCCCTTGGAATTTATTCGGTTCATAAGAAATGCTTCTTTCATCCCGTCCGAATGCGGCTTCATTACCCATAAAAAATCCGCCGCAACCTGCCTTTGTACCGAGCGGCGAAAAACCGCCGAGTCCGCCCGGATAATATTTAAAGCTGTACGAAGCGTCAACATTTTTATAATATAATCCATTATAGACATAGTTTGAACTTCCGCCCGTAAACGTTTCATATACGGGGGAATTTAAACTCACATAATTATAAAGACTTGAATAATAAGAACCGTTTTCCGAAGATGAGGGTTTATAATAACCGCTAAAGCTACCAAAATAACCATTATAATCTTGTGTATACGGATTTATATTTGTAGTGCTGCCAGGATTGTAAGTATTTATACTAAGAGCATAATACGGAGATGTTAAATCATAAAGATGTGTATAAACCATTCTTTTTAAATTAATATCTTCTTTAATAGCTTGTCTTGCACCCCCGGGGGTATACCAAAGTACATTTGTAGTTTTAAGGTTATATTCGCCACCACTTATTGAATTAAATTTATATGTAGAATACAAAATATATTTCGGATCATAATTAAGATATTCATAATTTCCCGCTCTGCTCAACGAGCCTTCTGTCGTATGACCGTAATAGCTTTTGGTTCCAAAGAAAGACATGTTTGCAAACTCTGCACGTCTTGGTAAATCGGGATTTGGAGCATAATTAGAGTAATCTATCGTTGTTACCTGTTGACCGCTTGATGATACCGTTGTTCCGACAGGAACGGTAAGTGCTCCCGTATTTACATATCCGCCAAAACCGCCTATTCCGCCTATTACAAGAAATAGCGTATTTCCTTCTTCATCGTAAATTGCAGTTGAAGAACCTGCTTCTCCGTCATAACCTACCGTCGCATTTTGCATAAGCGACCCGTCTGACATAATTCTTCCTGAATGTCCCGCACTGCCGCCTTTTCCGCCTGCACCGACAACAATTGTATATTTTGCACCGGGCTTAACAGGGAAATTAAGAACTCTGATTAAATTTCCGCCCACTCCGCCACTTCCGACACCGCCCGGGTGTTCAAGCGTTAAAGTTACATGTCCGAAATTTTGAAAGTTTACGGTAGAATTTGACGTTTGGTAATCAGCACGACCCATTGCTCTTGTAACCGTAGGATAATTTTCATATCCTGATGAAGTATTTTCACCATATACGCCGTTAATATTATTATTAAACTGGCAATAAAGATAGTTAGCACAATAAAATTGTCTTGATTGACCCCTGCCGCCTGCACCTACTCTTCGCCCCGCATAGTTAAAGCTTCCGCCTTCACCGCCTTGAAGAACAACTCCCGAGGCAGTATATCCTTTTGTCGTCAAAACAGATGTTTTTCCGGGCACAGGATACATGATATTTGCTTCATTAATCGCCCAATATTGCTCGGAATCAAATCCTTTTACGGCTTTTGTATCTCCGTTTAACCAAGTAAAAGCATTACTTGCCTTGCCGTATGTATTATTTGGAATACCCAAAAACAGCATATAGCTTGGGGATGATACGCTGCCATCGGCTACATAATACCCCTTTAAACCGTAATTATCATCATTCATATTAACATTTCTTGTATAACTTCCGTCACTTGTTTTGGTATCAACCAAAAAGCCGAGTCCCGCAAAAGACGATAAAGACGAATAATAAGAATTACTACTTCTTATGGAATCAACATCACTTTGGGTTATAAAAGATAAATCCACTTTTGGGTCAAATTCGTTAACGTATAATTTGGGTTCAAACTGAGTAACAATATCCTGCCCCATAATAACGGCATCAAATAACCCCGTACCCGAACGTCCTCCGGTACCAAGGTTCAATTGCGAAGAATTACTGCTTCCGTCATAGTTGCTTCCGTCAGCACCCTTTCCGACAAGAGCATTAATTTTTAATTCTTTAATTCTTGCCTTCGGAACATTTATAAGCTTTTCTACAAGGTATGTACCGCTTGATGTTGTATTTCCGTAATACAAATCTTTTGTATACAACATACTTCCTGCGGCACCGCCTCCTCCGCCGCCGCCTGCAACCATGGTGAGATTAATTCTATATACGCCTTTTGGGATAACAAATTCATATTTTTGACATTTACCGACATATCTCGGAGAAAGAATTAAGCTACTGTAATCATAGCTTCTTGAAGGTTTAGCACAAGTATAATTAACAAAAGACTCTTCATTTGTTAAATTATTGTAATTATACAAAAATAATGCCGAACCGCCTCTTGCAAATTTTGACGAGTTGTGCTTTCTATATTGCGTTACAACAGGAAACATAAGTATTAATACCAACATAAGAATGGTAATTGATATCATGATTTCAACAAGAGAAAAACTGTCTGCTTTTTTAATATATTTTTTCATTAATTTCACCTATTTGACATATTCAATTACGACAAACCCTGCTTGACCCGCAGCGCCCGAACCGCCTCCGAGTTTTATCGAGTATCCTCCGCCGCCGCCGCCTGTACCGCCTGAACCATAGTTACCCGATTTTGGATCGGGTTTTTGATAAGTTGCCGTTGCACCGTTATTGTGTTCATCTCTAACACACCCTTCAAAATAATGAGCGACTTTATGTGCCGTATAAGGAAAACTTCTGGCAAAAGTACCTTCCTCACTATTAGTGTATATTGTTTCCCGATAAGTATGCATTTTTACGCAACCATCACCCGTACAAGCCGAGAGGTCCGAATTAACGCAATTAGTACCGTCAAAATCCCAATTACCACAACCGTATTGATCGCCGTTAAAATATCCGCCACAACCTGCTCTACCGCCAAAACCCGTAAAACCGCCAAGGCCACCGACGTATGCAATAGCTCTTGCGGAATCTATTTGTTTAGTATACCAAAAGCCGTTTTGTCTACCGTTAATCGAACCGAAATTGTGATTGTTATCATATGTATCATTACTAACTTGGGAGCTGCCTGAAACTACATTATTCCAATTCGTTCTTTCATATCCGCTAAAGCCGCCATGGGTATAATCCGTAGAGGATTTAGTTGCAGCACCGTTTCTATCAATCGTTTTATAGGGTTCTACATTAAAAATCGGATAATTTAACAGTTTTGTATAGCTGTTATCAACACTGCTCGGATATCCCGTCGTATTTGTAACATAGCTTCCGCCGTTCGTTACATAATTAACATAATTTGTATCTAAAGTAGGCGTAGCAATAGAACTATATGTTGATGAAGTAAACAATTTCGGTACATTTCTTCCTGACTGACCTATTGCGCCGGGCGTACCGGTAGAAGTTGAATATTTGCCGCCAATACCTTGAGCACCGCCATTTACCATATAAATTACGTTACCCGAACTGTCATATATTGCACTTGAAACTCCGCCCGTACCGTCTGAGCCGTTTGTAGGATTAGAACTTGTATATCCGCCTTTTCCGCCTGTACCGCCCGCACCTACTCTTACATAATAAGTTTGCCCGGGAGTAACTTTTAAACGTTTTATTTTCACCATAGTGCCGCCTGCGCCGCCGCCGCCCGTTCCGCCTGCATCTTCTTCAACCCAGCTTGTATAAATGCACCCCGGCTCACCCTTTGTTGCACCAAAATACATTTTGGTCCAATCCTCATTACCGTCTACATTTAATAACGCTGTCGGCGTTGCATTATTAACGGAGCAAATGCTTGCATTATCAGGACAAAGAAATATTCCGCTTTCTCCGATACCGCCTTGTCCGCATGTACCGTAACCCAGCGCTTGTCCGTCGGAAGAATGCGGAACACCGCCAAGCAAAGGTTGTTTATTCGCAACGCTGTATCCTGAATATACAAAAGAACCGTATTCTGCCCCATAACCCTGACGATAATTTCTCATAGGAATATGGCACTTTTCAAAAAATGAGTTACCCCTTTGTTCGCTACCCTGAAATAAAGAAACATCTCCGTATGAGCAGCCGAAATATGCATCGGTAGTTCCTGAAGTCAGAGCATAGTCCTCTCCTCTTTCATCTCCGAAACCGTTTATCCAGTATTGCGCCATATTGGTTGAATAATCCGTTTCAAACATTTGAACGGAAAAACTGTACGGATCTCTAATCGTTTGATCGTCAACAAGTTTAATAGTTACCTGTTTTGGAGCTCTTATGCTTGCAATATGGCGATAACCGCCGATTAAAAATGAAGGCCATTCAAAATCGACAAGAGCCGGCGAAGTTCTTCCGCTTCTTGGAGCGCAATAAGTTCCGCCATATAAACATCTTCTTTCGCTAAAAGGTTCTCCGGCTTCACCGTAACCCGACATATAGTTTATTTTAAAATTCTTCATTCTTTCTGTGTACAGATTAATTGTTTCCATAACATCCGTTGTGGAAGCACCGTTCATTATAGAAGCACCTACAATATGTGCTTCTTTATCTATTGTTTTTCCGCCTGCAGCGCCGCCTCCGCCGCCGCCTCCCGCTACAAGAGTTAAATCAATGTAATTAACGCCTGTCGGAACAGTAAAAGCATATTCGGAGCACTTATTCGTTTCAATATAAGTTTCCGTTGAAGAACCGTCAGACACTGATGTTTGATAGCATACGTTATTTTTAGCATTATTTGAATCGGTATATGAATAAATTTCATAATGCCTATCTTTTATTGACGTTTTTTTTAAGAATAGCGGAGCTAAAGCTACAAGTCCGACGGACAATATTAATAAAGTTACTATAACTTCTGCAAGTGAAAAACTCTTTAATTGTTTCATTTTTATTTAAGATTAAACCTTTCTTACCTTGTCCAATCCAGCACAACATACCCCGGAGTGCCATTTGCGCCGTTTCCGCTTCTTTGTGTATTAATAAAACCGCCGCCCGAGCCTCCGTTTCCTGCTGAACCGTAATCTCTTTCAAGTACGTTCGGAAGAACTATCTCAAATTCTTCGGCATTTGGAGATGATACATTACAATGAGTAAAATATTTATTTATATCATAATATTGGTTATTTGATAAAGTAAAGGTATTCTTATATGTAGCATTCGTATAATTACCCGCTGAGTCCGTTCTGCCGTCAAAATTACCCATGAAATAAGGAGGACAAGAAGCAGAGCCGTCAGTTAAAGATAAGCCGCCGCCTCCTCCGATATATGCAGCCAAATAATTGTTAATTAAAACTCTCGGGTATAAACCGTCATATCTGCTGTTTTGAATTCTGGGGGAAGTACCGTTAACGGAACTTATTGTGTAACCGCCGTATTTACCGTCCCAGCTTGAACGATCCACGGTATTTTGAATAAAAGTTTTATAAGGCTCGTTATCGAATAAAGGGTATTTTAAAATTCTTCCATAAGAAGTAAGGCTTGCACCGCTTGTAATAGCAGCCGTCGTCATTAAAGTATCGTCAATATGCATAGCATTCAAATAATCTTGGCTGCCTGCAAAAATATAAGCAAAGTTACGTCCTGTTAACCCAAATCGATTTTTATAATCTGATATTACATTGGTAGGCTTTGTGCCCGTATATTGTAAAATACCGCCTCTGCCGCCTGCATTTCCGCCCGTTACGAGATACATAAGTTCGGAACCTCTTGCAATTGCGGATGAAACACCGCCCACACCGTCGCTTCCTATGCTATAACCTCTGTTAGAAGGAGAAGCAACACCGCCTTTGCCACCACCGCCGACGTAGATATAAAGTTTTTCACCGGGGGTAACGGGGATTGCAAGAAGCCTTGCAAAGGTACCGGGGGCACCGCCACCGCCGGGCGTTCCCATACCCATACTGTTTCTTTCTATAAGAACTCCGCCGTTTTGTCCTTGAGTAGAAGTCGACATGGTTGCGGTGGTGAAATTTTGACAATAATAATTATTTACATGATGAGATACATACCCGTTAGTATTACAGTATGTTCCAAGAACTACTGCATCCTGTCCCGTACCGCCCGAGCCTGCGCCCATATAAGCAACAGTTCTTCCACCGGGGCCACCTTTTATAATTTGTCCGCTGGCACGGCCCCAACCTTCCGTATACTGTTTTGCTTTCTCACCGCCGCCGCCCGGAACAGAAGGATAATAATTATCATACAACACATGACAATAATCATTAAAAGTGGTTGTTCCGTACGAGTAACTTGAGCCGCCCACAACGCAATACGCTGCCAAACTTGAAGCATCAATTCTGTATTTTATTTCATTTGTTGATGTGCTGCCACCATTCGATGCATTTGTAAATGCAACATACATTGAACCGTCAGATTCTCTACCGAGAGTTATGGTTGCTTGAGTATTTATATTTTGCTGCCAATCCAAAAGAGCTTTATAATTGCGCCCAAACATATATTCTTTAGGAATATCATGGTTTAGTATAAGAGGAGAAGAATCTCCACCCTTTCCTCCATGTGTCAAATTAACAACATTGCTGCTGTTAACGGCAGTGCCCGCACTCTCGCCGTCTTTACCTTTTGCCGCTAAATATCCGATTCTTATTGCATTTGTAAAATCGGGCAAAAAGAGTTCATTTCCCGAACCGGAATATGACGCCGTAACGGTAGTTGTATAGTTGTTATCAGGATTGATATAATTTTTAACAGAATTTTTTAATGCCACCGAAGAATCAGACTGTGAGCCCGATGAACCGCCTCCGCCGCCGCCCGCTACAAGGGTTGCGTTAATATAGTACACATTTTCCGGTACGGTAAATTCATAAATGGAGCAATTAGTAGTCTGGGAAAAACTGACTGCAGAACCAACACCTGAAGCATAACACCTGAGGGGCTTTCCCGATTTGTTTGCCGCATAATCCTGATATTGGTAGATAAAAGTTAAACTTTCTTTATTTTTTGTTTTTACACGTTTTGTAATCCCCGGAGCCATAACGACCATGAAAGCCGTTACGATAATAAGAGCAATCAAAACTTCCGCCAGCGAAAAAGCTGATTTGAAGCTGTTTTTATATTTTATCTTTTTCATTAATTACATACCATTTAAACGATTTTGTACATACTTCGTCTATTATTCAGTATAACTCATGTTAAAAACAGTTTCAATTGTATTACAAATGTTAAGGAATGTTGCATTATTCGTATATAAAAAAGCAATATTTTTAATATAAATTATTTTATATAAATATAAAGAGGAAATAAAGAGAAATTCATAACACCACTCATTTAACTGCCACAAATTACACAAAAGAGGAAAAAACCAAAATTTAAGCCCCTTAAAAAGGGGCTTTTTTTTAAATTATATTTTGGAATTTCTATGCTTTTTTTGATAAATCAACGCTTAAAGAAATTCTCTTATCATCGGGATTGAACTTCAAAATTACCGTATCTATCACTTCGCCGACATCAAGAATGGTGTTGTGTTCATTTTGGTATTGAATAACTTCCGCTTGAGGCAAAAGCGCTTCAACACAGGGATAAACTTCGACAAATGCGCCGAAATGTTTAATTCTTGTGATTTTACCTTTAATGATTTCACCTTCCTGAATTTTTCCTTTTGCTTCAACCCAAGGGTCAGGCTCCAAGTTTTTCAAGCTCAAAGAAACTCTCTGCTTGTCAAAATCGACGCCTATAATTTCAACATCAATTTTTTCACCGATTTTAAGGATGTCACCCGGATGATCAACCCATTTCCAGCTTATTTGAGATAAAGGCAAAAGTCCGTCAACTCCGCCTATGTCAATAAATGCGCCGAAATCGGCAATTCTTACGACTTCGCCTTTTACGATTTGACCGACTTCAAGTTGTGAAAAGACATCTTTTTTAACTTCTTCAAGTCCGTCGGAATAGATTTTTCTGTTTGATAAAATAAAGTTGTTTTGAAGAACGTCAATTGATAAAATTTTGAGTTCGATTGTTTGTCCCACGATAGAATCGGTTTCTTTTGAACGGAGGTGAGACGAGGGAACAAAACCTCTTATTCCCAAAACATCGACCAAAATACCGCCTTTAACAACTTGAACGACCGTTCCTTCAATGATTTTATCCTGAGCTTTAATTTCTTCAAGCTGTTTCCAATTATATGCACTTGCAACTTTTTTATACGATACCGTCAGTCTTCCGTCTTCATCTTCATCTTTGATGATTAAAAATTCGTATTCTTCACCTAACTTTAAAACATCTTCCGTTTTATCTTCTTTGTTGAGTTTTGATTCTCTTTCGGGGCATATTGCGCTTGATTTTGCACCTATATCAACAATGACGCCTTCGCTGTCGTATCCTTCAACGGTTCCCTTTACTAAATCACCCTTCTTAAAGCTGTATTGATATTTTTTAAGAAGTTCTTCATACTGTTCATCGGAAATCATGGACGGTTTCTCCTATTAAACTATATATTCATACTAACATTTTTTTTAGAATTTGTAAATTATTGAGCAAAGAAGGTTTTATTGTGCTATTTTAATTTTTATGGAAAACATAAGAAATACTCATATACTAAGAACGGGTTTCAGGCTGGTTTTTATATTAAATATGCTTTTTGAAGGAGATTATACGAAAAACGAAATCATTGATAAACTCCAAAAAAGTACGGGAATAAAAATTTCCAAGGGAACGCTAAAACTCGATTTAAACACTCTAATCGAAACAGGGTGTAATATTATTCATAAAAATCGGGATGAAAATTACAAAATTTCGCTTGCCGATAAACATTTACCCTTCAGGATTTTTAACGGCGAGGATTATGCAATATTGGATATGGTAAAGAATGTTTCCTTGGATTTTTTGGGCTATAAAGAAATTTTTGCTCTTAAAAAATTTTATCGCAAAATTTCCGATTTTTTCGGCGAAGAATATGAAAAAATCGCAAATTTTTCATCATACGATTTCATTAACGAAAAAATTTTATGCGAACTCGAAACTGCGATAAAAAAGAAAGTTAAGGGGATTATTATTTATGATTCGCCTTCGGGAAAGCAATTTGAGTATAAAGTTTTGCCGGTTGCAATTTTAAAAAGAGGCGGCAAAATTTACGTTGAATGCAACGGCGAAAAAAACGGAATATTAACATTAAGAGTTGATAATATAAAATCTTTTCAAAAAAACAAAGATTTAAAATTTGATTTACTCGACGGTAAACAAAAAAGAAAAGTAAGATATAGAGTTAAGAAGAAGTATTTTAAGAACAATTTGCTTGACAATACGGAAAAAATAATCTCGGAGTTTGATGATACTTTTTTAATAGAAACAAACGAAAAAGACGACTTTTTCATAGTTCAGAGAATTTTAACGCTGGGCGAAAATTGCACCTGCATTCAAAACGAGAAAATAAAAAACGACGTAATTCAAGTTTTAAAAGAAACTTTAGGGAAATATCAAAAATGTTCTTAAATTCGGGTTTAAAAATTTTTGATATTATTGATTTGCTTTTTAGAAACCCTCAAAGCAGAAAAGATTTATCCCGTATGCTCCAAAACAAAAATACGGACATTGATTTTTTAACGGTCACAAAATATATAAGAACTTTGAGGGCGCTTTCTTTTGATATTAAATACATAAATAAAAAGCTGTACATTTTTGACACACCGTTTGAAATCACTCTTGAAAAAGACGAATTAAAAGGTTTTTTAGTATTTTTATCGGTTTTAGATAAAATTTATAAACAAACTTCAAACAGGGAAGTTTTGTACACCAAAAGCAAAATGATAAAATTCATAAAAGATAAGGTTAAAGTTAATGAACGCCTGTTAAGCATAGACTTTAAGCCTTCCGATATCACAAATAAGCATTTGTTAAAACTTATGAAATTTGAAAAGGAAAACACAGAAAAAATAAAAGTAAAATTAAAAGGCAATAAATCTTATGTATCAATTCTTTATAAAGGCTTAAAATTTAAACGGGACGGGATTTTCATTACGGGAATAAGTTTAAAAAATTATAAAAATAAAATTTTCAAACTTGATAAAACGGAAAAAATAAAGCCTCTTTACGATAATGAAAAATTCACCGTTCAGCCTTTTTACGATACCGTTTTCAAACTTACGGGCAGACTTATTAAAAATTACACTTTGAAAAAAGGTGAAAAAGCAAGGTACAGAACGGGAGAAATTCTTATTACAAGCAGATTTGAGGACAAAGAAGAATTGTTTTCAAGATTGTTGAAATACGGAAATTATTGCGAAATCGTATATCCTGAAGACGACATCAGAAAATTCTCGAATAAAGCAAAAAAATTACTTAAACAGTATGAATTAATGCAATAAATTATAATTCAATATAATTATCCATAATAATATTCATTAATTCTTTATCATTCGGGTTTGCCTGATATGCCATTTTATAGTAATCAAACGCCAAATCCCTGTCATCGAGAATTTCCAATATTTTTGCTATATTATAATAAGCATCGGCGCAATAGGGGTTAATTTGAGTCGTATAGAGGTATTCATCAACCGCCTCTTTAAATTTTGCCATTTGCCTTAAAATATCGCCCTTTAAAAAATGTCCCAGCGCATAATCAGGGTCAATATCGACTGCTTTTTGCGCAGCTTGAAGCGCTTCCGTTAATTTATTTTCTTTTTTAAGCTGAATTGAATAAGCAAACAAAAGTTCTCTGTTGTTCGGGTCTTTTTGGATTAAATATTCAATCGTATTCATTGAATTGTCCTTACCCTCAACACTTCCCACGCCGAGGGAAACTTCATATTCCAAAGGCGCCGATACATAATTTGTTCTTAAAACTTTATTCGGAACATTTGCTCCCACATCCAAAACAAAATCATCGTCAGATAAAATATCAATATTTTTAAGCTCAATGGAATAATTTAAGTCAACAAAATCTTTTTCGATTTTTGGCAATTTTTGAACAAAATTCTGCACGTCTTGATTGTCGCTTTTATTAACGTCAACCGAAATTCCCGCATTGATTGTTTGTCCGAAAGCGCTTAGGGGAATTAAAAAAACCAATAATAACAATACTTTCTTAAACATTTAGCCTCTTTTAAATTTAACTTCTACGGAAAAAACTTTTTCTAAAAAGTCGGTTTTCCGTACCATTCCATTAACAAGTTCTTCATCAATCATTATATTTGGAGGAAATTCAAATGTCAAAATTTTACCCGAAAAATCATACTCCGTAATGAAATCCTCAACCAATCCCAAATGACGATTGTCCATAGAATCCGCAAGTCTTATAATCGAAGCCAAACAATCGGTTTTTCTTTTATCTTCGTCGTTTAGGGAATTATAAAGTTTATGCTTTTTATCAGGCAGGCTTTTTCTGTGATATCTTATAAGGCAGGCCAAAACTTTTATATCTTTTTCGTCTATTTCATCGGGCTTATTATATAAAATGAATTTTGCGCCCGCTTTATGATGAGAAAGATTAAACTTATCTTCAAAATTTATCCCGATATCATGGAGCAAAGCTCCGCACTCTAAAAGTTTTAAATCGGCTTCGTTATTATATTTTTCAAGTTCTCTAAATATCGGTTTCAGTTTTTGAAAAAGGGTTAGTGCTAAAAATTTCGTATGCAAAAGATGATTTTTGTTTTTGGAATATTTTTTTACTATTTCATCAACATTCATTGATTTTTTCCGTAATTTACATATTTTACGACAAGATTAATAAATAATTTTTGTTCAAACTTATCTTTTTTAATAAACTCGTCGGCTCCCGCTTCAATGAACATTTCTTTGAGCCCTTCGGGGCGCTCGGCGGAAGTTAAAATAAAAATGGGGATATTTTTTGTTTTTTCGTTTTGTTTCAACATTTGAACAAATTCATATCCGCTCACTTCAGGCATTTCATAATCAGACACGATAAGGTCGAATTTTTCCGTTTCAATAATCCTTATGGCATCTTTTACGTTAGTTTCAACATGTACGTTGTATCCGTTAGACGTTAAGGTATTTCCGACAAGACGCCTTGTCGTAACGGAATCGTCAACAACAAGGATTTTATATTTGGAATTGTCTTTCAAGGTTAAAGATCTTGTCGTATCAAGTTTGTCAACGGATGTTCTTCCCGAATTTAAAACATCCGAAACGTTAAGCAATAGACACATCTCACCGTTTGCGAGAGTTGTAATACCCGATATATTATGAACTCTAAGCATAGGTTCGGGAAGTTTTTTATTTAAAATTTCTTCATCGCCTATTAGTTTTTGGACAATAACTCCGACTGCGGCGCTTTCCGCTTTTATTACCATAAGAGTATATTTTCCGCTTTTATTATCTTCTTCCCGTTTTATACCCAAAATTGAAGACAAGGCGCAAATCGGAATAGATTCGCCGTCATAGATAAAGTAATATCTTTCATCTCTTTTTTTAATTTCTTCTTTGGTAATCCGAAGTACGGTTTTAATACTTCCTGCGGGAATTGCAAAAAGTTGTCCGCCCTCTTGAAGAATAAACGCTTTCATTGTCGCCATGGTTGTCGGAAGTTCCATTGTAACAACGGTTCCTCTGTTTTCTTCCGAAAAAACGTCAACTCTGCCGTTTAATTGAGATATTTTACTGTGGACTATATCAAGCCCCAAGCCCCTTCCCGATAATTCCGTAACGGAATCGCCCGTTGAAAAACCGGGATAAAAAATAAAGTTTGCAAGTTGTTCTTTCGACATTGTATCGGCGGCTTCAGGCGAAACAAGCCCTTTTTCAATTGCTTTTGTTTTAATTTTTTCAATATTTATGCCCCTGCCGTCATCCTTTATGCTGATTATGATTTTATTTTCTCTTTGACTTGCCTGCAGAGTAATTTGTCCTACTTTATTTTTTCCGATACGTTCTCTTTCTCTGGGCATTTCAATACCATGGGCAATAGAATTTCTAACGACATGCATAATCGGAATTTTTATATCTTCAATAATTTTTTTATCGGCTGAAACCTCTCCGCCTTCTATAACAAGCTCAATTTCCTTGCCCTTTTCTTTGGAGATATTGTGTACCATTCTCGGAAACAAATTAAAAACATTGGAAAGAGGCAAAACACGCATTGTTTTAACCATGTTTTCAATTTCGGAGGTTGTGGAATTAAGTTTTATGTTATTTTCTTGAAGCTCTTTCATTAAAAGCCCCAAATCACTTAAAATATACCCTAATTTTTCGGCGTTGGCGTTATGAAAAGCCATAAGCTGCTTATTATAAGACACAAGAGAGTCTTTTTTCCCTGCTTGAGTTTCATCAATCGCCGTTTTATTTTCCTGAATATATTTTTTTTCGTAAAATTTCATATAATAGCCGATTTTATGGTAATGTTTTTGCAATTCCATAAGTTCATCCTGAATTGTTTTTACCATACCGACATTTTCATGGGATTTGATTCTGGCAACAATTAAATTTCCTATTTGATTAAGAAGTTTGTCGAGTTTATCGGAATTAACCCTTAAAGTTTTTATTGACGACGTATCAAAACTTTGCGCCCAGTCTACGGGTTTTGTCGACTTTTGAGTTTTTGTGCGATGATTGGGATTTTCAAGCTCATATTTAACCATTTGGGCAATTATGCTTGCTTTTTGGTTAATCATGTCGATTTCATCCATTGAATCGGAGTATGTATCTTTTGAAAATTTTGTTTCGACAATTCCTGCGGTACCCACAAAAATTTCTTTAATCGCTTCGATTGAATCAAGCTCGAGTTTAATGTTACTTTTTTCAAAACCCAAAATTATGGTTAATATTGTCTGAAAAGTTTTTTTAAGTCCGTCACTTTGGAGTCTTGAAACTATTTCATTTAAAAGGCTTTTTAACTCTGCAAGGGAATGTTTGTTTTTATTAATATCAACAATAGTTTCGGTTGCTTTATTTATTAAATCCAAAAGCTCAACACTCTTAAAACGGGAGTCTTGTTCGGTAATTTCCGTTTTAGCATAATCTTCACTTTCGTTTTCAAGATTATCTTCGTTATCATTATCCGCATCATAGGAAATTTGGAAACTGTTGTCGTAATAATCGTTTTTGGTGTCATATCCTTCTTTTTTGGCAAAATCTTTAAATTGATGAATGAAAGAATTTATTTTATCGTTAAAATTAACGAGTTTTTCTTCGTTGTTATCCGTATCGTTTTCTAAGTCTTTTGAAATTTCCGATACAACTTTTAAGCATTCCCTTAATTTCTCGAAGTTTTCGAGTTTTTCCGTTTTTTGAAGAATACTTTCGGCGTTTTTTCTTATGAGTGCAAAATTTTTATAATCCCTCTCTTGAAGCGCTTTTGAATACAAAATTGCCATTTGCACAACCATATCATCAATTTTTGAAAAATTAATTTTGGGTTTTTTTTGTTCTTCTTCGTTATTTTTTTTGGGCTTTTCTTCTTTTACCATATTTGCCCAAGAAGGATTTTCGGGGGATTTGCAAATTTCATCGAGCATTGCCGTATATTTTGCGGTGTCTTCGCTTATATATTCTTCCTTTTGGTCAATCGTATTTTTAATAAGCATATCAATATGGGATAAAACCGCAGAAATAGCATCGGTCACGTTTGATGTGGCAAGAAGCTTTTCTTCTCTTATAAGCCCCAAAACATCTTCGACTTTATGCGCAATGTTTTGTATGCCCTCAAAGCCGAGCATTCTGGCTGAACCTTTGAGGCTGTGCGCATCTCTAAAAAGATGCATGGCAACATCAAGGTTTTTAGGCTTTTTTTCAAGCAAGAGCAGGTTTTTATCCATTGATTGTAAAATTTCAGTGGACTCTTGAGAAAAAATATTTAAAATTTCATCCAGTTCTTCTTGAAGAAACTCCATAATTGATTACCTGACCTTAATCACCCGTTATTACCGTTTTAAAACCTCTTGTAATTTCGCTTATGTTTTCTAATTTTTTAGCACTTTCTTCAAGAGTTTTATCCGTTACTTCAAGGGTATTGTTTAAATCTTTAAGGAATATATCGGCTTTTTCGGTGCTTCTGTTAATTTTTTGGGATACGTTTTCAATATCCGAGGTTTTGGTTGAAATTTCACTTATAATTTCAATTAATTCTTCAACGTTTGAACCTATCGAATGAGCAAGGTCAATCCCCGATTCGATTTCTTTTGTTCCTTCTTCGGTTGCAATAACCGTAGAATTTGTTGTTTGCTGAATATCCGTAATTAAAGACGTGATTTTTGTCGTTGCCTGTTTTGATTCATCCGCAAGTTTTCTGATTTCACCCGCAACAACGGCAAAGCCCTTACCGTGCTCACCTGCTCTTGCAGCTTCAACCGCAGCATTTAAGGCAAGAAGGTTTGTTTGTTCCGCTATATCTTCAACCGTTCCGATTGTAGATGAAATTGATTGAATAAACTCGGATAATTCAAGAATTAATTCGGCAATTGTTTGAATTTTATGTCTTATTGCAAACATTTTCTCAATATTTGCTTTTACGGCGGAATGTTCTTCGTTTGTTTTATCCAAAGAATACGAAGTTTGGTTTCTGGTATCGGTTATAATTTTATTTAAAAGGTCAAAATGTTCTTTTAAATCAGCCACAAGGTTATCGGCATTTTTCAATTTTTTAAAAGAATCTTTCAGAGCGTCTTTTTGTTCTTTTGAAAGATTTTCTACGTTTTTTGCTTCAACGTCCGCATATTCTACGGAAGATACAATGATTTTTTTTAAACGTTTTCGGAAATGTTCTTTTGAAATATTAATATAGAATAATATAAGCCCCGAAAAACAAAGCCAAAAGAAAAACGCAAGCATAACCATACCTTGTCCCGCATTTTCCATTGAAGTTGCCTTTGCGGATGCGAACCAGCCGATTAACATAGCGCCTGCAAGCATAGCCACGCCCCAAACGATGTAATAGTTCATTTGGCTGTCTATGAGTTGATTAACCGAAGTTCCCTTATATTCTTGATTTTCGTTTAACATATTTCCCCTTTTTTAAAATTATTGTATAATAACTATTATTATTATATAAAATTTATTGGAATATGGCAAAAAAAGTACTGATTATTGATGACTCGGCAACACAATTATCGAGTTTAAAAATATTTTTCAAAAGAGAAGGGTTTGACGTTGCAACCGCCCATAACGGAGTAGAGGGGTATATAAAAGTATATAAAGAAACTCCCGATTTAATATTATCAGATGTTCTTATGCCGCATTTGGGCGGATATCAACTTTGCAGATTGTTAAAAAGTAATAAAGAAACCAAAGATATTCCCTTTATTATGCTTACCGTTCTTGACAAAAACTTAGATAAATTTTGGGGAACTCAATCGGGGGCAGACGTTTTTTTAAGAAAAGATTTTGATATGAAGCTAATCGTAAACACTTCAAAGGAAATCATGGAAAAAATGCCCGTTTCCGACATTATTAAACAAGAACTTTTAAGCTATGAAATTGACGAAAACGACATTATGTCCGAAGTCAACAAAATTCTTGACGAAGAATTAATGAAAACAACCATTACAAATAAATTCAGGGAATTAACCGATTACACAAAAGACGATTATGCCCTTGCAAAAGATATCTACGATATTTTATCCGCAATCTCCGATTATGATGCGGCTTGCATTTATTTTAATTCTCCCGATTCAACGGCAAAAAAAAGGTTAATTCTCCATGAACAAAATGTTTCTTTGTCGGACGATTTAATTTTAAAACTTTGGCAGAAAATTTTTCATGCATCCGTTAACAAAAACGATTTTACCCCCGAAAAAATCACAAACGAAGGCGATTTAGCTCCGCTTAATTCTCTTGATGATTTTGAATCGTATAAAGAAATTGACTTTTATTATAATGATATTCTGACCGGAAAATTATGCCTTTATTCAAGAGAAAATTTAAAATGGAATAAAATGAAATTTATCCACACCATACAATCGGAACTTGATTTGTTTTTGAAGGTTAAATATCTTTACACAAAAACCCGCTATTTATCAATAACGGACGAACTTACGAGCCTTTATACAAGACGGCATTTAAAATCCGTATTATCGCAAGAATTCGCTCGTGCAAAAAGATACAGAACAACAATTACCGTTGCGATGGTCGATATTGACGATTTCAAAAAAATAAACGACGTGTACGGTCATCTTGCGGGCGATTATATTTTAAAAGAAGTTTCCAAAGCATTCATAACGACTTTAAGAAAAACCGACTTTGTATACAGATACGGCGGAGAAGAAATTTGTATTTTAATGCCCGAAACAACTCTGGAAAAAGCGTTTATTCCTCTTGAAAGACTTAGAGCCGCAATTGACGGGGCACATTACATATTTGAAGGAAAGAAAATCCATGTTACGGTAAGTATCGGAGCTGCCATGTTTAATCAAGATTTAAACAGCGGCGAAGAACTGATTGAAAGAGCCGACAGCAGACTCTATGAAGCCAAAAAAACAGGCAAAAACAAGGTGGTAATTAAAAACAATGAATAATTCACCCGTTACGGTTAATGAAGAAAGTTATATATTTTTTTCAATCGGGGCGTATAATTACGCTTTTAATTCAAAGTACGTTCTTGACATTATGCAGCTTGTCGAATTGGAATACCCCGAATCCTTGCCCGATTTTATAGTGGGACTTCTTGAATATAATAACAGGATTATTAAAATTGTTGATATCAGAACTATTTTAAAACTTTCAACAGAACCCTATACTTTAAATGCAAAAATTATTATCGTTAAAACGGAAAATGACTTTTTCGGAATAATTATCGATAACGTTCGTGAAATAAGAAGAATAAATACGTCTTTATTGAATTTACCGCCGTATCAAACCAAAAATTCATACCTTGAAGCAATTTACACCGATAAAGACACTTCAACTACCGTAATCAATCTTGAAAATATCGAAGCAAGCATAAATTCAAGAGAAGAATTTCAGGAAACTTCCAAAAATTCGGCTTCTTTGTTTTTGCCTAGAGATGTATCTTCAAAAGAAACTCTCCACAGAAGAAGGCTTCATTACGCAAGAAAAATGCGTCAAGAAAATTATGCAATCATAAAAAGCCAAGATACATACATAAAATTTATGCTTAATAACAATATTTGCTGTATTAAAATTCTGGGTGTCGTCGGATTTTATAAATTTGAAAGCGTAAAAGTAACCAAAGTTCCCTGTACTCCCGATTTTATCGTGGGTATCGTAAGTTTAAAAGGGCGCTACATAACGGTCATCGACCTTTTAAAATATACGGAAAATAAGCATTCCGTCATAACAAAAGATACAAGCATTATTGTTGTGGAACATGAAGATTATCAACTGGGAATTTTGGCGGATTCTATCTGCGAAACTATGGATATCGAAGAAAATCTTTTAAAATCAAAATCGCAAAATTCAACTTCCTGCCTCGATGAGTGCGTTATAAACGATACGTTATATATGTTTTTGGATACAAAAAAACTTTTTGAAGATGAAAAACTTTATGTCAGTTGATAAATTTAAAAACATCATTAATAAAAAAAATATGAAGAAAATATTGATTTTATTATTGTTGCTTTTTATAAATCCTTCTTACGGCGAAGATTTTCAAAAAATCTATGACGGGCTCGAAACTGCCGATTTTGAATTTGTTTTCGGGATTGACCCGTATCAGGCGGAAGAATATACGCAATATATGTTTTCTCCTTATCCGCTTTTGAGAATAGGGGTGAATTTTATATTCAAAGATATCGTTATTCCTCCGGGGTATTATCTTTTAACGCCGAGAAAATATAACGGCAAAACTTATCTTCTTTTTAAAGAACAGGGAAAAGTTAAGTACATGATACCCGTTTATAATATTGATATCGTGCCTGAACATTTTTATGAAAAGTACAACCCGAAGCCCAAAACGACAAAATGGCAAAAATTTAAAACGGGGGTATCCAATACCGTAGGAACAATGTTCCCGACAAAAACACAAAGAAAACCCGTTCCCGAATCATATTTAGAAATAAACGATATAGACGGTGATTTTTTTCAAGTTATACTGTATTATGGAGACCATAAGTATTACACAGTTTTTAAACAGGATTCATAATGAAAAAAATCGGGATTTTATCTTTTTTTGTAACTTTATCTTTATTAATATTTTCAAATCAGGTTTTTGCAGCGGTTGAAACAAAAGATATAAAAGAAGTTAAAAAAATTACGAAAAAAATAATAAAACTTTCGGATAAAAACGACTCGTCGGGTATTGAAAAATATTTTTCCGAAAATTACACAAGTTTTGACGGATATAACAAAAAAGACACGATAAAAATTTTTGATACTACCGCTCAACTGTACAAAAATGCAAAATCAAAAGAAAAAATTACCAAAATTGAACCTTTTAACGACGATATAAAAGTATATATAACAGAAACCCTCAAAAACAATATGGATACCGAGGGAGGTGAAAATACCAATACGGAAGGAAAAATCATTAAAGGAGAAATGATTTCAACTTCCGATTATTCTCTCGTATTTACAAAAGAAAACGGCTCTTGGCTTGTCATTCGGAATGAAATATACGATGAAACGACAAAAATACTGTACGGCGAAGCCATAAAAACCGATTTTACTCTTGAAACTCCCGAAAATATTGACCCCGGCAAAGAATATACGGTAAAATTAAGCATAACCCCACAAGAAGACAGGTATACGGTAGGTTCCATAGGGCATGATAAAATCGTTTGGCCGCCCGAAAAAACTTTTGATCCTTATAGGTCAATCAATTCTGACGGCGTTTTGGAAAGAGTTATGATTGCAAATAAAGACGGTAAAAATGAATATGCAAATACCGTATTTGCTTTTATTACGCCATACGTTGACATTAAAGCAAACTCAAGCGTAACCGAAGATGAAATTAAAAAAGCCGCAATCTCGGGTATGGGAATTTATATTAAAAGGGTAAACGTTAAAAAAGAACTGTAATATGAAAGATAAAAGAGCATTTGTTATTTATATTCTTCTCACAGTCATATTATGGCAATTGTGCGACAGTTTGTCCGTAATTTTTTCCAAATCAAATATTGATAATCCGATTTTTTCAATATCGACCACAAATAATACGGGAGCAGCTTTCGGCATTTTGAATAATTCCTCTTTATTCTTAGGATTTTTAGGAATAATTGCAATTTTTTGCATAGGTTTTTATGTATTTAAAAAAGTTTCCTTTGAAAACAGGGGAAATTTGTTTTTTACGTCTTTTTTTTCTGCGGGAATTTTGGGAAATACGGTTCAAAGAATGACGGACGGAGTTGTTTTTGATTTTATAAAGTTAAATTTTATAGAATTTCCGATTTTTAATCTTTTTGACATTTTAATTTGTACATCGGTTATAATTTATATTTTATGTTGCTTTAAAGGAGATACGGCGCATTGATACAAGATTCGGAAAGGCTCGATGTTTATTGTTCAAACCGTTTCTTTTTATCAAGAAGTCAAGCCCGAAAACTTATAGAAAACGGTCAAATTCTCGTTAATAAAAAGGTTGAAAAGCCGTCTTACAAATTAAAAGAAGAAGATACGGTAGAATTTACGGGAGAAAAAAAGGAAGATAGAAAAATTCTTCCTCAAAATATTCCGCTTGATATTATATATGAAGATGATTATTTGATTGTTTTAAATAAACAAAAAGGTTTATTAACTCATCCTACCACGCATAATTATGACAATACTCTTGTTAATGCTCTTTTATATCATACAAAAGGTAAATTATCGAATATCGGGGGAGATTTCAGACAAGGTATAGTCCACAGGCTCGATTGCGATACATCAGGCTTAATGCTTGCCGCCAAAACAAATTTTGCACATGAAAAATTAGCTGAAGACATTAAAACAAAAAAAACGGTAAGAAAGTATTTGGGAATTTGTCATGGAATAATTGAAGATGATTTTGGGATAATTGATAAACCCCTTGTTCATTATATGGGAAAAACCGTTAAAATGAATGTTTCAAATGAAGGACAAAAAGCAATAACGGAATATAAAGTACTTGAAAGGTTTCAAAAAGCGACATTTTTGGAATTAAAACTTCAAACGGGAAGAACTCATCAAATAAGATGTCACCTGTCAAGTTTAAATCATCCTTTAATTGGAGATATTTTGTACGGTTCTAAAGGGTTTATTGATTTTCAGAATTTAAAAACAAAGGGGCAAGTTCTTCAATCTTATTTTTTAGCCTTTACACATCCTGTGACAGGTGAGATAATGGAATATAGAATAGATTATGATGAAGATATAAAAAAAGTTTTAAATTATTTAAGGAGTAAATAATGAGCACAATTTGCGTTATACTGGCGGTTTTAATTTTAACACTCGTATTAATGACAGGACAATACAACGATTCTTTATTAAATATAAATATTATGTTTACCGATAAAAGTTATCAAATTTCGTTTCTTGTAATGTGTCTTGTTTGTTATGCTCTCGGAGTTTTATCGTGTTCATTATTGATGTTGAGCCAATTTTTCGATGCAAACGGCAAATATTCAAGATTAAAAAAACAATACGAAAAAACAAACATAAATGCCGACGATGCACAAGAAAAAATTAAACTTTTGGAAAACAAAATCCAAACTCTTGAAGCAGCTCTAAAAAAGCAGCTTGATAAAAATTAGTTTCTTTTTTCCCAAAGTTCTTTATTGAAAAGCGCAAGAAAAGGAATTATTTCAAGCCTTCCTATAAACATATTAAATATAAAAATTAATTTTGTAGGAATGCTCATTGTGGAATAATTACCCAAAGGTCCTATTATATTATCAAAAGCAGGTCCTGTATTTGATAAAGTTGCAATAGAGCCCGTTATTGCGGTTGTAACATCCTGTTCGATAAAAGCAACCAAAATTGAACTTACCGCAAAAATTCCTACAAAAAACATAACAAATATAATAATTTGTTGTCCGATATCCGCCTGAACAATTCTTTGTTCCAATTTAACCGGAATAATTGCGCTCGGGTGCGCCATTTTTTTTAATTCACGTTTTATAAATTTAACGACATAAATCCATCTTGTGAGCTTAATTGAACCGCTTGCGGATATTGCAGACCCCCCTATAAACATAAGGCAAAACATGCAAATTTTTGCCCGCAAGGGCCAAGTTGAATAATCGGCGGAACAAGAACCCGTTGATGTTATTGTTACAACCGTTTCATAAAATGCATTTTTAAAGGAATCTTTTAAGTCATATTCATATCCGAAATATAAAATTGCAGCGATTAATACGGTAGATAAAAGAACGATATTAAAATACGTTTTAAATTCTTCACTTTTAAAAAGTTCAAAAATTTTCCCTTTTATTATTACTTTGTAAGTTAAAAGAAAATTTACGCCGGCAAGAAAAGCGAAAAACCCTACGGTATATACAATCTTATCATCGAGCCCGATTAAACTTGAGGGTCTGTTTGAAAAACCGCCTGCGGAAATTGTCGAAAGAGAATCACAAATAGCATCATAATAGCTCATTCCCAAAAATTTCAACGCAATGATTTGTATAGCCGTAAGAAGAATATAAATGGACCATAGCCAACTTGCCGTATATCTTATTCTCGGGGTAATCTTTTCTTCCGTAGGGTTTGGAGATTCCGCAAAAAACATTTGTCTGCCCGCAACCGCAAACTTAGGCAAAACCGCAATAAATAAAACGATAATTCCCATTCCGCCGAACCATTGCATTAAGGCTCTATATATAAAAAATGTTTTAGGGTACAAAGAATAATCCAAAATTACCGTAGCGCCCGTTGTTGACACCCCCGAAAATGCTTCAAAAAGAGCATTTATAAAACTCAAATCATAAAACAGCAAAGGTATCGTGCAAACAAGCCCGAACATAAGCCAACACAATATAACGGAAGCAAAGCCCTCCATTCTTGTTACCGTATCAAAGTCTTTTTCCTTAGCATCATTTTTACAAAATAAAGAAGCAATTAAAAAACAACCGATACCGCCCGTTACAAAAGGAAGTATCGAATTATATTCCAAAAAACATAATGCGCTTATAACGGGGAAAATAAACATTAAGCTCACATACTTGAGAAGAATTCCAACGGTATTAAAAATAATTTTAAAACGCATTTAGAAAAATTCCTTTATTTTTTGTGCATCGTTTTCCATGGTAAATACAAGCAGCGAATCGTTTGCTCTGATTAAAGTCTGTCCTTTCGGAATAATGATTTTATGCCCCCTTTGAATTGTTGCAATAACCGCACGACAAGGAAGTTTAATTTGCATAAGAGGAGTATCTTTAAAATTCGGCTTAACCTTTATTTCCTGAACTTTCCCCAAACCACGTTCTACGGTTGCAATTATACCCATTTTAGAGTCGATTATCTGGTTTTTAATTTCCGTCAATGCAGCCTGCTTTGCGGAAATTGCAACATCAACTCCCACATTTTCAAATAAATTTGCCGTTGCAAACTGATCTACTCTCGTTATGATTTTTTTTGCGCCCAATTGTTTTGCTAAAAGAGAACAGAGAAGATTTTTTTCATCACTGTCCGTAACGGCAATAACGACATCCATCTGACCGATACCTTCTTGAGTTAAAAATTCCGAATTTGTACCGTCTGCGTTCAAAATAAGCGTTTTATTAAGGCTTTCGGATAAGGTTTCGCACCTTTTATAATCTTTTTCTATCAGTTTTGCTTTTATTTTGGTTTTTTCTATTAATTTACAAAGCTCATATCCTACCGTTCCGCCGCCTATAATCGCAACATTTTTTATATCCGTTTTTTCATCGGTAAAAAACTTTGCGGCAGTTAAATCAAGCCCTTCATGGGTTCCCATAAAAATACATTTGTCCCCTAAAAGAAACTTATCCTCTCCGTTTGGAATAAAAAGATTATCCTCTCTTGCAATGCCTACGACAAGAACTTCATCGTTAAATTCGGCATCTTTCAATTTTTTGTTCAAAAGGGGAGAATTTTCCTTAATTCTATATTCAAGAAGCCTTGCTCTGCCATGGTGAAAGCTTTCAACGTCTAAAGCATCGGGAACCGTTAAAATACTGAAAATTTCCCTTGTGAGAAGTTCTTCGGGCCAAATTACAAAATTAATATGAATATCTTCTTCTTTTTTGATATTTTCGGACACGATTTTTAAGCTGTCTTTCATTTCTTTTCTTGAAACAAAGCAGACGGTTTTAGCGGAACTTAAATGTCTTGCCATCATGCAGGCAACAATATTTGCTTCATCAGGTGTACTTGCACCCACAAAAATATCCGCATTTTTAATATCCGCTTTATTCAAAACGTTTATATTTGAAGCGTCCCCTGCAATCGTTGATAAGTCGAGGTGTGAAAACTGAGCGAGTTTGTTTTGATTAGAGTCAATAACAATTATATCGTGATCTTCAAAAAACTCCGCCGCAATAATTGAAGCAATATCGTCAGCGCCGTATATTATTATTTTCATAAAAAAGATTATACCAAAAAATAAAACATTTGATTATTTTGTAAAACATTTAACCGCAATGCGCCCGATTAAGGATTTTTACAAAAGTTTATCGTAAAGATTATAAAATTTTTCGGCTTGAGATTTATTAATATTAAATTTCATTCCGTTTTCAATCATTTTATTGAACAGGTTTTTATCGTCATAATATTCCCTGATAGCTTCTTTTATTGCATTTGCGATTAAAATTTCGGGGTTTTTTGAACTTCTTAAATCGTCTTTTGTTTTTATTCCGTTAGCCGAATTATAATCATCAAGAGCAGAAACTATAAAATCTCTGTATGCTCCCGTATTTGATACAACGGGAATACACCCGAATTTCATAGCTATTTGAGAAAGCATTCCGTAAGGTTCATTTTTGGGAAAAGAAAGAAAAATATCGGATGAAGCCAAATATTGATTACAAAAAACGGGATTATCAATTATAACGATTTTATTCAGGTATCTTTTATCGGTTGTCATAAGCATTGTAAATTTATCCGGAACGTTATCGGATATTTTTGAAATATTTTTTCCTGCAACAATTAACCTGAAATTCCAATTTTCTTCCGCAAGAATTTTTATCGCTTCAAACAAAAAATACAAAGACGAAGATTTGTCTTCTTCAAGGTATGCAAAAATTAAAGGTGCTTTTAAATCAAAATCCAACGCCCCCGCATATTTAAAAGAGCAGTGCGGATTTTGTATAAAAGGCACATCATCAAGATTTTGCCCCTTTAAATAACAAGTCAAAAGAAATTCTTTATTTTTCATTTTCCCGTATCGGTAATTATTGTGTTCATAGGGGAAAAACAGCTTGTTTTCATCAAGTGTATCGTATTTTTCACAATCAATCAAAGGTAAAATTCCGCACCCTTTTTCTTTATATTTATCAAAAATAAAACTCAATTCTCTCGAAGAAGAATAATCGGTTTTTCCTGTTATTTCATTAAAATACGATATGGAATTTGCATAAAAAAAGTCGGTTTTTTCGATACACATTTTTGTTAAATTTATTTTACATTCAAGAATATCATTTTTAACATCGTAAATATTACCGTAAGTATTTTCCATAAGAAGCGTTATTAAGGAATTTATTTTGTCGGTTAAATTTTTGTTTTTCTCATTCAGATATTCTTCATCGAATAAAACATCGGCAAAAAGTTTATCGTTATCGGTTATATTATTTTTTAACCTTAATTCTTTCATGTAAGATTGTATTTTTTTATTGGATAAAATTTCTTTTATTTCATCTTTTTTTCCGCAAGTCAAAAGGAATTTTAAAGGAGAAACACTGCCTTTTTTATCCGATACATCACAAACGGAATGAATCGTATTTATTTCTTTATAAAATTTCTCCTTACTTGTTTTAATCAAAAAGTTTAAATATGCCGTTTTAAACCCGGTCGTTTGGATAATTTTCGGGTTAAAAGATTTTTTCATTTTGGGTAAAATTTTATATACCGCTTGGTTAAAAATAACCGTTTTTATATATTCGGGAATATTTTCATCATTCATTTCATTAAAATAAATCGAATAAACACCCGTTTCGCCGTAAGTATCTTCATACAAAAAAACTTTTGTCTTTATTAAACCCGTATTAATATTGAATTTTTTATTTTTCTTATTCGTTTTATCGGGATTAATAAAAGAAGGAAGGATAATTTTTATTTTTTTATTCGGATATAATTTTTTAAATTCGTTTATAAAACCGAAATTTAACTCCATATCTTTATTGAAATCAAAAGGAAGCGAATTATCATTCAGAACAATTAAAATTTCGTCATTATTTTTGGTATTTTTTTTGTTAATTTTTTCAAATTTATATATTCTGACCTCTCCCGTTTCCGTATTACTGAATTCGGTTGAAAATTTTACTTCCGTTTTGTTCAATTCGCTCAAGGATTTAATATTTGAAAATATCGGATTTAACTTATATTCTAAAGGCAAATTAAAGAAACTTAAAGGCTTTGCGGTTGTATCCATTGTTAAATCAATAAGAAAAAAATAAAGCGGAGTTTCATTCTTTTTATATAAAAACCCTATCGCATTCCCTGTTTTGGTTCCGATAAATTCAGGTGCAAGCTCCTTAATTTCAGGGTATATTTGAAGATAGATATCTCTTAATTTTTGAATTTTTTTCAAAAAATCATAATTTTCGCCCCATTTATATTCTTTATTTATTTGGAGTACAAAATTTCCCGTATACTCGTTTATGAGCTCAGCCGAAGGTTCTCTTGTTTCTATTCCCATTCCGATATATGAAGGAAACCCCGAAAACATCGAAACAAAATACCTGACCTCATTTGAAAGAGGAGATTCGTACAATTTTTTATATAAAGGCGAATCCGTATCGGAAGCAAAAGCCGTTGCGCAAACAGAAAACGGTTCTTTGATATTTTTATATTCAAAAAGGGTGTTAATAAATTCTTCGTTTAAAAATTTATGCTGAAGGCAGCCTAAAACTACATCGAATTTTTTATTTTTAATATCTTGAAATACGTCGATATATTCTTCCTGAACGAGAAAATGTTCTCCAAATAAAGCAAAATAAGGGGAATGCACTTGAATTTTATCCTTTAATTCCGCCCAAAGTTCCCTTGGAGCCATATCTTTATTTTCATCTTTATGAGAATGGCTTATTTGATTGTGCCCCATATCCGCTCTTATAAAATCAAAATTAAACGTTTTTTGAAGGTTGTCTGCTTTATTTATGTAATAATTCCAAACTTCTTCATTTACTTTATTTTTAATCGGATATTTGTCGTTATCCAAAACATACCACTTGTAAGGCGTTAGACAATTAAATATGACGGCATTTTTGCTCATATTCGGAACATAAAATTCCGCATGGTCCGATTTTTTTTCTTCGTCATGCCTGATATTACCGAACAAAACAGGTCTTGAAGGAGAGTATTCCGTTACGGAAGTTAGTTCAAAACCCGATTTTCTTAAATAATTTAAAAGCTCAATTCTTCTTTTTGTTCTTAAATTATGGGGTTCGTTTTTACCGAATAAAATTTCATATCTTTTATCGGGAGTAACTTTATCGTTATTGTAAAAATTATCAAGCGTAAAATTATCTGTGGCATTACCGTAAAAATCACCTTTAATTTTTAAATATTCAATAATCTTTTTTTCGGCTTCAATGTGAAGCTCGTTTGGAATAACATCGGGATAAAAAATTTCTCTTGTTTTATTTTCGTCTAACTTAACCCATTCAAAAAAATCAGGATATACAAAATTTATTTCGGAAAATTTATCCGTATGCATAACAAAATCGAACCCTACGGTTTTTCCCGCCGCATGAAGCGCTTTTACCATAAGTTTTAATTGTGAAAGGGGTGTTGTGTAACCCATTAAAGATAAATTTTCATCAAGAAATTCCGAGGTTATTTCCCAATTAACGGGCGAATACACACTTCCTTCGCACCCTGTTTCAAAAAACGGCAAAAAGTGAACGGCATTAGCGGGAGTCGTCATTAAATATTTGACGGCATTCCAAAACGTTCCCAAAAGTCTTACGTTTACGCCTACAATTTTGCTTTTCTTCAGCCAATCGGAATTTTTTTCGTTATGAACGGGGGATAAAATTTCTTCATCGGTAAAAATTTTTTTATAATTTTTTTCTCCCGTTATTAATCTTAATTTATTTAAACTTTCGCCAAAAGACATAGAAATTGCTTCCTTTGGCGAAAGTTTCAAGTATTTTTGTTCAAACACTTTTTAGCTGCGTAAACCTTTCCTTTGAGCTTTGAGCTTTTCAAGTTCTGCGGATTTCGCCGCAATTTCCTCATCCAATTGTTTTTCCGCTAAATCAATTGCGGCATTTTTTGCTCTTTGAGCTTCTTGTGCACATTCTAAACTTGCGGCTTTATTTTTTTCGGCTTCTTTTTTCAAAGTCAGTGACCTTTCTGTTAATAAATCACCTACTTTGTTTAAATGTTCAACGGTTGTTTTGTCTGATTTATCGTTAGGATATTTTTGAATTTTTTCATCTTTGCCTACTGCATCTTTCCAATATGAATTAAGAACTTCAGACCATGTTTTTACGACATATTTTTGATTGTAAGAACCCACACCGTACGAATTGTGAGTTTCCGTTTTGTCTTCCCAGCCTTTGAATGAAGCATTATTCTGTTTGTTTTGCGCTTTGTTCGCTGCGCCGTAGCTGAATAAATTTACACTTCCTATTTTCATTTCTTCCTCCTTAATGTATCTCTACTTTGACAATTCTGCCATGAGCTCGTCTAATTTTGATATATCTTTCTTTATATCATGAATATTTGTTGTTGTATGTTTTTCTTCAACGGGTTGTCTTTTGGAATATCTGCCGCTTTCATGCAGGTTATTCAAAAGATTAACCATATTTTCTCTTGTTTTTGGATGCATATAATAAAATCTCGGAAGCGCAACGTCATCAAACGCTTTTTTCATGGCGGTTTCAGCGTTCATACCCATTCTCGATGTCATATAAACACTTGCCATCATGCCTGTCCTGTCGACTCCCGCTCTGCAATGGAACATGACTTTGCCTTTTGAGTTATCAATAGCGTCAAAGAACGTTTTCAATTCGTCTTCCGTCGGACATTTACCGCCGTCCATGGGCATATGAACATGTTTTATACCATGTTTTGCTGCATATTCGCCTTCAATTCTCGGGTATTCGCCTTCAAAATCTTTCTTCCTGAAGTCAATGATAGTCGTAAAGCCTTGTTTTTGTAAAAATTCCATATCTTTGTCAAGGCTGTCGAGATTAGTCTTAAATGTTACGTTTCCGCCCTTACACTTACCGGGTTGAGAACCTCTGTATACTTTATCATCAAGCGAATAAAATCTTAAAATATCCGTATCGGCAACGGGATTATCAAAAACGGTTTGTTTATATTCTCTTGCCACATCCGTAAATTCACGCTTGTAGTTCATTGCGTTTCTTACGATATTATTCCATAAGGGCCTATTTTCACCGTGCATTTTAGTTGCTTTATTCATCGCTCTATGGATTTCGTATGCGGGATTTTCCGCTTTATTAACGGACATTCTCGTTTTAAATCCCGTTGCATTTTTTTCATCATCTCTGACATCGACAACAACGTCTTTCAAGGCGCCCACATTTGATGTTACGGGAATTGCTCCGTACCTCATAGCCTCCGTTTGCGCAATCTCGGACGGCGCTATTCTATTTGGAAATACGACAATATCCGACGCTGCATAAAATTGATTTGTGTTTTGAATATTGCCGTCAAGTAAAACCGCCCTGCCTTTAAAATTATTCGTTACGTCCTCAAAGCGTTTTATCATATAATCGTTGTTGTCAAAACCCGCTCCGCCTAAAATCAATTGAGCATTCGGATTTTCATGTAAATACGTTGCAGCTGCGTCAATGAAAAGGTCAACGCCTTTTTGGTCTTTATCAAACCTCGTTAAAAGAGTTCCGATAAAAGCATTTTCGCTACGCTCCAGATAACCTTTTTGTTTTACGCCGTATATATTGGTCTTGCCTGAATTTTCTTTTGATAAAGTTTCTTGAAGATATAATTTATTTTGTTTTTTACCTTCTTCAAAAGTTTTTACGTCATAAAGCGCTTTAATTTTTTTATTCGGATTGGGGCTTTGAACGGAAGGATTAAATTTATTAAGGTCAATTCCGCTTATAATTCCTGCGCTTTTCCACCTTGCACGCTTATAATCCATATTTAATCCGCCCGAGGGTGCATATTCTTCCTGCATATCTTTTAGGTAACTCGGAGATAAAGCAACAAGATAACTTGCATTTTCAATCGCATTTTTCATAGGATTGTACCTGTGATTTTCGGGATTTATATATTTTGATTGAAGATGTTTTTCCGCAAAATAATCAACCGCACTGATTTCGTTATGGAACATCGTATCCAATGTTTCGTAATTATCGGCAATTTTTACAAGCGCCCCCTGATAATCGTTATTTTTTATTTCATCATCAAATTTAAGCCCTTTTAATCTGTCAATAGCACCGTCTATATGGCTGTTTATATATTTTGCACACTTTTTAAAATCTTCGTCCTGTACTATTTTTAAAGATTCTTTGGGAGAAAAAACGTTGGCTGCGGCAACCGATGGCGGCATTAAGCCGTTATAGGCGATTGTACCGTTATTAATTATATGAACGGTTCTAAAATCGTCTTTGGAATCAAAATCGTTTACGCCGCCGTTAGAGTATATGAAAGATGTCGTCCAATCGTTTGAAACCAAAAATTTGGGATTAAATTTTTCCTTTTCATTATCCATTTTTTTGATTAATTCAACTGCCGCCGTACAAAAAGCGCTGTTATTTGCGGCTTGTTCGGATAAATTACCCTTATACAATCCCTTTTGGTGAGATGCGCTGTTTTCGCAATATACCATATACGTCGGGGTTTTAACCTTATCGTCCTCAACTTTGAATAATTTTGCGCTGTCCCTTTTAAGCCCGTATCTTATATCGGCGCTTATCCCCGTATCTTTTAATTTGAAACTTTGTTTATCTTCGTTAGTGTATGTATAATTGCCGTTTCCTTCGGATTTAAGAGAATTTTTTGTATCAAACAAAGGAACAAAAACCCTTGTATCCATATTCATTTTATTTAACTCAAAAGGAAGTGCTTCCGTATTTTCTGCAAGTCCGCCTTTTGCAAGAACTGGAGAAACTTCGAGCGAGAGAAACGCTGCCTGATTTTTATTTTTATTTCCCGTAAAACTTATAACGCTGAGCTTCTCCAAAACACCGGTTTTATTATTTGACGATACGTTTTTATCGTAATTATGATTATTCCCTATATTAAAATTTTGATTTATACTTATAACTCTCATTTATCAACCACTCATTTATTAATTGTTATTCACAAAACTTATAAAGAACCTTTTTGACCATGTTTTAAGCGTATTTTTTACAATTATTAACAATGCTACGTTTCCTGACCCTTTTAAAAGTAATAAAAGGGGTGTATAATTTGAGATTATAAAAATGGGGGAAAGCTATGAACGAGTGTAAAATTAAAGATTATCAAATTGTTGTTTTCGGGTTGATAATTGCCGTAAGTTCGGTTATTTCCGCAGGAATTTTAACAAACGGAATAATTAAATACCAAAAACTTCAAAACCAAACAATAACGGTAACCGGTTCTTCAAGCGAAGAAATTCAATCCGATAATGCAATTTTGGAAGTAGGCTATAAAGCTCAAGCCAAAAATTTAAAAGAAGGTTATGCTTTAATGGCTAAAAATAAAGAAAAAATTACCGATTATCTTGTTCAAAACGGGATTAACAAAAATAATATAACTTTCGGACAAATTTCAAATTACGAAGTAAATAAACGAATAGGAAACTATACGACAAACGATATTGAATTTTACAGGTTTAATTCCGACGTAAAAATTAAATCCGATGACGTTAATAAAATAGAAAAACTTTCTCAAAACATTTATGAATTAATTAACTCCGATGTTGAAGTTTCATACACCAACGTTCAATATCTTGTTTCAAATTTAGACTCGATAAAAGTTAAAATGGTCGGCGAAGCAACAAAAAACGCTAAAGAAAGAGCCGAATCAATGGTAAAATCTACAAACGATAAAATCGGAAGCCTGAACTCCGCAAAAACCGGTGTATTTCAAATCGTTCCCGTTGATTCAACCGATGTATCGGATTACGGCATAAACGACACAACCTCAATCAAAAAGAAAATCGTTGCGGTTGTTAATGCGACATTTACCGTAAAATAATAGTATTTCAGGTGATGAACAATCTTTTTAAATTAATTACCATGTAGTTATGGTAATTTTTACTGGCGAAAAACGGATTAATCCAAATAAAGACAATGCAAGAAAGTATCTTGTGCGCTATCTTAGCGAATTGAAGTTTCATTTTGACTTGAACGACAAAGAAATAAAAGATATAATAAGAGATACCTATATTTCAAAAACAAAATTTTATAAATTTTCAAAGCAATTAGGAAGGCTGTTTAAAAAGAAAATATGAACATAGAAAAATTTATTCCCGATGAATTTTCTGCAAATAACTATGTTTTATACGATACAAATTCAAAAGACGCCGTTTTGTTTGACCCGTCGGGGTGTTTTAATAAAATAACAAAATTTCTTCGTGAAAATCAATTAACACCCGTTGCAATTCTTGTAACTCATTGTCATTTTGACCATGTGGGAGATATCAAAAAATATCAGGACAATTTTTCAAATATTAAAACTTACCTTCCTAAAAAAGATAAAGTTTTATACGAAAATTTAGATATGCAATGTTCCTTGTTCGGCGCAAAAAAAGTTGATGATTTCAGAGTTGATGAATTTATTGATGAAAACTCTGAAATTACGTTTTGCAATCAAAAAATTAAAGTTATTGAAACTCCTGGGCATTCTGCGGGTTCTGTTTGTTATTTAGCGGGAAATATATTAATTTCCGGAGACACCTTGTTCTTAGAAGAAATCGGACGATGTGACCTTATAACGGGTTCATTTTCAGACATTGAAAAATCAATTTTGAATAAATTATTTACTCTAAAAGACGAAACAATTGTTCTAACGGGTCATGGAAGCGAAACAACGATAGGACATGAAAAAGAATTTAACGCTTATTTTGGAAAACAGGCAAAATATTAAAAAGGAGAAAAATCTTGATTACAAACGAAGAATTATTTAATTTGGCAAAAGAAATCAGTAAAAACTCTTATTCTCCGTATTCTAATTTTCCCGTAGGGGCGGCTTGTCTTTTTAAAAACGGAAACGTATATAAAGGCGTAAACGTTGAAAATACAAGCTACGGATTAACTTTATGCGCTGAAAGAAACGCCCTTTCTACCGCAGTTACAAACGGAGAAATCGAAGGGTTATACGCCATTGCAATTTATGCAAAAAAACAAAAAATGTGCGCACCATGCGGCGCCTGCCTTCAATGGATTGCCGAATTTCGAGGCGATAACGACGATGTAAACATTATCCTTGAAGGCGAGGACGGTAATATTAAAGTTTATACGTTAAGCGATTTTCTACCCAAAAGTTTTAAAATTACATCAAAATGAAAAAGGGGGACAAAAATTCCCCCTAAAACTTAATTTTTAGTCTTCCTGTATAATTTGTTGAATTTCAACGTCCGGCTTTCCTAAAACCCTGACTAATTCAAGAACGGACGCTTTCATTTGGCATTTTTGCGAGGACTTATTAAAAAAGTCCGTATAAAAGCACCCCTCACAATTGCACCCTCTCTTATAACATTCGATTGCAGTAGCTGTCCATCTTCTAACTGCAACGGCACGTCCAAAATCTCTGCTTTTTAACACTTATGTCACTCCCCTATTAAAAACCCACGCTTGCAAGCTCCATTAACCTTGCGCCGACTGGATTTATTACTATTATATTCGTTTAGAACCTGATTACAAGTGTATTTTCGCCAATTATTAACATCATGTAACAAAGGGCAAGAGCCAAACTATGCGCCGTTATTGGGATTTAGGATTATCCCAATCATGCTTCAGGCATGGGTTTTGCATGTATCACATACTTGAAAACCATGACGGGCGCATGTTTCCATGATTTTTGATTTTGCGCTTTTTGGTAAAGAATTGTAAATATTGACATTTTTTCCATGCCTTTTGAGCATGGAACAAAAAAATCATTATAATATTTAGTATGATTTTAGACTGCAACAACATAATTCACCATAGATGGCTCACGATTGACGAAGTTCTTCCGTATCCTCAATATCAATCGGGCGCAAGGGAAGAACAAAAACCCGTTTATAAAGATTACAAAGACCCAAGCTCAAACCCCGTTTTAATTCTTGAATTTGACATTTTAAACAAGGATGGGTTCGGTTTAAAAAAGGGGTACTATGAAATTGCAACGGATAGTGAATATAAAACGTTAATGTTTGTGGAATCGGGAAATATTAAAGCAAAAATTCCCGTAATTAAAGAAGAGATGATTGATAATTACCAAAAAGATTGGGAATGGCAAGAAGAAGAAAAACGAGGATTTCTCAAATCTTCAAACAAACCCAAAACAACGAGTGAAGAAATTCCCGTTTATTCAAAAGACGTTTATAAAGAAAAGTTGACTGAAAAAGAAGCCAAAAAAAGAAAAAATAAATACAAAAAAGGACAAGACCCGAGAACATATTTTCATTCAAAATGTTATATGGAATACGACAATGAAAATGACCTCTACAAAGTAATTTGGGAAAAATATCATATAAGATTAATCGGGATTATTAAGTTGTATTAAGTTTATCGTGCGGTTTTCCATAAATATTAAATTTTGTAACGATACTTTTTAATATTGAAATTCGATATTTTATATATACTTTATATATATGTACAACGAATAAAGGAAAACCAAATGGCAGTTGCACCGACAGACAGCATTGATAAAAAGTTAGCCAGACTTTATGCTCAAAAAACAACGGTTAATTTAGATTCAAAATCTACATTATCCCCCGAAGACTTTTGGAATTCAATGTCAATCATTGCCATGAATAATAAATCCGTTATGAATTTCAGAGTAAGACCGGTGTAGCTGATTTCATAAAGAATGATGGAATATGGAGTAAAAAATACTTAAAAGACAAGCCGTTGCTTGTCTTTTAATTTTATAAGGATTTTTGTTTTAATATTTTTTTGTGTTACAATAATCATGCAATTTTGTTATTCTAAATACAAAATCAGCACAAAAACCGAATAATGGAGAGGTGTCCGAGCGGTTTAAGGTGACGATCTCGAAAGTCGTTGTAGGGGCAACTCTACCGTGGGTTCGAATCCCACCCTCTCCGCCATTAAAAATTTAAAACTGTAAAACAAAGAGTGGAAGACGGTTTCCACTCTTTTTACTTTATTTATTCTATTAGGTCTTAAGCATGTTAACACCCATGAAATTAAGTAACCATGCGTATTATATAAGTTCGAGCTCAAATAACCGAATTGTATTAAAGTTTCATAATTTTATGCTGTTCTACATTCAAATATCCTTCGGGACAATGTGTTGAACAGTATATTGTTTTATTGTTTTTAACAAATTCACGAACTCTGTCCGGCGTTTGCCTTGCTTTTTCTTTATCTTCAAAAACAACAGATAATTCATTTGCGTGCAATGCGGCATCACAATAGGTTACATCCCCTTGAAACATATAATAACAGTCATTTTCTTTATCTTCTAATATTATATTCAAAATTTACCCGTTCAATAACAACATCATCTTTTTTATTGTCAACCGTTTGAATATTCAATTCGATATCTTCCGTCCGAAAATTTAACGGGGTATTTAACGCTAAGTTTTCATTACTTTTTTCCGCTAACAGGGAATTTTGCAATATAGAAAATTGAACATCGTCCAATTTGTTATCTTGAGTAAGTATATTTGAATTTCTTGCAAGTTCTAAAAATTGTTCTTTTTCATCGTTCAAATTTAATTTTTCCGCTTCATTAGACATCAAATATGCAAAATATCCGATTAAAAGAATTTTTGTATCCTGCTCCATACCGGATGCATTAACAAAGGATGTTGCATCCGATAAATATTTTAGAGCAACCGTCGGAGAATAATTTTCTAAATTAATATATTCTTTATAACCGTTATAATTAGAATTTACGGTCTGCCAATTTGTATCATTACCGTTTACCCAAGCAAAAGAAGGAAAGCACAAGGAAAGTGCCGACATTAATAAAATATATTTTTTCATACTAACCTGCACCTTTTTCAACTTGTGTCGACATTTTCAGTTTTAATTTTAGTGCATTAAAGTTTATCCCAAAAATTTAACATTGACCATTGTGATATCATCAAATTGCGGGGTGTTGTCTGCAAATAAATTAACATCCTCTTTAACTTTTTTAATTAATTCTTCGGGCATAAGCGTTTTATTGTCGTTTAAAATATTAATCAATCTTTCATTGCCGTAAAATTCTTCTTTTTTATTTTGCGCTTCAACAATGCCGTCCGTATAAATAAAAATTTCACTTTCGGGTTTTAAGAAAATTTTTGAAGATTTATACTCAAAATTTTCAAATAAGGACAATATCAGGTTGCTGTCCGTTATCAAATACTCAAATTTATCGCCCGTCTTAACCAAAGGAGGATTATGCCCCGCGTTAACGTACTCGATTTCACCCGTTTGAATATTTAATACGGCAACAAATGCCGTCAAAAACATGCCTGCCTCGTTTGTTTTGCATAACTCATCATTGGTTTTACCTATTGCCTCACTTAAAGAATTTCCGCCAAGCAGATTACTCTTTAATATTGATTTAGCATTCATCATAAACAAGGAAGCGGGAATGCCCTTGCCTGAAACATCGGCAATTAAAAATGCAAAATGTGTTTCGTCGATATAAAAGAAATCATAAAAATCTCCCCCGACTTCTTTTGCGGGAGCCATTGAGGCATGCAAATTAAAATGTGAAGTTTTCGGAAAAATTTTCGGCAGAACGGAAGATTGAATTTTCGCTGCAATTTCAAGCTCCGATATTCTTTTTTGTTCTTGCGCCGCATTTTCTTTTTGAATTTTTAATAAATTCAAAAGATTATCTTTCATGTTATAAAAAGCTTTGGTTAAAACCCCAATTTCATCATTCGATTTTATTAAAGGAAGTTCGGCTTCAAATTCGCCTCTGCCATATTTTTCGGCAACATAGGAAAGTTCTGCGATAGGATTTGTCGTAAATTTACATATCCAATTTATTAATAAAATCAATAAAAATGTTCCGAATATCGTAGCAGATAACATTATTAACTGAAAATGTTTTACGGGTTTATAAAAACTGTCTGAAGAATAGACTAAATAGGAACTCCAATTAGTTTTTGGAATCGGTGCATAAACAAAAACGACTTCTCCTTTGTAAACAGAGGATTGAGGCATGGTAATAAAACCCGTTTTTCCCGTCTTTACCTGTTGTGATACAAATTTTAGCTGTTTAGAATTTATTTCATCCGCAAGTTCCGATATAGTCTTTTTAAATTCGATGTTTTTATCGGGATGTATTAAATACAAGCCTTTTGCCGATGTTAAAAGATATTTGCCGTTTAATTCAAACTCATACCCGTTCAGCCAATCTCTCATTGCGTCTAAATCGCCCGAAGTTCCGACTATTCCGCTCCACAAAACATTCCCTTTAAATTTAAAAGGAATCGAAACGGTTGAAGATAACAATTCGGTATTATCGGGATGAATTGACATATATGGCTCACTCCAATGTATTTTGCCCGTCTTAAAAGGAATTTTCAACCATTCTCTTTCTTTTGCAATGTTGAAATCATCCCATTTTACGGTAACGATTTCACCGTTTTTAATGTAGCTTAAATACATTAATCCTTTATTGGATTTATCATTTTGCGGAATGTATATAAAAAATTCATAAAAATGCCCGTACTGTTCTCTTATTGATTCCAGTCCCGCTTGAGTTAAAAGCATTATTTCTTCATCATTCAAATATTCCTTTAATTCTATAATTCTTGCGGTATTCACGATTGATTGTTCGGCTATGTCGGCACCTTGCGCAATATTATGATTAATCTCGCCTAAAGTTTTGTATGCGGAAGATATGATTTGCTCTTTTAAGAGCGGTTTAGAATAATTTGAAATAAAAATACTAAGCAAAAAAGAACCCGTTAAGACGGCTAAAAAGATGCTCACGCTAAGTTTAAATGCCAAAGACCTGTTTTTTAAAAATATTATTATTTTGTTAAACATCCCAAAAACTCTTTTTAACTATTCGCTGACCGGCTTTATTTTCAAATATATCCGTTCATTTCATTATAATACGCTTTTTAAGATGATACAAGTTAATGAATATAGTTACAATAAAAATACGGCTTATTATTTTAAGATATAATCAATATATGAATATTGAAGAAAAAATTTTTCAAAGACATTCAATTGATTTCGGCAAAATTGAAAATTACGGCTTTATTAAAAGCGGTGATGATTTTATATTCGAAAAAAATTTTAAAGATAATTTGTTTAAAGCTGTTGTTAAAATTTCAAAAAACGGAGATATATCGGGAATTGTATACGATTTAGAAAATAACGACGAATATCTGCCTTTAAGAATAGAAACTCAAAAAGGGGCGTATGTTAATAGCGTAAAAGAAGAGTATGAAAAAATTTTAAAAGACATTTGCGAAAATTGCTGTATTAAAAAATTTTTTATATATCCGCAATCAAACGAAATTACTCGTCTTATTCAGGAAAAATACGGCGATAATCCCGAATTTTTATGGGATAAATTTAAAGGTTACGGAGTATTTAAAAACCCCGATAACAACAAATGGTACGGGATAATTATGAATATTGACCGCTCAAAAACGGATAAAACAAAAAAGGGCGAAATTGAAATAATTAATATCAAACTTAATGAAAATAAAATAACGGAATTGCTCAAAAGAGAAGGGTTTTATCCCGCATGGCATATGAATAAAAAATCTTGGATAACAATTATTTTAGATAAAACTTTATCAAACGATGAAATAATGGAATATATTGAAGAAAGCCGTAATTACACTAAAGTTGATAAAAAAATTCGTGATAAACATTATTTATTTTGCCCGTAAGGCGGATAAAATAAATAATGATGTTTTGTAAAATAAGTTTATGAATACGGTAAATAAACTTCTTGAAGCTTATAATTCAAATATAGAGCTTAATATAGACGAATGGACTTTAAAACGTCAATTTGTATCGGGAATGAAAAAGTGGATTGCAAACATTGTTCCGCATGAGCTTTTATCTCGTTCCGTAAAAGATGCCGTCAATTCTCTTATGACATTAAATCAAGACGGAAATTTTTATAAAACTTTTCCCGATAACGTTTTAACTCCCGATTACGGCGACAATTGGGGAACAAGCGCAAATTATATCGAACTGAACAACCGTTCCGTTGCCGAAATGGTTGGAAATACCTGCAAAAACGGCATTATAAGTTCGATAAAAATGCTTCCCGCAATTCCCCCGAGCGCAAAAAGCTGGGCAAACTGCATTATTTTATCTCAAATTTTCCCGAATATTTACGGGGACGGCTTTAATAAACCCGCAAACGAAGAAAATTCAATATACGGAATAAAATTAAACGGCGGATACAGCAGAAACATAATTAATTTTGACATAAAAGATAAAATAACCCCGAATGAACAATTTAGGGCATTTAACGACTTAGCAAATTTCCATGGGCTTAAAACGGGTTTTCGCACCGTTATTTCCGCAGACCAAATAAAAGTGGTGCAAAAAGACAATACCGACATTACGTTTGATTGGAACAACAAAGAACATTTCGATTTATTTTTAAATTCTCATATCGAACTTATTAATTTAGGATTTGAGGCTGTTTTTATCGATTCCGCAAAACACATAGGCGGATACGATATGGGAAATTATACGGGCGTGGGCGCATTGCCGAGTTATGAACAAATGCAATATATAATCCATGAAATAAGAAGCAGAACGGGAAAAACTCATCTTAGCTTTGTCGGAGAAAAAAGTACGGGCGATTTTATGCGGTATAAAAATTTAGGTTTATCGACGGGAACAGGCTATATTGATTCAAACGACTTTGAAGCAATAAAAAATAAAGCCATAGATTATAAATATTCAAAAGAATATTCCCCCGGAATTGAAGTTTCAAACGATAATGACGAGGGCGGAAAAAGTTACGAGGAACGCCTAAAAAGAATAAGCAATGCTATTTTCGGCTGGGAATACCCGAGCGATAAACTTGCAAGTTTTATGCAAACGGAAGACTTATTCCCTCTAAGATACGACACAAACACCCATCATTTAATGATGTGTAATCCTTCATACTCTACCGACGGAAGCCCCGACAGTCATTTTATAAATCTTTTTGCATTTGATGACGGGAGAGAATACAACAAAAAAGTCGGGGAAATTTTTTCTCATGCGATAAATTTGTAATTAAAGATTTTTTAAACGAGGAAAGTCTGAAACTATCAGACTTTCCGCAACATATTTTACGATTTCTTCGGTTTTTTACACTCGGCTCTTAAGGTTCTCAAGGCTTCATCCGCCGTATAATTTGTCTTTGTACCGTAGAGGTAATTTCTTATAACGGATTCTGCCTGTCTTTTTATGCCGTCATGCCTGTTAGAAAACAACACACCGCCTTTATAACGGTTTGTCATATATTCATTATAAAGACTTATGATTTCTCTTGCTTTAGCATCATCTTTTGAGCCTGTCGTTTCAAGATGAGAATCAATATCTTTTGCCCCGTTTATTTCATCAAGAGCTTTTGACCAATCATTATATTTAGTGTATGCGCTCTTTAGAGCGTCCGTTTTCTTTACGCTTCCGTCATACCCTGAAAGCGAAGTATAAGCAAGGTTTGCTTCGGCAGAATAATTTTTTATGGCGGAAACATCGTCTTTACCGTATTTATGTTTTAACATAAATTTTTCAATCGGCGATAATTTTGCCCCCGCAAGCGCATTCCACTTACTGTCCACCGATTCTTTTCTTCTCATAAGTCTTGAAACGTTGGACATATATCTGCGCATTTCTTTTGTTGCATCTTTTACCCCCATAGAATCAATTTTATCCAAATACATAGAGGTTAAATCGACTTTTTGACGTTTGCAGTATCCTGCAAGGCTGCTGTTATAGGTCGGGGAATTTGTATCAAGATATCCTCTCATGGAATCTATTCTTGTTTCGACTCCTTTTAATTCCGAATACATTTTCTTTTGAGTATCGGAATCTATAACAAGCCCGTCTGAATCTTTTTGAGAAATAAGTCTGTCGGATGTTGTTTTATAGTATTTTGATTTTTTCAAATAATCATCTCCGATATTTTTTTGCATATCGGCAAGTGCATCCGTCATATTTGAGGGGAAACGGGAGTCTTTTCCGAGACTTGTTTTTCTTGGCGGAGGATTATTGTTTCCGCCTTTATTTTCTCTTGCTTTTGTATCTTCGGCGGTATAAGTCAAGGCAGGGTTAGCGCCCCATTTGCCTGTTTTTTCGTCTTTTCTGTATTCTGCCGACGTGCCGTCCGTGTATGTAATAAGTTTTGTTTTTCCGCCGTTAGAATATTTTACGCTTTTTGTATCCTTTGAAGCCCAAAGTGCCGCATGAAGCCTTGTTACGTCAGGGTCCTCTTTAAGCTGCAATTTTCCGTCATCACCCAATACAAAACCCAAATCCTTTGCGGTTGATTGTGCATTTTGAGCTTTCAGGCGGATTTTATTTGCGTCTTGAAGGCTTGTTTTTGAGGTTTTAACATTATCATTCAACCCCGTTATATGTTTTTCAAGAGCGGCAAGCTCTTTTTTGTAATCGTCTTTTTCGGATGAATATTCTTCCCTTAAACCCGATAATTCATCCTGCAGACTCGTTAAATCTTTTTGTCTTGTTTGAAATTCTTTCGAGGCTTTATCCGCTTCAATTTGAGATTCTCTTTGAGCATTAACCGCCTTAATATAAGCTTCTCTTGCCTGATTTACGGAATATTGCAAAGTTTCGTATCTGTCGTTATTTTTTTCAACACCCGAAAAATTCGCCTGTGCCGTATGATAATCCGCAAGAGCTTTTTGAACATCGTCATTTGCTTTTGAAAGAGCCGTTTGAGAAGTTTTCAGGTTTGTTTGAGCGCTGCTCCACTCTTTTTGCCTTGAATCCACGCCGGATTGAATTTCATCCATAGCACACTCAAGAGGCAAAAATACCTGATCGCCCTCATACAAAACGCCTTTTCTTTGAGCAATGGTTGAATTTTTGCTTTCCGTTTTCTTTTGAATTTTATCGGATAAGGCACTTATTTCTTGCGCAGAGGCGCTCTCGTCAAGCTGATTTTTTGCTATATTCCAATAGCAATTGTTTTTGTCGTTTTCATTGGGTTTCCATTTTTCAACTTTTACGCCATTAATTGCAAACGGATTGTCACTCATAGGTCTTCTCTTTCCTTCAGTTTCCTGTTATTATTAACGGTATAATAATTCTTGCCCTTTAGCCCATGGTAGTGCGGACTTTACAAATATTTACAATTTCTTATATTCGGTTTATTATAGATTTTGAAGATGAATTTTGTAAAAGAAAATAAGTTATTTATATTTTTATTATTGGCAGGGGCATTGTGCTTATCTTTCTCGAGCGGTCATATTGCAGACATTTACAATGATATAGGCAGAGAATTATACTACCCCTATGCAATTTTAGAAAAAAAAGTTTTATACAAAGATTTATTTTGCATATATCCGCCTTTATCTTATCTCTTAAATGCCGTTTTATATAAAATTTCTTTTGGGGCAAACCTTGGCATTCTTTATTTTGCAAGCGGGTTTTTCTCCTTAATGTCGGTATTTTTAATTTATGTTATTTCAAAAAAATTTTTAACGAATTTTGCCTCGCTCTCGATTGTGTTCTTTATTTTGGCAACGGGGGTTTTTTCAACAAGGATTTTTAACTTTACGCTTCCTTATTCTTTCGGAATAGTGTACGGGCTCGGGTTTTTTCTTTTATCTTTATTTTTTCTTTTAAAATTCGGGTACGATAACAAAAATAAATATATGTATTTATCAAGCCTGTTTTTAGGGCTTTCGTTATGTTCAAAGTATGAATTTGCGCCTTTTGCCGTAATTTTTTCGATTGTTTTAATTTCAACCAAAAACATAAAATTAATTTTAAAATCTTTTTTAATTTCATTTTCGGCTTTTATTTTCCCTTTTTTATTTTTGTTTCTGCAAGGGCTCACGTTTCAAGATTTAATTCAATCTTCAAATTTAATATCGTTATTCGTAAAATCAAAACCGTTAAAAACTTTCTACATAACTCAAGGAGTTTATTTTACTCCAAAAATTATCTATGACTGGTCTTATAAAATAATATGGGGCATTTTAGCCGTTTTTACGGCTTATTTAGGGTGCAAAACCGCAGAAAAAAAGAAAACTTTAGGATATTTAATCATAGCTTTAACCTGCGCTTTGATTTTTTTATTCTTCCACGACACGTCATATCTTTATTTAACCTTTGTTACGATTATAATTTTTCTTCTTTTGGCAAAATTTAATTCTAAAGCGCAAAATCTTGTTATTTTATCTTGTTTGGCGGTAAGTTTAAAATCAATTTGGGGATTGTCTTATTCCAATTACGGCTTATATTATACGGGAATTGTTCTTTTATCTTTCTTTATATTGATTTCAAATTTTAAAGAAAAAAACCTGATAAAAGCCGTAAGTATCGTATTAATTGCGGCAGGCATAAATGCTTTATATTTAAGTCTTTTAAGCTTTAAGTTCGTTGATACGAAAATATCATCAAAAAGAGGGGAAATTTATACAATTGACGAATATGCCAAAACCGCCGATAAAGTCATAACTTTTATCAACAATTTGGAAGAGGATAACCCGAAAGTGATGATTTTTCCCGAAGGTCTTGCATTGAATTTTCTTGCAATTAAAAAAAATAACCCCGAAGGGTTTTATAATTCGCTTATTCCTCTTTATACGGAAGCATTCGGAGATAAAGTAATCAATTATTACAAAAGTCATCTGCCCGATTACATTATTTTTTCCGATATAAAAATGACAAGCTACGGATACGGCTCAATTTGCGACACATACGCACAAACATTCTGTACGTTTGTTTTTGAAAATTATTCACCCTTAAAAATGGTAGAAGGCGCAGAAGATAAATTTTATATTTTACAAAGGAGAGATTAATATGATATTTGACGATTTTAGAAACTTAAATTTATACAACATTGATAAAAAAGTTGTTGATTTCTTAACGTCGCTTGACCCTGAAATTCCTTTAGGAAAGCATATTATAAGCGAAAATGCGTATGTTAATATTCAAGAATACGAAACAAGAGATTTTATTAAACTTGAAGCGCACAAAGATTATATCGACATTCAATTTGTAATTAAAGGCGAAGAAAAAGTCTATACAACGGATACAAAAGGGCTTAAAGCAAATATTGAATACGATAAAGAAAAAGATGTCGCCTTTTTTGAAACACCCGACAGAAATTTAAACGTATCTTATTTAGAAAAAAATAAATTTATTCTTTTATACCCTGATGATGCGCACTCACCCTGTACCATGATTGAAAATCCGAAACACGTTAAAAAGGGAATCGTTAAAATTAAAATAGATTAATAATAATCAAAAAAGGCTCCTTTATAAAGGAGCCTTAAATTTTAAAACTGGTTTAAAAACCTTACGTCGTTATTAAAAAACAACCTTATATCATCTATTGCATATTTAAGCATAGCAAGTCTTTCAACCCCCATACCGAAAGCAAAACCCGAATATATTTCAGGGTCAATATTTACGGCTTTTAACACGTTAGGATCAACCATGCCCGAGCCCAAAATTTCAAGCCAACCCGTCCCGGAGCATGTGGGACAACCTTTTCCATGGCACATAATACATTGAACATCAACTTCGGCGGAAGGTTCCGTAAAAGGAAAGAAACTGTTTCTAAACCTTGTCGGGCGAGAGGAGCCGAAATATAATCTTATAAATTCGTTCAAAACCCCTTTTAAATCGGAAAAGGTAACGTTTTTATCAACGTATAATCCTTCAATTTGGTGGAAAAGATTATTTTTTCTGGCGCTTACCGATTCCGAACGATAAACTCTGCCGGGGGAGATAATTTTTATCGGCGGTTTTGAATTTTGCATTTGTCGTACTTGAGAATTTGAAGTTTGGCTTCTTAAAACAACGTTTACGGCCGACTTTGCATAATAAGTATCTTGAACATCTCTTGCAGGATGTTCTTTCGGAACGTTTAACAAGTCAAAATTATATTTTTCGGTTTCAATTTCGGGAGAAAATTCGTTTTTGATTAAAGAAAATCCCAAAAGTTCAAAGATTTCCGTAATTTCGTTAATCGTTTTTGTTAAAGGATGAATATGCCCGACGGGTTCAAAAGTTGAAGGCAGTGTTACGTCGATTTTTTCCGCCTCCAGTTTTTTATTAAGTTCTTCTGCATAAAATTTTTCCGCTTTTTGATTAATTAAAAGCTCGATTTCTTTTGAAACTTCATTCGTAAGAGCGCCGATTTTCGGTCTTAATTCGGGAGCAACATCTTTAAGACCTTTTTTTAAAGCATTTAATTCACTTGCTCTTGATAAATATTTGTTTTTAACTTCTTCCAATGTTTTACCGTCTGAAACATTATCTATTTCAGCTAAAGCGTTCTTTTTAATTTCAAGTATTTTTTGTTCCATTATTTCAATCCTTTTTACAAGTTTATGATAACAAAAAAAGTATACTTATCAATATTTTTGTTATAATATACCTGTTATGATATTAGTATTATTTGCATGCATATTTATGTACATCTTTATAGCAGGCTCTATGACCGACTATATAGATTACGATTTTTACGCAAGACTTATTGTAGGGAAAACTTTTTTTCAAACGGGGGATATCTTAAAATACGATTTTCTCTCTTACGCACCGACACATTTTTGGTATGACCATGAATGGGGCGCAAGCGTTATATTCTACTTTATTTTAGACCATTTTGGAGATATGGGACTTCTTTTTTTAAAAACAACGTTATTATTTTTAACGTTTGTATTTTTAATTCTTATAATAAGATTAAGAAGAAAATTTTTAGCCCCGAATACCGTTTTTCCGATTTTTAACTTTTTGTTTTTTTATGTATTTTTAGTTGCAATGCGTTCGCACATTTATTCTTTAAGATGCCACCATTTTACGTTTTTCTTCTTTGCGATATGGCTTTATGTTTTAGAAAAAGCAAGGCTGGAAAAAAATTATAAAAGTTTATGGATTTTGCCGCCCTTAATGTTAATTTGGTCAAATATCCATGGCGGCTGTTTTATGGCAATAGGGGTAACCGGGATTTATTTAACAGGAGAATTTTTGAAAAAACGCTCCTTTATGCCGTATTTATATACAATAATTTTTTCGTTCCTTTTTATGTTTATAAACCCCTACGGAATTAATTACGTAATTTTTCTTCTCAAGGCAACAACCATGAACCGTCCGTACATATCGGAATGGAAATCGCCTTTCAGCTCGGCTTTTACTCATAATAAAGCCATAATCTATAAGATGATTTTATTTTTCACGTTCGGTACGATAATTTATAAATTTACAAAGGTATTTAAAAGTCTATCCGAAAATTCAAAACTTGAAAGAATTAAAAAAATATATTCGGATATTGATGTTACAAAAGCTCTTTTAATTTTAATATTGGGACTTTTGAGCGTTAAATCTTCAAGATTTATCCCGTACTTTTTATTTATCGTTATTTCTTTTTGTTATGATGATTTTTATGCGATTTTCAACAAAAGACTGCCCGATAAAATAAATACGGCAAAAGAAATAATCATTTTTGTCATAATTTATGCGATATTTTTCTTAAATATTTTATTTAACGAATATAAAAACGAAAACTACCATAATATTTTTCCTCTGTCTGAAATAGAATTTCTAAAAATGAATAATATAAAAGGAAATATTCTTGTTCCGTTTGAAATAGGAAGTTACGCAGCGTATAAACTGTTTCCGCAAAATTATATATTTATGGACGGAAGATATGAAGAAGCGTATCCGCCCGAAATAAACGACGATTATTTACGCCACCTCGCACTTGGTTTGGGTAAATGGAAAGAAGAATTGGAACATTACCGTCATGATATAATTTTAATTTATACCAAATACGATATTTTCTACGCAAAATTACAAGAGGACCCCGATTACATAGAAACAATGGGCTCAAAGAATTTTGGCATATTTTTAAGAAAAGATGTTTGGGAAAAAGCTAAAAAACCGTTTATCATTCCTCCGTCAGAGCCGGAATATTATAGAGAAAAATTATGGGAAACGTCTATTGATTGGAAAAAATAAATGAAAAGAGTTTTTCTTATTTTGAGTTTATTGTTATTTCCTTTATGTTTTTCTTTTGCAAAAAGCAGCTCAAAAGAAGAAGGTTTTGTTGATTTTTTTCAGTATATCGATTTAACCGAAAGCCAAAAAAACAGAATTTTAGACATAAAATATGAAGAAGAAAGGGCAATTATGCCTTATGTTCTTGAAATTTGCGCAAAAGAAGAGGGGATTGAACTTTTAAAAAATTCAAAATGTTCTATAATTGACAGAAAATGCAAACAAAAATTAAAAGAGGATATTGAAGAAAAAGAAAAAGAACAAGACGCAGCTTTGGTTAAAATCGAAAGGAAAAAAAGATATTACGAAATTAAATATAAAAATGTTTTAACAAGAAAACAATTGCTTGAATATGAAAAATTGAAAAACATAGCGCAAGAAAAAGAAAAAAACGAAAAGAAAGCAAAAAGATACGAAAAAATAAAAGCCGTCATTGAAAAAGCAAAATTTATCAAAAATAAAGACGGAAAAAGATTAGACGAAAGATTTCCCGAAATTAAATATATCAACCCGAGAGGAGTAGAAACGGGCTTTTAAGTTTCCTTTTATTACCTCAACGGTTTACCCCGTATTATTTTTGCGCTAAAATTAGCTTATCAGACAATAAAAAGGAATTAAAAATGCAGGTTTCATACGAGTGGTTAAATGATTATGTCGATATAAAAGACATTACCCCTGAAGAAATCGCCCATAAACTTACTATGAGCGGTTTAGAAGTTGAAGAGATTGAAGAAGTCAAACCGAAATTTACAAATATAATTACGGCTAAAATCGAACAAATTGATAATCACCCGAATGCGGACAAACTTCACCTTGTTCATATTAATACGGGGAATGAAAAAAGAGTTGTTGTTTGCGGCGCACAAAACATCAAAGAAGGTCAAATCATACCTTTGGCATCCGTCGGTTCAAAAGTTTTAGACAGAAAAACGGGCGAGCAATTTGAATTAACTCCCGCCGTTATAAGAGGGGTGCCTTCCGAAGGAATGCTTTGTTCTCAGGACGAATTGGGACTTGAAGGATACCAAGAGGAAGACGGCATATTAATTTTAAGCAATCTTTTAAAAGATGTTAAATTGGGCGAACCGTTAGAAAAAGTTTTAAACATTAACGACGAAATTATTTTTCATGTTGCTCCGACATCAAACAGAGGAGATGAATTTTCCGTTATCGGTATTGCAAGAGAACTTTCCGCTTTATTTAACAGAAAATTGAAATTTTCTCCGATGATATCGAATAATGAAAAAAAAGCCGATTTTAAAGTTGAAATAAAAGATGATGAAGCATGCAAGTTTTATTCTCTTGCGGTTTTAAAAAACATAAAAATCAAACCTGCACCCGAATTTATTCAAAGAAGAGTAATTGCAGGCGGTATGCGCCCGATTAATAACGTAGTCGATATTACAAATTACGTTATGCTCGAATTTGGAACACCGCTGCATGCTTTCGATTACGATAAATTAAACAAATATCTTTGCGTCAGATACGCAAAAAACGGCGAAAAAATAACCACTCTTGATGAAGTTGAAAGAACGATGACGGATAAAACCGTTGTAATTTCAAAAGAAGATGAAGCAGTTTGTCTTGCGGGAGTTTTTGGCGGAAATAACTCCGAAATTGACGATAATTCCAAAAATCTCGCTCTTGAAGCCGCATTTTTCACATCCCACACAAACAGAAAATCCGCACGTTCTGTCGGCTACCGCTCGGAAGCATCTTCAAGGTTTGAACATGGGGTTGATATAGGCATGGTAAGACAAGGGCTCTATCAAGCCGTAAATCTTTTAATTAAATATGCGGACGCCGAATTTGAAGGCATTACAACCGCAGGCAGCGACAATATTAACCCGATTGTTATTACTTTAAGGCATTCTGAAATTCAAAGAATTTTGGGTTCGGAAATCAAACAGGATAAATGTATTGAAATTTTAACAAATTTAGGCTTTAAACTTTTGGGTAAAAACGAGCTTGCCGCAAAATTTGAAGTTCCGACATACAGAATGAATGATGTCACAAGAGAAATTGACCTTATTGAAGAAGTTTCAAGGATAGACGGTTTTGAAAATATTCCGCCCACAATTCCTCAAATAACCGAGGGCGCCACAATATCGGATGAAACAAAAGTCATTAAACAAATAAATAATTTATTTTTGGGTTCGGGATATTCCGAGATTATGACAACAAGCCTTATCGGGGATAATCTTGTTAAAACTTACATGAGCGAACTTGATAATTCAACAAGAGTTGACGTTACAAACCCTCAAAGCGAAGATGCTACGACATTAAGACAAGAATTAATGCCGAATTTGCTTTCTGTCGTTAAAAATAATTATGACAACGGAAATAAAAACTTCAAACTCTATGAAATAGGTAAAACCTATAAACAAACGGAAGAAGCAACCGAAGATTTTGCAGGATGTCTTGAAACAAGAAAAATATCGGGATGTATTTTCGGACATACAAATAATGAATATTGGAACAAAAAAGAAAATGCCGATTTTTATTCCATTAAGGGAATTTTGGAAAACCTTTTCAATATATTGGGATTATCCAAAAGAATAGTCTTTTCTCCTTTTAAAGAAGAAAAGAAATATATGCACCCTTATCAGACGGCAACAATCGAACTTCTCGGTAAAAAGCCCGAAAACATAGGGTTCGTCGGAAAAATTCACCCTGTTTTATCCGATAAATTGAAATTTAATCAGGATTTGTTCGTATTTGAAATTAATCTTGACATTCTCTTATCGAACATAAATTATAATAATATTCCAAAATATAAAAAACTTCCTCAAAGCGTACCCGTTTTAAGGGATATAGCTTTCAGTACGGATGACAATATAACTAACGAAGAAGTAATAAAAGTAATTAAAAAATGTGCAAATAAATCTATCCTAAAGGGTATTAACCTTTTTGACATATATAAAGGCGAAAATATAGGGCATGGAAAAAAATCCATGGCATACAGGATTATTCTTCAAGACGACTCGAAAACCCTTACCGATACTGAAATTGAGGGGGAAATTACTAAAATAAGACAGGGGCTTGAAAAGAATATTAAAGGGCTCCAATTGAGGTAATTATTAACGACTTCTACAAATGTAATATACCGCTAAAACCTTCATTCTTGTTGCGTTTTAGCGGTATTTACATACCGTTACAAGGTTGCAATTATTCATTTTTGTGTTACATTAGATATGTAACTGGGGCTTGCTCGTTAGCATAAAGTTAGTGGCAATAGTAAATGCAATCGGGTTTTTACCCCGTTAGGAAAAAAGTGAATAGATGAGGATTATTTATGACTAAAAAACTTTCAACAGTTTTGTTAGCCCTATTAACAATCTTTATTTCAGGATTGGTTAGCAAAGCACAAGCGGCAACAGCGCAAGAAATCAAAGATATTATCGTGAAAACGGCAATATCAATGGGAGTTGACCCATGCGTTGCTTTAAGTATCGCAAAGCATGAATCAAATTTTGAACACAAAAATTCTACAACAGGTCCTGTCGGCGTTTTTCAATTAATGCCTTCAACCGCAAGAAGATTGGGTTTTGACCCTTACAGCGTTGACGAAAACGTTAAAGCAGGAATTACTTATTATCAAATGATGTACAAAAAATACGGTTCTATGGATTTAGCCCTTGCGGCATACAACGCAGGACCGGGGAATGTTGCAAAATACAACGGTATTCCGCCTTTTCGTGAAACAAAAATTTTCATAGACGGGATTAAATCAAATTACAAAATGTTTCAAGATGACCCTACGGTTTTAAAACATTCCGCCGTAAAAGATAAAATTACATCCGCTCCAAAACAAGAAGAAAAGAAAAACGAAACTCCTGTTGATACGGAAAATAAAGCCACTGCTCCAAAACAAGAGGAAGTAAAGGAAGAAAAATCGGAAACAATTACGGCAAATGCTAAAGAAAAAACAAAAACTTCATTTATGAAAAAATTAAAAAGTAGAATTAACACAATAGAAGATACTCTGTAAATAAGTTTTTAAGCGGTAAAATATTTTAAAAAGACAGGAGTTTCCTGTCTTTTTTGTATCTTTAACATAAAAAATTTTATCCGCCTCTATAAAAAGCTGTGGTTGCCACAAAAAAGTTTTATACGATTATTAATCGTATAAAAGTCCGCTTTAACAACTAAAGCGGACTTCAAAGCATAAAACTTATGCGGTTTAATTATTCTTTATCTTTTAAAGATAAACCTATTCTGTGTTCTTGAGGAGTGAATTTCTTGATTAATACTTCAATTTCATCTCCGATTGTAAACATATTATTCATATTAACATGTTCATCAGATACTTCATTTGCAGGTAACAGCGCTTCAACGCCGGGGTAAATATTGATAAATACGCCGAAAGATGTGATTTTATTGATAGTACCTTTTACTACATCGCCTTCTTTTAATTTATCTGCAATTTCATCCCAAGGATTTGCGCCCATTCTTTTTAAAGATAATGAAATTCTCTTCAATTCTTCATCAATTTTGATGATTTTAACTTCAATTTTTTGACCCAAAGAAACAACATCAGAGGGGTGTTTAATTCTTTCCCAAGAAATTTCGGAAATCGGAAGAAGCCCGTCAATTCCTTCAATATCAACAAATGCACCGAAATCGGCAATTCTTACGATTTCACCTTCAACAACCTGATCAACCGCAAGACGTGAAATAATTTCATCGGCAACCATTTCTCTTTGTTGAGTATAAACTTGTCTTTGAGATAAGATGAGTTTATTTCTTTTTGGGTCAACTTCCAAAATTTTAACTTCGATTTCTTGACCGATTTGCGTATCATTGGGCGAACCGGTTCTTAATTGAGATGAAGGAATAAAGCCTCTTAAACCTTCAATTTCCGCAATTAAACCGCCTTTAACGGAAGATACGATTTTGGCATTTGCATTTTGGTTTTCGTTTTTAATATCCGATAATTTAGCCCAAGCTTGAGCGCAGGATAATTTTCTTAAAGACAAAGTAGCAATTTCATCGTCTTCTTCATCTTTCATAACGTAAAATTCTTTTTCTTCCCAAAGTTTTACGACATCATCAGGATTTTGTTCCGCAAAATTACATACTTCACGATTAGGAAGAAATGCTTCTTGTTTTGCGCCGATATCTACAAGATAACCGTCTTTTTCTTTTTTAACGACAACGCCCTTAACGACGTCTGCCACGTTTAATTTGTAAGTGTATGAGTCTTGAAGCATTTTTTCAAATTCTTCTTTGCTCATAAGTTCTTTTGTTTCCATAAATTTATGTCCTTTCTAATTTATTTTTTATTCCGTTTATTATGTAATCGGGAGTGGAAGCACCTGCCGTTATCCCGATTTTATTTGAACTTTCGATTAAATCTTTATAATCTTCAAGTTCATTCTCATCTTCGATATGAATTGTATTTGTAATTTTAGATAAAATTTCCTTTAAATGAGTAGTATTGGCACTTTTTTTAGAGCCTGCAACTATCATAAGGTCGGATATTTCGCCCAGTTCTTTTGCTTCATTTTGCCTTAGGGCGGTTGAATGACAAATGGTGTTGGCTATTTTTAAATTTTTTACTTTATCCAAAAGGTAGTCAACGACTTCCTTTAAAAAGTCTATTTTTTGAGTAGTTTGAATTACAACTCCGATATCTTTCTTTTCTTTTATAATGTTTTCAAACATTTTTAATTCATCTAAATCTTTTACGACGATAACCGAATTTTCGCCGTATTTTTTGGCGTTTAATTCAATTCCCGTTACTTCGGGGTGTTTTTTTGTACCCAAAATAATAAGAAAATACCCCTCTTTTACTAAAGATACCGCCTTATCCTGTACTTTTTTAACATCGGGACATGTTAAATCAACCACATCATATCCCATTGATTTAATATTTTCGATTAAATCAACGGCTGCACCATGGCTTCTTATTATGCAAACGGAATTATCGGGTGCGGGGTTTTCAAGTTTTTCAACCGTTTTTATGCCCAAAAGTTCAAGCTCTTTAATAACTTGAGAATTATGTATTAATTCACCCAAAATAAAAACATTTTTATCCGGATTATCCGCTTTTATTTTTTTTGTTGTTTCTACGGCTCTTTTTACGCCGTAACAAAAACCGGCATGGTTTGCGATTTTAATTTGTTTAGGGATAAAGCTCACAGCCCTTCTATGTGGAGTCAGAGGAAATCCTCTGCTTACTATATTTAACCATGGACATTTTTTTAGTACAATAGGTATATGGAAAAACAAGATTTAATTTATTGGACAAGAAGATTGTATGAAAAAGGGCTGTCACCCTCAACGTCAGGGAACGTTTCAATGTTATCCGACGATAATAACATTTTAATTACCGCTTCGGGCTCCGCCGCAGGAGATATTTGGATGGATGACATAGTAAAAATGGATTTTGAGGGGAATTTAATTGAAGGCGTAAAAAATCCTTCAAGCGAAAAATTGATGCACCTTGAAATATATCGAAAAAGAAAAGATTTAAGAGCGATTATTCATTCTCATTCACCCGAAATAACGGCTTTTGCGGTTGCGGGGTTATCAATTTCAGATACTATAATGCCCGAATTTGCTTATTATTTCGGATATGTTCCGCTTGCAAAATATGCTCCGCCTTCAAGTTATGAGCTTGCTAAAAACGTCGGTGAAAAATTTGAAGAAAAAAATGCCGTTTTAATGGAAAACCATGGAATAGCAGTCGGCGGAAAAAATTTAAAAGAAGCGTTTTATCTTCTTGAAACAATTCAATCCTATTGCAAAACCTACCTTTTCGGCAAAATTTTAGGCAAAATGCAAACCTTATCAAAAAAAGATATAGAAGAAATCAGAAAATAATAATTTTAACCGTTTTTAATTTAAAAAAACCCCCGAAGTTAATAACGTTCGGGGGAAATCTTAAAGAACTATAGAGATAAGGAGGAGAGAGAAATATATTTTTTTAAAGGATTAAATCTCTGCTGCAAAGAAAGCATTTGCTGCAAGTTCATTAATCGCATCGTCGCTTAAAACATTACCGAATTCTTTTTTAATTGCTTCAGAATACTTGCTGACACCTTTTTCAAATTCTGCCATAGAATTTTCAATAGAAGCAATTCTGTCATCCGATAAATATTTAGCGGGGTCAATTTCCTGATTATTAACGGAAATCATTGCAATATTTTGTTTTCCGATAACGTTCAGTGCATCCAAAACATTATTCGGATTTGCTTGTTTTGCTTCGTTTTGGCTTAAATCTGATTTTGTTTCCTTAATCTCTTTGTTTTCTGTTTTCGGGTTTTGGTTTTGATAGAAATTCCAGTTTCCTATTGAACCTCTTAAATGTATTTCGCTCATTTTGTCTCCTTAAGTTCTTTAATCCTTGTTTCTTATGTTAGAAATATCGGATGATATTTAATGATACTTTAGGAATAATCAATTATTTGTTACATTAATTAACAAAGAGGTAAAATCGGGGCAGTGAGGCCTTTTAAGGTTTAAACAGTTTGGCTTTTTTTCTTGTTTCAATATCCGTATTAAAAATATCGTAAAGTGTGGGGTTTTTAATTTCTTCCGCATTATTAAGCGCATATTCAACAGTTTTTACTATCCCTTTTATATTTATCTCACCTTTTAAAAATTTATAAACGGCAATTTCATTTGAAGCGTTCAAAACACAAGGGAAAATTCCGCCTTTTTTTCCTGCTTCATAGGCTAATTTTATACAGGGAAATTTTTCAAAATCGGGAACTTTAAACGTTAAATTTTTGTCAAAAAAGCTGAAACTTCCTGTTTTTATACCTTTAATTCTATCAGGATAACAAATGGCATATTGAATCGGTATATGCATTGAAGGATTTCCGATTTGCGCCAAAACGGAACCGTCCAAAGTTTCTATTGCGGAATGAATAATGGATTCAGGGTGTACAACAACTTTTATATTTTCATAAGGCATATTAAAAAGATGATGTGCTTCAATTACTTCAAGACCCTTATTCATAAGGGTGCTTGAATCAATCGTAATTTTTTTACCCATGGACCAATTGGGATGTTTTAGAGCATCTTTTGCTTTTGCTGAATTTATTTCTTCAGTTGTCTTATTTAAAAAGGGTCCGCCCGAGGCTGTTAAAAAAATTGTTCTTATATTTTTAAAGTTACCGTTTGAACTTTGTAAAATCGCCGAATGCTCGGAATCAACGGGGAGAATTTTTACGTTATCTTTTCCGTTTTTGGATTTCGTGTTTTTTGCAAGATTCATAACGATATCCCCTGCCGTTACAAGGGTTTCTTTGTTTGCAAGAGCAATATCAACACCGTTTTTAATCGCTTCAATCGTAGGCTTTAAAGATATTGTTCCTGTGGTTGCCGTAAGTAAAATGTCGTTATTATTTTTAGACAGCTCGATTAACCCTTCTTCACCGAATAAAATTTCGCATTTTACTTCGTTTTTAAGTGTTTTATAAGCATTTATATCACTTATACAAACTCTCTTCGGATTAAACTTTTTTATTTGAGAAAGAAATTTTTCAACATTTGCTTTGCAGGCAAGTCCCGTTATTTCAAAATCTTCCTTGTTTTCGAGTTTTTCTAAAACTTCAAGAGCCTGCGTTCCGATTGAACCCGTTGAGCCTAAAATTGTAATTCTTTTTTTCATACGTTTATTTTAATATAAAAATAAAAAGGATATTAAAATTCAACTAACCGCCCAAATTTTTTACGGTAACTTCGATTTTATTTTTAAAAGTTTTGTTTATTTTTTCTTTTAAATCTTCATTTTCAAGATTTACCCATAAATTTTTGTTTGTTAAAATTTGCGCCCTTTTGGTTTCTGATGTACTTTCGGGGTCCTCAAAATCAATGACGACAGGCGAATTTCCCGCACATTGTGCTAAAAGCCCCTTCAAAAATTCATTTTCCTCAAATTCAAGATGTTGCAATATTTTTAACGTTAAAACGCTGATTTCTTGAATTGGACGAACTTCATTAACGGCAAGACTTATTTCGTCCTCGCCGTCCCTTTTTTGAACTTTTGCACTTATAATAACTTTTTCATCATTCATAAGCATTTGACCGAATTTTTCGGTTACTCTCGGAAACGAAATAAATTCCATTCTTCCACCCGACAAATCTTCTATCGTACCTATTTTAAGAATTTTGGACGGGTCTTTTCTTGTGGGTTTTGAAACAATCGAAGATAAAAGACCGCAAATCGTTACTTCCTTATCTTTAACGGGGGATTGAATAATTTCCGATAAAGTATCCGTTGTTAAATATTTAATTGTATCTTTGATGCTTGATAAGGGGTGGCTTGTAACATAAATTCCCATTAGTTCATGTTCAAACTGCTGAATTTCCGTATCTTTATACTCATCATCCGAACTTCCCGATAATTCAAACGTCGGAAGCCCTATATCCTGTGCATTTGCTCCCGCCATAGCAAAAAGACTTACTTGACCCGTACTTTTATTGGCTCTTTTTTGAGAAACTTCTTTATTTATTCTCTCCAGATTTTCAATTAACTGTTTTCTTGATTTTTCGATTTGAGAAAATGCCCCGACTTTAATTAAGGCTTCTATCGTAAGTTTATTTACACCCCTGCCTTCCATTCTTTCGCAATAATCATATAAAGATTCAAATTCTTTTTCCTTGCGAAGTTCCATAATTTCTTCAACAACGCCCCTTCCGACGTTTTTAACGGAAGCAAGACCAAACCTTATATTGTTACCGTCAGGAGTAAAATCAGCGTCCGATTTATTTATATCGGGCGGTAAAACTTTTATTCCCATATTTTGACATTGTAAAATATAGGCTTGAGTTTTTTCCTGATTATTAGCTTGAGATGTTAAACTTGCAGCCATCCATTCAACGGGATAATGTGCTTTTAGGTATGCCGTTTGGTAAGCAACAAAAGCGTATGCGGAAGAATGTGCTTTATTAAAGCAATATTTTGCAAACGCTTCGATTTGTTCAAAAAGATGTATTGCACCTTCTTCGCTCATGCCGTTTTTAACGGATTCTCTAACGAAAATCCCCTTTTGCTCCGCCATTTGTTGAAGTTTCTTTTTACCCATCATACGACGAACCATATCCGCACCGCCCAAAGAATAATTGGCAAGCGTTTGGAATATTTGCATAATCTGCTCTTGATACAAAATCGTGCCGTATGTATCTTTTAAAATAGGCTCCAATAAAGGATGAGCATATTCGATTTTTTGACGACCATGTTTTCTGTCAACAAAGTCATCCACCATGCCCGCTTCCAAAGGTCCCGGGCGGAAAAGCGCAACGAGAGCGCCCAAATCTTCAAAAACCGTAGGTTTCAATTTTTTTACCAAACGTTTCATGCCGGGAGATTCAAGCTGGAATACGGTATCCGTTTCTCCCCTTGATAAAAGTTCAAAAGTTTTTTCGTCATCAAGCGGAATATTATTGATGTCAACTTCTTCGCCCGTCTTTTTCTTCACCATATCAAGGCAATCCCTTATAATGGTTAAGTTTTCCAAGCCCAAAAAGTCCATTTTCAAAAGACCGATTTTTTCAATTCCCGCCATAGGATATTGGGTTGTGGTTGATTTTTCTTTTGAAAGAGCAACGGGAATAATCTCGCTCATCGGTTTCGGCGCAATTATAACACCTGCCGCATGCGTACCTACTTGGTTTTTAAGCCCCTCCATATTGAGCGCTTCATCAACGTATTTTTTTAATTCGGAATCCGAATCGTAAGCCTTTTTAAATTCGGTGCCTTCAGCGAGCGCATCTTTTATTTTAATTCCGGGGACGGTAGGAATTAAAGATGCCCAATTGTTACTTTTTTGAAATTCAACGTCATACACCCTTGCAACGGCTTTCAGGGCAGCTTTTGCAGCTAATGTACCGAAAGTAATAATCTGACATACATGATCATGCCCCCATCTGTCCGAAACATAGTCTATAACTTCACCACGTCGTCTTTTACAAAAGTCAATGTCTATATCGGGCATTGATATACGTTCGGGATTTAAAAACCTTTCAAACAAGAGATTATGCCGAATGGGGTCAAGTTCCGTTATGCCTAATGAATACGCAACTATGCTTCCTGCGGCGGAACCTCTGCCCGGTCCTACGGGGATATTGTGTTCTTTTGCCCAGTTTATAAAATCCCAAGTCAATAAAAAGTATGCGGGAAAGCCCATTTTAAAAATTACGCTTTTTTCATACTCGTATCTTTCCATGATTGAATCGGGAATAGGATCACCGTATCTTTTTTTCAAACCTTTTTTACATAAAACGTCAAAATATTCTTCTTCGGATAAATTATCGGGACATGGAAACTTAGGCAAATATTCCTTTGTTTTCCCAAATTCCAGTTTATCCATTTCAAAATTGCATTTGTCGGCAATTTCAACGGTTGTTTCGATACATTTATTGAAATAATCTTCATCCATCCAAGAGAACGCTTCTCTTAATTCATCAACCGTTTTGACGTAAAATTCGTTATTTGAAAATTTAAACCTGTTTTCCTCGAATTTCTTCGATTTTGTCTGCTCGCAAAGCAAGGTATCATGCCAGAGCGCATCTTTTGCTCTCAAGTAGTGCGAATCGTTTGTAATAACCGTTTTAATGTTTAATTCTTTTGCAATTTCCATTAAAAAAGGGTTGGAATCTTTTTGTTCTTTAAGTCCATGGTCTTGAAGTTCAATATAATAATCTTCCCCGAATAAATTTTTATAATATTTAGCTCGCCTAACCGCTTCTTCCTTGTCACCGTCTAAGAAAAATCTCGGCACTTCGCCTTGAATGCAGGCGGAAAGGCAAATAACGTCTTCCGAGTATTTTTCCAAAAGTTCATGGTTAATACGAGGTTTATAATAATAGGCTTGAGTTGAAGCTATCGAATCCAATTTACAAAGGTTATGATATCCGTTTTGATTTTTGGCAAGCAAAACAAGGTGGTATCTTGTTTTTTTGGTTTCATCCCCTATAACTTCACCGTCACAAACGTAAAATTCACAGCCGACTATGGGTTTTACCGCTTCAATTTTCTTTTTTAATTCCTGTACGTCATCGGTCAGCATGTGGGATAAAAGTTCATTTTTTGCAATGAACATATCCGCACACCCGAACATTACTCCATGGTCTGTGATTGCAACGGCAGGCATGTCGTTTTCCGCCGCAAAATGATATAAATCAGGGATTTTTATTGCCCCGTCCAGTAAGCTGTATTCGGTGTGAAGATGTAGAGGAACATATTTCATATTAAAAATTTATCATAAAAACAATTTAATTCGCCATGGAATTTTAAATAATATTAAACTGTATTTTAACGAACAAAAACCGTACAACGGTTTAAAATTGTACGGTCCGATTTATTATATGAAAAAGAAAATTATGTTTATTAAACGCTTTTTAAAAAGAGCGCTTTACTTTCTGTTAAAGTCTTTGAATTCCCTTTTGACATCTTTATAATGCTCGTGAATTTTAAAAAATGCGTTTTTTTCATATTTTATTAAGAAATATTAATTTTTAAAAAACGGTTCAAAAATTCCGTAAAAAATCAATAATGAAGATAATACCAAAATTACCCCCGCAAATTTCATAATAATTGAACCGTATTTGTTAATTCCTCTTACGTTTTTAATAAATGAAGTAAATACGCCTGCCAGAATTATTATAATTCCCTGCCCCAAAGAAAAAGTAAAAAGCAAAAGGGATGAATATAAAATATTTTTCGTTAAAGTTGCAAAACTCATAATTGAAGCTAATATCGGAGTAGAACAAGGGGTTGAAGCAAGTGCAAACATAAATCCTAAAATGAAAGGATAAATGAATAAACTCGCACTGTTTGTTTTAGGCATTGTTTTTACAAATTGAGGAATGGGAATTTCAATTACTTTTAAAAGGTTAAGCCCAAAAAGCAATATCAAAGAAGCAATAAATAATACCCAATATTTTCCTCCTATTGCAAGAAAAACATGACCCGTTACCGCACAAAATACGCCGATTACGGTTAGCACAACGCTTAAACCCAACGTAAAAAACACCATTTGGAGAAAAACTTTATACAAATTTTTATCTTCCCCGTATCCTGCGACATATCCCGTTATAATGGGTAAAATTCCGAGCGTGCATGGGGTTAGAGAAGACAAAACGCCTCCCAAAAAGGATATAATTAAAAACAAAACGGAAAAATTTCCCGAAGCGATTTGTTCTTGAACATTTTGAATCGTATTAATCATTTGTAATTTCTTCCAAATATTTTCTTATATTGTATTCGCTTATTATGCCTTCCGTTTTATTTACTATTTTTCCGTTTTTTGTAACAAATACGACTGTCGGAACAACGCTTATTTTGTATGATTTAATAAGTTTGTTCGTTTCTTCGTTTTTATTTGAAACATCTATTTCTTCAAATTCAACGTCATTTTCAAAATCTTTTATTACATTATTTACATGCTCTGCAACGTCTTTACACTCAGAACACATCGGAGAATAAAATTTAATCAGTTTTCCTTTATCCGAAATATTGTTTATGGTTGCATTTACTCTGTCTTTTCCGTCGGAATGTTCCAATAAAGCAAAAATTGCAATCGGCACAATAAAAATCAGAAGAATAAGTATTTTGTTTTTCATTTTTCACCTCATTTTTACTATTTTGAAAGTATAGTAAAAAACTTAATATTTTTTTTGCACTAATCAGGTATCTTAAAAGAGCAATATTTTAATTTAAACCTCTAAAACTTAAAGCCTGCATGATATCGTTTATTTCAATATTTTCCGCTCCTTTTAAGTCGGCTATCGTTCTTGAGATTTTCAAAATTCTGTCATAACTTCTTGCGGATAAATTGAATTTATTTATCGCATTTTTCAAAATTAATCTTGAATTATCATCAATTTTACAGTATTTTTTGATTAATTTCGGTGTCAGCTCTGAATTTGTATAAATGTTATCGTTTTTGTATCTTTCTTTTTGAATTTTTCTCGCATTGATTACTTTTTTTCTCATATCAAAAGAAGTTTCGCCATCTTCTTTAAAATTTAAAAGTTCGTCCTCTGTAAGCCTCGGTACCGTAATTTGCAGGTCAATTCTATCCAAAAGGGGTCCCGATAATTTCATTTTATATCTTTTTATTTGATATTCAGAGCACACGCACTCTTTTTTCTTGTCCCCCAAAAAACCGCATGGGCAAGGGTTCATGGCGCCCACCAAAATAAAATTTGCAGGATATTTAATTGTGGATTGCGCTCTTGATATCGTCACGAAATTTTCTTCTAAAGGCTGTCTTAAAACTTCTAAAACCTGCCTTTGAAACTCGGGCATTTCGTCCAAAAACAAAACTCCTCTGTGACTAAGGGTAATTTCCCCGGGTTTCGGGTTGCTTCCGCCGCCTGTTATTCCGGCATAAGAAGCGCTGTGATGCGGCGCTCTGAATGGGCGCTTTGTAATTAGAGGAATTTTGTCGTCAATTAACCCTGATACGGAATAAATTTTTGTAAGTTCAATTGCTTCTTCTTTTTCTAAAGGCGGCAAAATTGAATTAAACGCTCTTGCAAGCATGGTTTTACCGGACCCCGGAGTTCCCGACATTAAAATATTATGAGCGCCCGAAGCTGCTATTAAAAGCGCAAATTTTGCCTGTGATTGACCTTTAATGTCTTTAAAATCAATCGCATATTCTTCTTTATTATTTAAAAAATCTTCAATGTTTTGTTTAACGGGAGTTAAATCCAAATTGCCGTTCAAAAATTCAACGGCTTCAACAAGGTTTTTTACTCCGTATACTTCAATATCTCCTGCAAAAGAAGCCTCTTTTGAATTATCGAAAGGAAGAACAACCTTTTTTATCCCGAATTCGGATAATCCCGACACAATGGGCAATATTCCGTTTACGGGACGAAGTGTGCCGTCCAGAGAAAGTTCCCCCAAAAAGGCGAATTCTTCCAGTTTATTATTTTTTATAATTTTTTCTTTTGTTAAAATACCGACCGCCATAGAAAGGTCATATCCCGCCCCTTCCTTTTTTAAATTGGCAGGCGCAAGGTTAATTACGACTTTTGTTTTCGGAAAATCATAATTTGAATTTTTTATTGCAAGTTTTAATCTTTCTCTTGCTTCCGAAATTGCGGTATCCCCTAGACCCACAATTGAAATTTGGGGAAGAGAATTTGTTATGTCTACTTCCGTCGAAACTATATGAACATCAAGTCCGATTGTTGTTGCGCTTGTAATTTTAACTACCATAGAAAAATTATACCATGGAAAGTATTTCCAGGGGATTTGAAACCAAATTAACCGCACCGTTATTAATTAAAAATTCTTTTGTTTTTAATCCCCACAAGACACTTATACAGGGAATGCCCGCATTTTTTGCCGTTTGGATATCAACTTCGCTATCCCCTATAAAAACAGAATTTTCAACTTTTGAATTTAATTTTTCAAGAACCCGATAAACCCCAATCGGGCTTGGTTTTCTTAATATTCCGTTTAATTCATCCTCTCCTTGAGCATAATCTATTAAATCTTTAAAGAAATGTTTACAGTTTTGTTTTGTTCCCCTGTCGAATTTATTTGAAACGACACCTGTTTTGTACCCTCTTATTTTTAAAGTTTGAAGAAGTTCTATTATGTTATCGTAAGGTTTTGTTTTTGAAACTTTTATTTGAATATAATATTCTTTAAATTTTTCTATAACTTTATATATATCGGCACCCGACGGAAGCATTCTCTCCATTAAAACAACAAGACCGCTCCCGACTGCAAGACGCACTTCTTCTTTTGTTTTTAGAGGGTAGTTAAAGCATTTCATTGCATAATTAACGGAATCCAAAAGGTCATCCACCGTATCCAAAAGCGTTCCGTCAAGGTCAAATAAAACCGTATCAATCATTTTTTATTCTCCATAAGCATAAGTCGGATGATGTATTAAAAAAGCACGAATAATTATCATTTGTTCTTATTTTATCGGAATTTGAATTTAAAATTGATGTGAAAATTATTGCTTTTTTATCTTTTTTCATTATTTCATTAATTGTATCTTCCGTTTCAAAAGGCGATTTTTGTATGTATTGAATTTTTTCAAGAACATATTCTCTGTGGCATTTTAAATATTTGATACCCGACAAATTGGTTATAACATATACATTATCGTTCGGAAAAGTTTTATTCCACTCATAAGCCATAATTACGGGAGAATCCGTCAGGTTTTGTTTCTGATTGTTTTTAAGACCCTTTGCGTTGAAAAAACAAAGTGCCCAAATTATAAAAAGAATAATTCCGTATTTTAAATTAACTCTGTTAAATAAAATCGAAAGATACATTATAAATAAAGGAATTAAAAAGGTTAAATATTTCTCGACAAAAATCGGACGAAGGATATATGATACGGTTATTGCCTGAAATAAAACCGCAAAAATCGCTAAAAATAAATAAATTAGAAGCTCTTTTTCTTTTGAAGAAGGTTTTTTTAAGGTTTGAACAAAAAATACCAAACTTAAAATAAAAGATAAAATTCCCCCAAAAAGATATAGCACGCATTTTTTTATTTGTTCAAAATTAATATCGGGAATCCATGCATTGAATGTCGCATTCATCATAGCTTTTGAATATGAAGTGTATAAAAAATAAGGTAAAAATGTTACAGCGGCAACAACCCCCGTTAATATAAATTTTAGGGGGAATTTTTTCTTCTTTTTGAAAATAAAATACACAATTCCGTATATATAATTAAAAAATACGAATAAAATACCGTAATAATGGGTATTGCAGATAACGGCGGTTAAAATTGCATAAATTATACAGTCTTTTGTTTTTTCTTCTTTTAAAATTTTAAAAAGAAAATAAGTTATAAAAGGAACAAGCGCAATTTGTAAAATATAGCTCCTTACTTCATTTGAATAATAAATTAAAGAAAGGTTGAAAACCGATAAAAAAGCGCCCGTATTTGCCGTTTTTAAATCAATATTTTTATATAAAACAAACCAAACGGAAAAAATTGAAAAAATTCCGATTGTAAAAGGTAAAATTCTTATTGATATGTCGGATATGCCAAAAAGCGTTATCCAAAGCCTTAAAATTATATAAAAGAAGGGCGGATTGCCGGGGTCTAAAAATGTATTTAAAAAAGGTTTATCGGGGTTTGCAAATTCGACCGACCAATATTCATCCTCCCAGGGAAGATAATTAAAAAGCCCGTCATACCTTAATAAAATTCCGATAACAAAAAGAAGCGCAAAAACAACATAGCCGTTAATTTTAAATAATTTAATCCCGTCTTTTGAATTTATAAAATATATAATCGTTATGAATAATAAAATATACGGAATTACAAAACTCAAATTAAATTGAAATAAAGATAAAAGCGCTGTCGATAAAAGATGTAAATTTGTTTTAAAATTAAAAGAATTTGAATTTTGATTATATTTAACGTAATTCGGAACATCATACGTTGTATAATTTATACACTCGTTTTGGAAACATAAATTTTCCTCTCCCTTTTTAAATTCCGAAAAATCATTAAAATAAAACATTTTTAAATCGTTAAAAATCACTATTCGTTTTATATTTTTTTCAAAATTTTCTTTTACGTAAACAGAAAGAGTTTTAATGTTTCCGTTTAAACTTTTATTCAATAAGTCTTTATACGGGGGAATTTGAAAAAATTCGCCGTTTGCCTTTAACATAATATCATTCGGCATATTCACCCCGGCTTCAACAATAACGTTCATGGGGTTATATGCAGGAATAATATTTAAAACGGGGATATTTGACCTAAAAATTCCCGAAATTGAATTTATAAAAAATAAAAAAGTTATTACACACAAAAAAATAAATAAAGCAGTCTTTTTCATAAAAAGCATTATACCAAACTTAAAATCAGGGGCAAATTATTGATTTTTTGATAAAATATTTTTGGAGAAAATAAAAAATGAATTCAAGCGAAATTGTAAACAAAGCGGAAGAAGAATTATTTTATCAATTCAAAGAAATTGATAAAATAGCGGAATTTAATCAAAGAAAAGTATTAGACGCATTTTATAAAAATAAAATCGGAGAAGAACATTTTTATACGGTAACAGGCTACGGGCACGACGATTTGGGCAGAGAGGCACTCGATAAAGTTTTTGCCGATACGTTTAGAGCGGAGGCTGCAATCGTAAGACCTCATTTTGTATCGGGAACTCATACGATAGCCTGCGTTTTATTTGGAATTTTACGCCCCAATGACCACCTTTTATCAATAACGGGAGCGCCTTACGATACTTTGGAAGAAATAATAGGCAAAAGAGAAAACGACCCTTATTTTGAAACTTCATTAAAAGGAATGGGGGTATCTTATGATGAAGTGCCTTTGAAAGATGAATTTGAGGTTGATTTTGAAAATATAAAAAATTATATAAAACCGAATACAAAAATGGTTGAAATTCAAAAATCAAGAGGATATTCCCTTAGAAAATCTTTATCAATCGAAGATATTAAAAAAATCGTCGACATTATAAAAGGTATAAATCCTGAAATTATTTGTTTTGTCGATAATTGCTACGGAGAATTTACCGATACGAAAGAACCTCTCGAAGCGGGCGCCGATATTATTGCGGGAAGTTTAATCAAAAACCCCGGAGGCGGAATTGTCGAAGCGGGAGGGTATATTGCAGGAAAAGAGCGTTTAGCGGAACTTTGCGCAAGAAGACTAACTTCCCCGGGCATCGGGCGTGAAGGGGGCGCTATGTTCAACACTACAAGAATTATGCTTCAGGGGCTTTTTATGGCGCCTTCAATCGTTGCAGGGGCGCTCAAGGGCTCCGTTTTATCTGCTAAAGTGTTTGAAAACACAGGCTTTATAACACATCCTAAATCAAACGAAAAAAGAGTAGATTTAATTCAAACAATTAAATTTAATTCGGGAACGGAGCAGGAAAAATTCTGTAAAGCTCTCCAAAGATATTCTCCCGTTGAAAGTTATTTAACTCCCATACCGGATACGGTCCCCGGATATGAATCAAAATTAATTATGGCGGGAGGAAGTTTCATTGAAGGTTCAACAATCGAATTATCAGCCGACGGTCCCGTTCGCCCGCCTTATGCCGTTTACATGCAGGGGGGTTTAAGTTATTACCATGTTAAAATCGCCTTAATGGGTATTTTGGATGAACTTTTCAAATAGAGAAATGGTATAATATTTTTGAAAAATGATTTTGAATTTTAAATTATCAACACAAAATAAGTTAATTGTCGCAGGGTTAATTATATCAACCGTAATAATTATGCTTGTAAGTTATTTTGCAATTGACGGAATAAGAGAAAAGTTATATGAAAATTATGCAAACTCCGCTCAATCAATCGGCAAAACTCTTGCGATACAAAGTTTGGAAATTACGAAAAATACAAAAAAAGAGTTAATTAAAGATTCTTTTCGCCGTCATACAAAACTTGTTTTAGACGGAAATTCCGACATTTCCTTTATTTCTCATAAAGATAAAGACGGAAACATTATTTATTCAAGCGAAGAAGATTATAAAGAAAGAAAAGAAGATACAAAAACTTCTTTTATAGAACCCGTTATGAATGAAAAAGGAGAAATAACGGGGTACGTTCAAATAGGACTTAACGCTAATCTTGCAAAATCAATATCGGATACCACAAAACGTTCCATGATAATAGTTTTTGCTCTCATGTGGCTGATTTACACCTGCGTTATCGTTTTAAACACCATTCTTATAAGGCGGGAATTAAGAATACTTCAAGAGGGCGTAAAAGAGATTACGAGCGGAAAATTCGGAACAATTCTTGAAAATAAACTTGCTTCGGGTGAAGTTAAAGAACTTTTCAACGCTTTTAACGATATGTCCCAAAGGCTCCATATTTACGAAGAACAAAATATTGACCAATTAACTTTTGAAAGAAATAAATTCGAATCGGTTTTAATGGGAATTGCAAACGGAGTTGTGGTTTGCGATTCGGAAGATAAAACCGTTCTTGTAAACCCTTCTGCGCAAAAACTTTTAAATAAGCAAATTTTAAACACTTCAATTTTAGATTTTTCGGATGCCAAAGGATTGAAATGTTTTAAATCGGGAATAGAAAAATTCAAACAAACCCCGATGAACGAACTTGAAAATAAGCCTCTTTCTTTTACGGTTAAAGTAGATAACAAAGTAATTAAAACAATAATTTCCCCTATGTATTCAAACGTTCATGATTATTTAGGGTATATTATAATCCTTATCGACATAACAAAAGAAGCGGAAGTCGACAAATTAAAAAGTGATTTTATATCAAACGTTTCTCACGAATTAAGAACACCCGTTACTATTTTAAGAAGTTACGCAGATACTTTATATAACTACGGCGACGATTTAAAATTTGAAGAACAAAAAGAATTTATCGGCATTATTAACGATGAAGTCATTCGCTTAAATAAAATGGTAAACGATATCCTTGATTTTTCAAAAATAGAAGCAAACACAAAAGTCGAAAAACAAATTGCGGATATCAGCCAAACAATCGAAAGAACTCTTGTGGGGCTTAAAGTTTTGGCGGATGAAAAAAATATGACCATTTATTTTACAAAACAAAGTGACCTGCCTGATATTCCGTATAACGAAGAATCAATCGAAAGAGTTATTAATAACTTGGTTGTAAATGCTATCAAATATTCTCCCGACAATTCCAAAATAGAAATTATGGTAGGGCTTACGGAGGATAACGATTATATTAAAGTAAGCGTTAAAGATGAAGGAATAGGCATAGCGGAGGATGTTTTAGACAGAGTTTTTGACAGATTTTTCAGAACGGAAAACACAACCCATACAATAAAAGGAACGGGCTTGGGGCTTCATCTTGTTAAAAAAGCAATTGAAAATCAACATGACGGAAAAGTTTTTGTTGAATCAAAATTAAACAAAGGTTCAACATTCAGTTTTATTCTTCCCGTCAGCGAAGAAGTTATATTAAAACAAAACCTAAAGCCCAAAAAGGTTAATGTTTAAAATATTGTAAATTTTATTTTATTTTTTATACCTTATGGTTGCGAAAAACATTTTATGTGCGACAATGTTGTTGTTAAAAAAGTATTGAAAAAGATTTTTAATGGGGAAATGGGGGTTTTTGATAAACTCCCTTTTTTTTATTCATACGAAAATACTTCCGCAAAATTACGGATATTTATTTCCATTCCTTTAAATTAATTTTTTCACATGTAAATATAAAATCTAAAATGAGTAAATATACAAAGGAATTAATTCTGTTTGTTATTTTATTTTGAATAAAAAAAAACAGGCTTGAAAAAAGCCTGTTTGGAATTCTTGTTACGTAATTCCTCGTGTGTGAAGTGAAGGTTAGTGTGTTGTTGGTTAGATATTTTTCTTATGAAATAAGTTTTAAGTTCGGTTTCATATATATAAAGTTTATATACTTTATATAATTGCATTATTTAATATTTTTGTTACATTTCTTAAAATTAAATTTATTATTATCCTTGTGTCCGATTAAAAAAAGCATATTAAATTTTATTATTTTTTTCGTATCAATATAAAGAAAGGATTATATATGAGCTTTAACCCCTTAAAAGAAAAGGGATTACCTTTAGAAAAACAATTAAGAAACTGGCACCAAATTGCGGCAAGACCTTATAAAAAACAATTAGCAGATGCCTACACAAGAGTGCGCCAAATTTTCTTAAACGGAATAGAAGTTGAAGCTTGGGGCTTTAAACATCAATTGAACAGATATTTATCAAATATTGACGGAAAAGACAGAGAATTAATTTCAAGAATGGGGCGAATTGAAAACCAACAGCAAATGACCTGTAATTGGCTTTGCCCTTCTAATCAATCCGTTTTGGAAACAACTTTAGGATACGAACAGGTTGCGGTTGATTTAACCGCATATTTAGCGCAGGTTGAACCGGACAATTATGTTAAAGAAACGTTTGATTTCGGGCTTTTGGAAGATTTTGACCATCTTTACCGTTACGCACAATTTGCATATACAAAAGAAAACGTTAAACCGGATGATATCGTTCAAAATAAAACGGATGTTATTTTAGGGCGAACAACTCAATTTCACCATAATTGCAACGCTCTAAGACTCAGAAAACCTTATGACAAGAATAAAACATGCCCGAGAACAAAAGTAAATATTCTGACTTTGTTATCTGCCGAACAACAAACCCACAATTTTTATGCAGAACATGGTTTTATGTACGGCGACCAAATTTTAAGGGAAACTTACGCAGAAATTAAAGACGTTGAAGAAGAACATGTTACCATGTACGAGTCATTAATTGCCCCGGATGAAACAATGTTTGAAAAATTACTTTTGCATGAATTTTGCGAAGTTTGTAATTATTATTCCTGCTATCAGGATGAAGAATGCAATGATATTAAAAAATATTGGGAAATTTTCCTTGAAATTGAACTTGAACATTTAAAAATTGCGGCAGATTTATTTAAAAAATATGAAAAACGTGACCCGTATGAAATTATCGGAGAAGAAACGTTTATTACTTCTCGTTTTGAAAGCCAAAAATCTTATGTGCAAAAAGTTTTGAATAAAGAGGTTAATAAAAGACTTAAAGAAAACGGGGAATTTTATTATTCACTCGATGAAATACCGAACGATTGGGCAAGCTATGAAGTTCAAACAAAAACTTCAGAAGTATCCTCTCCGAGCGAAAATGCCGTTCGTATCGCATTTTTACAAAACGGTATTGACGTAACCTCAATTGATAAAAATTTGAAAAATCTTGAATTCGAACTTCTTGAAAAAGGCATGCAAAAACAAGGTGCTGCTTGCAATACGGTTCAAAAAGAAGAATATTTAACCGCAATGAAAAAATTTGAAGAAAAGAAAGAATTGAAATCTAAAAAAATATAAATATTTCAAATAAAATAATTCCCCCAAAAAATCGGGGGAATTATTTTTAAAATTATTATTTGTTATTATCCGCTTTCGGCGCTTCTTGTTTTGCTTTTCCTTTGTAATACGGAGATTTTTGCCACCTGTCTTGAATATAGTCCATGCCGGGTTCAACCGTCTTTTTGATAATATATTTTTCGACAAAAAGGTCAATCGGTTTTATAAGAAGTCCTAAAGCAACAAAACCACCTACGGTTTTCATCAATTTATTCTTGAATATTTGCGCATTATGCTGGTCAACCAAAATACTCTTTGTTGCTTTCTCCATATAATTTGAAGGGTCGGTATTTTTAAAGTCAACTTTCAGGGTTTGGAATTTCTTAAATAATTTATCGCTCATTCCTTCGGGCTTTTTATCCTGCATTAGGGTTCTTCCCATTTCCATCATCTTTTCCGCTTGATTTGAAGCGTATTCACCCAATTTTTCCCTGTTTGCTTTTGCTATATTATCAGGGTCATTAAAAGGATTTATAAATGAGAGAACTTTTTTAAATATGTTTTGTCCGTCATATTTATTTTTTGCATTCTGTGCAGCATTTAAAACAGAATCGGACAATTCTTTTTTACATGCGGCTACATCACCCGAAAAATCACCCATATCGTGAGTTTGGAAGTATGCCAAAGAATGTTCCAAAACATTTTCTTTTGCAAGAGCGCTCAAGCCCTCATCAGAATATCTTGTCAATGAAGAAACTATTCTTTGTCCTGCTTTAACGGCACCTGTCGGCATAACAACGCTTGCGCAGGTTTGGAAGATTGCTTCTTGTGCACCACGCTCTACGCTCGGATTATATTTTTCACCGTCATTTTTATATTTATCGTAGGTATCAGCACCTATATATAAAAGAGCGGGTATCCATAAGAGCGTTCCTGCCGTAGGAGCAATGCCCGATATTGCGGCACCGACTTCGTTTGTATAAGCTAAGCCCCTTACGGGCCATTTCATAAGAGGGTCTACATATTTACCTTCTTTTTTAATTTCGGTATCAATAGGCGCTTTTAAAGCGTCGCTTTTAGAATCGTTTTCGTTTTTAATTGATATTTCAATTTTTTGAACAGGGGGTTTCGGGTCATAAACAGAAACTTTATCTTTACCGTAAATCGGCTGCATATCAGATTTAAGCTCGATTGTTACTTTCGGTTCCTGAGTTTTTTGAGCATCTTTCAGTTCTTTCGGCTGTTTTTGAACTTCACTGTTTTGTTTTTGAGGAGTAAACCCCGCCTGCGAGGCAATTCTCGCTTGAAATCCTGTTAATGTTTCCATATAGCACTTCTCTTCTCACACAACTGTTAAAAACATGTAAATTCCATAAATTGCTATCCTTAAAAGAAAATTAACAATTTAGTTACATATTTAATTTATATCATAAACTTTACCGCAATGAGGGCATGGGATTTTTGAACCTTTGTATGATTTCGGAACTTTTAATTTTGTTTTACAAGGGCATTCAATAAAAATATACTCTGCTAAATGCCACATTAAATCTTCGACCTGACGATGTTGTTCTATATTTTGCTTAATTTTTTCTTTCGGTTGAACATTAGTATCTTGAGTATTGTTTAAAGATTGAACGACGGGAATCATTGCAGGAGTCGAGTTTATTATTTCTTTGCACAGATTTTTTGAAAATAAACTTCCCTTTTTTGTTACCCTTGTATACGTTTTATTGTATGAATCAAAACTAACGTTTCCGATACCTGCAATTTCCGTTAATATTTTTATTCTGTTTGACGTTGAAGGATGAGTAGAAAAAAGCCCGTCCCTTTCTGAAGCAAGTTTCATAGGAACAATTAAAGAGGCTTCAACAAACGGGGTTAGGGAATTTTCTTCTTCTTTATAATTATAATTTTTAACATTTGATGAGATTTTTTCTAAAGCACAGGCAAGAGCCAAAGGATATCTTGTGAATTGAGCAGCGCAAGCGTCAGCCAAATATTCCCTTTTTCGTGAAATGCAGAAAAAAAGCATTCTTGATAAAATCGGCGCAAGTATTGCAAATAAAAGCATTACAAGGAGTATAATACCGTCGTTTTTCCCGTTTGAACTTCTTGAAGATCTTCTTGAACCCGACCTTAAAAACATATAAGAAACCATACATATAATTGTTACAATCGTACTTGCATAAAGCAAATAAGAAGAATCACGATTAACGATGTGCGCCATTTCATGTGCAATAACGCCTTGAAGTTCATCTCTTGTTAATACTTCCAATAAACCCTTTGTTACGACGATTGAAGCATGGTTTTCATCCTGAGCACATGCAAAAGCATTCATCATATCGGAATCCAGAATATAAACGTCGGGGGTTTTTGAAAGTCCCGAAGCAATTTGCATTTCGTTTACAATATTTAAAAGTTGTTTTCCGTATTGATTACCTTCGCATTTATATAAATTTCCGCCGTCAAAACTTGAAAGAGCTATACTTCTTGCTTGAATAAGCATAACAAAAAGCATAATGACAAAAACGGCGTCGACAACCACAATGCCTTCAATAAGCTCCGTCCCGAACAAATAAAACCCTAAAGCCGTTCCGAACGATAAAAACAATATAAAAAGCAGAAAAACCGTAAAAACGGTCTTTCTTTTATTTAATTCAATATATTTCCACATTAATTAAAATTAACCTTTACAACTTCCGCTTCACTCGGATTATCCAATTCAAACAATTCAAAATTTTCAAGATTAAAAATTCCGACAAAAATATTGTACGGGAAAAGTTCCTTTTTCGTATTGTATTTCATAACGCAATCGTTATAAAATTGGCGGGCAAAGCTGATTTTATTTTCGGTAGAAGAAAGTTCTTCCTGAAGCGCCAAAAAGTTTTGGTTAGCTTTTAGGTCAGGGTAATTTTCTGCAACCGCAAAAAGATGATTTAAAGCTCCCGTAAGCATATTTTCATTTTGTGCGGTTGCTTTTGCACCTTTACCTGCCTGCATTGCAAGAGTTCTTGCTTGCGTCAGTTTTTCCAAGACACCTGCTTCATGCGCCATATATCCCTTTGCGGTTTCGATTAAATTCGGTATTAAATCATGGCGCCTTTTAAGCTGAACTTTTATTTGGGATTGTGCATTTTTTGTTTGATTTTTTAAAGTAATCAAAGAATTATAAAGTCCGACAATAAAGGCAACTATACCGATTAAAACAGCTAATATAAAAACAGTGTTTGTGTTCATTTATTAAAATCCTTTCATTTAAAAAATATTTCACCCATAAAATTTATTGAATTTTCACCTTGAGTTTTTCTTTGAGATTTATTTAAAAGCTCTGATATTTCGCCTTTATCAAACCAAATCCCATGTTTATTTTTACATCTGTCTAAAGTAACGCCGTAAATTTGAAACTTTTCCGTTTTTTCATTACAAATCGGACATATTCTTGTTTCTTCGTTTACGTTAATTTTCGGAACGGAATAAATATCAACGGGGGCGACATCTCTTGTCATATAAAGTTTTTGGCACAATATTTCCCATTCCCTGTGGTCAAACCAAAACCCCTTACAAAAAGGGCACCAGTCCAACTCCAACCGGTCTCTTTCAACTACAATCATTTCTTTTTTACATTTCGGACACAGCATAGCCAAAATTATATCATTTTTTATACGGGTGCGCAACTTGAAACATTTACGGAGATTTTTGTTTTTAGGGAATAAACTATACTATAAGAATGATTTTAATTTATTCAAAAAATGGTTAAATAAAAAGGCACAAAGCTGAATTATTTTTAGTTTTGTTAAAAATTTTACAAAATTCAAATTATAAGGAATAATTACAATATGAAAAATATTATCGAACGTTACGCATTTTCCATATTTTTAGGCTTGCTCGGCGGCATAATGATTATTTATGCGGGGCTTCATTATGAATATAAATTTATAGAATTTCAAATTAAGTCGCTTATTCTTCCGGTTGATATAACCGTTACCAAGAAAAGAAGCGAACTTACAAAAGAACCCGAAAATATTCCTGAATATACTTTTGGCAATGTTTATAAAAAAATCGACTTAATCCATGAAAGCGATAACCGTGCAAAAAGAGCGTTGATTAAATTTATAAGCAAGGATAAAGATAATTTATCCGAAGCAATTCAACTCGATTCAAAATTAATTTTTGCCGCTTTTGTTGACCTTGACGATGACGGCAAAAACGAAATCATAGGCGCTATGGATTATTTGCAGCACCCTAAATTTATGGCTCACGAACTGTTTATATTAAAAAAAGGGAAGCAAGGGTATGAAAGGATTTATGCTCCCTACGTTACCCTTTTCCGTCCGATTTACGTTTTAAATTCTAAAACAAGAAGCTTCAGAGATATAGGTTTCCAAAGTTCAAGCGTATGGAAATACAGAGCCGATGTCGCAATTATGCAGGACAATATGTATGTCAGAAAAAGTCATAATGTTCTCTATTCGGGAGATGACTTGTCAGAAAACGTTAAAAATTCAATAGTTTTCGCAGGAAGAAATCGTGGAGATGAAGAAGCAAATAAAATTTTGTATAACTACATTATCTCAAACCACAAAGATGCCGAAGGCAAAATAGAAGAACGTGACATTGAAGCGTATTATACCGATATTACGGGCAATAACCGAGATGCAATCATTGGTACCACTTATTCAAAACATTTTAACGGAAGAAGAACAAGCGCATTTTTTGTTCTTGAAAAAAGAAACGGCAAATATGTAAATGCTTTAACCGATGTTAAAGATTTAAAACAAATGAAACATTTTGCATGGGGACATCCGATAGACATTATGAAACAAAAAGATAACGGACATTTTGAATTAAGATATTACGAATTGCTTCCCTCCGTTCCTCTTTCGGATTCACCCGTTATACCGACAACTTTAAAATATAATAACGGAAAATATATAAGTTTAAAATAATTTAAAATCGGCTTAAATGCCGATTTTTTAGTTCAAAACGGAGAAATTATGAAAATAAAACCCTTGTATCTGTCTGTATTTTTTATCGCTTTAAGCGGAGTATTATCGGGCTTTGATACGGGCGTTATATCGGGAGTGCTTTTATATATTGATTTTGAATGGACGCTTAATGAATTTATTAAAGGCACTCTTGTATCAAGCGTATTATCGGGTGCCGCAATCGGCGCTTTATTAAACGGGAAACTTGTCGATATTTTCGGCAGGCAAAAAATGATTTTCTTCACTTCGCTTATATTTTTAGCAGGTTCAATTTTTTGCTCTATATCCCCAATTCCGTTAATCTTAATACTTTCAAGGTTTATTATAGGTTTTGCGATTGGAATTATAACATTTTGCGCCCCTTTATACTTATCGGAAATTTCTCCTCCTAAAATAAGAGGGGCTTTGGTTTCGTTATTTCAGCTTGCAATAACTTTCGGAATTTTAATTTCTTATCTTTCAAATGCCGTATTTGCAAAATTATACCCCAATTGGCGTTTAATGCTTTTTACGGGAGTTATTCCCGCAATAATCTTAGCAATCGGGGTGTATTTTCTCCCCGATACCCCAAGGTGGTATGTTTTAAAGGGAAAAATCGACAAAGCAAAAGAAACGATTAATAAGTTCATGCCTGATATTAACTCTGATATTGAAATAGAAAAAATAAAATCGGTATCATATAAAAAAGACAAAAAAATAAAATTTGAAAAAAAATTGTTATTTCCTCTCATAATAGGCGTTGGCGGAATGTTTATCCAGCAATTTACGGGAATTAACACAATTATTTATTATGCGCCCGTTATATTAAAATCGGCAGGTTTTAGCGACAATTTAGGCGCAATTTGTGCAACGGGGGGAATAGGGATTGTTAATTTTTTAATGACTTTTGTTGCAATATTTTATTCGGATAAAATCGGAAGAAAACCGTTGCTTTATATCGGATTATCAGGCATGGGGTTTTGTCTTTTTATGCTTTCTTTAAGTTTTAATCTTGCATTTAATGCAAAATACTTTGCGTTTGTTTCTTCAATTTTTTATATCATGTTTTTTGCAATTTCATTAGGACCCGTTATGATTTTGCTTGTATCGGAAATTTTCCCCCTAAAGACAAGAGGGGTTATGATGAGTATTTGCATGGGATGTAATTTTATTTTTAATTTTATTATTTCTTTATTGTTTTTACCTGCTCTCAAAGTTTTTGGCGAATTTAACATATTTATGTTCTTTTCCGTTATTTCATTTTTGAGTATAATTTTTGTAAGATTTGTAATTCCTGAAACAAAGGGAGAAACTTTAGAAAACATAGAAAGAAATCAATTAAAAAATGTTTAAACACTTTAAAGAATCAATTTTTGTAACAATACTCGGAGTAATTCTGGCATGGCTTTGGGCAGGGCATATTACACCCTCCGGTGAGCTTAAAACTCTTTTTATCGTATTTTTTCTAAGCGTTTTGGAAGTTACTTTATCTTTTGATAATGCGGTTGTAAATGCCGCTGTTTTAGACAAAATGACCCCGAAATGGCAGCACAGGTTTTTAACATGGGGTATTTTGGTTGCGGTTTTCGGAATAAGATTTTTACTTCCCGTTCTTATGGTTTCCGTTTTTTCGAATAATTCCATATTAAATACGATAAATATGGCTTTTGAAGATGTAAGTCAATATACAAAATATCTTCAAGACGCTCACCTTCCTCTTGTTTCTTTCGGCGGAAGTTTCTTATTTATGGTGGGATTATCTTATTTTATAGGCAAAGATAACGAATACCAATGGATTAAACCCGTTGAAAAACTACTGTCAAACATAAAAATAAAATTTGCAACACCGTTTATTGCGCTCCTTGTTATTTTTACCATAGGATGTTTTATTCCGACCGAATTTAAACTTACATATTCAATTGCTTCAATATCGGGCATTTTGATTTTTGAAATAATTCGTTTTTTATCGGAAAAAATGGAAAACGCACAAAAGGCAAAAATGGTACAAAACGGTGCAACGGGCGGTTTTATGATGTTTATGTATTTAGAAACGCTTGACGCTTCATTCAGTCTTGACGGGGTTTTAGGAAGTTTTGCAATAAGCAAAGATATCGTTATTATTACGATAGGTCTTGCAATCGGCGCTATGTTCGTAAGAAGCCTTACTCTCCTTTTGGTTGAAAAGAAAACCCTGCAAGAGTACGTTTATCTTGTATCCGGAGCGCACTTTGCAATAAGCGCTTTGAGCATTATCATGTTTATTTCGATTTTCGTTGAAGTAAATGAAATCGTAACGGGTATTTCGGGGCTTGTTTTTGTCGGCACCTCGTTTATTTCTTCTTTAATCGAAAACAAAAAGAACCCGAAAAGGCACATTAAACAAATTGATTAAGTTTCGGAAGAAGCGGAAATTTTATCGTTTAATTTGTCCATGGTGTGTCCGTTTATTTCACCTCCGATTAACATGATGATAGAGGTGTAATAAAGCCATACCATTAAAATGGCAAACGCACCCAAGGTTCCGTATACTTTATTATATGTGCCCAATTTTGTTATATACAAAGAAAACAACCAAGACCCCAATAACCAAAATATGCAGAAAAATAAAGACCCCGGAACGACGCTTCTTTTAAGAGAATATTGTTTAGCGGGAAGCACATAATAATTAATTGCGGCAAGTAAAAACAACATCAAAAATGAAACGGGCCACCTTGTAATTAAAAGAATTTGAGCAATGTTTTCGGGTAATTTTATATAGAATTTCAAAAAACTGATAATAATATTACCGAAAATAATTAAATTCACCGCTATAAAAAGCAAAAATGCGTTTAATATTACCATTGCGGCAGCCAAAAGACGGGTATGAACGAAAGGACGATTTTCTTTAATTCTGTTGGAGCGGTTCAATCCTTTAATAATTACGGCAACCGCATTGTGCGCAAGATATAATGTTACTATAAAACCTATTATTGCGATAATTCCGCCGCTTTGAAACAACGTAACTTCATCCAACACCATTTGAATAAGTTCGATTACTTTATGAGGAGCAACGGCAGAAAGCGCATAAATTACTTTTGTAACAAATGCTTTTTTCCCGAACCACCCGAAAACCGCCGTTAAAAACAACATAAAAGGAAAAACTCCCAAAGCGAGCATATAAGCCATCTCGCATGCAGCATTCCCGAAATCTTCACTGATAATTGTATTTATTAAAGTGGTCAGATATTCTTTTAATATTTTAAACATTTGTATAATTCATCCAAAATGAGCTCAATGGCTTCTTTTGCAGGCTTTTTAACGGTACAGCCCGCAGCAAATTTATGTCCTCCGCCGGAAAATTTTTCAACAACGGGAGTAAGGTCGATTGTTTTGCTTCTTAAACTTACTTTTGTCGTTTTATTTGAAGTTTCCTTCAAAACAATTGAAACATCAACCGAAGAAATTGACCTTAATATTTCCGCTATGCCTTCCGTGTGCTCATTACCGACATTATATTTATCGAGAATTTCTTTATCGATTATTGCATACACAACTTTATCGTCCATTTGATATTTGGCATTTAAAATAACATCCGATTGAAACGTTATCATTTTTTTCGGTTTATTGTCATAACATTTTCTTGCAATGTCCGAAATATCAATTCCCGTTTCCGTTAATTTTGAAACGGCAAAAAACGTATCTTTTGTCGTAGCTTCATATTTAAAACAACCCGTATCGGTTAAAATTGCAACGTACAGAGCTTCTGCCATATTTTTCGTAATCGGGATATTATTTTCCGTAAAGAAATCGAATAGAACCTCGCCACAGCTTGAATAACCGCCTTTTATAAGATTTAACTTCGCATACCCTTTATTTGTTTTATGATGGTCAATATTTATCGTAACGGGCGCTTTATCAAAAATTTCTCTTGCACTGTCAACTATTCTGTCTTTTGAAGCAACGTCAAGCGCAATGACAAGGTCGTAATCAGCTTTTACGGTATCTAAAAATTCGGCATTTTCAAGCTGAGGTAAAAATTTATAATTATAAGGAACTCCCGTATCTTTTTTTGTCTGTACGAGAATATCCGCTTTTTCTCCTATATATTCTTTCATGGCACATGCCGAACCCAAAGTATCGCCGTCGGGATTAACATGGGTCAAAAGGAGTATTTTTTTTGAGTTGGATATTGTATCTAAAATCATATCTGTTATTATCTCATAAGAGGTATTGATTTGTCTAATACAAACGGACTAATTACTTTATTTGTTAAGAAAAATATAGTACAATACGTTATGTAAGTCATAAAAACACAAGTGAATGGATTAAGATAATGAGTTTAATGAATAACAGAAAGTCTTTAATATATTCAGGTATAGCAGGAGTGGCTGTTTTCGTTATTTTTTTCCTTATTGCTTTTGGTCCTTCTTCCAACAACAATAATAATCAAACGGTAACAGGATATGATTTTGTAATTACAAAAAAAACAATCAAAAAAGATGCGGTTATTGCGGAAGATGACGTTACAACGAAGCATTTTGCAATCAAAATAGACAATGCCGTAACGGCAACCGCAGATGTAGTCGGAAAAAAAGCAAATAAAGATATAGAAGCCGATAAACCCGTATTAAAAGCATTTTTAAAAGAAACAAAAACAGGTTCAAAAGACGAAGTAAAAGTTAAAGAACCCAAAAAAGGATACAGAGCGGTTCCCGTATTAATTAAAAAGTCGGCAATTCCGCCTTTTGTTTCAACAAGCGGAAAATATGACCTTCTTACAAAAGAAAATAATATGAAAATCGAGAATTTAACGATTTTAAATATGCTGGACCCTGAGGATAAATCGACAAAACTTCTTCTTTTGGAAATAAAAGATTCCGATGTACCGTCTTTTGTAAAACATCAGGTTAAAACAAAAGGTTTTGTTTTCATACATAAAAATAAGTCGGAATACGGAGATTATCGTTTTATTGCAGACGATAGAATTACACCGGGTTCATCAGGCAAAACATACGCTCCGTCAGGCTCTTTGCCCCCGATTGATAAAATTCCCCAAATTGACGATATAGGACAAATAGGGGATTTAAACCAAAATTACGGCACAACGGGCGGAAAAGAGGTAGAATTAGTAATAGGAAGTAAAAAATCCAAAGTACGGTTTTAATAATATGAAAAGTAAGTTTCAAATAATTTTATTAATATTAACGTTTATATCCCTCGCACAAATTGCAAGTGCAAATTTTAGGGATATCGACTCACCCGATTTTGGCGATGACTACGTTGCTTCAAATATGAATTATGCTGCAAGAACAATGCAGGCTCCCGCTTTTGAAACTTTAAATTTAACCCATGACAACAATAAAAAGATATATTCGGTTGTTGAAAAATCTCAAATCTTAAATTTTGAAACTCCGATTTCAAGAGTTTCCATGACAAACGATTCTTTTGCGGATATTGTTGTTTTAAGCCCGAAACAGCTTATGATTAACGGGAAAAAACCGGGAAGCACAAGCGTTCTTTTTTGGTCAAACAATAACCCGAATCCCACAATATACAACCTCGTAGTACAACAAAACGCAGAGCCCTTTATTCAAGCGCTTGAACACATAACGCCGAATGAAAATATTTCCGTTATGTTCAATGATGAAGGCGCTGTTTTAACAGGAAAAATAAGTTCAACCTCGGTCAGAAAAAAGATTTTGGATTTAGCAAAAGCATACCAAATTCATATAACCGATATAACCGAAAGTCCTGCAAAACAAGTACTTTTAGAGGTTAAAGTTACCGAAGCGTCAAAAAATTTCACAAGAGATATAGGCGTAAATCTTATAGGCGGTTCAAATATTCTCCCTCAAAATTATGCAAGCAGAGGATATGCGGACAATCTGCTTAAAAAGTCATATTACGGCGCAACGGGAGATAACGGACTTTTATTGGGATATTTTAAACCCGGAAAATTAGGGGTTGATATTCAAGCATCGGAAGCAAAAGGTGATATCAAAATTTTGGCAGAGCCCAGATTACTTGCGGTAAACGGCGAAGAAGGAAGTTTCTCGGTCGGCAATCAGGTTCCAATCCCATCAAGCGTCGGAAATTACGGAAATATTTCATATACTTATAAAGATACGGGCGTAATTTTAAAATTTACTCCGACAATTATGGAAGAATCGGGACGTATAAGGTTGAAATTAAACCCTGAAGTATCCGAGGTCGATAATTCCGTAACGGTTACATCTTCACTCGGCACTGCGGTATACGGCTTTAAAACAAGAAAAGTCGAAACAACGGTTGAACTTATGGACGGTGAAACCTTAATTATAGCAGGATTAACCTCAAATACATCATCCAAAAGCAAAAACCAAGTGCCTCTTTTTGGCAACATACCGATTTTGGGAGCATTCTTCTCAACCACAAACGAGAAGAAAGACAATAACGAACTTGTTATCTTTATAACTCCCAAAATAGTTGACAATTCGGTTAGTATGGACACTCTTTAATGGCAACAAAAATAGATACAGTAATAATAGATTCCGAGCAAACCTCAAGAGAACTCATCGCAAACTACCTTTCTCAAGTGAGCGACATTAACATTTTGCAAAATTTTAATGATATCTTGAGCGCACAAGACTACATAACGGAAAACCGTCCGTCTTTAATCATTGTGGATATAACGCAAAAGAGCGGCATTTCGCTTGAAATAATTACAAAACTCACAAGCACGATTAAAAACGTAAAAATTATAGTCCTTTCTTACGATATGGACTCAAATACCGTAATTAAGGCTCTTAGAGCGGGTGCCAGAGAATTTTTAACAAAACCCTTAATTGAAAAAGATTTCATTGAAGCCGTCGAAAAAATGAAAGATTTAATTTCGGGAAATGTTGATGATACAACAAGATGTAAAGTAATTACAACTTTTTCAAACAAGGGCGGAATCGGAAAAACCTCAATAGCTGTTAATCTTGCAATGGAAATTGCAAACATGACAAAAGAAAAAGTTGCTCTTGTCGATCTTAACATGCAAATGGGCGATATTACGACATTTTTAAATATTGACCCCTCTTTTGACACTTCATACGTCATAAATAATTTAGACAGAATTGATGAAACCTTTCTTTTATCAACTTTGGAACAATACAACAAAACAAGCTTATATGTTCTTGCAGACCCGCCCGATATCGAACAGGCGGAAATCATTACGACGGAAGATATTACGACGTTAATTAACGTTTTAAGAAACGTATTTTCATACATAGTAATTGACACAACTTCAAGTTTTGATTCAAAAACCATTACAGCTTTGGATAATTCTGATATAATATTACTTGTAAGTATAATAAACTTGCCTTCAATCAGAAATTGTCAAAGATGTTTTGACTTATTTAAAAAGTTGGGATATTCAAAAGACAAAATCAAGCTGTTGATTAATCGTTATATGGAAGCGGATGATATCAAGGTTGAAGATGTTGAAGAAGTTTTAAACCATAAAGTTTTCTTCAAAATTCCAAACAACTACTATACGATAATAAATTCAATAAATAAAGGTATACCGACTTGCGATTCCGCACCTAATTCCAATATAACAAAAGCGTTTAAGCAGCTTGCGGCAATTATATCGGATAACTATTCGCTAAAAAATAAAGCTCAGCAAAATCAACGAGAAGAAGGCTTCAGTTTATTAAACCTTTTTAATAAAAATAAAGGAGATAAATAGCCTTGTCTTTGAAGGACAGATTAAACGCCAACCATGGCGGAAACAAAAATCAAGCAGCAAACCAAACTTTTATGAACTATTCCGCATTACCGTTAAATGACGAGCTTAGAAACTTAAAAGACGAATTACATGTGCTTTTAATCGAAAAAGTAAATACAACCCCGAACTGGTCTAATTTAAACGATACGGAACAAAAAACGTTCATAAGACAATTCATTGATTTTCAAATTGCAAATAATTTCAGGCAGGTTCCGATTAATAAAACGGAAAAAGAACGTGTCATTAAAGAAATTATTCAAGATACAAAGGGTTTCGGACCTTTGGACCCCCTTCTTGACGATCCCAACATAAGTGATATTTTGGTAAACGGTGCAAAAAACGTTTATATAGAAAAAAACGGTAAACTCTATAAAACATCGGTTACTTTTAAAGATAACGAGCATTTAAAAAATATTATAGAAAGAATTGTTTCAAAAGTCGGAAGAAGAATTGACGAAAAATCTCCGATGGTGGATGCAAGGCTTCAGGACGGCAGTCGTGTCAATGCTATTATTCCGCCTTTAGCGCTTGACGGGCCTTCTCTTTCAATAAGACGTTTTAAAAAAGATGCAGGAACAATAGAAGCCCTTTTAAAATGGGGTTCTATGAGTATTGAAATGGCAGAAGTTTTGCAAGCTGCCGTTAAAGCAAGATGTAACATAGTAATATCGGGCGGAACGGGCGCAGGTAAAACAACGCTTTTAAATTCTCTTTCGGCTGCAATTCCTTCGGGAGAGCGAATTATCACGATTGAAGATTCGGCAGAGTTAAACTTAAAACAAGAACATGTGGTAAGGCTTGAAACAAGACCGAAAAACATAGAAGGCGAAGGAGAAATCTCAACAAGAGATTTGGTTGCAAACTCGCTTCGTATGCGCCCCGATAGAATAGTAATCGGAGAATGCCGCGGCGCAGAAACTCTTGATATGCTTCAGGCAATGAACACGGGTCATGACGGCTCTCTTACGACTTTGCACGCAAATTCCCCGAGAGATGCAATGGCAAGACTTGAAACCATGGTTTTATATTCAGGAGTTGAATTGCCCTCAAAAAATATCAAACAGCAAATTGCATCGGCAATAAATATAATTATTCAAGCCTCAAGGCTCCAAGACGGTTCCAGAAAAGTAACAAGAGTATCCGAAATTACCGGCATGGAAGAAAATGTTATTGTTATGCAGGATATTTTTGTTTGGAAACAAACAGGGTTATCCGACGATATGGTTGTAGGATATCATACATCAACGGGTATTCGCCCCGAATTTTTAAAAAGAGTCGAACGCATGGGAATTGAAATCAACGGAAGATTTTTCGATTCCGCATACAAACATAATTATGTTGTTAAAACAGGCGCTATGGAAGGAGCCATGCAAAATAAAAGAACTCCTCAAATACAAATCAAACATCAGAATTTAGAACAATCAAACAACACAAGACAGGCTCTTGCAAACAGAAACGATATTGACGCAAATATTTTAAGAAGGCTGCAAAGCAATGTTAGAAACGACGTTTAGCAAAATATCTTTATGCTTATTCGCAGGCGTCGGCACATTTTTTTGTGTTTTAAATCTTTTAACATACATACACATTGATGAAAGAGAAATCGTAAGAAGGCTTCGTGCGGTTAAAAGCAATGAAACCGGTCAGGAAGCTCCAAAAATCGGAAATAACTTCGCAATTTCAAGAGATGTATTTCAGTTTAGAATTTTCTCGAGAATTTTTAAAAATATTAAAATTGCAGACCGAATAAAACTTCTTTTGGAACAGGCGGATTTAAACCTTCAAGTTGATACTTTTGTTATTATGAGCATTGCAATAGGTGTGCCGCCGCTTATTATAGCTCTTTTATCACTTCCCGCCATTGCGGTTTTATCACCCGTTATGATGAGTTTGCCTCTTATATTTGTAAATTTCAGAATTAAAAAAAGAAATACCCTTTTTACGCAGCAATTGCCCGATGCTCTTGATTTATTAGGGAATGCGCTTCGTGCGGGACACTCTTTATTTAGTGCTTTCGGGGTTATTGTCAACGAAATGCCCGATCCTATTTCAAAAGTTTTTAAAATTATGACCGATGAAATAGCTTTGGGAATTGACGTAAAAGATGCAATGAAATCTTTGCAGGCGGCAGTTCCGAATTCAATTGATTTAAGATTTTTTACAACCGTTGTTATTTTGCAAAGAGAAATCGGCGGAAACCTTATAAAACTTCTTGAAATCCTATCCGCAACAATAAGGGAAAGGTTTAAAATGATAGGACATCTTAAATCTCAAACAATGCAGGCGAAATTATCGGGCATAATAGTTTCCGTTATTCCGCCCATTATTTCGATTATATTGTTTATTATGGCGCCTGATTATATGGATTACCTTATTAATCATATATACGGAAAAATTGCGCTCGGCGTTTCAATTGTTCTTATGATTGTAGGATACATCGTTATACATAAAATTACGGATATTGATATATGATAATGAATGTTTACGTTACAAAGGCAATAATTCTACTTATTATGTCACTGATGAGCGGACTGCTTGTCTACATTCTTTTGAGCAGAGATACAAATTATATCTTGGAAAGACTGAAAAAAGGTCGTGCCATTGCCCAAAAAAGAGGATTTTGGGATGATTTGCTCGAAGTTATTAAGCCTTTTACGGAAGCCAATCTTAATTATAAAAACGGATATGAAAGAAATAAAACCAAAAGAATGCTCATAAGACTCGGTATGAGCGCAACGGATGCGGACGTTATGAACTTTGAAAACAAAAGAACTTTGCATTTCATTCTTGCGGGCGTTTGCGGTTTTGTCTTTTTTCTTTTCTTAATTCCTTCAATAAATAATTCCGTTTACAACGTCATTTTAGTCGGATTTATCTCTATTACGCTGCCTTCTACGGTTGCATACAAAATGCCCGCATGGAAACTTATAAAAAAAATAAAAAGAAAAGAAAAAGCGTTTGAAAAATTTTTTGCGGACGCAATCGACCTTCTTTGCGTGTGCGTGGAAGCGGGTTTAAGTATTGACAGTGCAATTGAGAGAGTAGGCAGAGAATTTACAAACTTTTCAAAGGAAGTCGGAAGCGAATTTAACAGAATTGCAAAAGACATTTTATCGGGCGTTTCAAAACAAGACGCTCTGAAAGGACTTGCCGAAAGAGTCGAAAACAAAGATATTCAATCTTTCGTGGCGATTATTATTCAAGCCGATAAAATGGGCGCTTCTATTTCAAGCTCATTATCCGTTTGTGCGGATTCGCTCAGAACAAAAAGAAAACAAAGGCTTGAAGCGCTTGTGTCCGCTGCAAGTACAAAAATGACCATTCCGCTTGTTTTATGCCTTTTACCCGCCACTTTTGCGGTAATATTGGCTCCTGCCATAATTCAGGTTATAGAAAATCTCGGTAAGTTAAATGCTTTCAGTCCATAAAAAATACATAAAAGAATGTTTTAAACTCGCACAAAAAAGCGGATTAGACGTTTTACCGAACCCAAAAACAGGGTGTATCATAGTTAAAGACGGAAAAATAATTTCAAAAGGGTACCACGAAATATACGGCGGATACCATGCGGAAAGAAACGCTCTTTTAAATCTTTCAACCGAAGAAGCCGAAGGAGCGGATTTATACGTTAATCTTGAACCATGCTCGCATTTTGGGAAAACTCCCCCCTGCACCGATATAATAATTGAAAAAAAAATTAAAAGAGTTTTTTTCTCAAATTTTGATACAAACCCGAAAGTAAACGGCGCAAATATTTTAAAAGAAGCAGGAATTGAAACTACGGGCGGTATTTTAGAAAAAGAAGGCAGAGAGTTAAATAAAGTATTTTTCAAAAATATCGAAAAGAAACTTCCTTATGTCATGTTAAAAATCGCAACCACGCTTGATTCTAAAATTGCAACCCAAAACGGCAAGTCAAAATGGATAACGTCAGATAAATCAAGATTAAAAGTTATGGAATTAAGAAGCTCGTATCAGGCAATAATGACAGGTTCCAACACCGTTTTAACCGATAATCCCCTTTTAACTTCAAGAATAAAAAACGGAAGAAACCCGATTAGAATAATTATGGATAAAAAGGGAGTTTTAAAGGGAAATGAAAACGTTTTTAACGATGACGGGACAAAAGTAATCGTTATTAATAATTCAAACGGCAAGTATCCTTCTTTTGTTGAAAAAGTTCCTTTTGAAAATTTTGATACTTTAATGAAAATTCTTTTTGAAAAGGGAATTTGTTCAATTATGGCAGAATCGGGACAAGGGTTAAATTCCGCCTTAATTCAAGCAGGCATCGTCGATGAAATTAACCACTTTGTCGCACCTAAAATTTTTGGTAACGGCTTGGATTTTGTTTCAAATTTAGGCATTTTTGAAATTAAAGATTGCAAAAAAGCAAAAGATATAAAAATTAAACGCTGCGGCGAAGATATACTTTTAAATTACAAATTAGAATAAAAATTCCCGAAAAGGGTAATTTTATCTCTCTTAAAAACAGATAAAATTATTCTATGGATAATTTGTTTAAAAACTCTCAAAATAAAATAGAATGTCAAAAAAACGGAATTTGTTCCAAAAACCCCGTTTTGAACTCGCTTGAAGCATTAATCATAAACGAGGTAAGACAGATTGCTTTTTATTCCGTTAAATTAAAGGAATTTAATTTTATAAATAAAATTATTATGGAAAAAGGCATAAAAGCCCTTACCGTAAGCGTTTCCGATATAGATTTCAACAAAAGCGCTTTTTTGGAATTTTATAATTCAATTAAAAATACAAAAGAAGAAATCGAAAATTTTTATACAAAAAAAATCAAGGAAAATAACCTTCCTCTTGAATTTATTGCACCCGTATTTTCGGACAATAAAGAAGAAAAAAGCTTATCGTCCTTAATTCAAAAAGGCGAAAAAATAATAAAACAATTTTATCAATCAACCCAAATTACAAAATCCCGTTTAATTAATTTAATAATATCTATTTCAAAATCAGCTTCAAAAACTTTAATTGAGCTTTCAAAATATAAAGAAGCCGACACAAATTATTATTTTGAAATTTTAAGACTGTTCTCCCTTACAAATTTTTTGGGAACAAGGGAAGAAAAATTAAAAAGAAGAATCTTGGAATTTTCAAAAATAGGATACAAGTTAAAACAAGAATTAAACGAAGAATATATAAAAGTTTACGGAAAAATAAAAAATAACGTTTCAATTAAAACTTCAATCAAAAAAGGTAATTCAATTTTGGTATCGGGGCCCGATATTGATGAATTATTCAAATTACTTCTTAAAACAAAAAACGAAAACATAAACGTGTATATAACTCCTATTTTAATTAAAGCGTTTATTTATCCCGCATTTGACCAATTTGAAAATTTTTGCGGTGTATTTGGAAAAAACGATATCGTATATGATTTTTCAAAATTCAAAGGCTCTATTTATTTAACGTCGAACTTCTCAAATGAAATTAATTCTTCATACAGAGGCTCTATCTACACGACAAAAACAATCTATCCCGCCTCTTGCGTAAAAATTACGGAAGAAAACCTTGAATTATTGATTGAAAAAGCCAAAAATACGGAAGGTTTTGATTTTGAAGAAAATAATTCAACCTTACAAATTGAAAATACGTTTGATAAAACCATAAACCCCAATGAAAAAATACTTATCGTATACGGCTTTTTGGACGATAAAATAAAAGAAAAGTTTAAAGGTTACAATATAATAAATTTTTACATACCGAATGATACAACTTATTTTTATGAAGCAATTGAATTTTATAAAGATAATAAAAACATAGAACTTTATTTTGCAAATTCAACCTCAACAACGCTTTTTGTTTTGTCTACGATTTTAGATAAAAATTTTGCGGCAATTTATTTTGAACCTGTTGAAAATACGGGAATTAACCCGCATTGTATAGAAACATTAAAAAAAGATTTTAAAATAAATATTGTTTAGTACTCTTTATTGTTAAAATTTCAAATTTTACCTTGAATTTATTTAATTTCTTGTTTCTTTATCACTTTTAAGTTAAAATTTTAATGAAATACAGAAGTGGAAAACAAGAAAGAAGAAAAAATGGAAAACACACCTACAACGCACAAATTTGAAATTGAAATCGGCGGAAAACTTGTTACCGTTGAAACGGGAAAATATGCAAAACAAGCAACAAGCTCCGTTACGGTTAAATGTGAAGATACAATGCTTTTTATTCACGCCGTCGTAAGTAAAGAGCCCAGAGTCGGAATTGACTTTTTCCCTCTCTTAATTGATTATGAAGAAAGAATGTCCTCAATCGGAAAAATCCCCGGAGGATATACAAGAACGGAAGGCAAAGCAAGCGAAAAAGCTATTCTTGTTTCCCGTTTAATAGACCGCCCCATTCGTCCTTTATGGCCGAAAGGATACAGAAATGATGTTCAAATTGTTTCTCAATTATTTTCGTATGACCAAAAAAATCAACCCGACGTTTTGTCGATTTTGGGCGCATCAAGCGCATTAATGCTATCGGGCGCACCTTTTGAAGGACCTGTCGGCGCAATCAGAGTAGGCAGAATTGACGGAAAAATGATTGCAAACCCGACACATCAAGAAGTTCTTCAATCCGATATGGATATTGTAATTGCAGGAACAATGGATTCCGTTATTATGGTTGAAGCAGGATGTAAATTCGTAACGGAAGACGACATTATGGCTGCGGTTGAATTTGCACAAGTTGAAATTAAAAAACAATGCGAAGCTCAAATTCAATTTGCAAAAGAATGCGGTGTTGAAAAAGAAAATTTTGTCAACCCTTATGATACCTCGGAAATTGCGCAAATAATTAAAGAAACGTCTTATAACGACATAGTTGACGCTTATCACAACTTTGACAGAGAATATCGTCAAAATAAACTTGAAGAAACAAAAAAACTCGTTAAAGAAAAAATCGAAGCTCTCCCTGAAGATCACCCGATTAAAACAATGATTGAAGAAACGGGAATTGATTTTGTTGCGGAAGAATTCAAAGCATTAGAAAAGAAAATAATGCGTGCAATGATTAAAAACGAGGGCGTTAGAGCAGACGGAAGAAAAGTAACGGATGTCCGCCCCATTTGGTGTGAAGTAGGGGTTATCCCGAGAGCCCATGGTTCAGCTGTATTCACAAGAGGTCAAACTCAAATTTTATCATGCGCAACTCTTGCAGGTCCCAATATGGCTCAAGAATTGGACGGCGTTGACCCTCTTACTACAAAACGTTATATGCACAAATACATCTTCCCCGGTTTTTCGGTAGGCGAAGTTAAAGCTTTAAGAGGCCCCGGGCGTCGTGAAGTGGGTCATGGAAATTTGGCAGAACGTGCTAATGTTCCCGCACTTCCCGATGAAAAAGAATTTCCTTACGCAATAAGAGTAACATCCGATGTTTTGGAATCAAACGGTTCAACTTCAATGGGCTCAACTTGCGCAAGCTCGATGGCTTTAATGGATGCAGGCGTTCCCGTTAAATGCATGATTGGCGGAGTTGCAATGGGTCTCATTAAAGAAGAAGATACAGACATTGTCTTAACCGACATTCAAGGTATTGAAGATTTCTTGGGTGATATGGACTTTAAAGTTACGGGTAATGACTATGGCATAACCGCACTCCAAATGGATATGAAAATTAAAGGCATATCCAACGAAACCCTAAGACGTGCTTTATATCAAGCTCGTGACGGCAGACTTCATATCATGGGTAAAATGAGAGAAGCTATTCAAGAACCGAGAAAAGATTTGTCACCGTTTGCACCGAGATTATACTCAATGCAAATTCCCGTTGATGATATAGGAACGGTAATCGGACCCGGAGGAAAAATGATAAGAAGCATAATTGACGCTTCGGGTGCCGAAATTGATATCAAAGACGACGGTACGGTAACTATTACTTCAAACGATAAAGAAGGCGCCGATATTGCAATTGCAAAAATCAAAGAACTTACGTTTAAAGCGGAAGTCGGCATGGTATTAAAGGGTAAAGTCGTAAGAATTATTCCGATTGGCGCTTTTGTCGAATTGGCTCCCGGAAAAGACGGTATGGTTCATATTTCACAAGTTTGCAACGAAAGAATTGAGTCAATTGAACCGCATCTTTCTATCGGACAGGAAGTTATTGTCAAAGTCGTCAAAATTGATGACAAAGGCAGAGTAAATCTAACAATTAAAGGAGTTTCGGAAGATGAAAAAGGGGCTTTTGGGCAAAATCTTGTCGGCGTGTAGCCTTGTAATCTTTATGAGCGGATGTACTTCTCTTGATTATGTCGGGGAAGATACAACGGATAGCGCCATAAAGGTTTCCACAATTACTACAAAAGAAAATTTTGTTCTAAAGACCGTAAAAAAGACGGACGGATATGCCGATGTTTCAATCGGCATATCTCAAACACCTTTAGAAGAAATTCTTGTTTTGTATATTGCAATACATAATAATTTGCCCGACACAAATTATAAGTTCGATGTATCGGATATTGCGGTAAAATCTCCGAAAGGAACAATGAGTTTTTTACAGCCGAACAACTTTATCAATGCTTATGCGAACTCTCAAGCAGTCCAATATTCTAACTTTATGAATGCAGGAACTGCACTGGGCGGTTTTGCCTCTTTGCAAAATGCTTACAACCAAAATTCCGCTTCAAATTCTTATATTAATTCCGATAATTCAGGCATTCAATCGGAAACAAACGAATTACAGGCAACAATAAAAGGCATTCAAAACCATACAACCACAACCTACAAATTTATTAATCCCAATTCATCGGATTATTTCTATATATTCATGCAAACTCCCGATGAATACCCGATTACCGTTGATTATAAAGGATTAACGTATAAATTTGGCGGCAGGTAGAATGTTGGTGCAAAATATTAATCGTCACAAAAGAAAAGCTCAGCACATAGTTGAATTTACTCTTATGATGCCGATTTTTATTATCATATTCAGCTGGATTATTCAGGTATTAGCGGAAACTTACTCTAAGTACAAATTTTCCTATATATTTTCGAGTTCAATCGTAAATGCCGTTTCAAACCAAAAAATATACGACAATATGGACGATAGCGAAAGGGAAAATTATTCTCTTGCGGATAACGCCGAAAATATCGTAAAAAATAAGCTCAGAGTAAAAAATACAAATTTTTTGGATGTAAGCGTAAAAAGTATACCGACGGAAAGAGTTGTTTTTTTAATCAGCTCGTTTACTTCAAAATATACTTTGCTTTTTGCAGGCAGGAGCGGAGCATATTTTTATTTTACAATACCCGTAGGCACCGCTTTTGCGGCACCGCCCGTTTTAGATGAAACGGAAACTTCAACGGGAGAATTTTTTAATTCATATTATGATATTTATAAAAGCAGTATACAAGAGGGATTAGAAATATCCGAATAATGTTTTAACAGGGAGTAAAATTGTTTTTTTCCAAATTAAAATCAAAAAAAATAAAAGCAAACGTGACTCTTGCAACTTTTGTATTCGGGATAACGTTTTTTACCCTGTGCGCTTTTGGCGTGGATATGGCTCTTATTGTTTTATCAAGATATAAATTGCAAAAAATAACCGATTACGTTGCGCTTGAATACGCTTCGGTTAAAATGTCCGATATGCAATTAAATTCATCCGATTTAGAAAATTCCTGCAAAAGCGTATATGAAAAATACGAAAAAGTATACAATCAATTAGGCGTTTTAGAATTGATGAATTTTAAAATCGTAAATATGAGCTATAAAATAAACTCCGATACAAATGAGGTCGCAGTAAAAGTTCAAACAACATCCAACGCTATGCCTATATTTTTAAGATTTATAGGAATTACAAAAATTATAGTCCATGCAAATTCTTACGCCATGAGCAATACAATCACAATGAACGATAATTCTTCGATTGAAAAAGATTTATACCGTACGGACGATGAAACAACGGCAAATTATTTGAATACAAACGGTTTGAATAATAAAACGCTTGAATTTGAAACCCCGTTAATTACGGCAAAAAATACGGGGCTTGGCGATTTTAAAATTAATTTTAATACGGGAGAAACAAATAAAGGCGGCGGATATTTTATTTTCGGCGGATATGACGATAAAGGATATTTTGATATGGGAAATTTGGTTCAAAATGTCAATCCGAAAAAAGTATGCTTAAATTCAACCGATAATTCTTTAAACTACCTTGAAGGCAACAGCGAAACGGACGATAAATGTTTTTATTGCGTTAATGCAAAAGATACGCCGGAGCTTACTTTTGACCTTTCAAAAGAAACGGAAGTAAAAAAAGAAGGATTATCAAAAAGGATTAATAAAATAAAAATTTTTCAAGCGATATCCCCCTCAAAAACTTATGAACTTAACGGATATACAATAAATTTTGATGACCCTTGCAATCCCGATATGACAAATTTTAAAAATGAAGAAAGTGAAGATAAAAATAAAAAAATGAAAACCGCTTCAAGAGCATATTATGATGAACAAGAAACGATGAATGTTGATGCAGTGCTTACAATTTTAAATAATTCGTTTAGAATAAATAAAACAAGGTACGATAATTTTTCAACATCGGGAGAAAATACAACGGGACATTGCGAGGGTAAAGGAGAAAACAATGGCTTCTAAAACTTTAATTTTAATTGACGGTCATGCACTTTGTTTTAGGATGTTTTTTGCTCTTGAGAGAACAAATATGCAAACAACCGACCATACCCCGACATGGGCTGTTTTCGGGTTTTTCAAAGCGATTTTTGATATGTTGAATAACAAAGGTTTAATTATACCGGATAATATAGGCGTTGCTTTTGATGTTTCAAGACACACTTTCAGGCTTGAAAAATACGAAGGCTATAAAGCAAACAGACAGCAAATGCCCGATAATCTCCGCCCGCAATTATCTTTAATTATGGAGGGTTTAAAAGCATTAAATATCCCGATTTATACAAAAGAAGGGTTTGAGGGCGATGATATAATAGGAACGATATCAAGAAAAGCAAAAGAATTGGGACATAAAACATATATTTTAACGGGCGATAAAGACTCTTTGCAGCTTGTTGACAAGGAAGGGTTTATTAAAGTTTTAATCCCGTCTAAAGGAGAGCTTATTGAATATGATTGGGATAAAGTATATGAAAAAATGGGTGTTTATCCTAATCAGGTAATAGATTATAAGGCACTATCCGGCGACACTTCGGATAATATACCGGGGGTTAAAGGAATAGGACCAAAAACGGCATGTTCACTTTTAGGAGAATATCAATATCTTGATAATATTTATGAAAATATTGATAAAATAGGCAAAAAATCGGTTGTGGAAAAACTCACGACAGATAAAGAAAACGCCTATTTATCTCAATTTTTGGCAACAATAAAAAGAGATGTCGATATTGATTTCGATTTTGAAAAAACATGTCTTGAAATTGAAAACAAACAAAACGTTATTGATTATTTCAAAAAGCTCCAATTTTACAGTTTTGTAAAAAATATAGATAAAATCTTGGAACCTTTTTTATGTAAAAGTGAAAATGAAGATAATAAAGAAGAAATCGTCAAATTTTCAGACGAAGAATTTAATCAGGTTTCTTTATTTTCAAATTTTGAAAATCCGAATAATGTTAAAAAAGAGCTGAAAAAAAGAGAAAAAATAAGCATTGGCGACTTCGATTTTACACAAAAATGTTCTTTTTTAATTAAAGATGACATTTGTTATTTTGCGAACGATAAAAATACGATGCAAACCGATTTAATTTCCGCTAAAAAGTTTTTGGAAGATGAAACAATTAAAAAAATTACATTCGATATAAAAAACGCACTTTATATAAACCCCGATATAAAAGGGGTTGTGGAAGATGTTATGCTGACAAGTTATGTTCTTGATTCTTCAAGAAGCCATGACCTTGTAAGCCAAATTGAATCATACCTTGATATAACGGATACCAATGAAGAAATTTACGCAGGGGGGATTTATGATTTATCTTTTGTATACGAAAATAAATTAAGCGAAAACGAAAAAAAACTGAAAACGCTCGAACTTAATCTTGCATACGTTCTTTTTAAAATGGAAAAAGAGGGTGTAAGCCTTGATTTAGAATATATGGGCGAATTAAAAAGGGAAATTGATAAAAAAATTAACGAGCTTGAAAATTTAATTTACAAAGAAGCGGGGCAAACTTTTAATATCAATTCGCCAAAACAAGTAGGCGAAGTTTTATTTAATATCCTTCAAATTAAACCCAAAAAGAAAAACAAAACCGGTTATTCCACAAACGCAAAAATTCTTGAGGAGCTTGCGGAAGAATACAAGATTGCAAAAGATATTTTAGAACATAGAACTTATATGAAGCTAAAAACAACTTATGTTGATAACCTCCCGAAGCTTCTAAAAGCAGATAATAAAATTCATACTCATTACAATCAAACGGTTACGACGACGGGAAGATTATCAAGTTCTGACCCGAATTTACAAAACATTCCGATTAGAACAGATTTTTCAAACAGAATAAGAGCTTGTTTTGTTGCAAAAAACAGCGATTATTCGATTTTATCGGCAGATTATTCAAATATTGAATTAAGGCTTCTTGCGCATTTTTCAAAAGATGAAGTTTTAATTAACGCATTTAAAAATAATCTCGATATTCATAAAATGACCGCCTCTAAAATTTTCAACGTGGATGAAAACGAAGTAACAAAGGAAATGAGAAGGCAGGCTAAAGCCGTAAATTTCGGCATTATCTACGGTCAAACGAGATACGGGCTTGCAAGCGCACTAAACATATCTCCTTTTGAAGCGCAAGAATTTATCAGCGCATATTTTAGAACATACCCTAAAATTAATTCTTTTATGACAAATACTTTAATTGAAGCTCATGAGAAAGGGTATGTAGAAACTCTTTTCGGAAGAAAACGCTATTTAAAAGAAGAATTAAATTCAAGAAACACAAAAATCAGAGAATTTGCGGAACGTGCGGCGATTAATGCGCCTCTGCAAGGAACAAGCGCCGATTTAATCAAAATGGCAATGGTTGAATTGGATAAAAATTTAAAAGGCACAAAAGCAAAAATGTTAATTCAGGTTCATGACGAGCTGGTGCTTGAGGTTCATAACGACGAAAAAGAAATAGTTTCAGACATTGTACTAAAATCAATGGAATTAAATCAGCCCTTGAATGTTCCTCTTGAAGTGCAGTTAAAAATAGGAAAAAGCTGGATGGAGAGCAAATAATGAAAAAGTTTTTTATTATTTTAATACTGTTTTTTATGCCGTTATACGCTTTTTCAAAAAATGCAAACTCGAAAAACTTTTCAAAAAATGCGGATGATGTTTTTATGACATCTTTGGTATCAATAAAAGAGTTGAATTATAAAATTTTAGAAATTCAATCAGAGAGCGGGTATATTCTTTTTGAAAACAATTCCGATACATATTTATTAATGGTATTTGAAAACGGAGAAAATAATTCTATTGTTAAAATCGAAAAAGTTAAAAATTCCTCTCCGCTTTTAGAATTACAAAATAATTTATACGATAAAATCGAACAAAATCTCCAATATGAAATTAAAAGGGCGGATGAATGAAAAAATACGCACTTTGTCTTGTAGATATAAAAACTTTGGGAACAAAAACCTTCAGCTATCTTATTCCCGAAGAATTAAAAGATAAAATTCATATCGGAATACCCGTTTCCGTTCCTTTCGGAAAAACAAGGAAAATAAAGGCTTATGTCGTAGGGTTTAGCGATTATTTGGAAGAAGGAATACAGCCGAAATACATTGATGAATTGCTCGATTCAACGCCGATGTTTACGCTTGAATACTTAAAATTGCTTGAATGGGTTGCAAATTACTATTTTTCAGACCTTCCGACCGTTTTAAAAACCGCACTTCCTCAGAAGTTTTTTGAAAAAAACGTAAAAAATTACAGAAAACCAAAAAAAGAAGAATTAATCTATAAAAATGACTTTGAAGAAAGTTCAAAACATACTTTATCAGAGGAACAAGAAAAAGTATACAAAGAAATTCTTCACGTTAATTCAAATTTTAACCTTTTGCATGGAATAACGGGTTCCGGAAAAACGGAAGTTTATTTCAAACTGATTGAAGATACGATAAAAAGCGGAAAAAACGTATTGTTTTTGGCTCCTGAAATTGCGCTTGTTTCGCAACTTACAATAAGAACAATCAAAAGATTTGGGAAAGAAAACGTTGCTATTTGGCATTCTTCAATAACGGAAGCCGAAAAATACAAAGTTTGGCAAAAATTAAGAAACGATGAATTAAAAATTCTCTTTGGCGCACGCTCTGCCGTATTCGCACCGATTAAAAATTTAGGTTTAATTATTATAGATGAAGAACATGACGACAGCTATAAACAAGATATGCCCGAACCCAGATATTCAGCCATTGAAGTTGCAAAAAAACTTGCCGAATTGTACGACGCAAAAATCCTTATGGGGTCTGCAACTCCGGATATTTCAAATTATTATCGGGCCATAAATTCAAATTCGTTATTTGAACTTAAAGAAAGATACAACAATTTAGAACTCCCGAAAGTAACGATAATTGATATGCGGCAGGAAAGAGAATTTAAAAATAACGGACTTTTTTCAAAATTTTTAATTGATAAAATCAATAACCGTATCGAAAAAAAAGAGCAATCAATACTTTTAATCAACAGACGAGGTTTTTCAACTTATACCCAATGTTTAAACTGCGGAGAAGTTATAGAATGTCCGAAGTGTGCAATCCCGTTAATTTATCATAGTCAAACACATTCTCATAAATGCCACTACTGTAATTACGAAATAAAAGGACTTGATGAATGCCCGAAATGTCACGCCGATGCGCTTCAAAACTTTGGAGCAGGAACGGAGAGGATAGAAGATATTGCAAAACAAATTTTTAAAGAAGCAGTCATAAAAAGGCTTGATTCAGACAGCCTTACAAGAAAAAACGAACATATAGAAATTTTGGACGATTTTCAAAACGGAAAAATTGACATCCTCGTTGGAACGCAAATGATTGCAAAAGGGCTTGATAACCCGAATGTTACTTTAGTCGGAGTTATTAACGCCGATTTGAGTTTTAATTTACCGGATTTCAGAAGTACGGAAAGAGGCTTTTCGATTTTAACTCAGGTAGCGGGGCGCTCAGGGCGTGGCGGAGCAAAAGGAGAAGTTGTTTTTCAAACTTTTAATGCGGACAATGAATTTTTATTAAATGCAAAATCTCAAGATTATAAAACATTTTACGAAAATGAAATCGAAATGAGAGAAATGTTCGATTATCCGCCTTTTTCATCAATAATAAGGGTAATTTTGCAATCAAAAAACATATTCAGAGCGCAAAGAGCTTCAATGGAAATCGGAATGCGTTTAAAAGATTGGATTAAAAAACTTTCCCTAACGGAAAGGCTGATAGTTTTAGGTCCCGTTCCTTGCGTCATTGAAAAAATTAAAGGTGATTACAGATTTAATTTAATTATTAAAAACAAGCTGGATGAAAAGGGACATCAAACCATTTTGAGTTTTTTAAAGAAAGTAATTTTGCCGAACGATATTAAAATGATAGTCGATGTTGACCCGACGGATGTTTTATAAATGCTGATTGAAGGAAATATAAATTCAAATAAAACGGATATATTAATTGAAAATTATGCCCGTCTTTTAAATTCAGGAATTAAATCGGACAAAATACTCGTTATTGTTCAAAATTCCAAAATGAAAGAAGAATTTATCGAGAAAACCAAAAAACTTTTAAATATTAACGCTCTTACAAATTTTAAAGTTTATACATTTTTCGGGCTTTGTTATAATTTTGTACTTGAAAATTATCCCGTTCTTGAAAACAAAATTAATTGCGGAAAAACGGAAATTATCCCCTTTTGTTCGGGGCTTGAAGCAAGCAGAAATATTTTTAAAAATGCAATTGATAAAATTCAATTCAAAGGTTATAACTCTAAAACAAACCTTCTCCACCAGCTTTTAAGAAGGCAATCTCTTATTACTTTGAACGCACTGAACGATGAAGAAGTTCATTCAAGAACAAAAATTTTATCCGAATCTTTCAGCTTGGAAATTAAAAACGCAATAAATATGTACAAACAAAAAACCCTTGAATACAGGGCTTTTGATTATTTAAGGCAAGTTCAGCTTTTTTCTTTTTTATATAAAAATACCAAAAACCTGTTTGAATACGTTTTTTTGGATGATGCCGACGAAATTGTTCCCGCATTGTTTGAATATTTAAAATATATAAAAAACGAGATTAAGGAGTTTTTTATAGCTTACGATAAAAAAGGGTGTTCGAGAAAAGGGTATCTTTGTGCTTTTGAAACAAATTTTGAGGCTTTTTTGGGCGAAATTCCCGTTACGCTCAAAAAAAATGAGCAGGCGGACTTAATTTTTGAAAAAATAAAAGAAGGAAAACCCGTTAAAATTGAAAATTTAATTGAAAAAGATTATATAAGACTTGATTTAATGTACGATGATTTGATTGAACATGTTAATTCGCTTATAAATAAAGGGGTTAAGCCTTGTGAGATTTTAATTATAATTCCCGAAAACAACGATTTTATAAAATTTTATTTGAATAAATTAAATGCAAAAATTAATTTTATAACGGGAAGCGAAAAAATTGAAGAAAATAAAACCGTATCGAATTTAATTTCAATTTTAGATATTTTAATTCAACCGATAGGGTTTAAAATTTCGTCTTACAAATTAAAGGGGCTTTTGGGTCAGGTTTTAAAAGTCGACTTAAATACGATAATTAAAATTACAACAGAATACGACTCCGATTTTAATTGCCTTTCGTTATTTGAAATTTTGGAAAAATATGAAGATTTTGGAGAAATTAGAGAATTTTTGCAATTGAAAGATGAAATAAAAGATGAAAAATTGAGTTTTATGCTTTATAAATTATCGGAAGCTTTTTGCAAAGACGATATTATTAAAATAAATCAATTTTTGAAGCAATTGAAAGATTTTGAAAATATTTTTAAAGATGAAATTTCAAGACAGGACATTTTATTTAATTTAAAAAACACGATAATCTCCGAAAATCCCTTATTTGACGAACAATTAGCGCAAAATGCAATTAATATATCCACAATTCAAAAAGCAATAGATTTGAAACTTAAAAATAACTATCTTTTTCTTTCGGATACGACAAATTCCGCTTACACAAAACAAGATACGGGACCACTATATAATGCATGGGTATTTTCAAAAAATTGGATAAAAAAAGAGTTTACGATTGAAGATAATATCAATCTTGCAAACGACAAACTTGCAAGACAGCTAAGAAAACTGTTTCTTTTATCAACGGGGGATATTTATTCTTATTCAAGCGTTTATAATTTTTTGGGAATTGAAAATTTTAAGGGAATAAAGCATTTTTTTAAAAACACAAAAGAACAAACTCCGCCAAAATTCAAAATTGTTCCCCGCCCCGACCAAAAACCCGTTTTGGATTACGAAAAAGGAAGATATGCGGTTATGGCGGTTGCAGGCGCCGGAAAAACAACTATTATGCTGGCGCTTATTATAAAACTTCTTGAAAAAGGAGTAAAACCCGATAATATCTTTGTTTTAACTTATATGGATTCTGCCGCAAGAACCTTTAAAGAAAGAATTAAAACGGCATACCCCGATTTATCGGAATTGCCGAACATTTCAACAATCCATGGGCTTTGCATGAGAATTTTAAGAGAAAACAATAACCATGCACACTTAGGGCTTGACGTTGATTTTGATATTATTGACGAAATTAAAAGAGGAAAATTAATCTCCGAAATTTTATATAATGAGGGGCTTGATTTATCTTTTTTGCAATCTTACGACAGAGGAATTTCCGCATACAAAAATTCACCCCATAAAAACGAAAATTCACTGAAGCCGACATTTAAAAGAGTTTATTCTCAATATCAAAAATCTTTAAAAAGCCTTAATTTAATTGATTATGACGACCTTTTAATTTATGCGCTCGACTTATTAAAAATGAACTCCAAAGTAAGAGAATATTATCAGAATTTGGCTAATTTTGTCATAGAAGACGAAGCTCAGGATTCAAGCCCCGTTCAACAGGAATTAATTAACATAATTTCAAAAAAATACGGCAATGTTATCCGCTGCGGGGACATTAATCAGGCAATAACATCGACTTTTACAAATTCAGATATTAAAGGTTTTAAAAAATTTATAGAATTGAACCCGAATTGTAAAATGAATTATACCGCAAGAAATTCAACGGGGGTAATAGATTTAGCAAATAAGCTCATAAAAAAAGGAATAAAAATTTCACCCGAAGCGTTTTATGAAATCGAAACAAAGCCCGTTAAAAACATAAATATTTTTGACCCGAACGCCTATACCATTAAAATTTTTGAAAAAGAACAAGAGGAAAAAAGTTTTATTCTTGATGAAATTCATAAAATTTACGAAACGGAAAAAAACGCAACCATAGGCATTTTAACAAGAACAAATAAAGAAGCTGAACTTTGGGCGGAATACATAAAAAGTTATAACCCCGAATATAAAATAACAACCTCATCGTCTTTGGGCTCAAATGCCGTATTCAAAACAATTTTAGGGGTATTCAACATAATATCCAATCCTCTCAATAATAATTTTATTAAAGATTTTCTAAAAAATATGATTGAATACGGGTTTTATTATCAAGACATTTCTCTTTTGAATGAAAACTTTGAAACCTCCTTTATTTTATCGAATAACGAAAATTATTCCATTTGGTGGGATTTAAGATATTTTCTTGAATTGACTTCATATTCGGTATTTGAAGCGGCTTTTAAAATCGGTGAATTTTATTTTTTAAACGATAAATCAAAAAAAATCAACATAGCACCCGTTTGCTCTTTAATTTCTAAAATTTACAACAGCGAAAAAACTTTTGAAGATGTATTAAACAAAATGAACGAACTTAAAAAGCGCCCTATCGGGAATAACATAAAACTTTTTGACGAAGAAGAAAAAAAAGAGGGGTTTGAAATAAAAATTATGACTCTCCATAAATCAAAAGGGGACGAATTTGATTATGTTTTTATTCCTTCACTGACGGGAAATAATATGGGGCTTAGCTTAAATGAAATCAATATAAAAGAAAGTTCAAAAATTTTAGAAAACATAAAAAATTCTAAAAAAACCGAGGAAGAATTAAAAAAAGAAATAATGAACGAAAATTTCAGGCTGCTTTATGTCGGAATTACAAGAGCAAAGAAAAAATTAGCTTTAACTTCCGCTATGGAATATAAAATTTACGGTAAAAAACAAAAAATAAACATATCATCCATGTTTGAAATTTTAAAAGGGGAAAATTAATGGATACATACAGTGCAAATTCTCTTAAAATCTTAAACAATTCAAAAGAAGAATACCAAAAAAGATACATAGAAAAAAATGAACTTATTAAACCCGAAACAAAAGAACAAATTTTAGGAAACAAATTTCATAGTTTAATTTGTTATTATTTGAAAAACTTTGAAATAAAAAAATTTGAAAATTCGTTAAGTGAAAATGAATTAAAAATTTTTGAAAGAATTAAAAAATCAAACCCCGTTTCAATTTTTTTAAAAAGCGATGAAAAACATGTCGAACAGCCGTTTTTTGTTATAGAAAAAGGGGGAATTGATTTTTGTTTAACGGGAAGATTTGATGCGGTTTGCAAAATTAAAGACAAATACATTATCCTTGATTGGAAAACAAAAAATCTCCCGAAAGATATTGATTACGACATACAAACCATGGTTTATACCGAATGCTGCTCAAAATTATACAAAACCAAAAATGTTGAAATGATTTATTATTCGCTTTTTGAAGATAAAGAAGAAAAAGCCTTTTTTAGAGAAGAATATATCGAAAAAATAAAGAAAATTATCGAGCTTTGATTGTTTAATTTCTAAAAAAGCGCCGATTTTAAACCGACGCTTTTTATTTTTTATTTAATTCTTAATTGAAATATCTTTTTAATAAACCGTCGAAACCTTTGCCATGACGAGCTTCATCTTTTGCCATTTCATGAACGGTATCATGAATTGCGTCATACCCTAATTCTTTAGCTCTTTTTGCAAGGTCAAGTTTGCCTTGGCATGCGCCATGTTCTGCTTCGGCTCTTAATTCTAAGTTTTTCTTTGTTGACGATGTTAAAACTTCTCCTAAAAGCTCTGCAAATTTAGCTGCGTGTTCAGCTTCTTCATAAGCGTATCTTTTGTATGCTTCCGCAACTTCGGGGTATCCTTCTCTTTCTGCTTGTCTGCTCATTGCAAGATACATGCCCACTTCCATACATTCACCGTTGAAGTTTTGCTTTAAGCCTTCAACAACTTTAGCATCGAGTCCCTCGGTTGAAGCAACGGTATGTTCGCAAGCGTAAGTTTTATTTCCGTCCGATACTTCATTAAATGTTGTAGCGCCGCATAAAGGGCATTTATCGGGAGCTTTATCTCCTTCATGTACATAACCGCATACAGTACAAACGTATTTCATTTTCTTCTCCTTCAATAACTAATTATTCTTCACTTTTTTCAAACATATCTTTTCCAACACCGCAAATAGGGCAAACATAATCTTCGGGCAAATCTTCAAATTTAACATTGTCGTTTTCGCTCGGGTCATATACCCACATGCAGGCTGTGCAAACGTATTTGTCCATTTTCTTCTCCTTTTTAAAGTAGTTACACCATTATACTAAAATATAAGTTTTTTGTCGATATTGCCAACTTCTAAATCCCTGTCACCGTTTATATAATCAGGCGCTATTTTATAAAGAAGCTGCAGAGTATTTTTATCTTCCAAATTCAAAAAGTCGGAAATTTTTCTGTTTTTTGTCGAATATTCGGCATACATTATGCTTGTCGGGATGTTGCTGTGCCCGAAAATTCCTAAAGCATGCCCCATTTCATGAACGGAAATTGATAAAACTTCATTTGGCGTATAAAATTTTCCGTCCTCTCCTCTTTGATAAATAAAAATTACACTTTCAAGAAGAATTTTCTTTTTTGTTTCAACTCTTGTTTCCGTATAGGCAAGCTCTAAATTCTCGGGTTTTTCTCTTAATATTTTAAATTTAATATTTGCCCCATCCTCATTTGCAACAATTTTAAATTTCAAAAGCCCGTTAGATTCTATTTCCCAAATTTTAACCGCCTGCACAAAAGACGGCAAATAATAAGAAGGGACATCGCTTGCCATTTCACAATATACGATAATGGGCATTTTGGCTTTATTCCAACGTGCAATTTCACCGTTATCGTTCCTTGCGTTTTCAATATATGTTTTTCCCGCTTTGTATAAAACGGTTTGTTTTAAAACTCTTTCATTTTGCGTTAATTCTTGAGAAAAAGAAATTAATGCCAAAAGAAAAAACAAACAAATAACGGAAAAAAACTTCTTCATAGATGTTTTTCACTCGCCGAAAGTCTTACCGTTGCTTTTTTAAGAGCAATTTGCGCTCTTAAAACGTTTACGTTTTCGCTTTTTGCTTCAAGCCTTGCTCTTGCCCTCTCAAGCGCCTCTTTTGCCCTTATTGCATCAATATCGTTGCCCAATTCTGCCATATCGGTTAATATAACCGCAGCATTTTCCCTGACATTTAAAATTCCGCCCATAGTCGCAACATATATTGGTTCTTCGTCGGTTATAATTTTTGTAACACCAATTTCAAGGACGGTCGTTACAGGCTCATGGTTCGGTAAAATACCAAATCTGCCTTCCGTTGAAAAAGCATAAAAAGCATTTACATTACCTTCAAAAACAATCTTTTTTTGAGTTATTATTTTTAAGCTGATTTTTGTCATACTTAGCAAACCGCTTTCGCTTTTTCAAGAACATCTTCGATTGTTCCTGCCATATAAAAGGCTTGTTCGGGAATATCGTCATACTTTCCTTCAATAATTCCTTTAAACCCTTTTATGGAATCTTCAAGTTTAACATAAGCTCCTTTATTGCCCGTAAATTGTTCGGCAACAAAGAAAGGCTGAGATAAAAACTTTTGAATTTTTCTTGCACGATTTACCGTTAATTTATCTTCTTCGGATAATTCATCCATACCCAAAATTGCTATTATATCCTGCAAATCTTTATATTTTTGAAGAATTTCAAGAACTTTTTTTGCAACCGTATAATGTTCAACACCCACAATATCCGGACTTAGCGCACTTGAATTTGATTCAAGAGGATCGGCTGCGGGGTAAATTCCTAAAGAAGCAATATTCCTTGATAAAACCGTACTTGCATCTAAATGCGAAAATGTCGTTGCAGGAGCAGGGTCGGTTAAATCGTCCGCAGGAACATAAATTGCCTGAACGGACGTAATTGAACCGTTTTTGGTTGATGTAATTCTTTCTTGAAGCTCACCTACTTCCTGTGCTAACGTCGGTTGATAACCAACGGCGGAAGGCATTCTTCCCAAAAGTGCAGAAACTTCCGAACCTGCTTGAACAAAACGGAATATGTTATCGATAAAAAGCAAAACGTCTTGATGTTTAACATCTCTAAAATACTCGGCGCATGTTAAAGTTGATAAACCTACTCTCATTCTGGCCCCCGGAGGTTCGTTCATCTGGCCGTAACAAAGAGCAACTTTATCCAAAACTCCGGATTCCTTCATTTCGTTATAAAGGTCGTTTCCTTCACGAGTTCTCTCGCCAACGCCGCCAAATACGGAAACGCCCGAATGCGCACTTGCGATATTATGGATTAATTCCATGATAAGAACTGTTTTTCCGACTCCCGCACCGCCGAATAAGCCGATTTTTCCGCCTTTTTGATACGGAATTAAAAGGTCGATAACTTTAATTCCCGTTTCTAAAATTTCAATATCCGTATTTTGCTCAACCAGTGAGGGGGAATTTTTATGGATAGGAAGATAATCTTCCGCTTGAATTTCACCCATATTATCGACAGGTTCGCCCAAAACGTTTAAAATTCTTCCTAAAATTCCGTTTCCGACAGGCATTTTAATCGGATTTTGAGTATTTACGACTTTCATATTTCTTTTTAAGCCGTCGGTTGAACTCATTGCAACCGAACGAACAGTGTTTTGCCCCAACAGTTGTTGCACTTCGGCTACGATTTTATTTCCGTTATCGTCATAAATCTCAAGCGCATCGTATATCTCGGGCAAATTATCCGAATTAAATTCAACGTCAATAACAGGACCTATAACCTGCGTAACTCTGCCTTCGGAAGAATTGAATTCCATACCAAAAAGTTCTCCATATAAACTATGGAATTATATTAACATAAAAGCGGTCAAACTTCTATTTTTTTAAATTTCCATGCAGTTATCGAGATGTTTAATGAGGGAAATTTTTTTATCATACAAATATTTAACAAAGTTTAAAAACTCGGGGTATCTTGAAGATAAAGTCATTGATATTTCAAACCCCTCGGAACAAAAAGGCTCGTAATCATATACAACATAATTATTGTATTTACTTCTCCATTCCTTTTTATCTACTCTGCAACGGTATTCTTGCGCAATATATTCAAGCCATGGTATGGCTTCTTTCATAACGCCCCTGAATTCAAAACAGGCATATTCTTCGTTTTCTTTGTATCTTCTTTCAACTAGCATAAATCATCCTTAAATAAATTATTTATTACCAGTTTAAATAATTTAAGTTCATTTCAAAATATACAAAAAGGCAATTATTTTACTTAAACCTTAGAGTAAAAAAACGAAAATATTTTTTGATTTTAAATAATAAATTATATCTTACAAATAAAAATCCGACGGATGTAAAAAACTTCAAAACACTTTTTAAAATCACTGCCGCTTCTTGGGTTTTCCTTGAATATTCAAGAAGTTTAACCGTAAATTTCAAAGTTTTTTTCGTTTGCGCAAAAGCGGGGTAAATTTTTTCAATTTCATTTTCAGCCTTTAAAATATTTTTTATGCCGATAAGACAAAACCTTGCGACAAAAAATGTCAATAAAATTTCTAAAATAATAATTATGATGTAAACAACTTCCATATATGTATTATAATTGATTTTATAAATTTTTTAATCATAAGGTAACTGTATTTATGCAAAAATTTAACAATGCGATAAAATTGGGAACTTTAATATCCTTTTTAATGAAGTTGTTTCGCTTCGAAGGAACAAGTTTACCGGGGAAAATCATACAAAAATATTATCCTAATTTTTTAATTGAGAGCAATAAATATATCCTAAGCCCAAAATATGCAATAACGGGAACTAACGGTAAAACAACAACTTCAACCGTTTTGTCGGATGTTTTGGAAAAAAGATTTAATGAAGAACCCGTTAATAATAAATTAGGCGCAAATATGCCGAACGGAATAATTACGGCAATCGCAAAGGGATTAAATTCAAAAAAATACAAAAGTGCCGTTTTGGAAGTTGACGAAGCATATTTTCCAAAGGTTTCAAAAGATTTTAAATTTGATTATCTTATTATTACAAATCTTTTTCGTGACCAATTGGACAGATACGGAGAAATGGACATTGCAAGAAGAAAAATAATTGAAGGAATAAGGGAAAATAACGATATAACACTTGTCTTAAATGCCGACGACCCTTCTTTATCGGAAATTTCAAAAGAATTTGAAGGAAAAAGAAAAATCATATACTACGGAATTAATTCTATTTTTTACGATACCGATTGCGAACAAAAATCAAATTCGCCGAAAGAAGGAATAATTTGCCCTTATTGCGGAAAAAACATCATGTATGACGAAAGATATTACGCCCAAGTAGGTCTTTGGCATTGCGAATGTTCAAACAAAAGGCAAACCCCCGACATTAAGGCAGATATTAAAGTTGCAAGAGAATACAGCGAACTTTTTGTGGAATATGAAAATAAAAAATATGCTTTTAAAACGAGTTTAACGGGTTTATACAATGCGTATAATGTTTTAGGGGCAATATCGGGCGCTTTAATTAATAATATCGAAGAAAAAGAAATAAACGAAGCTCTTTTAAATTATAAGCCCGTTTTTGGCAGACATCAAAAAATTCCCTTGAAAAACGGCGGAAAATTAACGGTACACCTTATTAAAAATCCCGTCGGAGCAAGCGAAGTTTTAAGGGGATTAAAAAATTTAAAAAATACAAAACTTTTAATCTCCATAAACGATAATTACGCTGACGGCAGGGATGTTTCATGGTTATGGGATGTTGATTTTGAAAGTTTGAAAAATTTTCAAAATACAATTTATACAACGGGGCTAAGGTCTTACGATATGGCTTTAAGGCTTAAATATACGGGCTTTAACCTTAAAAATCTCGTAATTATGAAAAGCACGAAACACGTTTCAAGAGATGTCAAAAAAGCAATCAGAAAATTAAAAAAAGACGAAGATTTAACCGTTCTTGTAACTTATACGGGGCTTTTAGAAATCAATAAGCATATTCCGTCAATTAAATAAATAACGTCTATCCGTTAATTTTAAAGTAAATTTCTTTAATATGCTTTTTACTTATATGAGTATACAATTGAGTCGTGACAACGCTTGAGTGTCCCAATAATTCCTGCACCGCTCTTAAATCGGCGCCGTTTTCCAAAAGATGAGTTGCAAAAGAGTGTCTTATCGTATGCGGAGAGATTGATTTGTTAATTAATTCACCCTGTTTTTTAATAAAATTATAAACCCATTGTCTTGAAATTTTTTCGCATTTTGAATTAATAAAAAAATAATCCTTTTCGGCTTTTGAGCCTAAAGTTGTTTTAATTACAAGCTCTCTTTCTTTCATATAATCAATAATTGCCTTTTTAGCAGGCTTTCCGAACGGAATTATTCTTTCTTTCGAGCCTTTTCCGACGGCTTTTATCAAATTTGCTTTTATGTCTATATTTTTAATACTTAAATTTACAAGCTCCGATACTCTGAGCCCGGAGCCGTATAAAAGTTCAAAAACGGCTTTTTCCTTACAGTTAAGCCCGTTTTTCAAGATTTTTTCAATCTCCTCATAACTTATAACTTTTGGAAGTCTTTTCGGGATTTTGGGAGAGCTTATTCCTAAAGAGGGGTTTGAATTAATTTCTTTTGAAGCGGATAAATATCTGAAAAATCCTTTAATCGAAGCGATTTTTCTTGTGATTGAAGATGGTTTATCGCCTTTATTTGCAAGGTGAAGCGTAAATTTCCTAAAATCGTTTCTTTTGATTTCGTCGGGATTTTCAATTGAAGAATAAAAATTGAAAAATTCCATAATATCGCTTTCATAAGCTAAAATCGTATTTTTGCTTAATCCTCGTTCAATTTCAAGCCATTGTAAATACTCAGATAATAATTGTATTACCATAAAACTACCTTGAAAATTTTTGGCAAGCCCAAGCGTTATGATTATGAATTGATTCCATAGCTTCAATTTCAACTTCAAATGAGGTTATTTTTTGATTATTTTGAAGTTTAAGAACAACATCTCTCAGCACATCTTCAACAAATTTCGGGTTTTCATAAGCTCTTTCGGTTACCGCTTTTTCATCTTCTCTTTTTAAAAGGGAAAATAATTCGCTTGAACCCGAGCTTTCAACAGTCTTAATTAAATCTTCAAGCCAAATATGTTCGTTTTCATTGTAAGAGATTTTAACTTTAACCAAAGCTCTTTGGTTGTGTGCGCCGTAATTTGAAATTTCTTTTGAACAGGGACATAAAGTCGTAACGGGTATTTTTGCGCCTAAATAAAATTTGTAATCGTTATTATCGTCTAAAATTCCCTCAAAATAACAATCGTAGCACATTAAAGATTTAAGATTACTTTTTGGGGCTTCTTTTTCGATAAAAAACTTAAAATCAAATTTTGCATAAGCGGATGTTGAATTTAACTTATTTTTAATTCTTAATAAAAAATCTTTCGTGTCAAAACCTATATGTCCTTCTTTTCTTTCTTCTTCCAAAACCTCGATAAACCTCGACATGTGCGTTCCCTTGTATTCTTTTGGAAGGGAAACGCTCATTTTGGCTTTGGCATAAACGGTTAAATTTTTGTTGTTTTTCCTCTCAATACTTAAAGGAAATTCAACATCCTTAACGCCGACTTTTTGAATGTCTATATTTCTTGTATCTTTTTGGTTTTGAACGTCATTCATTTTATATTTCTTTTTTTGTTTCTAAAGATTGCAATATTTTTAAAGCGGCAATTCTTTGAGTTGTAGGGTCTGCCTGTCTTAAAATTTCGATTGCACGAAGCATGACAGGGTCGTTATCGTACCAGCGGTTGCCCTTGCCTGAAAATTGAGTAACCATTTCATATATGCGCTCAATAACATCGGCAGCAACTTCTTCCTGCAATTTTAAAATATAATCTTGTGCTTCTTTTCTTTCATTCGGAGCGGAAAGTCTTAACAGCTCGAGAGCTTCCCTTAAAAGAGGGTCTTTATCGTACCACCTTTTGCGCCCTGTTTCTTCATTTTCTTCAAAATCTTCCATAAGTTACCTCTTACAACTTAGTCTGTACCCATTTTAACATATTTGAAAGCGCTTGTCCTCTGTGAGATAAAGTATTTTTCTCATCTTCCGTCAATTCCGCCATTGTTTTATTTATATTTTTTACGATAAAAACGGGGTCATACCCGAAGCCCCCCTTGCCTTTCGGTTCAAGAGCGATTTTTCCGTATACTTTTCCTTCTTCTCTATGGAGAATTTTACCCGATTTATCAACCAAACAAAGAGCGCAAACAAAATGTGCTTCCCTATTTTCGGCTTTTTCCATATTTGATAAAAGTTTTTGTATTCTTTTTTCGGGCGTTGTTTCATACCTTGCAGAATGTATACCGGGCGCCCCGTTTAAAAAATTCACGCATAACCCCGAATCATCCGCTAAAAAGAATTCGCCCGTCGAAGAAACTCTCGCCGCTTCTTTTGCTTTAATTTCCGCATTTTGTTCAAAAGTTTCTCCGTTTTCGACAGGGTCAAAATTTTCGCTTGAAGGAAGCATAAATTCAACATTATAATCTTTTGCAATTTCGTTCAATTCTTTTATTTTATGCGGATTTGACGTTCCGACAACAATTTTTATTTTATTTTCCATATCTTCTCTGTCTTTCAAAAAATGTATTAATAGCAAGTTTTAATTCTTTTTCGTCAAATTCGGGCCAGAATTTTTCGGTAACGTAAATTTCGCTGTACGCTATCTGCCACAGTAAAAAATTACTTACACGAAGTTCTCCGCCCGTTCTTACTAATAAATCGGGGTTTGGGATATTTTTTGTATAAAGAAAATTTTCAAATTCTTCTTCCGTAATTTCTTTTTTATCCGTTTTTAAAAGATTGTTTACGGCATTTACGATTTCATCCCGCCCGCCGTAGTTGATTGCAATTTGCAAATGAACTCCGTCATTGTTTTTTGTTTTTATTTCCGCTTCTTTTAAAATCGTTTGAAGATTTTCGCTTAATTTTGAAAGATTTCCGATAAATTTTAATTTAACATTATTAAAATGCAAGTCATTCAACTCGTTTTTAATTGTTGCGCCGAGTAAATTCATTAAAAAATCAACTTCTTCTTTTGTTCTTTTCCAGTTTTCGGTTGAAAAAGCGTATACCGTTAAATATTTTATATTAAATTTTTGACACGCTTTAACGGTTCTTTTAAGAGCATCAACCCCCATTGTGTGCCCCATGGCGGACGGCAGCCCTTTTAATTTGGCATATCGCCTGTTGCCGTCCATAATTATTGCTATATGATTTAATTCCATTAAAATTTTCCTTGCATTTTAAAGTTAATTAATTATAGAATAAAAACAAAAAGGTGAGAAATGTTAGAGCTTCTTATTTTATATATCTTAAACAAATATGATTGCACTATTTATAAAATTCAAAAATTGATTGAGGAAATGTTTTTTATATTTTCTTGTCCCTCATTGGGCGCAATCAACCCTGCCTTAAAAAGGCTTGAAAGTTTGGGGTGCGTTGAATTTACATCCCAAATGTCCGACGGAGGGAAATTATCAAAAACGTATAAAATTACGGGCACGGGACTTAAATATTTGAAAGAAACCGTAACCGTCTTTAATTTTAAAAATTCGGCACATTTGTTAAATAATGCAAAGGTTTGCATATCAATATCCGATATTTTATCGGAAAATGAAAAAGAAAATTTTAAAGTAATCGTAAAAAACAGACTAAAAATTTTAAAAACCGATGTTGAAAACAGATTGAACGACCCGTATATTAATTATACGGACGTTCAAAGAGCCGTATTTAAAGCAAATATGCTTGATATAGACGAATTAATTAAAATAGTTGATAAATAAAGTTTTTTGTATTAGAATTTTGTAGGAGTTCTTTGAAAATTTAAAACAAAGAATTTGAAAATCAAATAGAACCTCGTTGCTTTTGGAAATAAAAGGCAAGTTGAGGCAATAATCCAAGCAAACCGTATTTTAAAATGCCGCTTGCGCAAAAAAGAATTGAAAATTGAATAAATTTAAGTCGTCACGGGCCTGTTGGCACTCTGCCGAGAAAAAGGCAGGACACCCTGCGTTTTTCGAGAGGGAAGGTAGCGCAAAAAAGCTACCGCAAGGCACAGACGCAAAAAAGAATTGAAAATTGAATAAATTTAAGTCGTCACGGGCCTGTGGCGCAGCGGTAGCGCAGGGGACTCATAATCCCTTGGTCGTGGGTTCGAATCCCTCCGGGCCCAAATTTTAAATAAAGAGCCAAAATAAGGCTCTTTTTAGTGCAAAATTCAAACATTAATGTTACCGTTGTTAGAATTATTAAAAGACGGAAAACCTGTCAAATTATCAGAAATGGTTGATATAATGTCTGATAAATACAATTTGACGGAAGAAGAACGAAATGAATGGTTGCCGAGTAAATTACAAAAGACCATGTATAATCGAGTTGCATGGGCAAAACAATATTTAAAAAATTCCGAATTAATTGAATCTCCCGAAAAAGGTTCTTTCAAAATAACTAAAAAAGGGTTAAATGTTCTTAAAACTAAACTTGAAAAAATTGATTTGAGATTTCTTAAAAATTTAGATAAAGAAAATCAGCCCGAAGTTGAATCAGATTTGCAAGAAACACATATTGAAGAAAACAAAACTCCTGAAGAATTAATTGAAAATGCTCAAAGTTTATACACAGAGAGCTTGAAAAAAGAATTATTATCAAAATTAAAGAGCGTTGACCCTGTCCAATTTGAAAGAATAGTCTTAATTCTTATGGAAAAAATGAATTATGGTGTAGGTTCAATGACTCCGACAAGCCATGACGGCGGTATTGACGGGATTATTGATGAAGATGAATTAGGGTTAGAAAAAATTTATCTTCAAGCAAAAAGATATTCTGATAACAAAGTAAATGAAAAAGAAATGCAGAATTTTGCCGGCGCTTTAGGCTGTTCTCCTGTTCGTAAAGGAGTATTTATTACAACAAGTTACTTTGATGAGAGAGCAAGAAGAAAAGCTGACGATGCCTCTAAAAAAGGCTTAATCATCAGATTAATTGACGGCGAAGAATTAACCAAATTGATGATAAAACATAATATCGGTGTTCAAACAAAAACGAAAATAGAAATCAAAAAACTTGATGAAGATTTCTTTAATGACGAAGAGTAATTTGTTATAACACTTTCTAAATTATCGTAATACCCTGTATTATGTACACCTGAATATTCGCTCTATGCTGATTTACCCGTATGGAGACAAATTGAACATGTTGCAAAAAATCGTTGGGTTGGTGCATATTGGCAAAGTAAAGGGTTAAAAGTAATTCCAAGTATAAATTGGGGATTAAGTCAAACCTTTGATTTTTGTTTTGATGGAGTTGAAAAGGGCTCCGTAGTTGCTATTGGAATGATAGGGTGTAAGACTAATAAAATAAGCTTCATGAGGGGCTATGATGAAATGCTTAACCGAATTGAACCTAAAACAATTCTTTGTTATGGAAAACCTTTCAAGGAAATGGGTGGAAATATTATTAAAATTGATGATTGGCATAAAAGAAACGGGGGTAAATAATGGGAGGCAACGGCTCATTTTCAAGTGGAATAAATAATCCGTATAATAAATATAAAGAAGTTGGACACATTGAAGGTGTAAAAGTATTAAAAGGAATACAAGGACACCACAAGTTACCCGAAGAATCAAAAACAAGTAATGCATATATTAGAATGAAGGATAATCAATTTTATGAAATGAGGTTTTATGATAATAATCATAAACTAAAATTGGAAATTGCATATCATCCTGAACCAAAATTAACGGGTAAACATGATATAAAAGTACTACATATTCATGAATACGAAAATGGTAATTTTAAATCAAGAACAACAAGATTAATGACTAATGAAGAAATAAAACAGTACAAGAAATATTTTAAGGGGGTTAAGTTATGATAAACGGTGATTATAAGATGTTTGTAGAAGATTTATATGAGGGTAAAGAAATGAATTTCTCATATAAAGATAGAAGATATTTTCTTCAAGGTTGGTACGACTCCTCAGTATACCACATGGAGTTAATAAGGTTTGTTCCATTGTTGCAAAAAAATTTGTGGGAGCATAGTTCAACAGTTTCAATGTATGAAAACGGCAAAGAGTTTATGAAATCAAAAATATTTGACGGAAAAACTTTTGCCGAAATTGAATCAGAAGTTGAGTGGTTAGACTTTACACCTGATAATATAGATAGAAAAACTAACGAATATTGGCAAAAACATCCGGATGAAATTCCCGATGGTATCAAATAAAATAAAAATATTTTAAAGGGTTATAGCAATGATTAATGGAAATGTAAATGAATTTTTTGATAATATGTATCACGGTGATGAATTTGAAATATCGTATAAAGATAGACAGTATTTTATTCAATCTTATTATAAAGATTTTAAAACCTATATACATGAAATCATTGTCAGCCGGACAAATCCAAAAATAGATAATGATACTATTTTTGAGTGTAAGTCTGCTAATCCTCAACAAAATATAGAAAATTTTCAGAACGCAAAAATCTTTGACGGTAAAAGTTTTTGGGAAGTTGAACAAGAGATAACTTGGATTGATTAAATAATATGTTTAACATTTCTCCCGTAATAATTATGCGGATTTCAAACTAAAAATCAATAGTTTCCGGCTCTCAAAATTTTAAAAAATCAGCCTCTAATATAGTGAGCGTTTGACAAACTTTTATCTGCATAATTATTATTAAAAGATATTAAGAAGATGTTCGGGAACTTGAAATGTGATAAAAACAGAGTTAATGTGTTAATGTAAAAAGTATTTTTTGAAACTTGCAAATTTCAATTAATTATAATCGAGCTTTACAGGTTCATATCTAACCGGAGGTAATAAAAAACCTCAAACCAAATGCAAATTTATATATAATTGACTTTAGCGGCACATTTTTATGGCTTCTTTGGGGCAGACATGGGAGCATAACGAGCACCCTTCACAAACTTCTTTATTTAAACTCGGGCATTTTTCCTCAAGACTTAGTGCATGGTATTCGGATTCAAGGCATATTTTTACACATTTACCGCATGATATGCACTTTTCCTTATCTATCGAAGGATAGAGCCGTTGTTTCTTATTAAGTTTTTCATGTGATGTAATTTTAGATATTGCTGCATTTTTAAGTTCGGAAATATCGTTCATTCCCCTTTTTTCCAAATAACTCAATAATCCCGATTTAAGTCCGTTAATAATTCCATATCCGTTTATCATAACTTCGGTACAAATTTGCACGATATCCGAGCCAAGCGTTATATATTGCGCTGCATCTTCCCAGTTTGAAATTCCGCCCATACCCAAAATCGGCAGGTTGGATTTTTGCCTTAATTGAGCAACGCACTTAAAGCCGATAGGCTTAATTGCAGCGCCCGACAATCCGCCGTATGTCGAAAATCCATCTATATTAAGTACAGGCTCAAGAGTTTCAAGATTTATCCCCATAAAACTTTGTACCGTATTAATTGCGGCAAATCCGTCTGCTCCCGCACGTTCTGTTGCGCTTGCTATCCAGGTTATGTCCGTTACGTTTGGCGTTAACTTTACAAATACAGGCTTTGTTGCAACGGATTTTACCCACGAAGTAATTAAAATTGAGATTTCCGCACTCGTTCCTATTGCCATACCGATATTTCTTTCAGGCATACCATGGGGGCAGGAGAAATTTAATTCAAAAGCGTCAATCGGAGTATCGTTCAGAGTCTTAACAAGATTTTGCCACTCTTTTCTTTCAACGGGAGCCATAATGCTTGCAATAATAACTTTCGTCGGGTGCTTTTCTTTTAAGTATTTAATGCCCTCCACCCAATATTGAACGGATTTATGGCTCAACAATTCAATATTTTGGAGGCAGATAACCTTGCCTTTTTCTTTAATTGTTGCATAACGAGGGCTTGCTTCCGTCATTTCCAAATCATCCGGAGTGATTGTTTTTAAAACCGCTCCGCCCCAGCCCATGGTAAATGCTTTATCAATACTTTCTATTAATGCCGTAGGGGGAGCCGAGGCAAGTAAAAACGGATTTTCAAATTCTATTCCCAATATTGATGTTTTTAATGTCGACATATATTTAACCCTTGAATTTTATATATTATTTAACCATTTTATTAATTGTTCTTTAGTAAGAAAAATACCGTTTTCAAACATAAATAAAGATTTTTTAATATCGTTTGTGTTCACTAAATCCTGAATTTCGTTAATTATTTTATTTTTATTTGCCCCGCCTGAATATGTAAAAAACGGAATTAAAGTTTTATTTCCAAAATTATTGTTTTTTAAAAATGTTTTTATTGGCAGAGATATTGAAAAATTCCAAATCGGAGAACCGACAAAAACGATATCATAATTTGAAATATCAATATCGTTAATTTCGGGTAAATACCCCTGTTTCATCTGTTTTCTTACTATTTTAGACATAGTAAACATATTATTCGGATATTGTTCATTTAGTTGGATTTCTTTTATATCGCCACCAACAATAGAACTAAGTTTTTGTGCAACTTCTTTTGTATGACCTCCGTTTGAATAATAAACCGTTAATATTTTTTTATTCGTCAAAACCTGTGGGGAATTATATTTAATGTTTTTTAACTCATTAAATTTACATATTGCCGCTATCAATAATATAAAAAATATAATCAATGCAGTGCCTAATATAAACTTCATAAATTTTATCCCTAGAGTTGAAATTATTATAACACGGATGAAAATAAATTTGACAGGTATTTAGCGGCATTATATTATAGCTACATAACTTTATATATAACCAATTTTCATATCGGAGCGGGGAAAATACGGGTAATGAGCCTGTTGAACCGATTGTTTTTTATCTCGGACAAAAAGGAACACCGTTATCCGTAAACAAACAATGGAATAAACTTTATGAATAGATAATATCAGGAGTTAATATGATACAAAAAATTACGGGTTTAGTCGGTATATTGATTTTTCTTTTAATTGCTTGGCTTTTTAGCAGCAACAAGAAAGCTATTAATATTAAAACAATAGTAACTGCACTTTTCTTTGAATTTATCTTTGCAACGGCGATTTTTTTATTGCCTAAAAGCAGGGATGTACTGTTGGCATTCAGCAATTTTTTTACAAAAATTACTGAAGCCGCAAGAGAAGGTATTGTCTTTGTTTTTGGTTCTTTAGGAGCCGCAAATTCCGAACAGGGATTTATTTTAATATTCCAAAGTTTAACATTTATAATAATTTTCTCTGCACTTTGCAGTTTGTTATACTATTTAAGAATTTTGCCGTTTATCATTGTCAAAATCGCAAAATTTGTAAAAAAATTCTTCGGCATAAGCGCTGTTGAAGCGATATGCTCTGCAAGCAATATATTTGTAGGCATAGAATCTTTTACCGGCATAAGACCGTATTTTCGCTCAATGACAAAGTCGCAATTATTTTTAATTTTTACCGTTTTTATGTCAACGATAGCTTCTTCGATGTTAGCATTATATGTATCGCTTCTTAGTGATAAAATTCCGACAATTGCGGGTCATTTGGTCGGCGCAACGGTTTTATCAATTCCTGCGGCAATTATGATTGCTAAAATTATGGAGCCTGAAACAGAATCGCCCGAAACAAATGAAGTAAAAATGGAAATTCCGGACAGTGCAAAAACTTTTACGGGAAGCATTGTCAACGGCGCAACAGACGGCGGCAAAATGGTTATGGGAATTACTGTATTGCTTGTTGCCGTAATCGGGATATTGGGTATAGTAAATTTGTGTTTAAGTTATTTTACGGATATTACGATAGGTCAATTTTTGGGATTTTTATTTAAGCCCGTTGCCCTTTTGATGGGAGTGAATTCGCCTGACGCAGCATTTGTGGGAGAACTTTTGGGAACAAGACTAATTATGACGGAAGTTCCGTCTTATGTAGCTTTAAGTCAAGCTATGAATACGGGCAGTGTTTCTGCTCATAGCGCAATGGTAGCGTCTTATGCATTGTGTGGTTTTACAAGTATTGAATCTTTAAGTATAGCAATCGGAGGAACGGTTGCTTTGGTTCCCGAAAGATGCGAGTTGATAACATCGATTTGTTATAAAAGTTTGCTTGCGGCAACAATAACAACATTAATAACGGGGACCGTTGCGGGATTATTTTATATTAATTAGTTACAAAAAATATAAGCAAAGGTTTTAACGTTTCCAAACACCGATTTTAATTAAGAGAGCCTTATTCAGGCTCTCTTTTTGGATATTTTTATTTTTACCATTCCATATCGGGATTTTCGTCAACTTCTTTTTTCATACCCAAAACTCTTCTTATAACCGTAATTTGACCTAATATGAAAAATAAAATCATACAAAGTTCAAGGTATGAAAAAGAACAATTTCCGATATTAACGTATGGATTGCCCGTATGATAACCCCACCATTGAACAAACCCTAAAATTATGTATAAAAAAAGCCTTTCAACTTTATCCAAAGGTCCATGCCCCTGCCAAGAAACACCGAGCGCTTTTCCGAGCATGCCGGAATAGCTTACGAGAACTACGGTACAAAGCCCCAAAAGCCCTATATAATCTCTGCAAATAGGACTTAAAACAATCCCCGATAAAACAAAAAGGTCAGAATATCTGTCGGGAAGAGCATTTACCATTTTGCCATGAACTTTATAATCTTCGCCCCTTTCAATTGCAAGAACGCCATCCATGGTATTTAAGGTCATTCTTGCCACAATAAGTAAAATTATCCATAAAAATAATGAGGGGCAAGCATTCCCCAAATAAAAGAAAATACCCGTTAAAAGCGCAACTATAAAAGCAAGAGCGCTTATAAAATCGGGGTTAATAAATGTAAGTTTTTTAACAACAGGACCTATAAACTTACGATAAGGGTATTTGAGTTGATGAAGTGCCATAAAAATCTCCTTTTAATTATAGAAAAAAGTAACAAATAAAGTGAAAGAATAAAGGCGCCGTATAAGTTAAACTGTCCACCCTGTCCAAAATTCCGCCATGACCGGGGATTAAATTTGAACTGTCTTTAACTTTTGCATCCCTTTTAACGGCAGATAAAACAACATCGCCGAAAAAGCCGAAAACGCTTATTAAAAGCCCTGCCAAAATTGAAAATTTTAAATCCATGGGAGTAAGATAAGGCGCAATTGTTACGGAAAGCAAAACGGTCGTTATCATTCCGCCTATAAACCCTTCCCATGTTTTATTCGGGCTTATTTTAGGAACAATTTTATTCTTGCCGAATAATTTTCCCCATATGTATTGAAAAGCGTCGTTTAACGTATTGATTAAAAGCAAAAATAAAAGCAATTCTGCCCCTTTTATCGTATCTGTTTTAATAAATAAAAATGCGCCCAAATATCCGAGAGCATAAACATTTAACAAAATTCCCCATTGGGCGGCGGAAGTAACTTTTATAAAATTTTCAACCCTGCCCGTGAACATTCTTCTCAAAGGGAGAATTAAAAACATATAAAGAGGAACAAAAAGATAAAACATTATCATCCAATCCGAATACAAGAAATAAATCTGGAGAGGAATCGATAAATACATCCACAAAATTATTGATTTATCCTCTTTTTCAAAATTAATGAAAGATAAAAATTCCTTTAAAGAAAGCGCCGACATAATACCAATCGTAATAAGGGCAATGAGCTTATTGGTCAAAAAAATCAAGAGCAAAAAGCTCAAAATCACCCACCACGATTTCATTCTTAATTTTAAATTTGAAAAATCCTTTCCTTTTTTAATGTTTGCAATTAATAAAACCAAACAATGAGAAATAAACAAAAAGCTAAAAACGGCAATAAGTGCATTTTTTAGCGCAGGGGTTAAAAATTCCATATGCAAAATCCTTTTTCACAACTGAAATCATTATACAGGTTTTTTGCATTTTTTTAAATACCCTGAGATAAAAACGCAAGAAAAATCAAAACGCCACAAACCATGAAGAAATATGCCGCAATATATTTGCTTTGTTTTCCGTTTTTATGCCCGTTTATGTTACAATACCGCCATATAGAAATAAAAAAGAGGTTAATAATGAAAAAAGTTATGTTGTTATTGGCTTTATTCTTTTCAATCACCGAGGTTCAGGCCGAACCTTTTATGGATAAAGCTCTTTCATCATGGATAGGGTACCCGATTAAAGCAATCATTGATTCTTGGGGATACCCTGACAATCAGCAAAATATAGCGGGGCAAAATATTTATATTTGGGAAGAAAAAACCACAATGCAAGATTCCACATACGAAAAAAGCTATGTAAAAACCGATAAAAAAGGCAGAACTTACGTCGATACCTACACTTCGGGAGGCGGAACAACGGAATTTTATTGCAGAAAAATTATTGAAGTTGATGAAAATAATATAATATCAGGATATAAATACAAAGGTAATTCTTGCCCCGGAGCATATTATTTCGTGGGAAGAAAACTTGTAAATCCCGATAATGACGAATGGAAACAAAGAAAAGAAGAAAAACAAAAGCAAAAGAGCGGGTATTAATTTTAGCTTAATTTTAAAATGAGTATCCTGAAAAACTTTTCAAGATACTCATTTTTTAACTTTTTTTATTTTTATTACATATTCAAATATTGAGAATATTCTTGGGTGGTTCTGTCTATATCGGCCATTATTGCATTAAATTTGTCATTCTCTGCGGATTGTCCGTTTAATGCTGCGGCTGACGGTTTAGACGAGGGGATGTACGTTCTTTTCGGTTCTTGGATTTTATTGCTGCTTGTTGTTGTTTCTGACGTTTTTTGAACGCTGGGTTTTGGCATAATTGCATTTGTATTCATATTCAAACCGTAGGTTTGACTTATTGAAGCAGGGTTTGAATTTACGTTATGAAATCGGTTTTGGTTTGAATTTTGCAAAATCGGATTTTGCGCCGTCTGATTTTGTTGAACGGGGGCATTGTTACCGTTCGGATTAATTCCTTTTCTTTGCAATTGTTGTCTTAATATCGGGCTCATAGGAGCGTTTTTTGCCGCTTCATCGTATTTATCCGCACCGTCCTTTAATATTTCATACAGTTTATTCGGATTAGTTTGAATTTCCTGCATTAATTGAGGATTATTTTGAATTTTTTCTAAAGTCGAACGATTTTTTTGAAGAAGATTAATCATCTCATCGTCGGACATTTTTGCAAAAGGATTATTTTTTATTGCTTCTTCATATTCTTTTTTCTGCGCTTCTTCTTTTTCTTTAACAGGGTCGTAGGGTTTGCCGAAAATTTTATTTACAACCCATTTTAAGGGCTTTGTTACAATCGGAGAAATAACGAACATAACAAGTGCAAACCTTAAAGCACCGCCCAATGAACCGCCGTATCCGCCCGTTTTAAGGTTATACATAACATTTTGCACCTTATTTGAAAGTTGAGTAGCAAAACGTCTTATCGTTCCTGCATTTTCGGGTATGGTTTCTTCCAATAAAGGTTTAATCGTTTCACCCTTATAGCTTGTACCCAAAATTGAGCCTAGGAATTTAATCGGTTTTAATAAGAAATTCGTTGAACCCTTTAATACATCTTTTATGTTTTTAACTTCTTTAAGATATTCGCCTCTTGAAATTGTTCCCGCATCAACTCTTGCATTAAGAGCCTGAACCATATCTCTGTATTTTTGAACATTTTGAATTTGTTCCTGCGTGGTTTTGCCCATGCCGACATATTTCATCATGCCGCCGATTTTGGTGAGTGCCGATGTTGCAATTGGCAACGTAAATAAAGTTGCAATACCTGCCGTTTCTTCATCCATAAACGTTGCAAGTTTTTGCCCGTCAGGCGCTTCTTTTGCTCTCATTGCAGCTGAAGCAAGGAAATATGCCTGAATAACGGGGGCTAATTTACCGCCTACAAAGTCTGAAGTTAAACCTTCATAGAATTTTGCAAATGAATTCGGCAATGCTTTTCCCAAATATGTAGTTCCGATTGCGGCAGCACCCGCTCCTGCGCTTGTTGCGCTTGCAAGTTCGGAACCTGATAATTCGGCTGCAACTCTTATTTTATTTGCAACTTCGGAAGCCGGAACCTCTAAAGTTAAATATTTTCCCAAAAACGGTATTTTTTCAACGGGAAGTCTTCCCCAATTGCCTATTCTGAACGTTTCTTTTGATTGAGAAAGCGCATCGACTATATCTTTTGCGTATTGTTGAACCTGAGGAGATTTAACGGGTTGATTTGCAATTTCTCTGAATGCATCCGTTACGATTTTTGTAGCTTCCGTATCGCTTGCGGCGGCTATACCTTTGCTTTCCAATAATTTCCAAAAACTTGAACCCGTTCCGTTCGGGTTGAACAATCCTGCAAATTTCTTTGCACTACCTTTGAAACCTTCTTGGAATAAAGTTGTATCATCAAACATGACACGTCCGAACAATCCGTTAGCTTCCTGCAAAGCTAAAGAGTTTTCAAGTTTAAAGGGCGTTTGGAAAGAACGTGCCAAAGAAAAATGTTTTTGTAAAAATTCGCTTGTTTTATCTGCTGCTTTCGGGATTGCTTTTTGAACACTATCGGGAACAATTTTATCAATAACACCCGTTATTTTATCCCCGAGTTTTGCAAGTTTTCCTAAAATCGTTTTATCATATTCACCCGCAAACGTAAAAGGAGAACCGATTTTATCGTTTATTGTTCTAAGCCCGACAAAAGCCGAATAAATAGGCAAAGTTAAAAGAAAAGTTTTTCCGTTTGCGTTTTGTGCCGTTGAAAGCGCACCATTATTGTTTGCAACCGATTTTGCATCAATGTGTTGCAAATTTTCAGGTATTTTATCCGTCATATCATTTGGAACAATATCTCGTACTGCTCCGTACGATACGGCAGATTGGGGATTATAAGTATTGTAATTGCCTGAAATCATGTAATAATGCTACCTTGTACCTTATATACATAAAGTATTTTTGGTGGATTTTATTGACATGTTTTTACATTTCTTAACTTATGAAGTAAAATTATATTATGAAAATTATAGTTTGCATTAAACAAATTCCGGATACAAAGGATGTCCGCTGGACAAAAGATAACAATATTATTCGTGAGGGGCTTATTTCGATTTTAAACCCTTACGACTTATACGCAATTTTATTTGCCAAAAAAATAAAAGAACAGATTAAAAATACGGAAATCACCCTATTATCCATGGGTCCGAATTCCGCCTCCGATTCAATCGAATACGGATTGGCGTTCAATTGCGACAGGGGAATTTTACTTTCCGATAAAAGATTTTCGGGCGCAGACACTCTTGCTACCGCAAAAACTTTAAAATATGCAATTTTAAATAACATAAAAACTTACGATTTAATTCTTACGGGTCAATTTGCACTTGACGGCGATACGGCGCAAACTTCGTATAATCTTGCAAATTTGCTTAAAATTCCCCATATCGGATACGTTCAAGATTTTGAAGAAATAAAAGAAAATGAACTTGTCGTAAAATCGGTTAAAGATAACGGAATTTATAAAATTAAAACAAAAACACCCGTCGTTATTTCGATTTCCGCTTTTAAAGACGAAATTTACATACCGAAGGCAATTGATTATATTAATGCTCAAAAAAAAGAAATTCAAATTTTATCAAGCGCAGATATTAACGCAAATCTTGACGAAGTCGGAATTAAAGGCTCTCCGACATACGTTTTTAAGGCTTTCCGCCCCGAAAACAAAAGAGAGTGCGTATTTAAAAACGATTTAATCGGAGAATTGAATTAAATGGAAATTTTAACTTATATTCAAATTGAAAACGGTGAAATAGAAGAACATTCGCTTGATTTAATATCTTATGCAAGGGAAATCGGAAATAATGCCGTTATTTCTTCGGTTATCGTTACATCGGGGGAAAATATTGATTTTTCGATTTTAAAAAAATTCGGGTGCGAAAAATTATATTTGATAAAAACCGAACAAAAAGAATTCGATAAAAGAAAAAATTCTTATTTAGCGACAAAGTTAATTAAAGAAATAAACCCCGATATTTTTATTTTAAATTCAACAACGGAAGGCAGAGAAATTGCGCCCGTCATAGCAAGCGAGCTTGAAGTCGGCTTAACGGCGGATTGTACCAAACTTGAAATTGCGGATAACAGGTTAATTTCAACAAGACCTACGTTTGGAGGAAAATTAATGGCTTCCGTTATGTCCAAAAAAAATCCCCAAATGGCGACTTTAAGAGTTAATACCTTTAAAAAGAAAGAGTTTGAAATTGAAAAATTTGAAATCGTTGAATTGAAATACGATGAAAATTTGAGTGATATGCCTAATGTTCAAACGGAAATTCTCGAATTTATCGAAAATAAGAAAGATTTTGAAAATTTAGAAAACGCTAAAATTATTTTTGCGGGCGGAATGGGGCTTAAAACTAAAGAAAATTTCGATAAATTAAAACTTTTAGCCAAAAAATTCAACGCAAAAACGGGCGGAACAAGAAAAGCCGTTGATAAAGGATTAATAGAAAAAGAATTTCAAATAGGACAAACAGGCTTAACGGTCACTCCCGAAATTTACGTTGCTTTCGGCATTTCAGGCGCAATCCACCATATAATAGGAATGGAAAATTCAAAAAAAATCATTGCGATTAATTCGGATAGGAGCGCACCGATTTTTCAAACGGCAGATATCGGAATAGTAGGCGATGCCGTTAAAATTATCGAATCAATGCTTGAATAAACTAAACGGCTTTTTTAAACGTTTTCCGCCAATTTGATTTTTGCAATTTTTGTATCCAACAATCTTTTTCCGATTTCGGGAAATTCAATTTGCAATAAGCACCTGTCCCCGTATTTTATAACTTTTAAAACCGTCCCGACGCCGTATTTATCACAGGAAACAACGTCGTTTTCCTTAAATTTTGAAGGAGGAAGCGCATTGGTATCATTATCGTTTTCGTCATCAAAAACGGGAAGTTTAACATCATTTTGTTTTGTGTCTTTTTTTATGTCGCTTAAATCTATTGAAACTTTATCGTTGATTTTAAGAACGTCCTTTTTTGTTTCCGCCCTCTCTTCTTCATCCATTATTTGTTCAAACCTGCGGTCTATTTCTTCATTTTCATCGGGTTCAATTTCACTTTGGACGGGTTCATTTTTTTCTTGCTTTGCCATATTTGCTTCATCTATCGCATCAAGAAAAGACTCATCAAGAATTTCCGCTTCAGCTTCAATTATTTCATCTTCCGAATTTGAATTTTCTTCCAATCTTGCAAATTCTTGAAGCGGGGTTGTTTCTTCTTCAACTTCCTCGTTTACGATTTCGGCTTCCTTGATTTTTGGCATGTCTAAAATCGGCAAAGATTCTTCTTTATTTTCTTCTTGAGCAATCTCAACATTTTCTTCTTCATTTTGAGTATCGTTATTTATCGTTTCTTCTTCCAAAACAAATTCTTGAGGCGTTTGAACCTTTTCTTGAAGCTGTTCTTGAGGTTGATTATTCAAAACGTTTTGTTCATCTTGATTTTTTTCTTTAGAGTGCAATTTTTTTATATGCAATTCTTTTTCTTGAAGCGCTTCAAATTGAGATATGTCATCGGCTTCAAGCGCTTTTTCGGTGGTATTTTCTTGGTTTATTTCTTCTTTGTTTTTAATAACGGAAAAATCATTTTCTTTTGGAAAGTCATTATTATTTTCCGTATTTAACGGCGCATTATCGGATTTTTCGCTTTCTTCCGTTTCTTTGTTTTTATTTGTCGAATTAATAATCTCATCTTCAATTATATCAATGATATCGGAAGTTTCTTGATTAACTTTGTTTTCATTAATATTTTCGCTTGAAACAATTACAAAATCATCATTTGAATTTGTTTGTTCAATAACATCCGATTTAGGGGAATTTTGTTCCTCCTGATTTATATTTTCGGAATAATTTACGGCATTTAAAGAATTACCGCTTGTTTCTTCGGGCTTTTCTTCATCCTTTTCATCGTCTTTTAAGATATCCGAAAGTTTAATTTCTTCTTGAAGTCTTTTTTTTACCGGTTCTTTAGGTTTTTTAGCTTCAAAATTATCTTCTCTGAGCTCAAGCGGTGTCATATCTTCGAGTTCCAAATTCAAAGAAATAAGAAGTTTTCCTTCACTGTGCGTATTTTCCCTTCGTTTTTGGATTTTTGAGGTATTTTCAACAATGAATATAAAATCTTTCGTATCATCTCCAAAAAGCATATAACAATCATTATTCAACGATTGAATTTGGAAATTTGCCGTCGTAAAATCTCTCCTCGGGTTTATTGTAGGCATAAGGACATAATTTTTTGCATAGTCCATAATATATGAAGCTTTTGAGTAGCCGTAAGCAAAACTCGGGATAAAAGATATGTTTTTTTTCTTCAAATAAACCAGACTTAACATATCGTAATTTATGTTATTGTCGTTAAGTCTTACAAAAAGAAAGATATCGTCATTGATTGCGTTTAATAAGTATTCAACGTATTCTTTCTGCCATTCAACTTTAACGCCCGAAAAATCAACGGTTGTAACTTTATTTTTCTTAATTGATTTAAAGAAATTTTCGTATTCTTTTTTATTTTTTGCAAAAACGTTCATTCTTGCATATTTTTTAAGCCAGCTTATTAAAAGATTCAATTCAAGAGATGAAGTTTGTCTTGATTGAGCCTGTACAACTTTTATAAAACGAGAATACGAGATATAGTCCTCATCAGCCGTTTGAAGATAATCCCTTACCGCATCGAACACATCCCCCAAAACAAGCTGGGTTTCCATTTTTGCTCTCAAAAGAACTTTTTGCCTTAAATAATCTATCGTAAAAGAAGAAAGAGGAATTTTAAAATTTTCTCCTGCGGTAAATCTTGTAGTTTTTTCGATATCGCATGCGCCCGAAAAATCAAGAACGACAACGGGTTTAAAGGCGGATAATTTTCCTGCGAGGTTTTCAAAGGCTCTGTTTGTCTGTTCATATTTATCCGCATAAATAACGAGATTATTTTCAAAAAAATCAAGATTAATTTCGGTTTCTTCGTTTGATTTAAAAGATTTACCGATTTTTACGGTTTCTTTGTTAAGGTTTATGCATTTTTCAATTTCAGACTGCTTTATTCTGGCGACTTCGCACTCTTTAGAAGGAGTATAACCGTTATAAGGGAGAAGTTCGTTTCCGTTTACGACACGAAAAATAAGTTTAATTTTTGCAACATTAGATTCAAGGTCAAATTTGTCGTCATAAACTTCAACCACCTGACCCAAAAAATGTTCGTTCGTATCCCTCACAAGAAGAAAATCACTCAAAGAAAAAACTTCCGTTTTAGGGTTAAATAACAGTCTTATTGTATCGTTTACGGTTTGTATCGCACGCATTTGTTACCGAATTAATCAATTATTCTTAATTAGTACCTAATTGATTATATCATGGAGAATTTTATTGAAAATATATATTAATAATTATTTAATACAATTGATGTACTTATAAAACCTTGACAGTTTACTTTGTCTTTCGTAGTATATAGAAAGAATTGTATATGCCGATGTAGCTCAATGGCAGAGCAACGGTTTTGTAAACCGTAGGTTGCGGGTTCGAGTCCCATCATCGGCTAGTTTACTCGAATTGTACATTGAACAATTGAAAATAACCTTGACGAGCGTTAAGGAATGAATTTGCGAAACAACGCATTCGCAAGTTTCATATTCAAAATAAAATGCTAAAAGCGACAAGGGTTTTCGAGAAAATGAGCCCATGTGGCAGGGTCGCCCATATAAAAGTTGCCTGTGGCAAGTTTTTATGGGGCAGGCGAATTGAGGGTT
>CAJOJE010000002.1:186759-189983 GCA_905234865.1 Candidatus Gastranaerophilales bacterium
GTTTTCGAGAAAATGAGCCCATGTGGCAGGGTCGCCCATATAAAAGTTGCCTGTGGCAAGTTTTTATGGGGCAGGCGAATTGAGGGTTGCAAAACCCGAATGAGCCGTTTAGCAAATTGACACTCCCGTAAGGGAGAAGCGACAAGGGTTTTCGAGAAAATGAGCCCATGTGGCGCAGTGGTAGCGCACTCCCTTGGTAAGGGAGAGGTCACGAGTTCAAGTCTCGTCATGGGCAATTTTAAAAAAAATTCAAAAAAATTCAATTTTGATGTATAATATCGACAAGAACAATTGAATATAAAAAAATGGGGGCAGATGCCCGAGTGGCTAAAGGGGGCAGACTGTAAATCTGTTGACGTGAGTCTACGGTGGTTCGAATCCACCTCTGCCCATTTTTTTATTACCCGCATAGGCGGAGTTTGATTAAAAACAATCAAAAAAAAGATAATTACAAAGGAGAAAAATTCTTATGGCAAGAGAAAAATTTGAAAGAACCAAGCCGCACGTTAATATCGGTACGATTGGTCACGTTGACCACGGTAAAACGACATTAACAGCTGCTATTACGGGTTGTATGGCTGCTGCAGGTCAAGCTGAAGCTAAAAAATTCGACGAAATCGACGCAGCTCCCGAAGAAAAAGCTCGTGGTATTACGATTTCAACAGCACACGTTGAATACGAAACAGCTTCAAGACACTATGCACACGTTGACTGCCCGGGACACGCCGACTACGTTAAAAACATGATTACCGGTGCTGCTCAAATGGACGGCGCTATCCTCGTAGTTGCCGCAACAGACGGTGCAATGCCTCAAACAAGAGAACATATTCTTCTTGCCCGCCAAGTAGGTGTTCCTAAATTGGTTGTATTTATGAACAAATGCGATATGGTTGATGACGAAGAATTATTAGACCTCGTTGAAATGGAAGTTAGAGAAATGTTGACTTCTTATGAATTCGACGGCGATAACATTCCTTTCATTAGAGGTTCGGCTTTAAAAGCATTGGAAGCTGTTCAAGCTAATCCGAAAATTGCTAAAGGCGAAGACAAATGGGTTGATAAAATTTGGGAATTAATGGATGCTATCGACAGCTACATTCCTACTCCCGAACGTGACTTAGACAAACCTTTCTTAATGCCCGTTGAAGACGTTTTCTCAATCACGGGTCGTGGTACCGTTGCAACAGGCAGAGTTGAAAGAGGAACCGTTAAAGTTGGTGAAGAAGTTGAAATCGTTGGTTTCGGCGAAACAAAGAAAACAACCGTAACGGGTGTTGAAATGTTCAGAAAACTTCTTGATCAAGGTCAAGCAGGTGATAATATCGGTACTTTATTACGTGGTGTTGATAAAACAGACATCCAACGTGGTCAAGTTCTTGCAAAACCCGGTTCAATCAAACCTCACACAAAATTTACGGCTAACGTTTACGTTTTAACAAAAGATGAAGGCGGACGTCATACTCCTTTCTTCCCCGGATACAGACCTCAATTCTATATCAGAACAACAGACGTAACCGGTTCAATTAAATTTGAAGGCGAAATGGTTATGCCCGGTGATAACGTAGTTATGGAAGTTGAACTTATCGCTCCCGTTGCTATTGAAGAAGGTATGAGATTTGCTATCAGAGAAGGCGGCAGAACGGTTGGTGCCGGCGTTGTAGACAAAATCTTAGCATAAGCTTTATAATTCATATCAAACTAAAAAACCCTTTGAAAATTCAAAGGGTTTTTTGTCATTAAAAAGCAATGCTGATTTTTTTAAAATCTGTTATAATAATAAATGAAAAATTAATCTAAAGAGAAAATATGCTTGAAGATATTCTCCATGGGTTTTACATATTATTTGCAATAGTCTGCGTTGTATTTGCGCCGTTATTATATTTTATGGCATATTTCGCAATTTTTATGTTAATTTTTAATGTAAGTATATTATATAGGATTTTTGGATTAATACTTATCGGGGTTGTAATTTTTGGGATATTATATAATTTTATACGAAATAAATCCTTAGAAACCCTTGGTAAATTTTTGTCCTTATCATTAATTAATTTTTTCTCGATTGCATTTATTGTAATCATACTTGCTTTTGATGAACATGAATCAACGGGAACCATAGAGGGAATGGTATCGGCCTTCATTGGTATGGCAAGCGCATTTATATGCTCTATTACATCATTAATTACCTTATTGGTATATTTTATAAAAAAACTTATACTTGAAAATCATCATCAATAAATGCGTTAAATAAAATAATTATTCACTAAAATTAAATTTCTATGCTCTTAATTTTAAAATTTTTTATTCATGTGCTTTTTTCTTTTTCTCTAAATTCTTTTAGTGATTTTTCAAGATATTCTTTTTCTTTAGGTGTTACACGTTTATAAAAAACGACCGTTTGGATTTGTTTTTTTACGTCCTGCGCCTTCACGCTTTCCGCCTCTGCCTGATTTATGTTTTTCTTCCATGTTAACACCTCTTGAAAAAGTTTTTGAAACGTTTATAATATAAATATAAGCGGACCGGCGGAAGTTCCGGCTTCCTCCCTCAAAACGCTTTAGGCTAAAGTGCCTCTAGTCTTTGTGATTAGAGGCACATCTTATTATGAATAGGATTAAAAGAACTAAAATTAAAGTTAAATTAATTTCTTGCATAATTTAAGCCCCCTTTCTTTGATTGTCGACCTTTGGCTAAAATAGGTGTAGTCGCAATCGTTAAAAGCAGCATTTCAGAGGTCTGCCCGCTTATATTTATTTATCAATGTCCTTTATAATTTAATTATACATTATATTAGATTTCCGCAAGCGGTATTCAATAAATAATATAAAATATCAACAGTATTACAATAAAAACGCTAAAAAAACAGCCTCATATTATTAAGAAATGTAACAATGAAAATATATACGATTTATATATTGCATATCCTTAAATTTGTCCGAAAAGACATTTTAAATTGTCCGAAAAGTCCCCCCTAAAATCGCCCCGAAATTAAGCAAAAATACTCAGCGATTAAATGAGTAAAATTGAATTTTTAAAAATTAAAAACCGCTTAAATTTTCTTTTAATTCCGCACTATATCTTAATTATAGCGATTTTGAAAATCAAAAATTAATAAAAGTTAATAATTGTATTAATGAATTATTTGTTACTACTTGCTTGCGCTTTAAAAATTTTTTATAATAAATATGTAATTTAATAGGGGTAATTTATGAATTTAAAATGGTTTA
>CAJOJE010000003.1 GCA_905234865.1 Candidatus Gastranaerophilales bacterium
GGAGCAAGAATAAATTCAATTTCTCCGGGGATTATTGTTACCCCTCTTGCAATAGATGAATTTAACGGTATAAGAGGCGATTTTTATAAAAATATGTTTACTAAATGTCCCGCAGGACGCCCCGGAACAGCGGATGAAGTTGCAAATGTCGCAGAACTATTATTAAGCGAAAAAGCCGATTTTATAACCGGCAGCGACTTTTTAATTGACGGCGGAGCAACGGCAAGCTATTTTTATGGAGAATTAAAACCCGAGGTAAATTAAATGAACATTAAACTTATTTTAATTGGACTTTTAATAGTCGTATTGGGTGGATTTTTCTTGTTTAAAAATAACAAAGGAGGTAAAACAATGGCAGGGGTAAATGATAATAAGAAAGTATTGGTAGCTTATTTTTCGTGCGTCGGTGAACAATATTCGGTTGGTAATATAACAGAAGGCAACACCGCAATTATTGCCAAAATAATAGCAAACAAAACAGGTGGCGATCTTTTTGAAATTAAAGTAAAAAACGATAATTACCCGCGCATGTATACTGAATTAACCGAATATGCAAAAGCAGAAATGAACCAAAACGCAAGACCTGAAATTGTTGGCAAAGTTGATAATTTTGAACAATATGACACTATATTTATCGGTTTCCCTATTTGGTGGGGCGATAAACCAATGCCTGTTTATACTTTCATAGATAGCTATAATTTTAACGGCAAAAATATTGTTCCATTCTGCACTCACGAGGGTAGTGGTTTTTGCGGTACTCAAGGAATGGATAAAACAGGTGCAAAAATTTTAAAAGGACTTGCAATTTACGGTCATACCGCACAAAACGATAGAACCGAAGCTGATAAAAAAGTTTCTGAATGGCTAAAAGGTTTAGGGTTTTAATAAATAAAGGAGAAAATATGACCCAAACATTTATTACATTAAATGACGGAACAAAAATTCCTCAATTCGGACTTGGAGTTTATCAGGTTCCGGAAGGGGAAGCAACAATAAATGCGGTTAAAACTGCTCTTGAGATGGGTATTCGACATATTGATACGGCTCATGCTTATCAAAATGAAAGAAGTGTCGGGCGTGCCGTTAAAGAAAGCGGAATACCGAGAGAAGAAATTTGGATAACAACAAAACTATGGCCAAGTGAATACGGTGAAGGAAAAACCTCAGAGACAATAGACAAAATGCTAAAAAGACTTAATACGGATTATATTGATTTATTGCTGCTTCATCAGCAATTTGGCGATTATATAGGTGCATATAAAGATATGCAGCGTGCCGTTAAGGACGGCAGAGTGAAATCTATCGGGCTTAGCAATTTTGAATCTCATAGACTTGAAGAAGTTCTCGATATTGCTAATATTTACCCCTCAGTTCTTCAAGTTGAATGTCATCCGTATTATCAGCAAAACAACTTAAAGAAAAGAGTTGAAAAGTATGGAACCGTTATAGAATCCTGGTATCCGATAGGACACGGTGATAAAGATTTGATAAATGAACCGTTATTTACACAATTGGGGCAAAAATATTCTAAAACCAACGTTCAAATAATTTTAAGGTGGCACATTCAAGAAGGCACGATTGTTTTCCCTCGTTCCACAAATCCTGTTCACATTAAAGAAAATTTTGAAATCTTTGATTTTGAATTAACGGAAGACGAAATGAATAAAATTCGCTTACTCGATAAAGGCAAGAGATTTTTTAATATGACATTAGAGGAACAGGAACAAATGTTAGGTTCTTGGAAGCCTGAGGACTAAGGAGGTAAATATAATTATGGAAGAAGTTAGAATTGATGTAAGAACACAAAGTCCCGAAAGAATCGCAGAAGCAAAGAGAAGTTCGGATTTATGTTTTAGAATAAATCACACAAACCCGACAACACCTGAATGTCAGGAACTTGTTCAGGAACTTTTTAATCACACCTTGGGTGAAAATACGGTTATTCATCCGCCGATTTTTACGATTTTGGCTGATAAAGTTAAAATAGGGAAGAATGTTACTGTTTTAAACGGGTTTCAATGCATGTCGGCAGGCGGTTTAACTATTGAAGATAATACAATGATATCTTTGAATTGTACTATCGCAACAAACAACCACGATTTGTTCACATAAAGCGTAATGTATGGATTGGAGTAAATGTAACAATACTTCCGGGGTTACAATAGGTGAAAATGCTGTTGTCGGAGCAGGTGCCGTTGTAACCAAAGATGTTCCGAATAACGCAGTTGTTGTCGGAAATCCTGCAAGAGTAATCAGATACCTTGATGCTGAGAAGTTTAATAAGTAATGATCATACTATCAGGAGTAACATTCCATATTAAACGAATTTTGAATTAAAATTTTGTCATCGGTTCGTTTTTAGCCCATGTTAAAAAATGTGTTTGAAATATGCGTTATTATTGCTTGATAGGCTTGATATAATTTAGACCGCCATTTGCGTATAAATCGACACAACCACGATTTTTAGTATATATCCGCTTGTTGTTTAGGTTTGAGGCAGGTCGGAAGTGTCGAAAAAAAGCATTTCAAAAGTCCGATTTGACAGGAAAGTGTCGATTAAAGTCAGTACCTCTGCCATTTGGTTCAACCCCAATTATAGCGAGGTTTTTGTAAATTTAATGTCTGAATTAGAAAATTTGCCGCCAAAAATACCCAAAATTGCACTTGTTTACGGTGGATACGGACTTGGTAAGTCAGAAACAATTAAATGGTGGACTTTTAGAAATGACTGTATTTATGTAAGAGCAAATCAAGGAATGTCAAGCAGATGGCTTTTATCAGATATTGTTGAAGAATTAAATGCGGAATCATATTGGCATATTGAAGAAACTTTTAATGAAATTGAAAAATCACTAATCAAAAGTCATAAAACTATTATTATTGATGAAGTTGATTATTTAGCAGATAAAAAATCAATTGAAACATTAAGAGATTTACACGATAGAACAGGATGTCCGTTAGTTCCTGCAGGAATGGCAAATGTAAATGTTAAACTTGCAAGATATCCACATTTAATGGATCGGGTTTATAAAAAATATGAATTTCAGAAATATACATCCGAAGATACCAAACAAATTTTAGAAGAATTAACTGAGATACCATTTACTAATGATGGACTTGAATACTTATCGAAGCGCGAAAATCAATTCCGACAAATAGTTAAGCTGCTAAATAAAATTGAAAAGAAAGCAAAAAACAAATCAAATTAAATTGTTAGACGAAAATACGTTAAGAGGGTTATTAAATGAAAGACCGAATATTACAACTTTGCAAACGGCTAAACAAGTTCTCGTTGGCTGATAAAGCTGATTTATACGACAAATCCGATAGAAGCTTTTAACATAGCAATAAGAAAGGTTACTAAACGAAAATTTCATATAGAACCGCTGACAGCCTGTTTAAGCTCTTGTACCTTGTTACACGGGATATTCGGGAAAAATGGACTATGCCAATTCGTGATTGGGGTTCGATTCTTAATCAGCTTATGGTATATTTTGAGGATAGATTTTAACTCACAATTTTACGTTTCATTAAAATTTGGTAAGAACTCCCCAATGATAGCAGTAGGAGGTTTTTTGTTTGCCTCGGCAACATTGTTTTATTTTATCGCTATCACATCTGTTGTATCCGTATTCTTTGATAAAAGATACCCATAACATACTTTGACGGAATAAATGACACCATAACTTACAATTACGCAGAACACGAGCGAATCAATAACAAAACCTTCTTACGGTTCTTGGGCGAGAACCTGCAAGAATTCACAATAAAACTAAACCTCCATTCATCTTTTTGTGTACCTGAAGATGAAATCCTAAAAATCCGTACGGAAGCACAACTTGGGAAACCGCTCAAATTCATAAAAGGAAATGGCGAATACATCGGAGCATTCGTTATCTCACAAATTCAAAAAACAGCAGAACAAACAAGTCCTGAAGGTGATTTAATTGCAATTCAGGTTGAACTTCAACTAAAAAATACGCAGAAAAAATCCCTGAAGACGATGAAGAAGAAGAAAAAGGCGTGAGCCGAAGTGGAGTTGTCGAATGCTCATCGCATCCGCCAACGCAACCGTACGATAGCGACGTAGAAATCTTTGATTTCACAGGAGCAAAAATGACTAAATTAAACGAAATTAAATATGTAGATTGGCAATTCAAACTCAACGGCATTGGCGATGTCGCAGAAGGTGTTGAGGATATTAACCAATGCATTGCAATAATTTTAAATACTCCAAAAGGTTCTGATTCGCACAGACCGACTTTTGGTTCAAACATTCTTAAATACATTGATTATCCCGTAAATATTGCAAAGGCAAATATTGCATACCGAGAAAATCTGCTCCGAATAAAAATACAAGAGATTCAAAGTATGGTCTTGTGACGGACAATATTTTGGGTAATGTAAATGCAAATAGTGAACTACAACCACTAGTTTCAGGTGATTTGACAGCAAATGGGATTATAAAAACAGATAATGCTGCACTTGCATATAAATTTTGCAAAAGGTATAATATAGAGATGGATACATTATCACCATTAGAAGATTGATTTAATTTTATGCACTTTCGTGGTGCATTTTTCTTTCTCTAAAAGTCGTTGGAAAAGGTACAATTTTTATTAAAAACTCCATCGAAAAAATGTCATAAAATTTGAAAATTCTCATCTGATTTTTGCGGCAGTAAGAAGTTAAATCTTGTTTCAAAGTCGTTATGGCCCTGCATTCCAAGATTTCTATATATTATATTTAAGGACACATTTTTCTTAGTAAATAGTTTTCTTGGATCTTTGGGAATTGATACGTCTTTTGCTTGTTTTTGTTTGTCAAATTCTGTATTGTAATTTCCTGATACAGGAATTTTTAAATATACATATTCGTTTTTTGCTATTTTTTTATATGTCCTGTTTTTTCTAAATCTTTAATTGCTTTTTTATTTCGTCATTTTCAACCTCAAGCATAGATTGAACTTCAATAGTTAAAAAACTTACTTTTTAAATGCTCTGCCGTTATCCTGATAAACAAACTGCGGAATGCTTTGTTAATGTTATGGACTTTCCGATTGAAAATGCACTTGGAGATAATAATATCTGTATAAATATTTTAATCCGTTCTTCATTTAGGGTTGTTCGGTATTCTTTTCGGGTTGAATATTTATATTGCCCCGCTAAACAAGTCCAATCACCGTTGTAACCTAACGACTTGCGCCACCTGTAAAGTGAACCGACAGATATTTTACCCGTTATATTATATAGTTCAGGGTACAGTTCAAGAAAGAACTCCCGAAATATCGAAAGTTATAGGATACATTGGTTCTCGTTCGGGCAGAGATATAAATAAACTTGCGGATTGTAATTTGACTTTAATAAAAGGAATTGAAGTTAATTCTCCTGCAATAAAAGAAATTCCTTTAACTTTGGAATGTAAAATAATTTATCAACAAGAGCAAGAAATTAACAATATTCCGCATGAATTAAAAGAACAATTTAATCCGCAAAATATTGATTCCGATGCACCTATGGCAAATAAAGATTTTCATACCGTTTATTGCGGTGAAATAGTTAATGCGTACATTTTGTAAATCACATTCTTTCAATATACATTGCTCATTTGTTTAAGACAATAAGACGATAGAAGATGAATACAAATAAACAGGAGGAAATATAAGTATATTCGGAAAAACAAAAGAAACCGAAAATGAAAAAACTTTTTGGCAAATGATAAGAGGACTTTCAAAAGCCGAATGCAAAGGCAAAAACAATATTAATCAATTGGCAGATAAACTCTCCGAACTCGGAATTGACAAAAAGCCGTTGAACAGGCAAGGGAATTTGCGCTTCAAGAAAAGCACCATGGCGAAGTTACAAAAGCTATCATTGAAAAATACGTACCAAAAGAAGATGCGGAAAATAAATCCGCTTATGCATGTAAAGTTTGCGGATTTGAATATGTCGGAGATTTAACGCAGGAACCCGCAGATTATAAGTGCCCCCTTTGAGGTATGCCAAAAAGCGCATTTGAAAAACAATAAAAAATTAAAAGCTCCTAATTTTAGGAGCTTTTATATAATGTTTATAATTTGCATATAACTTGAGTTGTCCAATAGGAATAAGAACTGTTTGCAGGCGATGTATCAACCTTATAAATATAATCGTAATAAATTTTATATGTAAGTATGGAAGCTTTTCCGTTAAAACCGTCGATTATATCTTTTGTAATTAACGTATTACTGCCGCTTGAACTTGAAATATTAATCCCGAATTCCGCCGCCCTTTCAAATGCCGCATCATCAAGGTTTGTAGTATTAAAAGGGTCCTCTTCAAAATACATGCCCGACCATTGATAATTTTGAATTGCGGAAGTTGTAATTTTGCCGTCCGAACCGTGGATGTAATCAAAAATTTTAACAAGTTCTGCTGTTGTGAGCATATTGTTATATCCGCCGCAAACTTGAGCAGCCGCTGCAAACCAGTTTTTATCTTTGCTTTGATCACTGACATCATTACAAGCTCTTGACGGCATACCGGGGACACTTAAACAATCCGATTGAGATAAAAAGTTTCTTGGAAGCGTAACGGGGGATGAAAGGCACATATTTACGCTGCTTCCCGAAAAACAAGCGTTTCCTATTGTTTTTGCCGACCCGAAAAGAATTACGTCTTTACCTACTCGGTTTGGTTTTTGCTCTCCGTTTATATCGTACAAGCCCGAAATACAAGTTGTTGCAACGGCTGCGTCTTTTCCGTTAAACATTTCTTCATCATAAGCTATGTCCTCGCATTTTTTGTTGTAAGAAACAATCATTCTTGTACCGTCTATTGTCATAAAGGCAATATTGGGACTTGTCCAATCGTTTGAAGCATCGTTAGATAACCGAAATTCTTGCCCCGTTGCAATATTTGCAAGAGGAAACGTTTCGCCGTCATCAAGATTGACATTTGTATAATTTTCTCCAAAACAATCCGTAACGGGAGAAAGCTCTGACGGAGAATTTCCCACTCTGCAAACTCGGTTTATTTTTAAATACTTTTGAAATTCCGATACGAAATCGTAAGTATCCGTATAATAAGGACCTACTTTGCCGTTTAAAACCATCATTTCAAGAGCACGATTAAACTTTATTTTGGCAACACTTATTTGATGTTCTCTGACTCTTGCCTGTATTTTAGGAACCGAACTTGCAATTATAATAGCTGCAACAACACCTATAACGGCGAGCGCAATTAAAACCTCAGCCAACGTAAAAGCCCTTAAAAAAGATTTTTTGCTCGCAGCACCGCTTTGGTTGCGAGAAAATAAATTTAATATTTTCATACCTGCACCTAACTTTATCTATATGACCACCGTATACATTAATTATAAGGATTTTTTTGATAAAGTTCAAGTCAAAAGAATACTACTTTATTTAATAAAAATTAAAAACCGTAAAGATTTATCGTGCCGATATTTTGCTCTTTGCATTTAAAACTAACGGCTTGACATCATTGCAAAAACGTTTGTATGATAGAATTAAACAAAAAAACGGATAGAAAGGGAAAAATAATGTTAGGAAATTTCAGCTATAAAAACGGTACAAAATTGTATTTCGGGAATAATTCACTAAATTTTTTAAACGAAGAATTAAAAAATTACGGAAAAAATGTTCAATTAATTTATGGCGGCGGCTCAATCAAAAAGAACGGTATTTATGATAGCGTCATTGAAATTTTAAAGGCCGGCGGAAAAAACATTATCGAGGATTCGGGCGTTATGCCAAATCCTACGGTAGAAAAACTGTATGAGGGCGTAAAAATTGCAAGGGAAAATAATGTTGACCTCCTTTTAGCGGTTGGCGGGGGTTCTTGCATTGATTATGCAAAAGCGGTTTCCGTTTCAATAAACTGCAAAGATGACCCTTGGCAAAAATATTTTATAAAATATGAAGAACCGGATTGCAAAATTGTTCCCGTAGGATGTGTTTTAACCATGGTAGGAACAGGCTCCGAGATGAACGGGGGGTCTGTTATTACAAACCATAAAGAAAATTTAAAGATAGGACATGTTTTTAATGAAGATGTTATGCCGAAATTTTCAATTTTAAACCCCGATTTTACGCTGTCGTTGCCTAAAAAACAAATGGTATCGGGAATTTACGATGCATTTAATCATATTTGCGAACAATATTTTTCGGGCACCGACGATAATACAAGCGACTATATTGCAGAAGGATTAATGAAATCTTTAATTCACTCTTCTTTAGTTGCGCTATCCGACCCGAATAATTACGAAGCAAGGTCAAATATTATGTGGAGCGCAACTTGGGCTTTAAATACATTAATTGCAAAAGGGAAATCTACCGACTGGATGGTTCATATGTTAGGACAAGCCGTCGGTGCATATACCGATGCTACCCATGGCTTGACATTATCTGCGGTAAGTTTGCCATATTACAGATTAATTATGCCATACGGACTTCAAAAATTTAAACGTTTTGCAATTAACGTATGGAGTGTTAATCCTGATAACAAAACGGATGAAGAAATCGCAAACGAAGGATTAATCCGAATGGAAGAATGGATGAAAAAATTAGGACTGACTTTAAACATAAAAGAGCTTGGCGCAACGGAAGATATGATTGAAGGGCTTATTGAAGCAACGTTTATTTTAAACGGCGGATATAAAGTTTTAACAAAAGATGACGTAAGAAAAATATTTAAAGAAAGTATGTAGTTTTCCAAACAAAACGGCGGAGTTTTATACATTTTATAATTCTCCGCCTTATTTCAAAATAAAAACCGATTGCTAAAATTTCCGTTTATTAGGCTTTTCCTGCCCTATATCCGCAATAACCGCAAATTAAGAGCGGTTCTTTATCTAAACGCTAATTTTGAACTAAAGGAAATTCAGCAAGCGATAATGCGCCGATAGTTTTATTGGCGCTTGCCGGACATACGTTTTTTAAAAAATACAAAAAATAACCCGAATTATCAACATTTAAGAATACCAAAAACAATTTTAAGCTATTATAATAAAGATGTGAATAAGATTTAAAAGAGTAACGGAATGCTTGAAGATTTAGAAGAACTTATCGGCGTTTTTATATATAAACACAAGAATATCGGCGAATTATTCATACCTCTTAATTCAAAATTTAAAAATTGCATTAATTATAAATATAATAAAGAACCGGATTTATTTAAAATAGAATTAAAAGAAGAAAATTCCAATCAAATTTACGGAAAAAACATAAATTTAACCGCCCTGATAGGCGAAAACGGTTCAGGGAAAAGCAATATTACATCAGCACTTGCAAGCATTCTAAGGGAACCTTATAAAAATGAGGATGAAGATTATTTTATTCCCGAACTTCCCGAAAAATATTGTTTAATTTTTAAGGTTGAACCCAATGAAGCAAATAAAGAAAATTGTTACAGGTATAAAACAAATATCAAAAATTGTGAAATTTTAATTAACGATATACCTGCTTTTAAAAAAGAAGAACAATATTATTGCGCAATGTTCAGACCTTATCTTTTAAGAGAAGACGATGATTTTCCGCTTGAATTTCCGATAGAAAACAAGTGGTATGACACTTTACAAAGGAAAATCAAAAATTATTTCTATTACGACAGATACCGCTCTTATGAAACGAGCCATTCGCTGAGAGATTTATTTGCGCATAATAAAACATCCCCTTTATATTTATTCCAAAACGAATTGTCGTATCTTTTTTTTGATACGCAAACAAGAGAAATGAATTTAGAAAAAAGAATTATTTGGCTAAAACAAAGATTCAACAAAATCACAAAAACTTATTACAGACCCGACACTTGGAAAAATAAAGATTTTTGGGATTTTAGCGACAATGTTAATTTTCTGTTGGATAAAAGAAAAGAATTAACGAAAAAAGGAGAATATCTTAATTTTAGTAACTTTGCAAACGGTGCATTCCCGATTTTATGCCTGACTTTTTTCTATATACAACTCGGCTTTCTTTTTTCAAAATTAGAAGGAAGCGGAAAAATAATAAGCGGTGAAATTTTGAATGAAGGCAGGTTTATTATCGGCAAAAACGCTTTCAACCACGATAATATGCACCTTGAATTTTCAAAATATTATCAAAAAATAAAAAAAGAAATTAAAAAAGCCGAAAAAGATTTTGAAATAAAAAAGCGATTGGAAAAAGACGGTTTTTTAGAATATTTTTATTCTCTTTTAAATTCTTATATAAAAATTGAAAAAGAACTCTTTGCGGGCAAAAACCCGTTTGAAAATATTTTAGAAACTCCTGACGGTAATTTGTTCAGGTTGAAAAATATGACACCCGTTAATAATAAAGAAAGTGAGGAAATGAAGTTCCTTGATAATCTCGGGGTATTTGAAATTAATTATTACAAGAAGAAAAACGGTGAATTTTATTCTTTTACTTCTTTAAGTACGGGAGAACAGCATATTTTAAGATTTTTTGCGGACTTTTTTGCGGCGGTAAAAGAAACGAATATTTTTATACTTGATGAAACCGATTTAAGCTTACACCCCGAATGGCAAAGAAAATTCATAAGTATTATTCTTGATATTGCAAAAATCGAAAACAAGCGGATTAATATTATTCTTACAACCCATTCGCCGATTATATTATCCGATTTAACCACAAATTCCGTTGTCTTATTAAAAAAAGTAAAAGATAAAAATAACAAAAATTTATTTGATACGGAAATTGCAAACCACGAAACAAAAACATTCGGCACAAATATTCATTCTCTTTTTGCTCATCCTTTCTTTATGAAAAGCACAATCGGCGATTTTGCCGAAACAAAAATAAAAGAGGTTGTCCAAATTTTCCACGAAGATAAATTATCTGACAAAAATTTAAAAAAGGCGGAGGAAATAATTGAACTGCTGGATAAAAGCGTACAAAAAAACATTTTATTAACAATGAAATATAAATATAAACAAAGGTTGGATAATGAAAAAAATAACAAATGAAGAAAAAGCACTTGAAACTTTTAAAAATTACCTGAAAAGAAACGATATTTTAAATAAAACAAAAATTGCCTTAAACAATTTTATTAAAGAAACAAATATTAATTTATCATATTTAACAAGAAACTGTTTAAAGGACGATAACAATATATTTATTTGTAAATATAAGGAATTATCGAAAATAAAAAAATTCCTTAATACCAATAAAGATTTCAAAACGCTTCAAGAAGAATATTCCTCTTTATCTTCCGAAAAAAAGAAAAACCCGACGGGAAAATTCAAGGCATATGAAGAAATAAAAATATTTTTTGAAAATTTGTATAACAATTTTTCCGATTGCAAAAACCCGTATGAAATTATGACCGATTTAAACGTTAGGGCCTGTCCTTATTGCAACTTAAATTATATCGATGCCGTTATTAAAGAAGATGACAGAAGCGGACAAAAAGAGAAAATATCGAATGACAACAAAGTTTTAAGGGAGCATTTTGACCATTATTTGCCAAAATCAAAATATCCTTTCTTTGCATTGTCTTTTTATAATTTAATACCTTGCTGTTATGAGTGCAACTCAGCTCTTAAAAAAAACAAGATGACCCCCGTTCATCCTTTTGAAGATAATTTTGACGAACTTGCCGTCTTTGAAATCGAATTTGCAAAGGAAATGGAGCATTATAATTTTTCTAACGTCAAAAACATAAACATAAACATAATTAATAAACACAAAAAAGCATATTTTCACAAAAACCTGTTTGAACTTGAAACAAGGTATAAATACAGGAAAGATTACGCTTGCGAATTGCTTGCAAAAAAAGAAATTTATAATGACGATATGATTGATGAAATTACGAGAAGGCTTTTAGGAAAAAATTACTCAAAAGATTTTATTGAAGCGGTTATTTGGGGTAGCTGCCTAAACCCCGATTTAATTAACGAACGGCCGTTATCAAAATTAACCAAAGATATTATAAACGGGCAAAATAATCCAAGGTTAAATTATCAACGAAACCTTTAAATCAAAAAATATTTAATCCGAACTCCGATTAAAAAAGCGAATTACATTCATTGAACAAGATTCAATAAATATGATATAATACAATCGTATAATTCAAGGATAAATATGACAACAAGACAAGAAAATGCGCTTAAAACAAGGCAAAAGTTACTTGACGTAACTAATGAACTTATAAAAGAAAAAGGATTTTACAAATTAAGTATCGCCGATATAACCGAAAAAGCGGAAGTTGCAAGGGGTACATTTTACACTTATTTTAAGCATAAAGAAGAAATTGTTTTAGAGATTTGCAAAAATTTATTCAAAGAAACCCAATCAAAATTGGATGAAATCAAAAATTCAAACATATCCGAAAAACTTTGTTTATACACAAATTGTTTTATTCGTGAAGTACAAGAGTACAAAATTCATATCGTAAGAGAATGGATTAAAGGCATTGTTGAAAAAAACGAAAATAACGACTCCATGGGAATGATTAAATGGGAATATGATAACGAAATGTTAAAAAATATTCTTAATTCCGCCGTTAAAAATAAAGAATTAAACCAAAATACCCCGATAGAAGAACTTGCAAAAACAATACTTTATCAAATGTACGGGATATTAACCTGTTGGTGTATGTCAAACGGAAAAATTAATCCCGAATTTGAAATCAAAAACTATAACGAATTTCAATTAAAAACAATGGTAGAAAAATATATGAGCGGAGATAATAAATAATGAAAGATGTTATGTTATGGGTCGGTGCAGGTCAAATCGGAACGGCAATTGCAAGAAGATTGGAGTTTGATAAAAAAATTATCGTAGGCGATAAGAAAATTGAAAACGCCGAAGCCGTTGCAAAAATTATGAAATAAGCAGGGTTTGACATCGAAAGTATCGAGTGCGATTTATCAAACAGGGCTTCGATTTTAAATTTTATTAAAAAAGGACAAGAATACGGTGAAATCTCAACTTTAATCAATTCGGCAGGCGTTTCCCCTTCTCAAGCTCCGATTGAAGTTATATTAAAGGTTGTTTTATACGGAACGGCGGATGAAGTTGCAAACGTTGCGGAACTTTTATTAACGGAAAAAGCCGATTTTATAACGGGAAGCGATTTTTTAATTGACGGCGGTGCAACTGCGGCATATTATTACGGCGAATTAAAACCAAAGGAAAACAAACAAGGAATAAAATAATTATAATTGCAATTTTAATTATGTTTGCAGGCGGTTTTTTCTTATTTAAAAACATTAACGGGGGTAATAATAGACGGCAAATGAAGCGCAAGCAAATAATTTGACTAAAAAAGTATTGGTTGCATATTTTTCACGAACGGGAGAACAATACTCGGTCGGAAATATTAAAGAGGGCAATACGGCAATTATTGCTAAAATTATTGCAAATAAAACAAACAGGGATTTATTTGAAATAAAAGTTAAAAACGATAACTGCCCAAATAGCTGTAATGCGCTCACCCAATACGCTCGTCACCCGAAAAATCGGTTGTGTTTAAATTTATTGCTTCTAAACCGAAACTGCTTCCGTTTTTCAATCCTATACCGGCATGCATGATTAACGCTTCAGCTAAGGTAAACGCATTATGGACCGGCGAGAAAGTAAGAGAAATTGATTTTAAAAAATGAATTTATTTTTATTTAATTTTATTCTTTTTATTTTAACAAAGAAACAATACCTGTATTATGGTCAAAATGACATTTTGCGATGTACAATTTATCAAATTCAACCGCTTCTTTTATAATTTTTGAGTTATTTATCAAATATTCTTCAACCCAATAGGTATGTTTTCTTGCAAATTCATTATTACAATCAAATTTGCCTTTTCCGTCAATAACGGGATAAACCGATTTTAAAATTGATTGAAAATCGTTTGGCATATCAGGGTATTGTTCATTTGCATATTTCATAACCCCGCAATCGTCGTGCCCCAGCAAAATCAAAAGAGGAACATGCAGTTTTTTTACGGCATATTCTATACTTTCTTTTACGTTTGGACCAACCGCAATGCCTGCCACTCTTACCACAAACAATTCCCCTATCCCGCAATCAAAAATTATTTCAGGAACAACCCTCGAATCGGAACAACTTAAAACACAAGCATACGGCTCTTGATAAAGCGCAAGGCTTTGGAGCGTTTTAAGGCACATGTTTTTTGCGGTGGGATCGCCGTTGATAAAATTTTTATTACCGTTTAATAATTTTGTCAGTTCTTCTTGTGCAACGTTTGGAATACGGTTCATTTGTTCAACCTTTTTATACTGTGATATTCAGATTATATACTCTATTTTTTATATAAAAAAGTTTTTTTCGCTTGTATCGGACAAATCGTGGAGTTCTTCTTCCATAAAAGAGATTTTTTCTTTAGACATTTGAATTTTATCGTAATCAACGGGTTCATTATTTTTTCTTTTGTCTTTTTGAATATCAAGCCATAAATTTTGCCATTTTAAACGGTCTAAAATTTCATCGCACCTTTTATCTTTTGCTTTTGAAAAAACCGTTTTGGAGGAATTTAAACATTCTTCACTTGCATTTTTATATTTTTCAAAATTTTTATCGTTTTTATTTTTTTCAAAAACATCCCCGAATTCCAATCCTCTTTCGGCAAGCTTTTTGCTTATCGTGCGGTAATATTGAGAATTGCCTTCCATAAGCTCATTTTCACCTCTCGGATAAGTTGTAATTTCCGTATCAATTCCAACTTCGTCTTTCCAGCAAAAATTTATTACATCGGACCATTTTGACCCTTTCGGAGCATCATCAAACCCCCAAGGCATATCAACCCACCCTTTATAAGAAATTTGGTTTTGCTGATTATTACCCGCATTATACGAATAAGAATTAATATTATTTATTTTCATTTTAAAATCCCGCCAAAATACACCTGTTTAGAGAATAATCCTAAATGATTTTTTTTGACGAAACAAAATAAGATATTACAATTTATTAAATAAAGGGGTCAATATCATTAATTGCATTAACAAATTCTTTTACAAGTTCAACGGAATACTTTTTGCCCGCAAGATTTTGGATTTCCGCTACGGCTTCTTCTTTTGAATAAGCGCTTCTGTACGGTCTATCCTGTATCATGGCAAAATATGAATCAACGATTAAAATAATTTGAGAAATTAAAGGAATTTCATCTCCGCTTTTTTTACCCGGATACCCGGTTCCGTCCCAATTTTCATGGTGGTGTTCAATAATCGGGATAATACCTGCAATCGGAGTAATCGGTTTTAGAATTTCTTGCGCCGCAATAATCGGATGTTTTGTTATAACTTCTTTTTCTTCGTTTGTAAGAGGCGTTTTTTTTGTCAAAACGTTATTCGGTATCATAACGTTTCCGATATCATACAAAAGCATTGCAAGTTTTAATTTATCAAGATCGACTTTCGGAAGATCAAACCTTTTTGCAATTTGATATGCAAGCCTGATTTTTTGTTTTGTTATTCCTCTGACGTAATAAGGTGAATACGTTTTTGAGATTGAATCCGCCACATCATACAATAATTCTTTTGTAACGCCGCCCGTATTTGTTTCCTGTTTTGTCTGCAGGCGTTTAATAAGTTCATCTGCGGTTTTTTTACCGAAGGGAATTTTGTGCCGGTCTAAAATTTGCAAAAAGGCATCAATTGCAATATCCTGCCATGAAATCGAATCTTTTGTTTCTGCTAATTTTACCTGATTTCTACCGTTTTCTTTTGCAAAATACATGGCTTTATCTGCAATTTCAACAAGTTCGTCAACATCGGTCGTCATTTCTATAAAAGTTGCAACGCCGACACTTGCCGTAACTTTTCCGACTCCTTCCACATGTTCATTCTCAAGAGAAGAACGTATTCTCTCCGCCGCTATTAAACCGCCTTGAGAATCAATTCCGGGGAGAATAATCGTAAATTCTTCGCCGCCGACACGACTGGGGACATCAATCGAACGGGAATTTTTTGTGATAACTCTTGCAACCGCCCTTATTGCGGCATCTCCTGCCTGATGACCCAAAGTATCGTTTATTTGTTTTAATTTATCTAAATCAAGAGAAATCAAAGTAAAAGGCTGATTTAACCTTAGCGCACGAACGGCTTCCCGAGAGAGTGCATCTTCGTAAAAGCGCCTGTTGAATAATTCCGTCAGAGGGTCTGTCACCGCTTGTTTTTTAACGGTTTCAAAAAGATTTGCAATTGTTATTGCAAGTTCAATTTGCCTTGTAAATAAACTTAAAAAGTTTAGCTCGGAATCTTTTGTATCTTCTCTCGGGGAAAAAACAAGCAAAATTCCCGTAAAGCCTTTTGAAACAATCGGAAGTGCAATTAAAGATTTAATCAAATTTTTCTTTTTAAATTCTTCAAATTTGGCACCGCTCGGAGATTCCGGGTACGCTTCAAACAAAACATCCCAAAGATTATTAAAACATTTTGCTTCTTTATTTTGAACAACGTCATACAGTTGACTGCCTTCTTTTATCGTAAACCTTGCTTCAAAAATATTAACGGGAATGCAAGCATTTAATTCTTCCAAAAAAGAATTTTGAAGATATGTTCTGAATGAATAAAAAGTTCCTTTTGTATCAAGCTGTTTTTGGATAATACAGCTGTACATATACCCAAACTCACCATGCAAACTGGATACAATCGTTTCAAGAACACTTGATAAAGGTCGGGAGGAATTCATCATATCCCAAACATGTTCAAGCGTTAAAAGAGTTTGATTGGCATTTCTTAATTCTTCCGTTCTAAGTGCAATTTCTTTTTCAAGCGCAATATTCCTCTGATAAACTTCAAGAAAATCTTTTTTCTCCTGATACATTTTATCTTCGATTTGTTTTAGGGCGTCGCCCGAAATTCTAATCCAATCAAATAAACCCATAAATTTATTATACACACATTTTTTAATAAAAAAAAGTATTTTCAAAATAAAACCGCCATGCCGAATTATTTTGCATAACGGCTTTATTTTCAACGATTAATTTTCTTTTTTTGGCGGTTCTTTAAAAAATGAAGGTCTTTTACAAGTATCGGTTTTTTCGCAGTCTTTTTGCCTTAATTCAAAATCCTTGCGCCCTTCTTTTTTCATTTCCCATAATTCTTTTTTTTGCTCATTTGTAAGAATTTCTTCAAATTCTTTCATATTTTGCATTTTAATATCATGAGCCTTTTTATGAAGTTTTCTTATATCACGATTGATTGCGTCAAATTCTTCTTTAGCCGCATTTGTTTCTTGAAGCATTTTTAATTCATCGAGCTTTGCCTGAATTGCATTCATAACGGGCTTCATTTCTTTTCTGCCTTCTTCTCTTATTTCTTTTGCTTTCGTTTTTTGTTCGTCGGTTAATTTTAATCTTTTTTCAAATTCTTCTTTTCTTTTTTTCATATCGCCGTATTTATTTTGAACGGCAAGATTATTCTCGTTTTGCACTTCTTCGCTTATCGGAGGTTTGGGCGCAGGAGGCATCGGGGGAGGATTTTTTCTCGTATCGCTCGCAAAAGAAGGTAACACTACCGTCATTATAAGCATTAAAATTGAAAAATAATATTTATACATAATTTTCCCCTAAATTAAATCACTAAGTTTTGTCATTAATTCTTTTTTTGCATTAAAAATTCTTGATTTAATTGTCCCGACGGGGCAATTAAGCCTTTTTGCCGTATCCTCGTACGATAACCCGTAAAACTCGGTTAAAACGATAACTTCCCTTAATTTTGGCTTTAGTTTATCCACTTCGTTTAAAATCCGTTTTTGCCGTTCCTTTTGGATTAAAAGTTCCTCCGGCGAAAGTTTTTTATCTTTGACGTTTAGAAAAACGGTTTCATCCTCTGCGGAATTTAAGGTTTCTTTTTTAAATACGGACGATTTCAAATAATCAAATGAAACGTTCCTTGCTATCATGTTTATCCAAGATTTAAAAGCCCCTTCTTCTTTGTATTTTTCGGAATTTTTATAAACTCTTAAATAAACCTCTTGCTCAAGATCCTCATTCTCCTCATTTGTGATTTTTTTTATAATTCGCCGAACGTTTTTGCCGTTCAGTTTTATTATTTTGTCAAAATTCATTAATCCACCATTATAAGCCCGTAAGAATCGACCGGAAAACCGTAATCCTCGGCGCATAAAGTTTCTCCGTATTTAATGGTATCCGCTATTCCCATCGGGTTGTAAGTTATGGTTGCAAAAACCGTTCCCGCAAGAATAACCAGTGACATCATTAATGCGATTTTTAAGTTTGCAGCCTTGTTTTTTCTCTTAAAATAAAGAGGTTTGGCTTCTTGTATAATTAAAGAAAGTTTTTTGAATTTTTCAAATTCATGCCTGCAATCTTCACACGTTTCAAGATGTTCCCCGAATTTTTCATCAGAGAAAATAAACAGACTTTCAAATTTTGCGCATTTGTCTTGCATAGTTCTCACCTTTCATTAAGTATAACGACTTTTTTTAAAAAAGGTTCATTTTTATAAAAAAGTCATAAACTTTATGTATTTTATGTTAAGATATATTACATACTTTTATAAAATAAAAATTCATCTTAACAAAACTTTAAACATGTATTGAAACCGAATTAAGCAAATGATATATTGAGTATATACAAAGGATATATTATTAGTGTATTCTCTATCATAGCACAGCTTCTCGCCATACCCTTTGTAAATAAAAATCGGTTTTTATCTCTTACGTTATTTAATCTCACAGTTGGTAGTTATCAAACTCTTTTTTTGGAAAAAGAGTTCATGTAGTGTTGTAAGTTCGGAGAATAAAATATGAAAAACTCAAATGTTACAATTGTCGAAAATGAACAAAGTTCAAGTTCCGTTTTAAGTATTTATACAAAAAAGATTTCAAAATACCCCGTTTTATCTCAAGAAGAAGAAAAAGCGCTTGCCGTTAAAATGAAAGAAGGAGATAAACAGGCAAAAATTAAATTAATACAGTCTAATTTAAGACTTGTCGTTAATATTGCAAGAAAATCCATTCATGTTTCTAAATTATCCATGCAAGATTTAATTCAGGAAGGAAATTTAGGACTTATGATTGCTCTTGATAAGTTTAATCCGAAATTAGGATACAAATTTTCCACTTATGCGACTTGGTGGATAAAACAGGCAATGTTTAAGGCAATATCCGAACAATCACATTGTATGAAAATTCCCGTTTACGTTCAGGAAACTCTTTCAAAATATAAAAAAGTTAAACATTCTCTTGAACAAGAATCCGGCTATCAGGTTAAAAATTCCGTTATAGCAAACAAGATGGGAATTGAAGAAGATAAAATCAACCTGTTTTTAAACGCATTTACAAAATCACTTTCAATTGAAAACGCTCTCGATACGGATGATGATAAACAGTTGAGTTTGGTTGAGATTATAGAAGATGTTAAACAAAACGTTGAACGTGAAATTGAATCAAGCGAACTTAAAAAAGACATTAAACGCTCTTTGGAAATTTTAAAGTCAAAAGAACAAGAGGTTATTATTTTAAGATTCGGTTTAGAAAACAACCAAAAAAGAACCCTTGAAGAAATCGGAAATATTTACGGCGTAACAAAAGAATGTATCCGCCAAACGGAAAAAAGAGCAATACAAAAAATATACGCAAACCAAAGTACCAGAGCAAGGCTTGCAAACTACCTTACCTGCTAGTTTTTTGAAGAATATAATACATGGGATGATACGTTAATTCAAAACCCATTTTGTCTTTAAATTTTTCAAGATATTTTTCTTCAAACAATTTAAAGTCCCTTCTTGTCCAAACACGATTTTGTATCCTGACACCCGTATATTTAATATGTTCTAAAACATCAATCGGTTTTTGAAAATAAAGCGTATCCAATTCTTCTTCAAAATAAATCGTTTTAAATCCTTGTTTTGAAACAACGTTCGATAAATCGGGATAACTGAGCCCAATGCCCGTTATATCTTTAATTTGAATAAAGTTATCCTTTCCGAAAGTCGAAAAAGCAAAAACTCCGTTTTCATTCATATTTGAATACAGTTTATTAAATAATTCGTCATAATTATTAATCCATTGCAAACAGGCATTTGAAACAATTAAGTCAATATTATTTGAAATTACGACACTCAAAATATCACCCTTTATAAATTCATCGGGAACAATTCCCGTATAATTATCGGTTATATCATTTAGAATAATTTTTTTGTACCGAATATTATTTTTGACTTCCTCGGTTAAAAAGCCCGTTCCCGAGCCGATTTCAAAAACCGTATCAAAATTGTTCGGATAGAATTTAAGAAGAATTTTTAATAAATTTGCTGCCATTTTTTTCTGAATGACGGCATTTTTCTTATATGAATTTTTTGCCTTTTCAAAATCCATTAACAATACTCCAAAATTTTATCAAAGTTTTCAAAATAAAAGAAAGGGAAATGCCCCATATCGAGTTCAAGAATATTATTATGTCCCGCCCAGAAATTTATTTGGTTTTTATAACTGAAAATTTTATCTTTTTTTGTTATAACGACAAAATCAAAATTCAAACTTTCCCTGATTTCATGAGATAAGACATAATTTTTTATTGATATCATCTCCTCTTTTAAATTTTCTACCGTTCTTTTTACGGCTTTTATATTGCAGTTTGAATTTAATTCCATTTTATTTTTAAAATTTAATACAACGTCTTCATTAAAATTGTTTAACATTAAATCAACTATTTTTAAAGGTATGCCGTATGTATCATGGATTGGAAAAATTGTTCCGGATATGGCAACTTTTTTGTCTAAAGGAGGAAGGAACCCGCTGCCGATATTTGCCGCAAATACACCCCACGAATAAGCTATCAGGTTAATTTCCGCATAAAAAGAAAAATCAAAATATTCTAATTCGGAAAAATCCAAATCGGAATAATCATAAACAAAAAGTATATCGGACGTAGCGTTGTCAAATTCCGCAAAAGACTCTGCGTTTGTATAAAATCCGCAAAAAAATATCAAAAGTCTTGTTTTGTCATGGTTTATGTGAAAAAGTTTCATATTGTCCTCTTTTTTGTAATTATACAACAATACAATTTAAAAAATCTCATATTTCATTGTATAATCTATGAGTAACTTTTGAGGAATAATTATGAAAAAAACCGCAATTTTGTTATTTTTGATTATATTAATGCAAACCCCCGCATATTGTGAAATATCTCCCGATAAACTTCAGGTTTATTATCAAAACGGCGTAGTTTATCTTAAAGACAAAAAATATTCTTCATCAATAATCGAGTTGAAAAAAGTTATAAGACAGCGCCCCTACGACAGAACGGTAAGAAATACGCTTGCTCTTGCTTATATGTCAAGAGGACAGTATTACGTCGATACGGAAAGAAATTATCCAAAAGGAATAAACGATTTAAGGTCGGCTCTCGTATACGCTAAAATGTGGGACGAAGCAAACAGCATTGATTCGGTTAATATTCCTTTATTGGAAGAAAAATTAAACAAATGGACAAATACTTATGCACCGTTACAAAATGACGCAGCAATTTTTGCGGAAGGAAAATCTCTTCGTGGTCAGGGCGAATTAGCCTCCGCAATTTATGTTTATTCGCTTTTATATAATAAGGATAAAACCGCCTCAAAAGAAGCATACTCTACAAATTCCGACATTTATAAAAGTTTAAACAACCAAAAAATGGCAATAGATTGCATTAAAAAAGCAATCTCGATAAAACCCGATGACGGTATGCTGCATTTTAAATATGCTCTTATTTATGATGATATAGAAAATGAAGATGCGGCAATGGATGAATATTCGCTTGCCTTAAAATATTCAAACGGAAATAAAGAGCTTTTATCTGCGCTTGAAAATTTATGGATGGCAAGAACCGTTCAAAACCCCTCTGATTCACAAGCTCTCATAAATTTGGGAGCAATTTTTCAAAAAGAAGAAAAATTTGATTTAGCAAAAGCTCAATACATTAAGGCAAGGCTTATTAACCCTAATGACCCCGTTATTCTTTTAAATCTGGCTTCTTTATATACACAGGAAAAAGATTATGATAACGGAATTAAAATTTATAATGAGATTTTGGCAAAAAACCCTAACGATACAAAAATTAAATACTACAAAGCAAAACTCTATGAAGAAAAACAGGACTTTTCAAGCGCCGTTCAGGAATATCAGGAAATTTTAAAAGCAAAACCCGATTATACGGATGCAAAAGAATCTTTAAACAATATTTTATCAAATATGACAAAAGAACAGCTTGCAAAATACCTTTTAAGCGAAGCGCAAAAAAACCCTCAAAGCTACGACGCACAATTTAAGTATGCGTTTGAAATGCACAAAAATAAAGGGTTGTCGGCAGCAATCGAATATTACAAAAAAGCTCTTGCAATTAACCCGAAACATGTTGAACCTTATATAAATTTAGGACAAATTTATATTTCTCAAAACAATACGGAAGAAGCAAATTTAATATCAAGCAAGGGGCTTTCTTATTTTCCCGATAATTCCGAGCTTTTAAAAATCAAAGATACCGCAGACAAAACAAATGCAGGTAAAATATGGGAAAAAGCGGGCGAATTTTATAATAACAAAGATTATTCAAAAGCCCTTGAATATTATTTGAAAATTTCTTACCAATCAGCCGAAACTTATACCATGATTGCAAATTGCTATTGGGAAATAAAAGAATACGACAAAGCTCTTGAATATTACAATAAAGTTTTAGAATTAAATCAAAATGACGAAAATTCTCTTTTTATGATAGCAAATATTTTAATTACTTTAAAAAGAAATGATGATGCAAAATCTTATTTAACAAAAATTTTACGCATTAACCCAAATAACGTCGAAGCAAAAAATACGCTTCATGCAATTAACGAAGGTGAAGAAGGAAAGCTTCTCGAAAATGCGATAGCATATTATGAAAATAAAAGCTATGATAACGCTCTTGATACGCTTAACGCTTTAATTGCAATAAACCCGAAAAGCGCATACGCTTATTATTACAAAGGAGCAATCTACGACGACTTAAAAGAACCCGACAAAGCTCTTGAACAATATAAAAAATCAATTGCGGCAGATGTAAATTTTGCTCTCGGGTATTATATGACGGCAACGACATTGGACAATAAGGAAAATTTTGCGGAAGCCGTAAAATATTATGAAAAATACCTTGCACTGAAAGAACAAGAGCAAGTACATGATGAATACACGACTTATACGAAAGACAGAATAAAGGAGCTTAAAGAATATTTAAGTCAAAAGTAATATGTTTGAAATTAAGAATTTAAAAGTAATTCAAGCACCGCTTGCGGGAATATCGGATATTGTTTATCGAAAATTGTTTCGAGAATACGGAAGCAGGGAAACGCTCCTTACTACGGAAATGATTTCATCGGAAGCCATAAATCAGGTACAAGATACAAACATTATAAAATTCGACAAAAAGGAGCGTCCGCTTTCTTTCCAAATAGCGGGTCACAAACCCGATTTAATGGCAAAAGCCGCCGATTTGCTTCAAGAAAGAGCGGACGCAATAGATATTAATTGCGGATGTCCCGTTAATAAAATCGTAAAAGGGTCTGACGGCTGCGCTTTAATGAGGAACATTCCGCTTGCAAAAGAAATCGTAAAAAAAGTCAGAAAAGAGGTTAAAATTCCTCTTAGCGTTAAATTCAGATTAGGCTGGAATCAAGAAGAAAAAAATTATATCGAATTTGCAAAAATGCTCGAAGGAGAAGGTGTTGATTTTATTACAATGCACGCAAGAACAAGAGTGCAAATGTATTCCGGAATTGCAAACCATACGGAAATACAAAAATTAAAACAAGCGGTAAAAATTCCCGTTTTTGCAAACGGAGATATAAAAACAATCGAAGATGTAAAAAAATGTATGGAATTAACGGGTGCCGACGGAGTCTCCATAGGCAGAGGGTTTATCGGAGATTTTTCATTCCCGAAAAGAATTGAAACTTATTTTAAAACGGGAGAAATTATTAAAGAACCCGATTTATTTGAAAAAATAAAAATGTTAAAAAACCATATAGAAGGAGAAGTTGAATACAGAGGGGAAATTAATGCAATAAAATATATGAGAAAATTTTACCCGTTTTACATTTCTTCCGTTAAAAACGCTTCAAAATTACGTTCAAGATTGGTCTTGTTAAATACAAAAGATGAAGTTTTCGAGGTTTTGGATGAAACACTTTGTGTATATGCTTCTGACTGAAAAAGGAACAATTTATACTGGATATACGACAGATGTCGAAAAAAGATTTTTAACTCACCAAAGAGGTTCTAAAACAGGCGGAGCAAAATACACTAATGCCAATAAACCCGTTAAAATTTTATACAAGAAGGAGTTCGAAACAAAATCGGACGCCATGAAGGAAGAATACAGAATTAAACATTTAACAAGAAAAGAAAAATTGGTTTTGATAGAAAATCATCAAGATTGATTGAACCTGATTAATGGTTTATAATTTATTGTATGAAAAATTTTATTATAAATTTAATTAACACGATTTTTAACGTGCAGGAAAAATTTCTCTCATCCAAATATAAAAATTCAAACATTTTAGGATATTCCGATAATTCGATGATAAAAAATCATATAGCGCAAGGTGCAACTTTAACGCTGTCCGTTAATTTGGAAAAAAACAGAAAAAAAGTAGAAAATGACGTTGAAAATCTTGCCAAAGAAAATATTTACCATATTGAAAATATTTTAAACTTTGCGATTGAAAAAGGGGTTGAATGTTATTTTATTTCCAATGCGGAAAAATTATTAAAACCGATAAACGAAGAATGCGGCTTAATTTTCCCCGAAAAAGGGATAAAAGCATTGTACTTAAACTTAATTTCAAACGGAAGTTTTTCTTTTAATTCCGATTTAAAATTCATTTTTGATAAAAATTCAAACAGCCCGTATACGATTTTGTATAATTTTTATAAATGGTATTCTCTCTACTTGAATTTACCCGGGTTTGACAAAGAAACTTTATCAAAATTTAAGCATATAGAAGATTTTGAACAACCTCAAAACGTCGAAAAATTAACCTACAAAGAAATAATGGATTTAAAACAGGCAATTGCAAGAGATAGAGAAGCAATGGAATTTGTAGTTAATTTTATGAAAAAAATCGAAGGCTCGAAAAACGCTTTTTCCGGCATGATAACAAAAGATAACGGCGCAAGTTTATAATTTTTATTCTTGAAGCATTTTGATTTTTTTGTATGTTTCCTGTTTTATAAAATCATCCTCGCCCTTTAAAAATAAAATCTCAAGAGAATTATTAACGACTTCGGTTATTTCTTTTTTGTTCTTTTGTCCAAAATCAACCGTAACGGGGGAGTTTAGCTGATAAGAGGCAATACATCTTGCCGTATCATATATATCGGATGAACAATTTTTAAAATAATCGTTGTCAAGCGCCTTTTGGTTTGCGGGCAAAACGTTTGTCTTTTTTGAAAATTCAAGTTGATTTTCTTCATTTGTCAAAAGTTTCAAAAATTCTTTTGCAAGCTCCTTGTTTTTGCTTTTCTTCGGAATAACAAAGTTCATTATTGAAACGTCGTACTTGCCGTCAAGTCCCGTTAATTGAGGTAAAATCACCGAATTTGAATAAATATCGGGTGCATTTTCTTTAATCATATTTATAAAGTTGCTTCCCGCATTAATAAAAGCAACATTTTGCGACATATATTTTTCGATAATTTCTCTATGGTTTACCGTTAAAACATCTTTGGGTAAAAGCCCCTTTTTATTCATCTCATAAAAAAGAAAATAAACTTCGTTTAAAGTTTTTTCATCGTTCACGCCATACTTATTTAAAATTTTTGAAAAAACTTCCCCCTCGCCTATGGGTAATCCGAAAGAAGGACTTTCTTTGCATTGCTCTAAATTTAAAATATCATTATAGGTTTTTATTTCAACGTTACAATTTTTGAATTTTTCTTTATTTAAAATCGTAACGGCACTTGTCGCATAAAAAGGAATTGCATAAATTTTCCCGTCAATGCGCAATTTATCCACTAAACCCTTATTATAATCTTTTGCTTCATCTTCACTAAAATACTCAAGAGTATTTTTTTGAGCCAAAGAAATCGAATACTCGGGATTTAAGTTAATTAAATCCGGCGGATTTCCGCCCAATATGGAAGCTATTGCTCTTTTTTGGGTTTCTGCAACGGGAATATCAACCCAGACTATTTTCATTTCAGGGTGAATACTTTGAAATTCATCAATTGTTTTTTGAATTAAATCTCCTGCAGGCATTTTTAATTGAACCGTCCAAAATACAAAAGTATTTTCTTCATGCTTTGTGCAGCCTTGCAAAAAGAAGGAAGAAACAATGAAAAATAAACCTGTTAAAATTTTTTTGTACTCCATGATAAAATTATACTATGAATTTATTTGACAGTTTAGAAAATAATAATAAACAAATGCCTTTGGCAAATATTCTTCGTCCGAAAACTTTGGATGAATATTTAGGACAGACAAACGTTTTAGCGGAAAATTCGCCCATTCGAAATTTATTAAAAGCAAAAAGACTGTTCTCTTTTATTCTTTGGGGACCGCCCGGGTGCGGAAAAACAACCCTTGCAAGGTTAATCGCAAATTATCATAACGCTTCTTTTATTGAACTTTCAGCCGTTACATCGGGCGTAAAGGATTTAAAAGAAGCGGTCGACAGCGCAAAAGAATCTTTGCGCCAAGGGGTTAGAACAATTCTTTTTATTGATGAAATCCATCGTTATTCAAAAACCCAGCAAGACGCTCTTTTGCCTCACATCGAAAACGGAGTTTTTCATCTTATGGGCTCCACAACGGAAAACCCCTCGTTTCAGGTTGTGCCTGCACTTTTAAGCCGTCTGCAGGTTATTATGTTAAATCCTATTGATGAAAATTCAATGAAAAAAATTGTTTTAAAAGGGTTTGATTATCTTGAAAAAAATTATAAAAACGAAATAAAAATCGAAGATGATGTTGTTGATACAATAGTTGAATTATCGGGCGGAGACGCAAGGTTTGCTTTGAATACGGTCGAAAATTCTTACTTTGCGACAAAGAAAGTTTTAACAACTTCGCTTATTGAACAATTATTACAAAAATCGGTTGCAAAATACGATAAAAGCGAACATTATGACTGTTTAAGCGCATATCAAAAATCTTTAAGGGGGTCAGACCCCAATGCCGGTATTTATTACCTTGCAAAAATGCTTGTAAAAGGCGAGGACCCGAGGGTTATCGCAAGAAGGCTTGTCGTATGCGCCAGCGAAGATGTCGGAAACGGCGATTTCAGAGCGCTTTTAATAGCAAATGCCGCACTAAACGTTGTCAATAACGTCGGTATGCCTGAGTGTCGAATAGCTCTGGCGCAGGCAACAGAATATGTAGCAAGAGCAAAAAAGAGAAACTTGGATGCCGTTGCAATCGATAAAGCAATAAGTGACATAAAATCGGGGAAAGATTATCCGCCCCCCATGCATCTTAGAGATTCGCATTATAAAGACGCTTCAAAATACGGTTTTGGGGTAGGGTACGTTTATACTCATGATAATCCTGAATATGTTCAGCAATTTTTACCCGATGAAATAAAAAATATTAGGTATTTTTAAAAAAAAGTAGTATAATAACCTCACAAACTTTGTTTTGAAAATTGCATTAATATTTCTTAATAAATAACCGCAAATCAGCAATTTTCAATATTTACAAGTTTTTATCATGACGTGTAAGGTATAGATAGGAATACTGCTATGTCAGGCATAGATGCTGTTGGTGCTAACAATATAACTTTTACCGGTCATAAAGATGACGATAAAAAAGTAAATTTAGAAAAAAAGAAAGATAAATCGGTTTCTTTCAAAGAAAGATTAACAAGACCGATTAAAGATGACTTTAAAAAAACTTATAAAACAGACGTGAAAGACGCAACCCCCGAAATGATGGCGGATTATGTCGCCGATAAAACCGTAAAGGCAATAACGGTAGTAGGTGGCGGCGCTTTGTTGCTGGCAAAATCAAGAAAAATGACCAACGGTTTAACCTCGGCAATTAAAGAAAATTGGGCAAAATTAAGAACAAGTGCGGATTCTAAAGAAGCAAAAGGCGCTTTTGACAGAATAACGGGTCTTGTTTCAGGCACGATTAATCAAGTAAAAGACAATAACTTTAACCGCTTAAAAGCAAGTATTCAAGCAGAAGGCGGAAATCGCCCCGGACTTACAAAGAGTGTTAAAGATGCAATATTCATGCCTGTTGAAAACTTTGAAGCAAAAGGACTTTTCGGAAAAGCAATTAATGCGGCTTCAAACGTTGCAACCGGAGTATGCAAAGTTTTCGGCATTAAAGGAAAAGACGGTGCCGAATTAACTCAAGGCGTTATTGCAGACAAAATTAAAAACGGATTTAAAAAGGTCGGTATCGGAAACGGCGAACAGTTGATAGATACAACTCTTGCACTCGGCGCAACCGCATTGAGCACAGGCGTTTCGTTAGATGTTGCAGATACCGCAACCAAAGCCGATAACAAGGACTTGGCACTCGCCGCAAGAGCAAGAAAGGCCCTTGATACGATAGACAATGTAACAAAAACCGCTTCAAAATTCTCTGAAATTGCAGATGCAATATAAGGAAAAAATATGATTACTCCCGTCAGTAATAATTCAACATATTCGGCAACAAATCTAAAACCCGTTGAAGTTCCGCACTTTAAAGGGGCGGTTTCATCATGTCAAAACAATCTTTCAAAAGATACATTGGTTAAAAGTACAAACAAAACACAAAATAAAATGAGTGCGGATGAAGCTTTTGACATTGCAAAAGAAGGCACAAAAACGGGTTTGCATATAATTAAAGATACAACCGAAAAAACGGGAAAATTTTTATACCATTTGGTAAATTCCATATACGAGGACTCCAAAAAAGTAATGAACAGCAAAGCCGCAAACGGTGTAGACATTGTTGATCAGATTTTATAGCTCGAATTTAGCGCCTTGTATTATTTTTTAAATATTTAACATTTTGAAAATCTCTATTAAGTAGTATACTTTTTAAAAAAGAGGTTTTTTGAAAAAATATTTTTTAGCTATTATTTTTCTTTTATTCTTTTCTAATTTCGGTTTTTGCGAAACCGAGCAAACGGATATTAATTTATACGTTAAAGAAATAGAAACAAAAATATATAACAACCGGAAGCCTGAATATAATATGCCTCTTGCGCCGATTCAAGCAACTCTTATAATAGATGAGGAAGGGAATTTAAAATCAATATACTTAAAAAATTCTTCGGGCGAAAAAGAAGCCGATAATAAAGCGCTGAAAGCAATAACAGCTTCTTTTCCCGTATAAAAATTCCCGAAAGAATTTGATTTTCCCGAACTTGAAATAGATTTTACGCTTCAAACCAAATTTACGACAAAAATCATAACCGAACAAAAAAATATAATTCAAGAGGATTGGATATTTGTTTTTGATAAACTCTTTTATGATAGAAATTCAATAAAAAAAGAAGGGGGAAATACAATAGGTTGGTTTAGCGAATATTTTCCACAAAATGAAAAATTTTTTAATTCCGAAGAAATTGCTTACGATACAAAAAAGCAGCGCAAATTGCGAAAATAAAACCTTAAGTTTTTCTTCCTTTAAATATTTTAACAAAGACGATAAGTTTATAGGCGAAAATATGTAAAAAAGCGAATTTCAATCATACGCTTTTATCCTTTAGGAAAACATTATCTTAAAATTCTTTGCGCCGATAACTAAATTTTGCCCGATATTCTAAGCTCAAATTCGGGAGCTATTTCATCATAGCTTATTGTCGGAATATCCATATACAATTGAGAAATAAGGGCAAAAACAACCGGCCTCAAGTGTGGCGGGGTTATAAGGACAAGCCTTTTTTGAGTTGAAATTTCAACAACATCTTTTATAAATTCTTCAAATTTATACCCGTCAATTTTCACGACGGCATCGCCCTCATCTTCGATTAAAGCACTTTCTTCAAGCAATTTTAAAGTCGAATCGGACAATTCGTAAGCCTCAATTTGCTTATCTTGATTGCTTATAGACCAATCAATTTGTCTTGACAAAGAAATTCTTAATTTTTCGAGCAAATCGGCTTTAGAATTATCGTCCGCAAGGTCGTTAATTTTTTCAAATATGTAAATAACGTCCTTTACGCTTATTCTTTCCCTGATTAAAGAACAGAAAATATATTTTAATTCGCCGATTGAAATAAAATCGCCCAAAATTGTTTCTATTATTAAAGAATTATTATCGGAAACAATTTCGATATAACGATTCATATCGGAATAATTAAAGATTTCCGCAACATGTTTTATGGCATAATATTTTAAACATTTTGCAATAAACTCTGTCGGTAAAAGCCCTTTTATCCAATAATCTTTAGTTAAATCTTCTCTTATCCAAATTAAAGCCCGTCCCGTTACGGGGTCAAATTCCTGAATTGAACCGTCGGGGTATTCGTTCATATCAAGTTCATCCTGATAAAAAACGACATAATCAGGATAAGCAAAACCGCCCGTCACAGGAACGCCATGGACATTTATCGTAAAAGAATACGGCTCCAATTCCAAAGATTCTATAAATTGAACTTTAGGAATAATATACCCTAATTCATTCGTTAATTCCTGCCTTGTTTTAATTGTTTGGGATAAAAGGTTTTTTTCTAAAGAAGGACTGTTCAGAGAATAATTTTCTTCGCTCAAAGTAATCGCAAGCCTTTCTTCGCCCAGACTTGAAGCCATTTTTGAGGGCGATAAAAGACTTTTTAATTGTTTTTTTAAATTGTTTAATCTGTCAACTTCTTTTGCAATTTCTTCGTTTAAAACTTCTCTTTCATCCTCTTTGGCACTTTCGAGGAAGTTTTTAATTTCTTCGATTTTTTCTCTTTTTTCATTAATTTTTCTTTGAAAATTCAGACAAAGTTCATAAGGCTCTTCCTTATTGGAGAACATCCTTTCCATTTTTGTTTTATAACCTTGAATGTCCTCGTAATTTTCATCGTCCTCAATTTCAACTTCACGAGTGAAAATAATATTGTAAACTACTTTATTATTTGCCTCGCCTTCATATATCGAATACAGTTCCCAACCTTCTTTTGCGGTTTGGTTTAAAGTATTTTCAAGCAATGAAAGTTCCTCAATCGGAACCGATTTTATACAAAATTCCTGTCTTTGTCCTCTTATCATATTTTTATTTTATCATATAATTTCTTTTTTATGTTAGAATTTTTTTATGTTTGAAGTAAGAGTTGAATCACATTTTTCATCGGCACATCATCTTTTAAATTATAAGGGTGAGTGCGAGAATATGCATGGGCACAATTGGAAAGTAGAAGTTACCTTAAAAGGAGATATTCTTGATAAATCCAATATTCTTGTCGATTTTAAAATTTTAAAGAAAAAGTTAAATGAAATTTTGGATTGTCTTGACCACAAAGATTTAAACGAGCTTGAAGAATTTAAAAATATTTCCCCAAGCTCGGAAATTATTTCAAAGTTTATATATAATAAAATTAAGAAAGATTTCAACAACGTACATAAAGTAAGCGTATACGAAACACCCACATCATGCACCACATATTACGAAGAATAATTTTAATCGCTTATCTTAATTTTTCCATGAACGTCGGTATCCACCCCGATACTGTCAAATAAATCACGAGCTAAACTCGATGAATCATTCGGGGTGTAAAATTTTCCCCTCGTTGCAAGAGCGGTGCATTTTAATTGACTGTTTGCATTAGCGTCGTATAAATCAAAAGCGATAACGTCAATTGAAATATCATCTCTTGTTTTAACAAGTTCGACCGCATATCTGCAAGGGCTTTCGTCGCAATTTTCTCCGCCGTCCGTTAAAAGGATTATGTGCTTTTTGCCCGTTACTCCCGCAAAATCACTATTCACAGCCTGTTTTAGAGAATATGTAATAGGCGTCCAACCCGTTGCGCTTGTTTGGTACAGGGCACCTAAAATATTTCTTGCATTATTTGAAGCCAAAGGTACGACGAGTTTACTTGCCATACATCCTTGAAGATAAGTAAAACCTGATTTATGACCGTAAATTCTAAGCCCTGTTTGAACATTAGGATTAATTTTAGGCAATATTGAGCTTAGAGCATCAAGCGCTATATCAATTTTTCTTCTTCCGCCCAAAGTTTCATTCATGGAATTTGAAAAATCAACGATAAAAAGAACTTTTGACCCGTCGGTAAATTTTCCGTGCGTATTTTTAGAATAATCATAAGCGCTTTGAACGGTATAATTCGGACTTTCGGCAAATACGGGAGAATTTACAAAAACCGATAAAAAAGATAAAATAATTAAATAATTTTTTTTCATACACATATTATATTATAAGGAGTAAAAAATGAATATAGCTGATGTTATCAATGGCAGAAAGACCGTAAGAAAATTCGATTCTTATGTATTGAATGATGAAGAAATTAAAACAATCATAAATTCGGCACGTCTTGCTCCAAGTGCTATGAATACCCAAAACTGGCGCTTTATTGCAGTTATTAATCAAGAAATTAAAGAAAAAATGGCAAAAGCCGTTTTAAGCGCTTATGATGATATAATTTCAAGAATTTCAAAAGAAACGGCAGAAAAAGTCGAAAGATTTAAAGGGCATTCAACCTTTTTTACAAAAGCTCCGCTTGTTATCGTTTGTATCGAAACAAACGCCCCTGCTTTTATGGAAGGTGTTTTAGAGGAAGCGCACTATTCAATTGAAGAAATTAAAACCATGCGCCCGAATTCTTACCTTTTAAGTATGGGCGCAGCTATTGAAAATATGCTTTTAACCGCATATTCAATGGGTTTTGGCTCATGTTGGATGGTAGCGCCCGTTTTGGGAGCGTATGATATGAAAAAAGTTTTAAATTTAAAAGAAGGTGAAAAAATTGTTTCAATTTTATCAATCGGAAAACCGTCGCCCGATATAAGCGAAAACAGGTCACCGAAAAAAAATCTTGAAGAAATAATTGAAATTATCAAATAATACAAAAACGCAAAGAAACGGCGGAAACCCAAATTAAAGGACTTTCCGCCGTTTTATTCAAAGTTGGTTTATCTTAAAAAAGCAAGGAAATTTTGTTTTAATTTTTTTACGGCGTCATCTTGAAACAGCCATTGAGAAGGTATGAGTTCTTTTTTATCACCGTCTACAAGGTATACCGTAGGATATCCTTTAATATCATATTCTGCAACATATTCCTTGTTTTCATAGTCCTCTGCATTAACGTAAGCTATTGCAAAACTTGATTTTATTTCTTTGCTTGTGGTTACTTTTTTAAATGTCGGAGCAAATTTTTGGCAATATCTGCACCAATCCGTATAAAACCAAACAATCATGGGTTTTCCGGTATTAATTGCCTTTGATAAGGATTGTCCTTTATCGTATTGTTTTGATATAACAACCGGCTTACTTGAACTTGCGCCGATTTCAACTCCGATATTACCTATCGCATAAGCCGCTCCCAAAAAAACCAAAGCGGATGTGTTTAAGACGGATAAAACAAGTGAAGTTATAACCAAAGGCATTATTTTTTTCTTTTTCATTTAATTCTCTCCTTTTTTCAAGCAAATCAAAAATTCGGTATTTCCCTGTTTTGCGCCTTGTATCGGAGATTTTTCCACTCCGATGACATCCAAATTTAATGATTTTGCATAATTTTCAATATCTTCTATTATTTTCCGATGAACTTTTTCGTCCCTTATAACTCCGCCTTTTTGAATTTCCTCTTTTCCTGCTTCAAATTGCGGCTTAATTAAAAATACCATATAGGAATTGTTTTTTACAAACTTTAAAACATTTTGCAACACTTTTTTAATTGAAATAAAAGACAAATCCATTGACATAAATTCGGGCATTTCCTCTTTGTTGAAATCGGTACCGAAAATATCTTCGAAAGTGCAATTTTTAACGTTTGTTTTTTCGATTGAAATAACTCTTTTATCTTCACGAAGTTTCCATGCCAGTTGATTATACCCTACATCAACGGCATAAACCTTTTTGGCTCCTTTTTGAAGCATACAGTCAACAAAACCGCCTGTTGAAGAACCCAAATCAATGCAAATTTTATCTTTTAGATTAATATTAAATTTTTCGATTGCATGATTAAGTTTAAAACCGCCTCTTGAAACAAAGGGTATTTTTTTTATTTCAATTTTGGGAGAATTTTCTCCGAATAATTTGTTTTCATCAAACAATTCGCCCGCTTTTAAAACCGTCTTGTCGCCGATTTTAACATTTCCCGCAAGAATATTCGCCGAGGCGGAATTTTTTGTTTCAAAAAACCCTCTTTCATACAAAATTAAATCAAGGCGCTTTTTCATTTTATTTACCGAATTGAATTTCTTCTTGAAGCGCACATCCCGCAACATCTGCCGTTACCAAAGTAACTTTTTTGATAGGTCCGTTTGCTTCGATTTCAAAAAATTTAGGCGGATTAGAACTTCTTATAATCCCTTGAACATTATCATAAATTCTTTGAGGGTCGTCCAAATATAAAACAATCGGCGCAATAGAGCCTTTAACAAAGACGATGAATGCAATTTTTTTGGTCATATTTTGACGTGAAAACTGTTGTGCCATTTTTTACTCCTTTATATTAAAAAATTCTTTAGCTGTTTTTGTTGTGGTTTTATCAACATTTTCAAACGAGGTGTCTTTCAGGTTTGCTATTTCTTTTGCCGTCAAATGAAGGTATTTGGGCGAATTTTCTTCGCCCCTGAAAGGATGTGGGGTTAAATAAGGGGCGTCTGTTTCAAGAACGATTTTTTCAAGCGGTATTGCTTTTATTACTTCTTTTAATTTTCTTGAATTTTTAAACGTGACAACTCCGCCCACGCCTAAAATCCAACCTTGTTTTATACATTCTTTTGCAAAATCGACGCTTCCCGAGAAGCAATGTAAAATAACTTTTTTATTACCCAAACTTTTTAAAATTTCAAACGTATCTTCATGAGCTTCTCTATCATGCACCAAAACCGGAATATCAAGCGAAAGAGCAATTTCAAGCTGTCTTTTAAAAACGTCTTTTTGTTGTTCCTTGTTTGATTTATCCCAATAATAATCAAGTCCGATTTCGCCTATTGCAATAAGTTTTTTGTTTTCTAAAGTTTTTGCATATATTTGTTTTTCAACTTCATCATCATAACTTTTAACATCCTCGGGATGTACGCCTAAAGCGCCGTACACGCTATCAAATCTTTCCGTTAGAGAAATTACCCCCGAAAATCCCGAAGGGGAAGCGGAGGGTACGATTATTTTTTCAACTCCCGAATTTATTGATTCGACAATTGAAAACTCGGGGTTTTTTAACATGTCTATATGTGAATGAGTGTCTATCATAACAAAATTTTATCAGATAAACACTCATTCTACAAATTATTAAGTTTTAAAACCGTTATTCAAAAGGGAGCACAACCGACATGGAAAGTTTTTTTACGATAAGGCTTATAAAACTTTCTTTTTCCTTTTTCATAAGACTTTTTTTAATGCTTTCAATCTCTGCAAAAATCGGATTATATTCCGAAAATTCAGGATCAAAATCAAAACCTTTTTCTTTTTCCATTTATGCCTCCTATAATCATCCTTAATAATAATTTCGACATAATCAATATTTTCTTTATGTATTGTGTATTTATGTTAAAATTAATTCTATGGAAATTAACAATTTAAAAGAAACTCAAATTTTAGCCGAAATTTTCGGTAAAAATATAAAGGAAAAGGGGGCTTTTGTTTCTCTTTTCGGAGATATAGGCGCAGGAAAAACCGCTTTTTCAAGATTTTTAATTAAATCTTTAAATGTCAAAGAAGATGTAACAAGCCCCAGCTTTGTAATTCTGAACGAATACAAAGGAGATTTACCGATTTACCACTTTGATTTATACAGATTGGAAGAAAAAGGACTTGATTCAATCAAAGAAGAATTAAGAGAATATTCAAAAGATAACGTCTTAACCCTTGTGGAATGGGCGGATTTTGGCGCAAACGAACTTCCTTTTCATAAAATGGAAATTAATATAAAATATGATATAGAAAATTATTCCGAAAAACGAGTTTTTGAATTTTTCGGCACAAATGATTATTATAACAACGTAATTGAAAAAACAACAAAGGAATTTAATGAATATATTAACTCTTGATACGGCTCTCAATAAAAGTTACATCGGGCTTTTATACGAAGAAAAAGAATTTTATAAAACAATCTCAAGCGATGATAAAAATTATCATAGCGCTTATCTTGCAAGAGTTTTAGACGATTTATTCAAAGATAAAGAATTGAATAACATTGATTATCTCGGAATTAATACGGGTGTCGGAAGTTTTACGGGAATAAGAGTAGGTTTGAGCTTTGCAAAAATCATTACAAACAGACTTAATATAAAAGCAATTCCCCTTACGACTTCGGAAATTTTAAACAAAGCATACGATATTAAAGATATTATGCTTGATGCAAGGAGAGGCTCCGTTTTTTACACCGATAGCGGGTGTGATATGAAGCTTATTTCTTATGAAGAAGGACTCTCCGTTTTAGAAAAAAAAGAAAAAGTTATTTCCGATAATTCTTTAAAAACAAGGTTTAAAAGCGATAAGCTTTTCTCGTTTGAAGAAGATAATATTGACTTATCAAAATTTGAACTTGAGCTTGCAAAAGAAAAAATCAAAGAGGGCAAATATATAACTTCAAACGAATTAAAGCCGAATTATATTCAAACTCCGCCGATTTATTCAAAAAATTAATCATTTTAAATTACGGATAATTACAAGTGCATTAGCGCCGACAGAAGCGCTGTTTCCTTCAATGTATCGTGGCATACCGTCCTCCAGATTTACCGCCCAAAAACCTAAAGATACTTCTTTGCCTTCATTATTCCATGCCAGCGCTTTTACGATAATTTCGTTATCATTTGAAGAATTAAACCCTAAAGGGTGAATATCCCATCTTATATGATTTAAATTTAATCCTTTTTTATTGTACCAATACGCTTTTATAAAGTCATTCAATAGATTTAGCCTGACCCCAAAGCCCAAATTTTCTTTATCGGAAGAATAGAAATCGTCAATTTTAAAATCTTCGACCCTTACGTTATACCACCTTTTTTTCTGTAAATTTTCTTCGTCCGTTTCTTCTAAATCTCTTGTTGAAGCGTCTGAAGATGATAATTTTTCATTCGGAGGCGTTAAATTTATATCATCTTTTGTTAAATTCGGATTATTTTCCTTTTTAAAATTATTATCCCGCCCGCCCGAAAATTCATCTTCCAAAACGGAAGAATTTTCGCTCGAAAAATCAATATTTGTTAAATAACATTTGTTATTTTCTTTTTTTTCATCGGTTATAAAATAAACCCAAACATAAGTTTCATAAGTTCCGAATTTATTGGAGCCTGTTTTTTGCCTTACGAGAAGTTTTTTTCCGTCTGACGAAAAATCAACAAGCGTTAAAGTTGAAAAAAGTCCGTTTTTATAATATGGAAGCGCCGTTGAAATGAGGGGATATCTTTTATGTTCAAAAATATCCGCTTTAATAATCCTGTCTTTTTTATCCGAATTTGTATCGGCTTCAAACAAAAATAAGGTTGAGGCAGCCTGAAAAGACTGAGGGTAATAATATGTTTCCGTATAAACGATGTTTTCAACTTTTGAATCTGCTATAAAAGGCGAGCGCACAAGCTGATTTTTATACAATTGAGATAAATCAAGCTCCTTTGAACCCGCTCTTATATTGTAAGGAACCAAATATGCGGGGGGCTCTTCACCTTTTATATATTTTTCATCCTTTTCGCCCTTATCTTCAACAGGTTTTCTTAAATCGGATTTTACCGCAGTTGCCTCATCAAGCCACTCATCTACCGTTTGAACCATAGGCGGATATTCGGGTTCTTTTGATTTATCTTTTTTGAATAAAAAAGCATAAGTCGATTGAACGGTAAACATAGAAAAAATAAGAAAAGTTAAAGCAATTTTTTGCTTCATTAAACGAGCCCTTCGTCCCTTGCTTTTACAAGTGCTTTATTTCTGTCACCGACGTATAATTTACTTAAAATATTATGAACATGAGCTTTTGTCGTATGGATTGTAATAACGAGTTTTTCCGATATTTCTTGATTTGTTAAACCGTCTGAAATCAAAGACAAAACTTCAAGTTCTTTTTTTGTAAGTCCGTAATTATTTTTAACTTCGGGTTTTTCTTTTTGAGTTTTTTGTATTCCCGATAACACAAACCTCGCAATTAAAGGGTCAAGCCATGCCGCTTTTTGATTAACTGATTTTATTGCGGATAGCAAAGTATCAAAATTACACCCTTTCATGATATACCCCTCGGCACCCGCTTGGAGCGCTTCATATACATCATCTTCGGTGTTTCTTGATGTGAGCATTAAAATGGAAGATTTAATTCCCTTTTCTTTTATTCTTTTTGTTGCTTCAATTCCATCAATTTTAGGCAGCCCGATATCCATTAAAATAACGTCGGGGTTGAGTTCTTCCGCTAATCTTACGGCGGACAATCCGTCCTCTGCGGTACCTATGAGTTCAAGTTCTTCCGTTTTTTCGATAAAAACGGAAGTTCCCATTTTATAGAGCATGTGATCTTCTACAAGAAGAACTTTTATTTTGTCACTTTCCATAAGATTAGCCTTTTATTCCTTTTCAAGCGGAAGTCTGAAAACAAATGTCGCACCTTTGTTAATCTCGCCGGATGCTTCGATTTTACCGTTATGAGCTTCTATTATCTGCCTTGATAAATAAAGCCCCAAACCCGTTGAAGGAGAACGTTTTTTGCTTGTTCCCTTTGAAAATTTCTTAAACAGTTGAGGAATATCGGACGGATTTATGCCCTCTCCGAAATCTTGAACAAAAACGCTCAAAAAACCGTCTTTTGTTTCAGTTCTAACGACAATTTTTCCGTCTTTAAAGCTGTGTTTTATCGCATTTCCCAAAATATTTACGATTACACGTTTAATCTCGCTTCTATCCGCTTTTACAATAATATTTTCCACTTCTTTATTTTCAAAAGTCAAGTTTTCAATATCGCACAACGGCTTTAATTCTTTTTCGGAGGTTTCAATTAATTCTCTTATATCAAATTCTTTTTTAACCAAATGGATTTTATTGGATTCATACCTGTACACTTCAAGTAAAACATTCACAAGCCCGAGCATATCCTCCGAACTTTTTTTCATGGTTGAAAAAAGCTCGAACTGTTCTTTATTCAATTCTCCCAAAGTACCGTTTAAAGCAAAATCCAATGCGTTCAAAGAAGCTAAAACAGGAGTTCTTAAATCATGCGTTAAAGTTGCAATAAAATCGTCTTTTAATCTTTCGTTTTCTTTCTGACTTTCGACATCTCTTATTAAGACAATGGTTTTAATGTCATTATCAAGAACAATTTTTGACAAATTAAGCTCAATAGGAATTGTGCAATTTTTGTCATAGTCGACAACGCTGAAATCTTTTAAATATAAGGTTTTATCAACTTCCGGATTTGTTTTAACGTTTTTTTCGTTAATTACAAGCTCAAAGAAATTTTTATCAATAATGTCTTTATTTTTCAAAATTTCAAAAGCGGCAGGATTTGCCTGTTCTATTAAATTGTTTGAATTTAAAATAAGCAACCCTTCGGATAAATTATCTATAACGGTAGCGAGCTTGTTATTTGTATTTTTTAACTCTTCCGTTCTTTTATCGACAATATTTTCAAGATTTTTATTTAATTCCTGCAATTCATTAATTTTGTTTTGCAGGCTGTTTTTAAGTTGAGTTCGCTCTATTCCGTTTTTAATATTTAAAATGATATCGTCATTATTCCAAGGCTTTTCGATATATTTAAAAATTCCTACCTCGTTAATTGCCTTTATTGCATTTTCTTTATCGGCGTATCCGGTTAAAAGAATTTGCGTCACGTTTGAATCTATTTCTTTTGCTTTGAGCAAAAATTCAATACCGTTCATATCAGGCATTATGAAATCGGAAATTATAACCGAACATTGGTTATTTTTCAGCCACTCAATCGCCTCAATCGGAGAATTAAAAGTAAACACGTTTGAGTACCCCTCAAGTTTAAGAAGGGTCTTTAGGGTTTTAGTCACCATTATTTCATCATCAACGATAAGGATTTTGGCAAATATGTTCATATAAATATAATAATTTATTTTTTTTTATTAACAAATAGTTTACAAAACCGCAACAATTTAGCAATTTTTTGTATTCATAAGTTTTATAAACTCTAAGAAAACGTGTATTGTGAAGAATGAAATTAGACTTTGGTAATTTGAATAGCCAATTCATCAGTGCGCCGAACCTCAAGGGGCAAGAAACAAAAGCTCTCCGAAAAAATTCAAACCCATTAAATTTTAAAGGCGCAATTGACGGTATCTCGTCCGATATTATAAGAGTAACCCAAAAGGAAGCGGGAAGTATCGGAAGTAATATCGTGTCGTCAAACGCCGGTTCGAGAATTGCAAACTTTTTAAAAGAAAATATAACCGAAGGAACAGAATCAAGATATGCAAACCCTGAGCACATATTTGACGCTTTAAGAAAAAATTTCGGCTCGACTTTTGATGATTGCAGAGCACAGGTTGAACAATTTGCACAAGCGACGGGGTGCAAAAATCCTCCGATATCATTCGCCGAAGACGGCAGTTTGATAGTTAAAAGAGATCCGTTTGCAAAAAATGTTGCGCAGGGTTTCAAAGAATTTACTCTGGGAACAATTCTCGATATCGGGGTCGGAATAAGACAAGCATTCAGAAAACTGACCGGTTCCGGCGCTCAGGCGGAAAGTACGGGCTCGGAAGGTTTTATTTCACGAATTTTAAATAACAGAGTAAAAGAACTTGATGCAAGAGAATCATTTTATAAATTAGCCGGAGTTCTTGAACAGGTAACGGATAAAAGTGCGCTTGCAAAATTATCGGGAACGGAAAGCGAAAGACTCGCTCAAAGAGCTGAAAATTTGGCGGCGGATTCCGTTAAAAGCGCCACGAAAAAAGTAGGAAACTATAACACAAAATCGGAGCGTGCATGGAACCGTATGGGGACGGGGTTTGTAAGTGCAGTTTTTGCCGGAACCGATTTTTACAACATATCAATGCTTCAAAACGACGATAAAGAAAAAGCCCGGCAGGCAGGCAGGCAGCGTTTCTTTCAAGATATGCGCCGTCAACTTATAACGGCAAGTTTAACTTTTGTTGTACTTGGAGCATTCCAGAAAAAAGTAAACAATTCAATTCCTTATGCCGTTTTATCTTTGGGCGGAGTTACTCTTTTGTCGGAAATTACATCAAGACTTATAGGGGGAATTTCCTTAACGCCTTTAAGCCCCGAAGAAGCAAAGAAAATGGCGGAAAAAAGAGGTTATAAACAAACAAAAGAAACTTTAAACAATGAAACAAAAACTTCATCGGTAATCTCTCCGCAAAAATCCTCCGTTGATAACGTATTTAACATATTTACGGATAAATACGCAAATAAACCGCAGGAATTAACTTTTACGTCAAATTCCATACCAAAAAAACAAAATATCGAAAATACAAACATAAATACGAATTCCAATGAAACTTCAAACAAAGCAAATAATTTGACCGAAAATTCAAAAGAAGAAAAGAAAACCCCCTTATATAAAAAGATTTTAGGCGGTGTCGGCGCAGTTATTGCGGCATCACTCGGCATTGGGCTTTTAAGGTCAAAAAATGTAATGGGGATTGATACCGCCCTTAAAAAATTAAGCTCAAGTTACAAAGATTTTACGGACGGAATGACAACAAGAAAACTTGTTATGTCAAAGAGCGAAGTTGATAATTTTATTCAACATTTAAGACAAAATAATTTAACGCAGCAGGCAGACAGTATTGTTGAAAAATTAAAACTTAGCGAGAACACTTTAGAATCAACATCCGATGTCGTAAAAAAATTCTACAAAGGCACCGTTAAAGAAGGTGAAAAATATTACGATTTGGGACATGTCGATGCCAAAGGAAGAAAAATCGTTTATGATGTCCTTACATATCCCATAAGCCTTATGGGAAAAATCACGGAAAAGGCGGATAACCTCGTAAGAGCGCTATTTGGCGCACAATCGGGTAAAAGCGAACTTACTTCAATACAAAAAAATATCCCGCTAACGGAAATGGTTGAAAAATATACGGAAAAACTTTCCAAAATAGGCGACGGCGATAAATCTTCATTAAATAAAGAAATTCAAAACGCATTTACAAGACACTTCTCTGAAACAAGTTCAAAAAATAAAAATACATCAATTGCAATGTTGTCAAGATTTTTGATTACTTTAATTTCAGGATACTTCTTTGTAAACGATTACAGAAACGAAGTTTTAATCGAATCGCAAGGTAAAGACATAGACAGAGCAAACGCTACAATGAAAGAAAGAATAGGACATAAAGTTTCTAACTTTGTCTTAAATTCGATGTTTATGGATTTATTCAACTCAACCTTTGAGCGTGCATACTTGGGTTCTGTTCCGGGCGCTACTTTAGTTGCAATGGCAACCGAATTTACGAATGAAACCGCAGTCAGGGCTTCAATCTGCACTCCGAGTACAAAAATGACAAGAGATGAATTAATTGAATATGAAAAAGAACGATTAAACGATACGGGGCTTAAAGGTAAATATTACAGGTCATTTATGAAATTAACGGGCAAAAAACCGTTAAGCGAAAAAGCAAGTAAAAAAAATAATAATAAAGAAGAACAAAGAGCAGCCGTAAAAGCTCCCGTTATTCAAGGAACAACGGCACAAAACAAACTTTCAATGCAAGAATTTATAAAAACAAATAAAGTTTAGAAGATATTGGCAAAAGATTGAAGATATTCCCCGATAACATTTATTAACATCGGCATTACCCACATTAAAATCATAGCCCCCATAACGGGCTTAAAAAGAAAGCTCATTTGAAATACGTTTACTTGAGGAGCAGTCTTTGAAATCGTACCCAAAATAATATCTTGTCCTAAAGTTGCAAGCAAAATCGGGGAAGCTATCTGCATTCCGACAACAAACGTATTTGAGGTTATCTGCACAAGATAATCAACGTTTATGACTTTATCCAAGGGTAAACTTGCGGCATATACGGGAAAAATCGTAAAACTTCTTATAAGTGCATTAATTGTCCAATACATACCGCCTATCGACATAAAAATTAAAATGGCAAGTATGTTGAAAAATCCGCCCATAAGAGAAGCCTGACTTCCCGTTGAAGGGTCGAGAATTGTTGCCGATGATACGCCGATTTGGCTGTTTATGATATCTCCTGCGGAACTTACCGCACCCATAATACAGTTTATGATATATCCGATTAAAAAACCGAACGTAAAATTTAGCGCCAAAGAAAGAATTATTGAGGTGCCGTTTGGGATTGGAGAGGGTTTTATAATCATTGTTATAATAACGGTTAAAATTAAAGCAAGAGAAAGCCTCACATAACTCGGGATATCATTCCTGTTAAAAGGAGGAGCAAACTGAATTAATCCTATTATTCTTGCAAAAATCATCATTCCCGAGCCCAGCACAAGGTTAATTTCGGGAAATAATTTTGCAAATTGCATTGTAAATAAATCGGCTTCCATTTATTTTCCTTTTTATGTCGGATATAAAGTACACTGCCCCAAAGGAATTGTTTCGTCCTCGGGAAATCTCGCATTAACACTTACGGTCATATCGACTGTTTCGCCGTTTTCTTTATACAAACGAATGTATGTATAAGTTTCATGCTTAGTTTTAATAAATACGCTTTTTAAATCGTTTTCTTCGGTGTATTCATCAATTACGTCATACATTTTAATGTTATCTTTATCGGCATATACAACGCCTATAATATCAAAATCACAGGTAATTTTATATTTGGAACGTGTTTTTAAGTTTAATTTATTATCAATATTTGTTTTGAAAAAATCCATATACCCTTCCAAATTAAGCTGAACCGCAGGCATGAGATATTCTCTTTGTTGTTCTTCTTGCGCAAACAAAGAAAGCGTTGTCATAAAAAATGCAAATAAGACAATAATTAATCTCAAAAATTACCTTCCTAATATTTTATTTGTTTCTATCAAGTTGGGTCTTGGATTTCCGCCCTGATAAGAAGGCGTATACTTTGATTTTTCGGCTCTGTCCACCCATGGAAGCTTACCTTGATTTTTCATAATTTCTTTGGTTTTGTCGGATGTTGAGAATTTATCGTTCATTTCTCCCGCAAAGGGTCTTGAATGTTTATAATAATCGGGAGGTAAAACGTAATTTTCCGATTTCGGTATTACGTTAAATGCGACATTTAGTCCGTCCGTTATGTATTGAGTCAACATTTGGATGTATAAAAGACCCAGTGCAACAATAGTTAAAAATACTCCGATAATTTTTGGCGCAGCCGCAATTGTTTGTTCCTGAACCTGCGTTACCGCCTGCAAAATACCTACAATAAGCCCGACTCCCGCCGCAACCAAAACACAGGGCATGGATATCGTAAGCATGGTATAAAATCCTCTTGCAATATATTCTACCAAATAATCCATTAATTAAAGCTCTCCACTAAACCTTTTACAATTAAGCTCCACCCGTCAACCGCAACAAATATCAGCAGCTTAAAGGGCAAAGAAACAATCGTGGGCGACAGCATAAACATACCCAATGCAAGCAAAATATTTGCAACAACGAGATCAAGAACGGTAAAAGGAACATAAATTATAAAACCGATTTCAAATGCCGTCCTTAATTCGGATAATATATACGCAGGCGCCACTTCCCACAAAGTCAATTCTTCGGGAGATTTCGGCATTTCTTTTCTTGTTTTTTCTACAAAAAATATAATATCATCTTCTCTTGTTTGTTTCAGCATAAATTCTTTTAAAGGTTCAGACCCTACTTGAATTGCTTCTACGATATTGCCGTTTTTTTGATACGGTACGCTTCCCGCTTCGTACATGCTTTGAAAAACGGGCGACATTGTATAAAATGTCATAATAACACACATTCCGATTAAAACCATGGCGGGAGGTACGGAGTTTGTACCCATTGCGGTTTTAAGCATTGAAAAAACAATAACGAACCTTAAAAAACTTGTCATGCACATAAACACAAACGGCAAAAACGAAAAAAGAGCCATTGTAAAAAGGAGTTGTAAAACAGGGTTCATATCTTTCATTAATACATCCATATTAATAATTTCCTCTCTTTTCCTTATTTCTGTCACTTAGCTTTTTCAACAAACCGCCGTCTTGAGAAATCATAAAACTTTTTTCAAGAACTTCTTCTTTTACATCTTTAATGCGATCTTCTTTAGAAAGTTTTGAAATTAAATTAAGATTATTCGTGCTGCTTCCGATTAAAAATTTTTCTCCCTCACATTCGACAATGTAAAGCATTTTTCTATCGGGGAGCCTCATCATATCTTTAATTTTTAAAAGTGCATTTTTCCTTAAAGGGTCATTTTGCATTGTTTTTTTATACACGATGAACGCAAGCAGTAAAACTCCGACGCTTGCCAGGGTATAAACAATCATTTGTATAATATATTTTACCAATTTTTATTCCTCAAAATTTGAATAATCTAAATCATCTTTAGGCGCTTCTTGAACTTGTTCGGGCGCTTTCGGTTTTTGCGGCGGAATTGGTTTTTGAACTTGATTTTGAGCACTCGGCTGCGGCTTTGGCACCGCTTGCGGTTTGGCTCCGCCTGAAATCGGTTTTGGCGGGGGAGAATTTTGAACTTGTTCTACGGGTTTTTTTGGCGATTCATTACTTGTGGGTTTTTTTGAAGCAAAAACATCCGTTATTTTTACTCCGTACTTATCGTTTATAATTACAAGCTCACCTCTTGCAACTGCTTTATTTTCAACCATTAAAGAAATTTCGCCGCTCATAACGGGTTCTAAATCGATTACGAGCCCTTTTGAAATTTGTTTAAGCTCGCCCAAAGTCATTTTTATCCTTTTAAACTCTGCACTCACTTCAATTTGTATGTCATCCCACATTGTTTTATTTTCAGTCATATCATATTCCTTATAATAATCAAGGTCAAACCTTGTATTGTTAAAATCAGGCCCAATATCAAACTCTTCTCCTAAATCAATCATAATTGAAGGGTCAGGGTTTACTTTAAATCTTGTATCTATCGTAGGAGTTTTAAGCTGCATAGTCTTAATGTCGCTTTTTTCCAAAACTAAAATATCATCCTGATTTAAAGTTTTAAGGTCGTTTAATGAAATTTTTGCATATCCGGCTATTATATCAACATAAGCAAAATTATCCGCAAAATCTTCATAAGCAAAATTATTTTCAATTTTTATATTTTCGGGCGACAACCTGTTTAAAGGGATATTTAAGGTAATTTTACCCGCATTAACGTCTTTTGATTTAACCAAAAAATCAAAATTTAATGTTGTTTTATTTAAAGAATCGATTTTATCGGGCTCTGTATCTTTAATTAAAAATTTCTCGATATTTTTTACTATATATTCAAAAAGCCCGTTTAAAATTCTTTGTTCCAAAGGAGTTAACTTTTCAAGGTCAAAAACGGGAGAAGAAGAACCGAAAATATCATGAAAATTAATTCTGATAAAATCGGAAGTCACCCTTAAAGTTATATGTTGTTTATTTTTAATTGAAATTCTGCATGAATAAAAAATTTCACCTTTTAAAAGCGGGTCTTGCTTTAAACTTTCACAATCATTGATTGAAACAAGTTTTATTGCATAATTATTTTCAAAATAAGAATTGACTGAATTTGTAACACCGTTTCCTATCGTGTTGCAAAACCAATCGTATGTATTATTCAAATTTAATTTCTTATTTTCCATATAATTTCCCGTTCAAAATTATAATCTTTCAATTCAAATCGGGCAAAAATATTAAGGGTTATAACATATTTAATGAATTTTAGAAAAAAAGAAAGGTTTATTGTATAATTAACCTCAAGAGTTATAGGAGATAAATATGCAGGAAGAATTAAAAAGATTTGGCACAGCCCGACTTTTATGTTTTTGTTTGGGTTTTTTCGGGCTGCAATTTGCTTGGCAAATGCGTCTTGCTCTTTCAGGGCCCGTAACGGAAGGCTTGGGAGCTGACCCTTTAATTTACGGATTAATTTCCTTGGCAGGTCCTTTTTCAGGCATGGTTGTTCAGCCGATTATAGGTGCCCTGTCAGACAGAACAACTTCAAAATTCGGAAGAAGAAGACCATATCTTTTAGGCGGCGCAATTTTAGCTTCGCTTGCTTTATGGATTTTCCCGAACTCGGGAACAATCGTAAACTTTTTTTCAAACGCATTTGGCGTTGCCCTTGCTCCCGTTGCAGGTTTAATTCTTGCAGGAATTATGATTTGGATTATCGATGCTTGTGTTAATATTGCACAAGGTCCGTATCGTGCTTTAATTCCGGATGTTGTCCCGAGAGAACAACATGCAATCGCAAATTCGTATTTAAGTTTTGCAATAGGGTTGGGTTCTGTTGTAGCTGCGGCAACTCCGCCCGTACTGGATAAATTTTTCCATATCGTAATGCCTATTCCGGCGCAATTTTTAATGGCTGCAACAGCTTTTACGGGTGCCATGCTTGTAACTTGTTTAACCATAAAAGAAAAACAATTTGTTAAAGAAGAAAAAGAAGAAACAACGGAAGAAAAGCAATCTTTCATCAAATCAATGAAAGACTTTTTAACAACATCTCCCGAAATCGTTAAAATTTGCACTCTCCAATTCTTTACTTGGATTGGTACAATGTGCTTATTATTATATTTTACGCTTTTTGTAGTTCATAATTTATACGGCGTTCCCGATATCTTGGCAGAAGGCGCAGACGGTTCGATTTATGAACAAACAAGACTTCAGGCAACAAACTTTGCTCTTATTTGTATGGCTTTATTTAATTTGGTTTGTTTTATAATTTCAATTCCAATCGGCGTTTTATCAACAAAATTCGGAAATAAAAAAGTCCATGCAACGGCGTTGATTTCAATGGCATTGGCATATATTCTCTTAGGTTTTGCACACAGTCAGGTTGAAGTTGCAATTGCAATGGGACTTGCAGGTATCGGCTGGGCTTCAATTTTAGCTTTACCTTTTGCAATGCTGTCAGAATTTATTAAACCCGGTTCAGAAGGCTCCGTTATGGGTATTTTCAATATATTCATTGCGGGTCCGCAGGTTGTTGTGTGTACGGTTGTTGCATATTTAATTAACCACAGCATGCAAACTCTGCCGCAAGGTGTTTATTATCATTGGGAATACGCTTTCTTTATCGGTGCCGTTATGCTTTTATTATCGGCAATTTCAACACTTTTCATAAAAGAAAAAGTATAAGAAAATTAATATAAATCAATAAAACCTGCAAAATTCAAAATTGCAGGTTTTATTTTTAGCTTAAAATTTTATCAATATCCGCTTCAACTTTTAATTCGAGCGCATAGATAGAATTAATATTATTAAATTTTAAAAGCTTTACCATGTCTTTTTCGGTTGTAACAAGCGCTTTTGCACCTGCTTTCAACATTTTTTCGTTTAATTCCCGTATGTCTTTTTCACTGTATTTATAATGGTCATCAAAACTTACTTTTTCTTTTATGTTAAATTCGTTTAATTTTGCATAAAATTGTTCGGGCTGTCCTATTGCAGAAAAAGCCAGAATATCTTTTTCCTTAATTTCTTCAAAATCAACAATATTATATATTCTACCGTTTTTCATATTTGCGGTTTCATAATTTTCGATTTTTGATTGAATTTTTTCTAAATTTTTATTTTTTATTCCGTCTTTATTTACAAAAAGAATTTTATTTCCCCGTTTTAATTCGGAAACAGGCTCCCTTAGGGCTCCTAAAGGCAGACAAAAATTATTTCCGAAAAGTTTATTTTCATCAATAAGGATAATCGAATAATCTTTATAAATTTTCCTGTTTGAAAAACCGTCATCCATAATAACGACATCGGCATTTAATTTTTCTTTAGCGAAGAATCCGCCCTTAAATCTGTCCGTTGAAACTATAACGGCGCAATTATTCGTTTTTTTGGAAATTAAAGCAACTTCGTCCCCTATTAAATCAACATCATGGATTAATTGTTTTTCGTAATCTTTAATTAAATGAACAGCACCCTTTTTTAATTTTCCGCCATAACCTCGAGATAAAATTGCAACTTTTTTATTTTTTGATAAATGGTTTGCAATTTCAATTACAACGGGGGTTTTTCCCACACCGCCCGTTGTCAGATTACCGACACAAATAACATAAGTCGGTACTTTCCCCTCTTTTAAAATTTTTTTATTATATAAAAAATTTTTAGCATTAATCACAATATAATAAAAAAACGAAGGCAAAGAAAAAAGAAGGAATAACCCTAAGGAAAACTTTCCGTAGTGAAATTCCGTAATTCTTTTTTTAAAATCCGCCATATTAAACCCTTAAAACATTAATCTGAAAAGCAAGAATCTTTTATTTAATTTTTCAGAGAATTTCTTTAAGTTTTTTGTCGTAATTATGGCATCCGATACGGCATTATTTATTGAAAGTTTTTCTTCATCATTTGCGGAGTTAACTTTACTTAAATTCTCGTTTACTTCTTTTATAAGTTTATTAACGTTTGATACGGATTCTTTTATATCTTTTTTCATATTTTCATCTTTTGCAAATTCATCAATATAACAAGATATATCCGCCAAATTCCTTGAAATTTCCCCTAAATCGGAAAGCATTTGAACGGTGTTCGGATCTTCCATAATTTTATTTGTGTTATCCGCAAGACGCCCTACGGATTTAATTGTATGCAAAATATCCTGCTGATTTTGTTCATTGCCTATCACTTGATTTATATTGTCGGTTAAATCGGATAATTTCTTTGTTAAAATCGTAGTCTGGCTTAAAATATTATCAAGCTCATCCTTTGAAGAGTCAATTAAAGCTATTGCTTTGTCAATTGTGGTTGCGGCTTTTTGAGTTAAGTCGTTAATATTGCTGACCGATTCTCTTATGTCGGTCACAAGGTCGTCGGATAATATATCCATAACTCTTTCGTTCATACTGGTCAGAGAATGCGCCGCTTTATATTGTAAATCAAGAAAATCGCTTATTCTCATAGGTTCAATAATCGTATAAGGAGAATTTACGACGGGCGCCTCGGGTTTTGTACCGTTTTTAAGTTCAAAAACCAATTTTCCGCCCTTAATGAAGGCAACAATATCGTCTTTATCAAGAATTAATCCCGGCATGTCAAGCACATACCCGATTTTAAGGGTATTGTCCGTTTTAAAAGTTGTTCTGAATTCAAGCGGTGTGGAATCCGTCGGAATAACGTTTGCCGTATCAACATACCCGATTTTTTGCAATTTGTCGGATAAAACCATATAAATTTCCTGCTCGGGTTTTATATTAGTTGAATTTCTCTGAGTTTCCATATATAAATAATTTGTTTTAGGGGGCATAACCTCTAAAAATTGTTCCCCGATAAGCCCCGATTGTTGAATTGAGATAGTTGAAGCATGCGGAATTTCAACATCCTTTTCCGTTATGACAAAACGAACTTTAACATGACTGTCTTTTCCTTGAATAACGGGAGTAATATCTTCGATTTGACCTATCCTGAGCCCCATCATTTGCACCCCCGACCCCGGTCTTATGCCGTTTACGTCATGGAAAATAACCTCAATTCTCTCACCTGCGGATAAACTTCTTCCTTTTATCCATAAAACGGTAAACATCAATATGACAAGCGCCGTTATCGTTAAGATGCCGACTTTTAATGATGATGAGGTTTTTCTGTTAATTGCCATTATCTTCTCTCTTTTTGGTTTTAAGTTAATTATACTACAAAAAACGGTTTTATTGCTATGTAAGCGATTTAATTTCCATCGGACCGTCTATGTTTGCTTCGATAAATTGCTTTGTATAGGGTGTATTTGCCGAAACAAAGTCATTTACCGTACCTCTGTATACAATTTTGCCTTCGTATAATAAAATTACATCATCACATGCTCTTGTAATTGTTGACATTTGGTGAGTAACAACAATGCAGGCGGCATTCAATTCGTTTTTTAATCTTACGATATAATTTTCAATCAAGGTTGAACTCACAGGGTCAAGCCCCGCTGTGGGCTCGTCGTAGAGAATAATATTCGGATTGGTTACGATTGCTCTTGCAAATCCGACCCTTTTTTGCATACCGCCCGATAATTCGGACGGAAATTTTTCTTCTATTCCTTCTAAGCCCACAAGTGCCAATTTTTCTTTTACTATATTTTTTATTTCTTTTTTTGAATATTTTCCTCTAAACTCTCGTCTTTCAAGAAGCGGAAAAGCGATATTGTGATATACGTCAAGAAAATCAAACAATGCACTATATTGAAAAGTCATTGCGATATCGGAATTATTTTCCGTTATAATTGTTCCCGAATCCGAGTATAAAAGCCCCGATATTATTTTTAAAAGAGTACTTTTGCCCGATCCCGAAAAACCTACGACCCCTAAAGTATGCCCGTTTTCAACGGAAAAGGATATATTATCCAAAACTTTTTTATCATTAAATGTTTTTGTTAGATTTCTTACGCTTATACTCATTTTATTTCCTTAAAGATAAAATAATACGGCAAAAATATAGTCCCAAACGGCAATGGCGACAAAACTCCATACAACGGCTTTTGTCGTAGATTCGCCGACTTCTTTTGCTCCGCCCCTTGTGGAATACCCGCAAGAACAACTTATAAGAGCAATTGTTCCCCCAAAAAACGAGGCTTTAAGCATTGCAATTAAAATATCTCTTAGATATAACCCCTGCCAAAGAGAAGTCATAAAATTTAAGGGGCTGAGCCCTGCGGTCATATACGATACAAGACAAGTGCAAACAAGCCCGACAAGAGAAGATACGATAAAGACAAAAGGCATTGTAAGAATACCGGATAAAACCCTCGGCACAACAAGATACTCGACAGGGTCAACTTTTAATACATGCATTGCGCTTATTTGTTCTCCGACAGCCATTGAAGCAAGTTCCGATGCAAAAGATGAACCTATCATGGAAATTATTGCAAACCCCGACATTATGCAAGATAATTCTCTTATCATAACAAGCGCAGACATCATTCCCATATATCCTTCCGCACCTTGTTTTGCAAGTTCGGGAGCAATTTGCATTGCAATGATAACGCTTGTCATACCGACAATTGTTAAAGTAATAGGCAGGCTGTCAACCGCAAATCTTGACGATTGTTCTATTGTTGCACTCGCATTAATTCTCAATCTTACAACATAATATAAAACTCTTGAAAAATCTTTTCCTATATTTCCGATCGTAATTAAAAAATCCTTGATACAGTGAAAAAAAAGTTTGAAAAAAGAATATGTAAGAGTTGATTTTACGTTTATCATAGATTTATCCTAACAAAAATTTAAGCAAGGGTCAATTTAAGAGTAAGCGATTTGTATTTTGCATAGATATACTTACCTTTTCTTTCTCTCATTTCTTTAGGATTGTTTTCAAATATTAATTCAGAGTGTTTAATTTTTCTGTTTTTTCCGTCAAAATAAACAACGGGATAGCAAAAAGGGCGCATTCCCCTTATTTTATCATGCAGTTCAAACGGGGATTCTTTTTCAAAATCAATTACCCTTAAATCATCTTCCCACCTGTCGTAAGTTGCTTTAGAGTTATCTTGCTTTTGGGGAATTATCGTTTCTTCTTCAATATCTTTTATTAATTCGCTAATCATAATTTCGGCAACTTTTGCCGTTTTGTTTTTTAAAATGCCGCCTGTCATATAAGGAGTTATATCAAAAGAAGCCTGCATTAAAATTTCGCCGGTATCAAGATTTTCATCCATAAAATGAAAAGTAACTCCCGCCTTTTTATCTCCCGAATAAATTTGCCAAAAATACGGATTTGCACCTCGGTGTTTAGGCAAAAGCGAAGGGTGACAATTAATCGTTCCGTACTTTGGAAGCTCGATTGTTTCTATTGAAAATTTTTCATTCCACGAACCTACAAGAATAAGCTCCGCACCACGTTTTTTTACTTCATTTTTAAATTGTGTTGAATTTACGCTTCTTGCTTTAATTTCTTTTAAATTTCTGCTTTTTATATAACTTAAATCTCTTGACGGGGCAAAAATATCTTTGAAAAACAGGGTAAAACAATTATATTTTACCCTGTCAATTCTCATTACGCCCACAATCTCGCATCCTGCGTCCAAAACGCCGTTTATGAGACTTGCAAGCATTTTATCATAGCCTACTATGATAACTTTCATTTATTCTTCGCCTTGATTTTCTTCAGGGTTTTCCGTTTCGATTTGCTTTTCTTCAACGTTTTCAATGTTTTCATTTAATTCTACGTTTGAGGGATTTTCAATATTTTCTGTTTGTTCGGCTTGTTTTGCCTCTTTTTCATCCTCGAGTCTTGCTTGTCTTTCCATTTGCGCAGCTTGAGATTCTGATTTAATATCTATTTTCCAGCCCGTAAGTCTGTGTGCAAGGCGGACGTTTTGTCCTTCTCTGCCGATTGCTAAAGACAGTTGGTCATCGGGAACTATAACAAACGCTTCTTTTCTGTTTTCTTCATCCGCCAAAATATCAACGGAGATAATTCTAGCCGGAGAAAGAGCATTTACGATATATTCAACAGGGTCTTCAGAATATCTTACGATGTCGATTTTTTCATTTTTTAGCTCACCCACAATGGTTTGTATTCTTGAACCTCTTGGCCCGATGCAAGCGCCGACGGAATCCACCGACGGGTCGTTTGACCATACGGCAAGTTTTGTTCTGTATCCCGCTTCCCTTGCAATTGATTTTAATTCGACAATACCGTCCTCAATTTCGGGAACTTCAAGTTCAAAAAGCTCACGCACGATTTCGGGATGTGCTTGAGAAACAATAACCTGAGGAAGTCTTGTCGTTTCTTTAACATTTAATACATAGACTCTTATTCTGTTTCCGGGTTTATAATATTCACCCGGTAATTGTTCTTTTTGAGGCATAATGGCGTCTGTTTTGCCGATGTTTACGATAACGTTTCTTTCATCACGTCTTTGGATTATACCCGTTATTAAAGTTCCTTTTTTGGATAAAAATTCGTCCAGTACAAGTTTTCTCTCAGCCTCTCTTATTCTTTGAGTAATAACTTGTTTAGCTGCTTGAGCCGCAATTCTTCCGAAATCTTCGGGAGTAACTTCGATTTTTACTTCATCGTCAATTTCAACTTCATCGTCAATTTCTTTTGCATCTTCCAGAGAAATTTCCAAATCTTCGTTTTCAACGGTTTCCACAACCGATTTTGTTCTAAAAACGCCGATTTCTCCCGATTCTTCGTCAAGTATCGCTTCAACGTTTTCTGCGTCTTTATCTTTTATGTGTTTTTTATATCCTGCTACAAGCGCATCGCAAAGGGAAGAAACGAGGACTTCTTTTGAAATTCCTTTTTCTCTCTCTAATTGTTCCGCTGCTTCAAAAAGCGCCGTCCCGACTTTAATCATTTATTTCTCCTTTACAGTTCTTCAATGTCGTTCAATCTTATAGAAAATACGTTATCTAAAGCAATTTCGTATTCTTTGTTTGTATCAAAAGCATAAATTTTTATCCCGAAAGTTGAAGAATAATCAACTATTTTGCCTTTAAAAGTTTTTGATAAATCCTCATCTATCGGATTTTTAACCTTTACGATTACGTTATGACCTTTAAAAATGTTATATTCGATTTCTGATTTTAATTTTTTATCAAGCCCCGGAGATGAAATTTCCAGATAATATTTAAAGGGAATAATTTCATCCGGTAAATCGCCTATCCCATGGGACATATTTTCGCAATCCCGATGATTAACGGGATGATCCGAAGAATAAATAAAAATTCTCAAAAACCAATGCCCGCTTTCTTTTTCAAGACTAACTTCCAAAGGAATAAGGTTATATCTCATTGCTGTATTATTTATAACGGGAATAAGTTTTTGCAAAACTTCTTTTTTATTAAAATGTTCTTTCATTTTTTTCCTAAAAAAAAGAACGGTAAAACGACCGCTCTTTTTTCTTGCGTAACATAAAAAAGTATATATTAAAAATCAATTATAGTCAATAACGGTAATCTCCGGCGAACAATTGAAGCGTATCTTAAAAAGACTTGTCCCGAGCCCCCTTGAAACATAAACCACGTTATCAATTAAGCCCGTTTCGTATTTCTTGCCGTACTTTGAAGGAAGATAAAGAGCGCCGAAAAAAGGAACTCTTACTTGTCCGCCATGAAGATGTCCCGACAAAATTAAATCGACTTTATCCTGCGCAAGAGGTGTTATGTCGGGAGTATGGGAAACAAGAATAACGGGACGTAAAGTTTTATAAAGCGCTTTATCTAAATCATACCTTGCGGTCAACATATCGGGAATACCCGCAAGGTAAAAGAGTTTTTCACCGTTTACGATTTTTACGTTTGAATTTTCCAAAATATTGATATTATGTTTTTTAAAAATTCTTTTAAATTCATCCCCGTCTTTATAATAATCATGGTTCCCAAAAACGGTATAAAACCCGTATCTTGACTCTATTTTAGATAATTCTTCCGCAATAATGTCGGGGTTTAGGGTTTTTTTAATGTCATGCGAAAGCGCATAATCTCCGCCCGATATAACTAAATCAGGCTCCAGTTTATTAACTTTATTTACAATTCTTTTTAATCTCAATCTTGCAAATTTAGATAAATGAAAATCGGTTACAAAAACTATCCTCATTTTCGGAAAAATGTCGGACTTTAAATTAAGCCTTTTTACCGTAATCAAATTAGGCTCGATTAATATGCAATAAATTATAAATATTAAAAGTAATGTAAACAAAATTTGCTTCCGTTTCATACATAAAGTTTACAATAAAATTTTAAACTGTATACTTTTATTTGAAAGGAGCATAATTTATGCCGTTTGAATTTGAAAATACGGAACTAAAAGAGGTAATACTCGTAAAACCGAGAGTTTTTGGCGATTCAAGAGGTTTTTTTCTTGAAACATATAAGAAAAACGATTTTTTTGAAGCGGGAATTAAAGATGATTTTATACAGGATAATCATTCAAAATCTTCTTTCGGCGTTTTAAGAGGGCTTCATTACCAAAAAGCGCCAAATATGCAGGCAAAAATCGTCCGCTGTACAAAAGGTAAAATACTTGATGTTGCGGTTGATATAAGAAAAAATTCTCCCACGTTTTTAAAATGGGTAAAAAGAGAATTGAGCGAGGAAAACCATTATCAATTATACATCCCTGAAGGATTTGCGCATGGTTTTGTTGCGCTGAGCGATATTGTCGAAGTAAATTATAAAGTATCGGGAAAATACTCTCCGAAAGACGAAGGGGGGATATTATGGTGCGACAAAGATATTAATATTGACTGGGGAATAGATTTTGAACCGCTTTTAAGCGAAAAAGACAAAGTACAAAAAACCGCTAAAGAATTAAAGGATGAGGATTTATTATGAAAATTTTGGTAACGGGCGCACTTGGCATGTTAGGGCAAGATTTATGCCCGACATTAGAAGATAACGGTCATGAAGTTATTGAAACGGACATTCAAAACATGAACATAACGGACAGAGAACAGTGTGAAAAGTTTGTTCTCGAAAAAGCGCCTGATTTCATAATACATCTTGCAGCGTACACGAACGTGGATAAAGCGGAAGATGAACCCGAAAAAGCGGAATTAATCAACGCAAAAGGTACGGAAAACGTTGCAAGAGCCGCAATAAAAGCTGATATACCGATTATTGCAATTTCTACCGATTATGTTTTTGACGGAACGAAAAATTCTCCGTATTTGCCTGATGATAAGACAAATCCAAAATCCGTATACGGAAAAACAAAATATGAAGGTGAAAAATTTATTGTTGAAAATTGCAAAAAATATTATATTGCAAGAACAAGTTGGTTATACGGTATCCATGGCAAAAATTTTGTCGACACAATGTTAAAATTAAAAGATAAAGACCTAAAAGTTGTAGACGACCAAACAGGAACACCCACTTGGACGGTTGACTTATCGGAAGCGCTTGTAAAACTTTTTGATAAACCTTACGGCATATATCACTTATCGGGCGGAGGGGAACCTACAAGCTGGTATAATTTTGCAAAAACGATTTTTGAATATGCAAATTTAAAAGTTAATCTTTCTCCTTGTACAAGCGAAGAATATCCGCAAAAAGCTAATCGTCCCAAATATTCGGTTATGGATAACGGCGGCATGCTGAGAGATTGGAGACTTGCGCTCAAAGAATATTTAAAATTAACGGATATTTAACAATATTTTATACATATTAAAAACTTGCTCAATTTTATAATCGGGCAAGTTTTTTAGTTTGATTTTTTGTAATTATACGGCATTTTACGGCAAAAATTATTTAAGTAGGGATATAATATCATTTTAAATCCGTTTTTAAATTTGACAACTTTTAAAACCCTCAAAACAAGTTTTAAGGCGACATTATTAAGGATTTTTACCGTAACATTTGAAAAAGTTGCTTAAATTTTTTACGACAAAGGTTTAATTTCTTATCGTAAGCGGTTTTGTTCTAAAGAGAAAGATTTCTTCATTATGATTTTTTGCACCGCTCTTTGCAACCGACCAACCTAAAACATCCGTTTGATATCTGCTTTTTTCCTGCATTAAATCAAATCTTACCTTGAAAGCAAGTGTCGTAACGGCCTTATTGTAATATTCCATATCAGCAACCCTTACGAGTTCCCTTAGGGAATTTTCAGAACTTGCTTTATCAACCTGAGCATCCAAAACAATCGAAAAATCGGTTCTTACTTTATTTTGTGCATTTTGATTTTTAACATATTTAATTGAAGATATAAAAGCGTCAATGACATAATCGAAAGTTTCCTGCAAGGAACCTGAAACAAAAACCGAATCGTTATATTTTATAACTTTTAATTGAGGAACTTTTCTTTTAATTAAATTTGCAACATCAAAATAAGACTCGTCCAAAATTTGCGCAGGCGGAAACTCCCCCGACATTGCGGTAACTTCACTTGCATAAGCAACTTTAAATCTGATAAGAGCCGAAAAATAATTGTATCTTAAAAGAGATTTGATATGTTCTTGTTTTAATTCTTGATTAACTCTGTTTTGAAGTTCCTGCCTTTTTTTAAGTGCATTAAGATCGCTTGTTCTATTAAATTCAACGACACACCCCTCTAAAAGATGACAAATTATTGCAAAAGCAATGAATATTCCGCCGATTATTAAATATGCCATTTCGGCAATACCGCCGTTTTCTTCGCTTATATGGATTGTATCCCCGACGGTTGCATGGATAGGCATTACCAAAATATCAAAAAATGCGCTTATTTCTTGTGCACCCAGCAGACTGAAAAACCTATAAAACCAAAAAACGAAATATGCCGCAGCAAGAATAAGGCATAATACTTTTACCGTATTTATAATATTGAATATTAATCTGTATATGTCTTTCATAGCTCGATATTATCTATTAATCTCGTACGGCTTTCTTTTGTTCTTACCGCTATTAACATTATATCCCCTTTTTGAACATTTTTGGATACGGGAGGACAAAAATCATTTTTTGAAACTATTTCCACATACTCAACTTCAAAATCTTTTAAGTAGGTAATTGCAGTATCAATAAGGGTTTCAGCCTCATTTACGCCGTTTTGAAAAAGTTCTTTAACTTTTTTTAAGGAAAGATAAATTAAAGGCGCCTGCTTTTTATCATTTTCACTCAAATAAGAATTTCTGCTCGAAATTGCAAGCCCGTTTTCTTCTCTTACAATATCACATTCTTTTATTTCAATGTCAAAGTCAAGTTCTTTTACCATTCTTTTTATGATAAAAAGCTGCTGTGCATCTTTTTTGCCGAAATAGGCTCTATTTGGTTTAACTAAATTAAATAATTTACTTACAACCGTACAAACACCGTCAAAATGCCCCGGGCGGGATTTTCCGCAAAGTCTGTTTACATATTTATACGGAGGACATACAAGAGTTGTTTCTTTTTCTTCAAAATAAATTTCTTCATACATTTCTTTAGGATTAGGCGCAAAAACAACATCCGCCCCCGCTTCTTTTGCAATCTCCAAGTCCTTTTCCAAAGTCCTCGGGTACTTATCATAATCTTCACTCGGTCCGAACTGAGTAGGATTTACAAAAACGGACACTACGGTAAAATCATTCTCTTTAACGGAATTTTCAATCAAACTTTTATGCCCGTTATGAAGCGCACCCATTGTAGGCACAAGACCTGTTGAAACGTTTTTTAATTCTTTAATCAGTGCTTTCAATTCTGATTTTGTTTGTATAAGCTTTAAATTTTTCATATTCATCGTCCTCTAATCGGAAAGATTCCGCAACGTTTGGAAAATCCCCCGTTTTCACATCTTCAATATATTTTAAAACCGATTTCGTAATTATATCCTTTGTATCAGCATATTTTCTTGCAAATTTCGGCGAAAAACCGTCAAACTTCCCTATGACATCGTTAATTACAAGAATTTGACCGTCCGTATATTTTCCTGCACCGATGCCGATAACGGGCACTTCAAGATTTTCTGATATATATTTTGCACACACATCGGGAATCATTTCAAGTACAATAGAAAAAACTCCCGCTTCTTGAAGTTTTTTAGCGTCGTTCAAAATAATTTCCGCATGTTTAACATTTTTTCCCTGAATGAAGTTTCCGCCTATCGTATTAATATACTGAGGAGTAAACCCCAAGTGTCCCATAACGGGTATTCCCGAAGTCGTAAGCCTTTTAATTAAAGATAGGATATATTCGTTCGCGCCTTCGATTTTTACGGCTCTTGCACCCAGTTTAATAAATTCACCCGCATTTTTAACCCCCTCATCAAAAAGAGAATAACTCAAAAAAGGCATATCGGCCACAACAAGTGCGTTTTTTACTCCGTTTACGACGGCTTTTGTAAAAACTTTCATCTCGTTCATGGAAATCTTTACGGTCGAATCATACCCCATAACAACCTGCGCCGCCGAATCTCCGACAAGGATAATGTCAATGCCCGCTTCGTCTGAATATTTTGCGCTTGAGTAATCGTAAGCGGCAAGAGCGGAAATTTTAATACCGTCTTTTTTCATTTTTAAGATTTTTTTTGGAGTAATCAATTTTTCTTACCTTTTTTCATATACCAATAGTATATTGCTTTTGCTACTTTTGCGGGATTATGACGCACGAGCCCCTCTTTATTATCTTGAATTAACCTTGCTCTGACTATTTCGACTCCAAGCTCCTTGATTGCACCCGTATCTTCTTCAACGGGCAGCGAGTTCTTTTCTTCGTATTTTTGAGCAAGCTCGAAGGAAATAAAATCATTCACCAAAACCGCATCGAACAGCTTGTTTTTAGCACCCGTTTTAACCGCATGGCGGAAAAGCGCTCTTATATGGTCAGAAACGGAATAGTTATCGGTTTCTCCCGGTTGAGTCATAACATTGCATACGTAGATTTTCTTTGCCTTTGACGATGAAACCGCTTCGGATACGCCCTTTACGAGCAAATTCGGTATAATCGAAGTATACAAACTCCCCGGCCCCAAAATTATCAAATCCGCATCGTTTATAGCTTCTATTACATCACTCGTAGGGTTACATTCTGAAGGCTCCGATGATAAATCAATAATTCGTTTCCCCACTTCGGGAATATTACTTTCCCCTTTTACAACGGTTCCATCCTCCATGGTCGCAATTAAGCGCATATCATCAACGGTTGCAGGCAAAACTCTGCCTCTTATTAAAAGAACTTTTGAAGATTCGGATATTGCGGATACCATATCGCCGCAAATTGCGCTCATTGCCGTTATAAAAAGGTTACCGAAGCTGTGTCCTTTAATTCCTTCACCCATTTTAAACCGATATTGGAAAAGTTTTGTTACAATATCATCGTCATCCGCAAGGGCTGCAATACAATTTCTGATATCACCAGGAGGCAATATTCCCATTTCTTCACGTAATCTGCCGGAAGAGCCGCCGTCATCGCCGACGGTTACAATTGCCGTTATATTATTTGTTAATTTTTTAATTCCTTTAAGCAGAGTGGAAAGCCCCGTTCCGCCGCCAATTGCAACAATTTTCGGACCATGGTTTAATTTCATTCTTCTGTATAACGCTTCTCCCATGGCTTTTCTGCTTCTTTGCCCTTTAATATTCATCATGGAGAAATTAGTTTCCTGCCATGCTTTAACAAATATAATTGCACCTATCAAAACAAGCAGGGTACCGATTATTAAAGATACCGTTTCATTGTTAAAAAGTTTTTTGGCATATCTGTACAATAAAATGATAGGCTCAAGCCTAAACATAATAGTTACGCCGATTGCGGCAATAATTGACCCCACAACTATTAAAAAGAACCAACGTTTTAATTTTAGTCCGGGCACAAGCCATAAGGTTCCGACGGGCATTTTTATTCTTGTTTTAAATATTTTCATTATACTTGCCCTGCCACTCTGTTATAATTTACGGGCGAAGGTTTAATAACATCATACGCTCTTTTTGCATCTTCAAGAGTAGAAAAATGCACCGTTTCCGGTTTTATCAAAGCTTCACGCAATTGTCTTATCGACATGTTTTCATCAAAAAGAACTTCGTATGCACAATTAATTTTTACTTCACTTTCAAGATAATCTTTAATTTCAGGGTTTCTGACATACAAATTAAGCCAAGGATTTACCTTTTTAACGGCATTAGCAACATGTTTTGCAAATTCAAAATCCGTTGACAATTTTAAATTCATTGCGCCATGGCATCTTACATGCTCTATTTCAAGCCCCATTGTCTTTGCAAAAGCAGAAATCGCACCTACTTGATACAATACGGTAGCTTCAATTTCTTCTTGTTCCATATCCATTGTTCTCTTGCCGAATCCCGAAATATCAGGGTAGCCTATATGCGCACCGAGCGCCAAATTTCTCTCTTTTACAAAAATCAGGGCATTTTTAATGCTTACGGCGTCTCCTGCGTGAAAACCCGCAGAAACATTGACGGAACTCATAAAATTTGCAATTTCGTAAGCGCCTTCGTTTTTATATACTCCAAATTCCTGAGCTAAATCGGAATTAAAATCAAACACTTTTTATCCTCACATTTTATAAATACATATTTATTATACAATTAAAAAATGTTTTTCAAATATCTTTTTGTTAAGAACCCGCAAGAATAATCGTGATGTCTTTTGCGGCTTTATTTATTCCGATTGCATCGTATTCAATTTGTTTGTTTTTAAACTCATCTATCGTATTTTTCAAATCATCAAGCGTTTCTTGGGAAACATCATAATTATGAATGGCAATATGATCGTGGCTTTGATATCTTATTTCTCTTAAATTAACCGTAATTCCTTTTGCTTCAAGCTCACTCGAGAGGTTTTTTGCTCTTTCTTCGTTGTTTGCGGTATATAAAATTCCTGCTTCAAGGGGTCTATCCAATGCTTCTTGAGTTTGCTCATACACAAATTTGTTTACAAGCGCCTGAACTCCGACAGGGTCTAAAATCCAGTATGCGACATTTCCTCTTTGAGAAGGCTCACCGGGGAGCATAGCAACTTTTACGTTTGATAAATCCGTTGATTTGACTAAAGATGCGTATTGCGCCAATTCATAAAAAGAAAGGTCGGTTTGCATATATTTTGAAACGGATTTTATTGCTTCGGGGATTTTAATAATTACCGAAGGGTCTTTGAGTTTTGCCGCAAGTGCGTTCAAAAACCACTGTTGACGACGTATTCTTCCTATATCGCCAAGCCCGTCTTTTCTGTATCTCATATATCCTTCGACTTCGCTTCCGGAAAGATGTTGATTACCTTTTTGAAGGTCAATATGAAGTTTTGCGGTATTATCGGTATATTTCATATCTTTTTCAATATAAATATCAACTCCGCCTATTGCATCTATAAATTCTATTAAAGCCCTGTTTGAAACAACAATGTAGTGGTCGATTTTAACGCCTAAAGTTTGCTCTATCGTTTTAACGGAAGCGTCAATTCCGCCGTATGCAAAAGCATGGTTAATTTTATCGGGATTTTGACGAGAATGGATGTAAACTTTTGAATCTCTCGGTATGGAAATAACATTTACATTTTTAGCATGAGGAGTAACGGTTACAAGATAGATGGAATCAGACCTCGTATTTTCAAAAGGTCTTTCGGGATTTTCCGACACATCAACGCCCATGAGAAGAATGTTTTGACTTTTGGCACTAAAAGGAAGACTTATTTCCCATTTTTGATTTTTTGCATTAGCGGTAAAAAACCCTGAGGCAAAACTTTTTAATTCATCTTTATAAATAAAAAGAGCAACCAAGAAAACACAAATAAAACAAAATATAAACTGCCCGAAAAAATTATTCTTATATCTGCGTTTACGCCTTCTGACGGGCTTTACCTCAGGAAGGCTCTCATCTCTAAATTCGCTTTCAATTTCCATCATTTTATTTTCCGCCTCGGATTTTGAACTTTTTTTATTGTACTTTAAAAACATTTTCTTGCAAAATACAATACAAAAATGGTACGATTTTAGTATGAAAAAAATATTATTTGCTATTTTTATATTACTTATATTTAACAATTTTTCTTATGCCGACACAATTACAAATCTTGACGATGTCTTTGACATTAAAGAAAATGCTTTTGCCCTGTACAACACAAATCACGTCGACGAAGCGTATTCTCTTTTAAATATGATAGACGAGAGTGCAAAAGACGAAGAAATTTATTTAATTTTAGGCAATATAGAAAATGAAAAAGGAAAGGACAAAAAGGCAGTCGAAAACTACAAAAAAGCTATCGGGAAAAACGACAAATTTTACAGGGCATATTATAATTTAGGCTTAATTTATATGGAAAAAAGAATGCCCCAAAAAGCGCTTGAGAGTTTTCAACATGCATACAAATTAAACAAGGAAAATCCTTATATTTTATATAATTTAGGGTGCGCAGAATTGGAAACGGAAAATTATTCAAGCGCAAAAAGACATTTTACAAAAGCAATTTTTCTAAAAAATGACGAAAAAGATTTTTACTACAACCTCGCTTTTGCAAACAAAAAATTAAACAAAACAAAAGAAACTCAAAAAATTATTGATTTTTATAACGAAAATTTTGTCAAATAATATTTTATAAAAAGTTTGATATATAATTAACCTATGTTTGATTATATTAAAGGTGAATTGGTATTTAAAGGCGATAGCATCACGATTGAAAATAACGGCATAGGATATTCCGTTTTAACAAATTCAAGAACGGTATCGCTTCTGCCTGATATCGGAAGTCAGGTTAAAATTTATACAAAATTAATCCACAAGGAAGATTCTATGCTTCTTGTCGGTTTTAAACAAAAAGAGGACAGGGTAATTTTTGATGTTTTAACATCGGTTTCAGGCATTGGGGTTAAAGTTGCCCTTATTTTATTGGATGAATTTTCGGGACAAGAATTAATTGATTACGTTATATGCGAAGATTATAAATCTATTTCAAGAGCAAAAGGCGTCGGACAAAAGCTCGCACAAAAAATTATTCTTGAATTAAAGGGAAAATTAACGGACAAAAAAACAACAAAAGATATAGCCCTCGGCAAATTTGAAAATGCAAACGTTGACGGCGAAGCAATTCTTGAAGTTCAAACCATTCTTCAATCTTTAGGATACACGCAAAACGAATACACAAAAGCAATCGAATATGCAATTAATAATGCAAAAGCGACGGGAAGCGAGGAAATTTTAAAAGAAGCGCTTTCCTTATTATCAAATATTTAAAGGAAATTTTATCCTTAAACAAACACTACAAAACAAAAAAGCGAAAAGAGAGGATGAAAATGACAAAATCAAATGAATTTAAAAAAAACAAAATAAGAGTACTTATGGCTTCGGCAGAAGTTGCCCCGTATTCTAAAGTGGGCGGATTAGCCGATGTTGTAGGCGAATTGCCTCCGTTTTTGGAAAAAGAAGGGTGTGAGGTTGCCGTTTTTACCCCTTTATACGGCTGCATTGACGAAGAAAAATGGGGAATAAAAGAAATCCCGAATTCTGAATTAAAAATTTCCATGGGACATACGGAACATATTTTTAAATTAAAAACCACACATCACCCAAAATCAGATAAAATTAACATTTTCTTTGTCGACAACCCCAAATATTTTTCTTGTTTTAATGTTGTTTACCCCGCTTGGGTTGATGAAATGTATGAGCAGCAAAGATATGTTTCTTTTTCGCTTGCAATTTTAGAATATGCAAAACTCCTTAATTTTAAACCGGATATAATACAGGCTAATGACTGGCATACGGCAATGATTCCCGTATATTTAAAAACAAATTACAAATACGATGAATTTTATAAAAATACAAAATCGTTATTCACGATACATAACCTTGCATATCAAGGTTCATGCGACAAGGCGATAATTGATTTTGCAAATATGCGATGGGATAACGTTTGGTATGATAATTGCATTGAACATTACGGCAGAGTAAATTGGGTAAAAGGCGCCATTTATTGTTCCGATATGATATCAACCGTATCCAAAAGGTACGCAAATGAAATTTTAACTTCCGACAAAGGCGAAGGAATGGATTACACGCTTCGTGGTCAAACGCATAAAATAAGAGGTATTTTAAACGGAACTTATTACGATAAAAAATTCAACATAAAAGAAAAGCCGAAATTTAAAAAAGAAGTCCAAAAACTTTTCGGACTTCGAGATAATCCGAACAGACCCCTAATTGCGATGATTTCAAGGCTTGTTTATCAAAAAGGATTAGATTTAATTGATTTTGCAAAATTTGATTTAATGAACATGCCTGCAGATTTCGTATTTTTGGGAACGGGAGAAGACGGATATCAAAATATGCTTATTTGGACATCGAATAACTCCTCTAATATTCGTGCTTGGATAGATTTTAAACCCGATTTATCGGAAACGATTTATAAAGGTGCGGATATGTTCTTAATGCCTTCTTTGTTTGAACCTTGCGGAATAAGCCAAATGGTCGCCATGAAATACGGAACGATACCGATTGTAAGAGCAACGGGAGGATTAGATGATACGATTATTTCTTACCCGAATGAAAAAGCAAACGGCTTTAAATTCTTAGGGTATGACGCAAGAAGTATGGTTGATGAAATTAAAAACGGAATTTGGACATATTACGACAGAAAAGATGATTTCAACCTTTTAATGAAAAATGCGACAAGCGCAAGATTTACTTGGGATGACAGCGCAAAACAATACGTTCAAATGTTTAAAGAAATGATGAATAAATAACTTTAAATTTAAAAGCATCGTTGTAAATCAAGTACGGTTTCAAATTAAGCAGAGAGCTATCCCGCTTCCTGCTTAATTTTTACACACTTCGGATTGCTAATTTTAAAAAGCTCAAAATTCCGTCAATTTTGTTTTTTCAAAACTTACTCCTTTAAAAAGCGGGCGTTGCTTCGTTAAACACCATTTTTTCAAATGCAAAATCGGTGTGTTTTTGAACAAGATAAGTTTTTACAAAAATCTCGTTTTGGTGAGAGTTTTTATATTCTTCATCAAAGCTTTCTTTTAATTGAGTAAAGTTTGAGTAAAAACTTTCTAATTTTACATACAGGTTTTTAAAATTTTTATTGGTTGATAATTTTAATTCCGCATATTTGATAATATCGGGCGCATAAGCCTCAAAAAAAGGTTTTATCGCAAATTCGAGCGAATAATCCTGAATATTTATTTTTTGTAATCTGAAATATCCCAATATTTGATCATAGTTTTTATCAAGAAGCAAATATTGTCCGACTTTAGAAAAATAATCTTTTCTTAATTCGGTTTTACTCTTCATAAACGTTCTTTTTTGATATGAAAACATCGTCCCGTTAATAAGATTTTGCACTTCTTTTATATCACGAAATTCCATAGGCTTTACATAATCAAAATTAAAGTTTTCGTTCTTGAAATCAATGTCTTTTTTTTCAATTTTATAGACAATTTCTTTTGCGAAATTTTGAAACCCTAAAGCATCCTTGAACATGGAAATTAAATTCAAATTTTCACCGTCCACTATTGCGTAAAAAGATTCTGCCCCCTTTGAAAGATAAGCGTTTACAACGTAATTTACAAGAAGTTTTCCCGATTTTGCCGAATTTTCACCCATTAAAATTCTTGTAATTTTAACTTTTCTACTGCCCGTTTTCACAACGCTCATAAGTCCGTTAATTTTTTTATCTTCGATTGATACGAAAGTTTCCGTTAAAAATTTCAATTTTAACGGAAGAAGATAGTGAATAATATCAATCGGGAAAAGAGAAAATTCAAACGGCATAAATTTAACACCCGCATATTCTTCAAGGGGTTTTAATTTATTTTTATTGACAAATACTACATTTTTTATAACCGTCATATTGAAATAGTATACTTTTGATTTAAAAAAATCAACGGATTATTTGATTATTTTTTAGTAATTGTAAAAATTATCTTGAAAAAATTTCCCTATTCTGTTTAAGCCCGAATGAATTTTCCCTACAATGCCGTTTTGGTGGGCTTCGGCAGATTTAAAGAGTTCTTCTGCCGCTTTTATTTCTTCTTCATTTGGTTTTATTGAATTTTTCCATTCGTCTAAAGTCTTAACGCCTTTTTCTTTTAAAAATTCGGCTTTTTTCTCCATTAAGCCTACACCTTTTTTGTAATAAACAACTCCTGCAATCGTAGCGGCTAAGCCGATTAAAGCGGGGACCTTTTTGCTTTTCAAACCGGACTTAAATTCGTCTTTCGACTCTGTCGAATTTTGCGAATTCAAGCCGTTTGCCGAATTATTTCGGTTATTTGTTTGATAACAAGCGCCATTCATTGTAAATTGGGGATATACACCTGTCGATTGCACAATATTTGTCATTAAAAGAACCTTTTTTATTTATTTAAAACATGTAAACAGGGTTTTTTGACCGGAAAAATGATAAATAAGGAAAAATTAACCGTTATTTTTACAAATTTTAATCATTCAAAAAAAGTTCTTTTACTTTATTTTTTTTCACGTTATCGGTAATTTCAAGAATTATTGAAATATCTTTTTGAGAAAAGTTCTTTTCTTTCAACAAATTTATTTTTTTCTTTAATAAAAGCTCATTGTATGAAACGTTATTTTTATGTATCATACAAACAAATTCACCCCTTGGAGGGTTTATTTTAAAATGTTCGATTATATTTTTTATGTTATCGGTTTTTATTTCTTCAAATTTTTTTGTAAGTTCTCTGCCGATTGAAATTTTTGCATTCGGAAAAATGTTTAATATTATTTCAAAAACTTTCTCAATTCTTTCTTTGCTTTCATAAAAAATAAGGTTTTCATTTGCATTATTAAAAATAATTTCTTCTATCCGAGCTTTAACTCTCGGTAAAAAACCGATAAATTTAAAATCCTCGCCCTCTCTTGAAACAGAAGATAAAAAGGTAATCGGCGCAGAAATTCCCCCGACGGGAACCGTTTTTATACCGTTTTTAATTGCAAGTTCGACGATTTTATTCCCCGGATCCGATATTAAAGGAGTTCCCGCATCTGTTATAAGAGCAATGTTTTGACCCTGAATAAGTTTTTCGATTAAATCTTCGCTCTTTATTGTTTCATTAAATTTATGATAACTTTCAAGAGGAGTCTTTATTTCGTATTTTTCAAGTAAAATACCGGATGTTCTTGTATCCTCGGCAGCAATTAAATCTACGGACTTTAAAACTTCAATTGCTCTTAAAGTTATGTCTTTGAGGTTTCCGATAGGAGTTGCAACAATGTACAAAACACCCATTATTGAACTTCCCAAACCGTTTTTTCTTTTGAATCTTTAATCGTAATTTTAAGTTTTAAAAGTTCATCTCTGATTAAATCGGATTTTGCCCAATCTTTTTCTTTTCTTGCAAGATTTCTTTGTTCGATAATTTTATCAAGAACGACATCGGGCGGAGTTTGTTTGTCAAATTCAAACTTTTCATACAAGGGAAGAATTTTTTGCTTTAAGTCTTCGGTTGAAATTTCTTTTTTTGAAAAATCAAACCCCAAAACCTCGCCTAAAAGTTTAATCGTATTTGCATACTTAATATCGGTTGAAGTTTTATATTTATTTACGAGAGAAAATAAAACCGCAAGAGCTTTTGAAGTATTCATATCATCATTCATTGCGCTTTTAAACTCGTTGATTTCATCTTCATCGAGTTCATCCGTAAATTCTTCGACTTTTGCAATTGAATTAATTAAGCGCATTGCACCCGATTTTGCGGAATTAAGCGCTTCGTCGTTAAATTCGACGGGCATTCTGTAATGGTTTGTTAAAATAAAAAATCTTATTGTATTTGAATTATGAGTTTTTAAAAGATCATCAATCGTAAGAAAATTATTCAGCGATTTTGACATTTTTTCTTTATTTATGGTAACAAAACCATTGTGAAGCCAATAATTTACAAATTTTACGCCGTTTGAACACTCCGACTGAGCAATTTCGTTCTCATGGTGCGGAAATTGCAAATCCTGCCCGCCCGCATGGATATCAATTGTTTTCCCTAAATGCTTTCTAATCATGGCGGAGCATTCTATGTGCCAGCCCGGTCTGCCTTTATTCCAAGGACAATTATACCCATGGATTTCATCTTTTTTCCAAAGCGCAAAATCTAAAGGAGAACGCTTTTTGGTATCGGTTTCAACTCTGGCACCTGCCATTAAATCATCAATCGGCTGTTTTGAAAGTTTGCCGTAATTTTTAAATTTTGAAACCTCAAAATAAACATCGTCATCCGCAACATAAGCATAACCCTTTGAGATTAATTCTTTAACCATAGAAATCATCTCTGACAATGTTTTTGTTGCAAAAGGTTCAATATCAGGCTTTAAGACGTTTAGTGCCGTCATTGAATTTGTAAATGAAATATAAAACTCTTTTGCGATGTCATCAGGACTGACACCTTTTATATCCGCCTTTTTTAATATTTTATCGTCAACATCCGTAACGTTTCTTGCATAAGTTACGTCATAACCCAAAAATTTCAAATAACGATATAAAACATCCCACGTTATATAACATCTTGCATGTCCTAAATGCGCCTTATCGTAAACGGTAGGACCGCAAACATACATTTTTATTTTGTTTTCTTCAATAGGTTTAAATTCTTCGAGAGAATTTGAATATGTATTAAAAAGTTTAAGCATACATTTATTTTATTATAAAATTTTTTATAGTAAAATAGTTTGGTTGATTTAATTAAAAGGGTAACGATTTATGAAAAATACGGCAGTTGTCGGCGCACAATTCGGAGATGAAGGAAAAGCGAAAATAACCGATATTTTGGCTTCAAAAGCGGATATTATAATAAGATATCAGGGGGGTTGCAACGCAGGTCATACCGTTGTTTACAACAATAAAAAATATAAATTTCATCTTGTGCCGTCGGGCATTTTATACGAAAACAAAATCTGTTTTATAGGCGCAGGAGTTGTTATTTATCCGGAAAATTTAAAAAATGAAATTGAAGAGCTTAAAAAAGAGGGGATTTCCGAAGAACAATTTAAAAAAAGTCTTAAAATAAGCCCCTTAGCTCATATTACAATGCCCTATCACATTGATACGGACGGTGCGGGAGAAAAATCTTTAGGGCAAAATAAAATAGGAACGACGAAAAAAGGTATAGGACCTACATATACGGATAAATACAACAGAAAAGGCATTAGGGTCGAAGATTTATTTAACGAAAAATCATTAGATAAAAAACTTGATATAATTTTGCCCGAAAAAAATGCGGTTTTAGAACATGTATACGGGCTTAAAACATATACAAAAGAAGAAATTAAAGCAAAATTAAAAGAATATAAGGAATTTTTGGCTCCTTACGTTTGTTTTGACTGGCAAAAAGTTTTATCGGACGCAAAGGAAAATAAAACCATTCTTTTTGAAGGCGCTCAAGGAGTTTTGCTCGATATAGACTATGGAACATACCCTTTTGTTACAAGTTCCAACCCGATATCGGGCGGTGCGGCAGTGGGAGGCGGTATGGGCGCTATGGTAATTCAAGAAGCCGCAGGTGTTTTTAAAGCATATATTACTCGTGTCGGGGAAGGTCCTTTTATAACGGAATTAACCGATGAAACGGGCGACAAAATTCAAACAATCGGCGCCGAATTCGGTGTTACAACGGGAAGAAAAAGACGCTGCGGTTGGTTTGACGGGGTAATTGCAAAATACAGCGTACTTGTCGGAGGAATTTCTTCAATAGCGCTAACAAAACTGGATGTTTTTGATACTTTTGACGAAATTAAACTTTGTGTTGCGTACAAACATAAAACAACGGGAGAAATAACGGATGTTTACCCGACGGATGTTTCCAAACACAGTGAATATGAGCCCGTTTATAAAACTTTTAAAGGCTGGAAGTCCGATATTTCAAAAGCAAAAACTTATGAAGAATTACCCGAAAACGCTAAAATATATTTATCTTACCTTGAAGAATATTTGAATACGAAAATTTCAATAATTTCCGTAGGACCTGATAGAGAACAAACCATATTCAAAAATTCTATTTAGATTTTTTAAGCCTTTATAAAATAAAACCCGATTATTATAGATTAATCGGGTTTATTATTTATGAAAATTATTCGGCAATTATTTTTTTGCCATACTTGAAGATATGACTTCCGTTAATTCAAGCGTAATTGCCTCTTGTCTTGCTTTATTATAAGAAATTGTCAATCTCTTTATCATATCTTCCGCATTTTTTGTTGCAGCGCTCATTGCAGTCATTCTTGACGCTAATTCCGATGCTTTTGCTTCCAAAATCGCCTGATACATCGTATTTACTATATACATAGGAACAATTTTTTTCAAACATTCTTGAACACTCGGTTCAAATTTTTGCCCTACGGACGAATTTTGTTCAAAGAAAGTCTTATAATTTATATCGTTTTCAATATTAAATTCTTCCTTAAAAAACTTTAAAACCCTCTTGTTGCGGTTATCAATAACCGGAAGTAAGGGCCATTGTTCTGCTTTATAGCTCATCATATTGATATATCTTGTAGTTATCAGCCTTAACTCGTCAATTTCGCCCGATACAAAGGATTTTGCCAAATCCTGCGCAATTAAATCTACCGATTTTATATCAAAATCATCCAATACATCGGAATAAATTTCTTTTATTTCAAAATCATACGTCTTGGATAAGGTAACAATCTGCGCTTCGGCTTTTTGCCCGATAAGAAAAAGTTTAACTTTAATATTATGCTTTAGAGTTCTTTTAATTAATTTTTCCGCATAACGAACTATATTGGAAGTATATGCTCCCGCAAGCCCCTTATTTGAAGAAATAACAACAAGCCCCAATGTTTTAATTTCTCTTTTTTCAAGCAATACGGGAAAATTTTCAAGCGGATTTTCAACCCTAACAGGTTCAAACTTTTTATCGGGGATTGAATTATATATCTCAACAAAAGTCGTATACATCTCCATTGCAAAGGGTCTGCCCGATTTTACGGCAACTTCGGCTTTTTTTACATGGGCTGAAGCAACCATTTTCATTGCTCTGGTAATTTTTTGAGTATTTTTTACGCTTTGTATTCTGTCTTTTGTTTCTCTTAAAGTAGGCATTTTTATCCCTTATTAAAAATATTTTCGGTAAAATTTTTCAACTGATTACACAATTCTTTAATGTCATCTTCTTCTAATTTTCCGCCGTCATTTAATTTGGCTTCCAATTCTCCCATATTGGACGAAAAATATTCAAACCATTTATTCTTATATTCTTGAATTTGGACATTCGGAATATTATCAAGGAAATTGTTGTTTCCTGCAAATAAAATCGTGATTTGCTGAGCAACGGTTAAAGGCGAATATTGAGGTTGAATTAAAATTTGCGTTAATTTTTCACCTTTTAATAATTGCGCTTTTGTAGCCGAATCAAGGTCGGATGCAAATTGTGCAAATGCTTCCAGTTCTCTGTATTGAGCCAAATCCAATCTCAATTGCCCCGCAACCTGCTTAATACCTTTTGTCTGCGCCGCTCCGCCTACCCTTGAAACAGAAACGCCCGCATTAATTGCCGGTCTTTGCCCTGCATTAAAGAGATTGGTTTCAAGGAAAATCTGCCCGTCCGTAATTGATATGACATTTGTCGGAATATAAGCAGAAATATCCCCTGCCTGCGTTTCAATAACAGGAAGTGCCGTTATTGAGCCTCCGCCCAATTCATCCGACAATTTACAGGCTCTCTCCAAAAGTCTTGAATGAAGATAAAAAACATCCCCCGGGTACGCCTCCCTTCCTGACGGACGTTTTAACAGCAAACTCATTGAACGGTACGCTTGAGCATGTTTTGTAAGATCATCATATACAATTAAACAATGTTTCCCCTGTTCCAAAAATTCTTCCGCTATCGCACACCCTGCATACGGTGCAATGTATTGTAAGGGCGCCGATGCATCCGCAGGAGCCGCAACAATAATCGTATAATCCATAGCGCCCTTTTCTTCGAGAGTTTTAGCAAGATGAGCTATCGTGGATTTTTTCTGTCCTATTGCAACAAAAATACAAATAACGTCTTTATTTTTTTGATTAATTATGGTATCAAGCGCAATTGCGGTTTTTCCCGTTTGCCTGTCCCCGATTATAAGCTCTCTTTGCCCTCTGCCGATGGGAGTAAGCGCATCTATTGCGGTAAGTCCCGTTTGGAGAGGCTCATGAACGGATTTTCTCGTAATAATACCGGGTGCAACTCTTTCTACGGGTCTTGTTTTTGTATAATGAATTTCACCCTTGCCGTCCAACGGTATGCCCGTAGGGTCAATTATTCTTCCCATTAAACTTTCGCCGACGGGAATTGAAGCAATTTCGCCCGTTGTTTCAACTCTCATACCTTCTTTTATTGAAGTATAATCACCCAAAATAACAACACCCACGTTATCTTCTTCAAGGTTGAGCGCAATTCCCAAGGTCCCTTTGCCGTCGTCAAATCTGACAAGTTCGTTCGACATAACGTTTTTCAAGCCCCAAACCCTTGAAATACCGTCGCCTATTTCAATTACCGTTCCGGTATTTGAAACATCGAGTTTATTTTCGTAATTTTCGATTTTGGATTTTATTATACTTGAAATTTCGCTTGAATTTATAGTTGCACTCATTGTTTTACCCTTTATATTTGTCTGAATTTTTCTAATTTCTTTTTAATGCTCAAATCAATGACGGTATCTTCAATTTGAATAATCATTCCGCCTATAATTTGCTCATCACGCTTAAATTCAGCTTTTATATCCGTTTTCAATTTTTCTTTTAACTTGTTAATAATTTCCGATTTTATACCCTCACCGGCCTCAATTGCAAGAGTAACCGACAATTTAACAATATTGTTTTTTTTATCAATCCTTTTTTCCAAATAATCGTAGATATCAAAAATGCAATCGAACCTTTTTTCATCAATCAAAAGTGTCAGGAAATTTTTAATTTCAAAAGAAAAGTCTTTCAAAATGTCGTTTAAAATTTCTTTTTTCTTATCTTGCGGTATGACGGGATGAAAAATTAAATTTTTAAAATCGTCATTTATTAAAAGAAGATTTTTAAGCTCCTTTAATTCTTCCAAAAACCTGTTATAATCACTGTTTTCGATACTTTCAAAGAATGCTTCGCCATACCTTTTTGCAACTTTTCCCGTTTTTAAATCAACCATTACCGCCTTCCCTCTTGAATAAACGAAAAATCATCAAGTTCATCCAAAGATTCAAGGATGATTTTCTTTTGCATATCGTAATTCAGCATATTTTTAATCGTATCGACGGAGCAAAGATAAACCGCCTCTTGTACGGTTTTTGTTACTTTTTGAACTTTGGAGGACAAAATATTTTCTTTTGTTTTATTAAGATTTTCTTCAATGTCTTTTGTTTTTTTCTCAATTTCAAAACCGTTTTTTTCTTGCAGTTTTTGAATTAACTCTTTTGAATTTTTGGAAATTTCCTCTTTTTTTTGCTCTGTTTTTTTGGCTTCAAGTTCTGTTTCTTTATATCTTTTTTTTGCATTTTCAACGTTTTTATAACTGATATCGACATTATTTTTTATTTCATCCGCCATAGCGTCGATTAAATCGCCCAAACGGCACTTTTTAAAAATAAATACAAGAATACTTACCATTATCAAAAAATTAATAATGTTAGACTCAAGTATTTGCTCGTATATAAGTTGAAAATTCATTTTATAATTTCATCCGCCTTTGAAAGTTCTAAAGAAATATTTTCTTCATTTGTTCTTAAAACCTTTGATACAACCTGTTTAACATAAGAACCTATTTCATTTTTGAGTTCCTGCTTAACATTTTTTGATTGTTCATCCAAACTGATTTCAAGATTGTTTAAAATATTTTTTGCTTCTTCTTTTTTGTGACTGAGGATATTTTCTTTTTCAAGTCTATTTTTATCACTTGCTTCTTTTAAGAGTTTAGCATTTTCATATTTAGCATTTGAAATTTCGCTTTCGATATTTTTTTCCGTTTCATAAGCCTTTAGGTTAACATCATCAACCGTTTGACGATTTTTCTCATAAAGTTCTTCTCTTTCTTTAATGATTTTCAAAATCGGCTCATAACAAATTAATTTCATCAAAAAAATGAAAATCAAAAAACTTATAAATACGAAAATAAACGTTGCATCAAGAGAAAGCATTAACTACCCCTTAATAAGAAAAACAACTACAAGAGCATAAATTGCACATGCTTCAATCAAGCCTGCACCGATATAAAAATATTTTGAAACTTGTCCTTCTGCTTCGGGTTGTCTTGCAATTGATTCAATGACCGTTTTTGTAGCAAGTCCCAATCCGATTGCAGGCCCTAAAACACCGAGTCCGATTGCAAAACCCATACCCAGATATTTAAAACATGCTTCTAAAACCGCTAAATCCATTTGTATCTCCTTTATTAATGACTGTCACCGACTGCGCTTCCAAGATATGCATTTGTTAAAAACGTAAATACAAGAGCTTGGATAAACGCAACAAATAATTCAAAAAACATTGCAGGTAAGGGCAACAATGACCCTAAAAATAATCCGATATTATGCACAACGTTTTCGGGCAATATTCCAAACAATAAATTAACCGTAATATTATGAATAACATCGGGAGTTAAAAAACTTGCAATAAGCCCCGCAAAAACCATAATCATAACTTCACCCGCCATAATGTTTGCAAAAAGTCGAAGTGCAAGCGTAAACGGCCTTGTAAAATCTTCCAAAACATTAAACGGGGTCATAAACCATACGGGTTTGTAGTAATGCTTAAAATAAGATAACCCTTTTGCTTTTATACCTTTGTATATGTAATAAATTAAGACAAATACGGCAAGTGCCGCAGTCGTGTTTAAATCGTTATTCGGGGAAGCAAATTCTCCTTCGGGCAAATGTATTATTTTTAAAGGAACCTGCCCTAAAAGATTGCTTGTTAAAATTAAAAGAAAAATGCACATTAAAACTAATGCCGAACTTCCTTGATTTTTCCCCAGATTACTCGTCATGCCGACAAAAAGCGTGACAATTTTTTCAAAAATCGTTTGGATTTTATTCGGGACAATTTTGATTTTGGCGGTTGCAAAAGCCGAAAACAACAAAATTATCAACATTGAAATCCAAAGAGTAAGAAGCGTATCAAGATGGACATCAAAGCCAAATAAATTATATATGTAATGTTCTCCGATTTTAATATCCATTTTTGCCTCAAAAAAGTATGGAATAATTATACAACAAAAAAATAATTTTAAAAAGTTTGGTATGATTGACAAGCAAAACACAGATAAAACAAAGGCTTAAAAGGCAAATTAATCTAAAGATTTAGATTTGAAGAATACCCCCAAAAAAAGTATTTTCAACCCATATATTGATGTTTATGCACATTAAACGGGCTATTATTCCAATATGGTCAACCAAATACATTAGACCGATAATATGAGAATTTTGGAGGGTTAAATAAAATGAGAAGACTGGATTTTCAAAGAAAGACAAGAGTTATCGTAGTTGATGATAATTACGACCATGCATCGGGAATAAGAGAACTTATCAATCTTGAAAATGATTATGAAGTTATCGCAAATGCCGGAAACGCTAACGTTGCAATTTCTTTAATCAAAAAATACCAGCCCGATATCGTTTTAATGGATATGAATATGCCGGATGTTGACGGAATTACGGCAATTTCAAGAATAATGGAATTAAATCTTGATTCAAAAATCGTTGTTTTAACCGCTTATGATGATACGGATTTAGTTTTCAGAGCAATGAAACTGGGCGCAAAAGGATACATTTTAAAAACCATGGCTTCTTGCCAATTAATCCATGCATTGGATGAAGTTGCTCAAGGCAAAGTTTATCTTCCAAGCGTTCTTTGCACAAAATTCTTTGATTACTTCCAAAACTTTGAAAAAAATCAACAAAATAAAATGTCCGAAGATGAAAATAACCTGTTAAACGACTTAACAAACAGAGAAGAAGAAGTTTTAACTCTTTTAACACAAGGAATTACTTATAAAGGGGTTGCTCAAAAACTCTTTATCTCCGAGACAACGGTAAAAACCCATGTTAATAATATTTTCCAAAAATTGCAGGTAAACGACAGAACGCAAGCCGTTTTATACGCAATCAACAAGGGCTTTTTAAATAAACAAAAAATGAAAATTGCGTAATATTAAAATTATTTTTGTAAGAATTCGGGAAAAATGTATAAAAAACAAAGAAAAAATCTTAAATCATTTTTAAATCTTGATACATACAATGACGACGTATTTTCAAGAAATTCAATGAACACGATAATAAGGGCGCTTTTGGAGCCTGTCGCAAACCACAATACAAATTCAATCCTTTTTTCAAGAATAAAAAATAAAGAAGGGCTTGAAGGACTTATAAAGCGCCTTGAATATTGTACAAACGTCGAGATGACAGACGTGCTTGAACCCGGCATAATCAAAAGAGATGATTACGTTGAATTGGAATTTCTTATTTTTACGTCGGCAAGATACAATTTTGCACTCATTTGGGATTATTCGACAGACAAGGAAAAAAATTATACAAAAAGCTTCTTCCTTGCAAATTCAAGATGTATAAACGATATTTTTGAAATTTTGCAGGAAAATATGTACATAGATTACAGAGAGAAGTTCTATCTGCATAAGCCCGAAAGACGTGATAACGAGCTTTTAAACGAAGCTATGTTCAACGTATTTAAAAAATTAAACAATAGCATTGAAGAAGGCGGATATGATATTGAGGGAGATTTAATCGTTGATTTAGAAGATGAAAGCGAAGAAAAAATAAGAGAAATATCGCACGAAATTAAAAACGAGTTATCAATTTTAGATATTTACACGACAATTTTGGAAAAAGAACTCGGAAAAAACAAAAATCTTGATGTCATAAAAAAATCAACGTCAATGATAGCGTTTCACCTTAACCGATTAAAACACTACGATTCAAGAGAAATCGAAGAAATAAACATAAGAGATTTGCTTCTTGAAGCAATCCAAATGACGGAAGGTGTTGTAAATATCAATAATAATAAGATTAAATTGAGCGAAAATAATCAAGATTATAAAATTTTCGGCAATTACGACAAATTACTCTCCGTTCTTTTAAATATAATAAAAAACGGCAGCGAAGCCACGAAAAATGACGAAATATCGGTTGAATTCAAAGAGGAAAATAACATTCTTCTAATCGACATAAAAAACCATGGAGAAAAAATTAACGAAACCGTTGCAAGCCGAATATTCGAAAAAGGATACACGACAAAACAAGAAGGAACGGGATACGGCTTATACTCAAGCAAAAGATATCTCAAAGAATTAAGGGGAGATATAACCCTTTTAAGTTCAGATGAAAATGAAACAATATTTAGAATTTCACTTCCGACAATATAAAATCAAAAGCCCCGTTAATTAAACGGGGCAAACTTTTTGAGACGTACAATTTGAAAGTAGAATTTGGAATAGTGAAATAAAGTGTACTATTTATATCGGCATGTAAAAAGTAAACTTTAGCAATTAAAAAAAATTATTAATATTTCTTAACCATTTAGAATTAAAGGCATTTGTTTTTCATATATTTTGAAAAAATAAGTTTTAATAAAGCCTTGCCATAGATATGTTCCGGGTTTATTTCAACGAGTTTTTGAAGAATTTCAATCGCCTTTTCATATTGTTCAAGTTTTTTATACGCTGCACCCAGTGCAAAAAGAGAGTCTTGAAACAAAGGGTCGATTTCAAGCGTATAATTTAAGTCTGAAATTGCATTTTGAATTTGTAATTCATCAATATTTTTTGTTGATAAAACAATTTTTGCTCTATTGTAATAAGCATCAATCATTTTATTATCCAATTCAATTGTTTTCGTATAATCTAAAATTGCCTTATCATTACATTCTAATGCCTGATAGCAAGCGCCCCTGTAAAAATAAGATACGGAAAAATCAGGATTTAATTCAATGGATTTATTTATTAAATCAATACCCGTTTTATAATTTCCGTTTCTAAAATTATAAATACCTTCATCAAGATAAAATTTATACTGAAATTCTTCCAAATTTAATTTCTCCCATAAGTTTATATTAAAACAAAAAATTAAATCGGCAAGAAAAACAAATCAAAGAAATTAAATTGATAAAAATAATAAAATCCTACAAAATTTTAAACAAAAAAGACAGGGTTTTCGCCCTGCCTTTTCTTTATAGCCGTTAAAACTATTCTCTGAACTATTTTTGTGATTGATACATAGCTTTTTGAGCTGTTGCGCCGAGAGGAATAGCTTTTTCGTCGGTAATCATAACCGAGAAAGCATCTCTCAATAATGAATCACCGGCGCCGGGGTATGAAATTACGCCGTTTGCGTCATCAGCATTAGCCGGGTTCGGTTTTTTGTCGCCGTTAACGTCAACCATGATTAAGCAAGGTGATGTTGAATTGTTAGCGCTTGAACCGCCTAACTCTTTAGTACCGCATTTACCGATACGATTATCTGATAAGTTGCCTGCATCATTCAAGGTCATTGTATGGCCATTTTCATAAGATGTGAAGTTTGCGTTGTAAGCATCTGAACCTGTACCCGTAAAGGTCGGGAATTCAAATCTCATACCGTCTGTTGTATAGAAAGCAGCGTTTCCGTTTTTCGAGAATTTCAATTTTGTTGTTGATTCCATAACTGACATATGTTGTTGTAAGTATGAGAACAAGTCAGTATTGTCATAAGGTGATTCGCCTTCAAGAGCGATATTCATTGTTAATGATGAGTTCAAAACCGAAATAGCTTTTCTGAAGCCTGTTCTGAATTCTGCCTGGTTCGTATTAACGATAACCGAAGGAATTGTCATCGCAGCAACTACACCGATAATAGCCAAAGTAATAAGAACTTCAGCCAAAGTAAAACCTAAACTCTTTTTCATAATTAAAATACCTTTCATAAATTAGGACCAAAATTATTATAACACTTTTTTTCGGTTCATTGCAAGAGTATAAAATTAAAATACATCAATTGTTTTATTATCATTTTATCTGATTTTGGTTTGAAACCCTCTGATAGTCGCAATTGTGCATAAAACACAAATTGTTAAAATCGGCAAAATGTTTAAGAAAACGTAATAAAAATTCATATTTTTTAAAATAATTCCTTTTGAAATAACAAGAAAAAACCTCAAAGGATTCAAAACCGTAAGATGTTGAAGAAATTCGGGCGTAATATTTTCAATCGGTGTTGTATACCCTGAAAGCGTAATTGCAGGGAACATGAAAAGAAAAACGAACGTCATTGCCTGTTCTCTGCTTTTTGATATCGTCGATACAAAAATTCCGATTAAAGAAATCGAAAGAAGAAAAACGAAAAGCGCCGAAAGATAAGCCAAAAAGGACCCTTGAAAGGGGATTTTAAAAAATATCAAAGACAAAATAATAAGCGAAATTCCGCTTAAAAGCCCAAAAAATAAAGAAATCAAAACTTTTGAGAATAAAATTTCCTCATCTTTTAAAGGCAAAACCAATAATTCCCTAAAACTGCCGTTTTCTCTATCTCTTGAAAAAGAAAAGGAAGATAAAAGCATAACCGTACTCATCGGAATAATACCGAATAAGCTCGCCAAAATAAACCAATGGTAAGATAAATTCGGATTAAAAGCATTTTCGGTTATAATATTTACTTTTTGTTTTTCGGGGTGCAATCCGATCGGAGAAAAATTTTGGGCTATTTCCGTTATATAACCCGATATAATACTGCTTGAATTTGTTCTTCTGCCGTCCGTTACGATTAAAACCTGCGGTTTAAGGTTTGCTTTGTATTTCTTTGTAAAATCATTATTAATATAAACGGCGGAGCGGATTTTTTCCCTATCCATTAAATTTTTTAATTCTTTCTCGTTATCTAAAAAATAAGTTTTTGTAAAATATCTGCTTGTTTTAATTTGTCTTATGAATTCTCTTGAAATTTCCCCGTTATCTTTATCTAAAATTCCGATTTTTATATTTGTAATATCCAATGTTGCGGCATAAGAAAATATAAAAAGCTGTAATATTGGAGGAAAAATAATCACCGCCCTTGATTTTTTATCTCTCCAAACTGAGAGAAATTCTTTTTTTATAAGCGCAAGAAACCTTTTATTAAGTATCATATTCAAGCCTTTCCTGCATTAAAAAATAAGTCAAAAAAGCTAAAAGAATAGAAAATAAAAGAAGAAAACAGGAATTATATATTAAATCGGGAAAAACATTCCCCGACAAAAACAATGAAGTAACCGTCGAAACATAATATTTGGCGGGTATGCAATAAGACAACATTTTTATTAAATACGGCATGGAATCAATTTCATAAATTAACCCCGATAACATCATAGCAGGCATAAACCCTATCGTTCCCGCTATTTGGCTTGATGTAAACCTGTCTTTCATAACGGTTGAAATTAAAAGCCCCGTACCTATACCTGTGAGCATAAACAAGCCTGATGCTAAAAAAAGCCAAAAATAAGACCCCCTGAAAGGTACTTTACATATAAAAATAATAATAAAAAGACAAAAAAGAACGGATAAAAAGCCTAAAATAAAATATGCAAGATATTTTGATATTAAAAATTCCCCTTTTGTAATTTCCGTTGTCAAAAGAATTTCCATATTGTATTCTTCCCACTCTTTTGCAACGACAAGGGCGGTTAAGATTGTTCCCGTTAAAGTCATAATTATCGATAACGACCCCGGCAAAATAAAATACAAACTCAATAAAGACGGGTTATACCAAGTTCTTTGAACGGGGGTGATTTTAGGCGCATTTTGCGTTTTATCGTTTGAATAAACGTAATTTGCATAATTAAATTTATTTTCATCCTCATATTTAATAAAACTTGAAACTGCGCCTTGCATGTATGAAGAAGCGAATTTTGCGCTGTTGGGTTCGCTTCCGTCCGTTATAATCTGAATTTCCCCTGAATTTGTTTTAAATTTTTTTGTAAAATTAACGGGAATAACCCCTATCGCTCTTATTTTCCCCCCTTTCAAAGCTTCCATGGCGTTTTTTACATTATTAAAAGATACGACATCTAAATATCTCGAATTAGAAAAACTTTGTTCCAAATCTCTTGAAATATCGGTATTATCAAGATTTACCACACCTATTTTTACGGTATTCGTATCAAAATTAATCCCGTATCCGAACAGAAAAAGCAAAATCAAAGGCAGGACAAATGCGGTTATAATTCCCGAAAAATCTCTTATTATTTGAATAAATTCTTTTTTAACAAAAGTTTTTATAATATTAATATTCATAACGCCTCTCGTATAATTTGGATAAAGGCGTTTTCCATGGTCTTTTTACCGTTTTTTACCGATTGAACAAAATTATTGGGGGTATCTTCCTTTAAAATTTGACCGTTATAAATCAGTCCGATTTTGTCACAAAAATGCGCTTCATCCATAAAATGCGTCGTCACAAGAACCGTTGTTTTTTGTTTTACAAGGTTATTTATTCTCATCCAAAATTCATACCTTGAAAGAGGGTCAATACCGGATGTGGGTTCGTCTAAAAATAAAACGGGCGGATGATTAATAAGAGCGCAAATAAAGGAAAGACGCTGTTTATAGCCTAAAGGAAGGAGGTTTGCGTTTATTTTTTCGTATTTTTTTAAATCATAAGATTGCAAAATTTTTTCTATATCAATATTAATATCAAAAACGCCCTTAAAAAATTCAATGTTTTCTCTCACGTTTAAGTCGGGAAAAAGAGAGAATTTTTGCGCCATATAACCAAAATTTCTTTTTGCCTCCTGCGGATTTTTAAATATATCGATTCCCATAACTTTTGAATTGCCGAAATCAGGAATTATAAGTCCCGTCAACATTTTAAAAATCGTCGATTTGCCCGCCCCGTTAGGACCCAAAAGCCCGTATACCGTTCCTTTTTCTACTTTTAAATTTATATTTTTTGCGGCATAAAAATTTTTATATTTTTTTACCAGTTCCGTTGCCTCAATTGCAATATTTGTCGAATTTTGAGGTATCTTTGTTTCATAATTAATTAAAGAAATTTCTCTTTTTTTAAAATTCCCCCAAATAAAATCTTCAAAAACGGGAGTTGCTTGTTCTTTTTTATAAGGGAAATTTTCCGCCGATTTTTTTGTATCAAATATTACCCTGATTTTATCTCCGTCGAGGTTTGCCCTTATAACCCCTTTTGTTTTTCCGATTTTTTCCAAAAAAATTCTTGAATTATCTTTAATATCAACATAAAAAACTTTCCCTTCCATTGTTTTTGAAGCCTTTTTAACGTTTCCGAAATAAATAATCTCCCCGTTTTGAATAAAAATTACTTTATCAAAATTCTCGGCTTCGTTAGGGTAGCTTGTTGCCCAAATTACCGTTTGATTGTTCTCTTTTGAAACAATATCAACCATTTCAATTAAATTCTTGGCAGACAATGGGTCAACGCCGACCGTCGGTTCGTCCAAAAACAAAACTTCGGGATTATTTAAAAGCACACGAATTAACCCCAATTTTTGCTTCATGCCGCCTGAAAGCGCCCCTGCCATGCGCTTTTTAAACCGCAAAAGCCCCGCAATATTTAAAAGTTTATTGAACAATTCTTCTTTTTGGCTTTTTTCAATTTTATCTTTTTTTAAATTGAAAAAAAATTCCAAATTTTCTTCAATCGTCAAATCCTCGTACAATCCGAAATTTTGAGGCATATATCCTATTGTTTTTTTCACGTTTGAAGGATTTTTATACGGAGAAAAACCTTTAATTAAAATCGGGTTTTCGTTTTTGTTATCGGGAATTAAAAGCCCCGATAAAAGTCTTAATAAGGTTGTTTTCCCCGAACCGTCGGAACCTGTGAGGGCAATTTTTTCTCCTTTTTCAAGAGAAAAATTGATATCTTTTAAAACCGGTTTTTTATCAAAACTTTTTTGTAAATTTTTTACTTCAAGAATTTTCATCCTCTAAAACCTCGATTGTAACGGGCATTCCCTGTCTTAAATATAAATCGGTATTATCAATTATTATTCTTACACGATAAACCAAATCACCTCTTAAAGTTGTTGTTTCAACAGTTTTGGGAGTAAATTCCGCAACGGGGGAAATAAAGCCTATATGTCCCAAATACGGGTTTTTTGGTCTTGAATCGGTATAAATTAAGGCCTTTTGCCCTAATTTTACTTTTCCTAAATCCGGTTCTTCAATATATGCTCTGATAAAAACGGGCTCTATCATTGAAATAGAATAAATAACGGAAGAAGAATCAACCATTGTTCCTTTTTCTCTTATTCTTGATAAGATTATTCCTCTGTACGGGGCATACAATTTTGTATCATCAAGGTCGATTACGGCATTTTCAAATTTTGCAACCGATTCGTCATATTCTCCTTTTGCAAATTTAAAATCATTCTCTAAATTGGAGCATTCCTCTTTTGATACGGTGAAATCCTCGCATAAGGGCTTATTAAATTTATAAATCTTTTCTCTTTTGTATTTTTCCGCCCTCTGTTTTACGACTTGCGCCCTTTTTTCAAAAAAAGAAGCCTTGTAGGGTTCATTATCAAGCTCTGCAAGCAATTCGCCTTCCATAACTTCATCCCCTTCTTCTTTATATAACTTTGATAATCTTCCCTTAACCCTGAAAGAAAGGTCAGAGGAGCGGATTTCAACGTTTCCGAAAAGTATTATTTTGTTTTCTTTTTTGTGAAAAAAAACAAACAGAATTGCCGAAACAACCGCAACAAGCAAAAGAAAGAAGAAAATTTTTTTCATTTTTTAAAGCGCTCCGCCAACGGCTTTATATAAAGTTAAAAGGTTTGTAAAATTTTGGTTCTTGGAATTTTGATATGAAATATCGTTTTTTAAAAAAAGAATGTTTTCATCCAAATAGTCAATATAACTTTTTGTCCCTTTATTAAACGAATTTGAAACCTTTTTAAAGTTTGAATTTGAAAGATTTAATTTCATCTTTTCGTTCTCATAAACCTTGTAATCCGTTTTCACCTTAAATAGTGCGTCATTTACTTCCTTTAGGGCGTTAAGGTCCGTTTTTAAAAAATTTTCCACCATTAATTCATACTCCGCTTTTCTTTTTTTAAGCGTAAAAACTCTCTTTCCGCCGTCAAATATATTTTGTGTCGCCCCTGCCAGCAATGCCGCAAAAACTCCGTCCCAGCCAAAGTTTTGAACAAACGTCGAAAAAACCATAAGACCTATAATGTTTATTTGAGGCAAAAATTCTTTCTTTGCAATCGTAATGTCGATTTTTGCCTTTTCAAGTTCGTTTTCCATTTTTGAAACATCGGGACGATATTGAATAATGTCACCCTTTAAGGTTTCGGGATAAACCCCCTTAAAATCAATATCGCCGAAATGCGTAATTTTTATTAAATCCCTGTTTGACGGGGTTTTCCCCATATAATACAAAAGAGATGTCAAAAATCTTTCCTTTTCCGTATACAAAATTTCACATTTGTTTTTTTCTTCCAAATAATTTTCTTCCGCCTTATTTAATTCAATCGAAGAAATAACCCCGTAATCAAACATTTTTCTTTTTCTTAGAAAAATTTGATAAGAATTATCTTTTATTTTTGTTTGTTTTTCTATTTCTTCGTTCAGTTTTGAAATATTGAAATAAAAAGAAGCAACATCGGACACTACCATTAAATTTGATGCCTTTAGTTCAAGGTAAGAATTTTTTTCATCGAGTCTTGATTTTTGAACTTGGTTATAATTTTTCAAAAGATAATCAACCTCCCACTGCACATTGAAAGGAAGAGCATAGCTGTTTGTTTGAATATCGTTATTGGGAATTGCGGTTTTTGGAACTTTTAAAAGCAGGTAATCCGAACCGACATTTACGTTCGGCATTTCTTTTGATATGTTTAAATTGGTTTCCTGCCTTAATTTTAATATGTTTTTTCGGGCAATTTGTATGTCTTTATTGTGAGATAGCGCCTCATAAATACATTTTTTTAAATTTTCGTCATGAAAATTATCAAACCAATTAAGATTTATCCCGAAATCGTTTCCGTAAGCACATTGAAAGTTTAAAAACAATCCTAAAAATAAAATTTTCAACTTATTATTCAAGAAACTCTCCTTGTTATAATTCAAAAAAATGTTACAACCTTATTTAAAATAAAAAAATTACCCCCTCAGGCTAAACTTTAATTTTTATCAAAATTTATAATTGTCTGTTTTACACTTATTGAATTTTTTTTTAAAATCAATTTAAAAAATTAGTCTGAAACTCTTTATTTATGCAGAAATTAAAAAAATATAAAAAGGGGTTGACAAATTATTTTATTAGTTACATAATAACAATGTAATGATTAAGTGTTTCTGAAACACTTCTCAAGAAAAAGAAAATATAGAGGTTAAAAGATTAATTATGAGAATAGACAGAATAAATAACGTAAATAATACACTAAATAGTCAAATAAGTTTTAAATCGGGCGTTCAAACAAACTACGGAATACAAGCTCCCTCGCCTAAGGATAACATTGTTGAAGGCGGTTTGTTGACAGGGTTTGTCGGAACGATTATGCCTTTCTTCAGCCAAACAAAACAAAGAGCTCAAAGTATTGAAGAAAAAATGTCACAAACCAAATTAAATTTAATTGCATAAATTATGGATAAGAATTATTTATCGACACCTAACAACACAATCCCAAAGCTCGGTAAGCACACATTTTCCGAGCTGACTCCGTCCTTTTAACGGAGTCTTTTTGTATATTGCTTTTTAAACCCGTTGCAAAATTTATCTGACGTAAATTCTGGGCAATCTGACTTTTAGTCTGCAAGTCAATTCATAGTTAATCGTATTGAGTTTTTTTGCCCAATCGTCAACAGTAAGGCTTTCGCCCAAAATTTCTACAATATCCCCGTTTTCCGCTTCAACACCCGTTATGTCAAACATCATCTGATCCATTGTAATTCTTCCTATTTGGGGAACAAGCTTTCCGTTTAAAATCCCTTGAATTTTTCCCGATAAATTCCTTGAAATGCCGTCAGCATACCCTAATGGAACCGTTGCAACTTTTGTTTTACGTTTGGCTTTAAAAATGTGAGAATAACTGACACCTTCATTTTCTTCTATCATGTGGATATTTGTTATTCTTCCCTTAACGCTTATGAGCTGCCTTAACTTTGGAAGTTCCACACAGGGAGCAACGCCCTCGCTTAGCGGAGAAAGCCCGTATATAACAATTCCGAGCCTTATCCAATTATATCTTTTATCGTTAATTAAAAATGCGCCTAAGCTGTTTTGACAGTGTATTTTAAGGCCGTCAAGGCTGATATTGTCAAGAACATAATTGAATTTTTCGATTTGGGATTTTAAAATTTCCTCATTCTCACAATCGGCAAAATGAGTAAAAACTCCCGTTAAATTAAGACAATCAAGATTTCTTAATTTATTTATAAAATCAGGAGCCTTTTTGTAATTAATCCCTATACGGTTCATGCCCGTATCAACTTTAACCTGAACGTTTATTTTTTTACCCGTTCTCTCGTATAAAATTTTTATCGCTTCAATATGTTCGTCATTAAAAACGGAGACTTCTATATTATAATTTAACGCAGCCTCAAATGCCCAAACGGGAACCGCCCCCAAAACAAGAACGGGGCAATTTATTTTATTTTCCCTGAGTTCAATCCCCTCATCAATCGAAGCGACGCCAAAAGCCTTTATTCCGCATGCCAGAAGCGTCGGAGCGCACATTATGCTACCATGCCCGTACCCGTCAGCCTTTATTACCGCCATTAAATTTTTATTTTCAACATCTTGAATTTTTTCTTTTATGTTTTCTATATTTTCTTCCAAATATTCAAGATTAATCTCGGTCCAAGAATCCCTGTGCTTATTCGTAAAACTCGTTCTAACGTTTTTCATTTTTTAATCCCTTTTGAAGAAGGTAAAGTTCGTATGTGTTTACCATTAAATTTGCTATCGTTAAAGGCCCTATGCCGCCGGGTACCGGAGTAATCAAAGAGGCTTTTTTTGAAATCGAATTAAATTCAAAATCGCCCTTAATTTTTCCGTTTTCATCCCTTACAATGCCGACATCAATACAAACCGCCCCGTCTTTTATCATATCGCCCGTTATAAATTCTTTTTGACCCGTTGCGGATACCACAATATCGGCTATCTTGGTTAATTCTTTTAAGTTTTTGGTTTTTGAATGTGCCTGAATAACGGTTGCGTTTTCTTTTAATAAAAGGCTTGCAATCGGTTTTCCGACAATATTCGAGCGCCCGATTACGATTGATGTTTTTCCTTCAAGTTGAACGTCGTACAACTTTAAAACGCCCATTATCCCCTTTGGCGTACAAGGAATTGCATACGGTTTTTCACCTTTGAAAAGTTTTCCCGAATTGTATGTATTAAACCCGTCAACATCTTTAACGGGCGATATTTCATCCAAAAAATCTTTCTCCGATAAGTGTTTTGGAAGCGGAAGCTGAAGCAAAATGCCGTTTATATTTTCATCATTGTTCAAAGTTCTTATCGTATCAAACAATTCTTCTTTTGTAACATTTTCGTCCAGTTCTTTCAAAATTGAATTAAACCCCAGTTCCTGCGCTTTTTTTATTTTGTTTTTAACATAAATTTTGCTTGCTTCGTTTTGCCCCGCAATAATAACGCAAAGCGTCGGTTTTTCTTTCAAAATTGAAACTTTGTTTTTTAAGTCTTGAATAATGTCGTTTGCAATTTTTTTTCCGTCGATTATGTTTGGCATAAATCTCATTCCCCCATCGGATTTTGCGGAAGATTTAATCTTGAGTATATTGTTTTTAGGCTGTTTTTAAATTCTTCCCCGTTTATATTTTCGCAAAAATCGGGGATTACCCCCAAAAGATTTAAATCAAAAGAGTTTAAAACCCCCGTTACTTTTTCAAGGTTATCTTCGTTTACTTTATTTAAAATTACGCCAAACTGCCCGTTTGAAGCATATTTTTTAGAATTTTCGAAAATCTTTTCCGATAATGCTATGGACTTTTTATCGGGATTTGCAATCACAAGAGTTGTATCAATAGGATAATCGACAAGCTGATGAAGATATTTAAGGTCATATTCACAATCAAATATGACAAAATCATATCTTTCAACCAATTTAACAAGGGCATCGTTCATTTGTTTCGTAATCGGACATCTGCAATCTTTTGAAGCAACCAGCCATGACACTATAATATCAATATTATCATCAACTTCAACAATAATATCTTCAAGCGCCCATTCGATGTATTCCTGTTTGGTCATTTTGCTCGGAATACCGGTATTATATTCGTGTTTTCCGCTTCTTATGCCGTAAATCGTATTTTCTATTTTTAAACCGAAAAATTCGGCAAGTTCTCCGGTTAAATCGTTATCAACCAAAAGAATGGATTTTTCGGGAAACATGTTTTTAATAATATCCGATAAATAATATACGACGCTTGTTTTGCCGCTTCCCGATTTCCCTACCGTTGCAATTGTCGATGTCATTAATTTTTCCTCTTTCGATATTATTTATTTTATTATAAAATTTTAATTATGAAAAATGAAAATTGTAAAAACACTCTTTTTATAAACTATGGCGGAATAGGAGATGAAATTCTGTTTTTGCCCGTTATTTCGGGCTTTAAAAAACTTTATCCGAAATCAAAAATAACACTATGCCTTGAGCCCAGAGCAAAAGGAATTAAAAATTTAACCGATTTAATTGATGATGTTATTGAAGTTGACATTAAAGCGAAGGGCTTCAAAAAATATTTTAATATTTTAAATTTAATATTTAAAACGTGGTCAAATAACTTTGATACGATTATATCAAGCGGAAAATCCCCTCTTGTTGCTTTAATCTTATTTTTATCAAAAGCAAAAACAAAAATCGGATATAAAACAAAAACTTCTTTTTTGCTTTCGCATTCCGTCAAATTAAACCAAAATCAATATGCGGGATATATGTATTTTGATTTAATTTCTCCTTTTGAAAAGGTTGATTTTGAAATTCCCGAAATTAAACACGATGAAAATTTTGAACTGCCCTATGGGGTTTGTAACAAAGAATATATTTTAATTCACCCCGGAGTTTCATTAATGAGCATTCAAAAAGGCATTTATAAATGCCCCGAAAGCAATTTTTGGATTAGTCTTATAAAAGAGCTTTTAATCAACAACAAAGTCCTTTTAGCGGGAGGTCCCGACGATAAAAAAATAATTGATGAAATTACCCGTAATAAAGAAATTTCCGACAATCCCAATTTTTATTCCATGTTCAATAAAACAAAAAATTTATACCAAATGGCGGGATTAATTAAAAAAAGCAAAAGAATGATTTGCTGCGACAGTGCTCCTTTTCATTTAGGAGTTTCTTTAAATACCGATATAACGGTAATTTTTGGTCCGACAAACGAAAATAAACTTGTTTTTAAAAGGGATAACATTAAAGTCGTAAAAAAAGATTTAGCCTGTCGTCCTTGCCTTTGGGATGAAAGAACGGAAAACTGTCAAGCATCTTTTTGTCTTAACGTTTCAAAAGAAGATGTTTTAAATACTGTGGAGTAAATGTTTATTTTTGTTTGCGAATAAAAGCAAACCATGATAAAATTCAACAAAAACAACTTTTTGTATTGTCAAGAAAGGTAAAATAATGAAATCAAACAAGTTCTTAATATTGTGTTTAATAGGTTTTAGTACAATGCTTCCTTCGTATTCTTCGAGCATTTTAACCGATGTACCTGATAATTATTGGGCAAAAAAATATATTGAAAACTCAATTCAACAAAATTATTTTAATTTATCAAGCGACAAATTTAACCCCGATTTGCCGATTACAAGACAAGAATTTGCAAATGCAATTTATAACATCATAGAAAGAAATTTACCCGTTGACGAAAATATTTTTACCGACGTAAACAATGATACAAAATACGGTAAAAGCATATCGGGCTTAAATAAATTAAAAATTATGTTCGGATATCCCGACAAAAGCTTTAAACCCGAACAAAACTTAAAAAGAAGCGAAGCTTCGAGCGTTGTTGCTAACGTAATCAGAAGCGAAGTATGGAAACTTGATGTTTTGGATAATTTTAAAGATAAAAACGAAATCCCGAACTGGGCAAAAGACTCTTACGTTAATAACATAATAAACAGAATTTATGTAAATTACCCACACGCTGACGAACTTGCCCCGGAAAAAGAATTAACAAGGGCGGAAGCTGCCGTTTTAGTCGTAAAATTAAACGAAGCGGTAGAAAATTATAAAGCGTTATTTATGGCTTCGAATAATTCTCAAATTAAAGAAGAAATTGAAGAACAAGAAGAATTAAAGGCTGTCCCCGTTTTAAAAAATACTCATACTCTTGAAGAGATGAAAAATTCCTACGAAACAAAAGTCGAAATTTACGATACAAAAAAAGTTATCCTTGCAGGAAACATAATTCCGATAAAAGCGGTAAAAAAAGTTGATTTTTCAAAGGTAAAAAAAGGGGATGTCATAACTTATCGGTCATTAGGAGATATTTATTCAACGCAAGGAGAAAAATTATACTCTAAAGATACGACTTTTAAAGGAATTATTCAAAAAACGGGAAAATCTTTAATTTTCAAAAAACAAAATAAGGCATACTTAATCTTTAACGAAGCAATATTATCAAACAAAAATAAAATTCCGATTGCGGGAGTTTTATACACAACGGAAAAAGGGAAAGTCGTTAAAGGAAAAAATAAAAATTCAAAAAAAGTACAAAAAGACCTTACAAAACAATACTCTAAAGAACTTGCGGGCATAAAATTTAAAAACAAACTTACGCCTCTCGTAAAATATCGTGATAACGCCAAAGATAACGTATTTATGCTTCTTACGGCAGACATGATTATTCCTTCCGATACCGGATTATAAAAGTTAAAAACAATTTGATTTTTTTGGTATAATTTCTTTATGGATAATGAAGTTTCAAAACTGTTGGAGCTCGCATACGAGCTGATTACAAATAAAGAATATGACGAAGCGTATAAAAAGCTTTCAAAAGCTCTTATAATCGCTCCCGAAGAATTGGAAACAATTAAAGCGGCGGGACTTGCGCTTGTTAATCTTAAAAATTATACGGAAGCGGCTAAGTTTTTCAAAAAAGCCGTCGAAAAAGATGATGATGACGCAAAATCCTGGTATTATTTAGGATATTGCCTCGATAGAGAAGATGATATAAACGGCGCAGAAGCGGCATATAAAAAGGTTATTTCTCTTAGAGAGGAATATTATGACGCTTACACGAATTTGGGAATTTTATACCTCAAGACGGGTAAATACGAAAAGATAAGAGATAATTTATCCAAAATAATCGAAATCGGAAAAGACGATTATCAATCTTATTATATTATGGCTTCTGCCAATATGGCTCTCGGGGACGATAAAAAGGCGACCGAATTTTTAGAAAAAGCTCACGAATTAAACCCGAACCATGTTCAAATTATTAACAATTTATCAAGCTGCTACATTTCTCAAGGAAAATTAGAAGAAGCAAAAGATTTAATTGAAAACGGGCTTAAAATTAAAGCGGACGACGCTCAATTAAATTTCAACATGGGAACAATTTATAAAATTAAAAATGACTACAAAAATGCCATTTCTTATTTTTCAAAAGCATACGTTAAAGAACCTGCAATTGCAACCTTAACAAGCCTTGCTTCATGTCAGGCGGCAATCGGGGATTATAAAAGCGCCTACACTCATTACAGCTCCCTTCATATCATGTACCCCGACAAATACAGTTTTGCAATAAATTTAATTAATTGTGCAATTGAGTGCAAAAAGTATGACGAAGCATATAAAACAATCGTAAAAACGATACCCAAAAAACCAAAATCAATAGATTTAATGAAAAAGCAAGGGTACGTTTTAAGAATGCTCGGAAAATACGAAAGTTCAATCAAGATTTTTGAAGAACTCATAAAAAAAGGCAAGATTGATTACGATACCTACTATAATTTAGGTGTTGCAAAAGCTAAAATCGGAGAATTGGAAGAAGCAAAAGAAAACTTTAGAAAATGTCTTTGCTTGGAGCCTGAAAACCCGATTGCAAGAAAAGATTTAGGGGTATTATATCTTTATATGAACCTTATTGATTGGGCGCAAGATGAACTGAAAACGGCTTACGAACTCGAGCCCGACAATCCCGAATATGTTTATACTTACGCTTTTACGCTTCATAAGGGCGGAAATTACGACAAAGCGAACGAATATTACAAAAAAGCGATTGAGCTTGATAATCAAAACTCGATGTATTATTCTTCGTATGCGGAAAATTTAATGATTTTGGGAAAAATCGACGAAGCAAAAGAAAATTATCAAAAAGCAATAGAAATTGACCCTTTAAATATTCAGGCAATGTTCGGTTTATCTCAAATTATGATTAGAGAGAAAAAATATTCCGTTGCAAAAGAACTTTTGGAAGATTTAAACTCAAAAACCGACAACCCCGAAATTTCAAACAGTCTGGGTATCGTTTATCAAAAATTAAAAGAATACGACAAAGCAATTCATATTTTTCATCATCTTATTGAAGATTATCCGAATAATCACATTCTTGCAACAAGAATGGCGGAATGCTGTTTAAAATCAGACAAATTGGAAGAAGCAAAAAAGTTTGCGATGAAAGCTTTAGAAATCTTCCCCGATGCTCAAGATGCACAAAAAATTCTAAAAGAGGTAAATAAAAATGAGTAAAGAAAAAATTATTTTATCCCTTATGCGCCCGACGGGAAAACTCCATTTAGGGCATTATCTCGGGGTTTTAACAAATTGGGTAAATCTTCAAAATGAAAATAATTGTTTTTTTGGAATTGCTGACTGGCATGCTCTTACGACAAAATTTGACGAAACGGACAGTTTAAAATTAAATACGACGGAGGTTCTTTTAGATTGGCTCGGAGCAGGAATTGACCCCGATAAATCAACGGTTTATCTTCAATCAATGATTCCCGAAACCGCAAAATTACATATTTATTTAAGTATGACAACCCCGATAAATTGGGCGGAACGTGACCCTACCTTAAAAGATATGGCAAAAATTATGAAGACAAAAGGCGAAAACGAAGAAAGTTTTTCATACGGACTTATAGGATACCCGATTTTAATGGCGGCAGATATTCTTACATTTAACGCCGATTATGTTCCCGTCGGAATTGATCAGGTTGCACACATTGAAATCACGAGAGATATCGCAAGAAGATTTAATAACATCTATAAAACCGATTTATTAACCGAACCCACGCCTAAATTAACCCAAATTCCTTTATTAAAAGGTTTGGACGGCAACAAAATGGGAAAATCTTTCAATAACGATATTAAAATTTCCGATACGGAAGATGTTACAACCAAAAAAATTATGACGGGCATAACTGACCGCTCAAGAATGAGAAGAACCGATTTAGGGCACCCTGACGAGTGCGAAGTTATTTTCCCGTATTGGAAAATTTTCGGAAGCAACGAAGAAGTTAATGAAATTAAATGCGCTTGCGAAAAGGGAGAAATCGGTTGTGCCGATTGCAAAAAACGTCTTAGCAAAAAAGTAAACGAAAAAATGGCTCCGGTTCGAGAAAAAAGAAAATATTACGAAGAACACCACAGTGAATTAAACGACATAATTTATGAAGGCTCAAAAAAAGCAAGAATTAGAGCAAAAGAAGTCTTAGAACAAGTCGAAAGTAAAGTTATGGTATATAGATAATCGGAACTATCCAAAAAGCAAAAATTTGACAAAATTTTAAGTTTTTTAATTGTAGCCAAAGTGCGTAAAAATCAAGCGAGAAAAGGGACAACTTCTCGCTTGATTTGAAACCGTATTCTATTTGTACAGACTCTTTTTAGACCATTTTTAAAACTATAATTTACAATAAGTGTAAGCATTGTACAATTGCAAAGGATTTCCAAGTTCATGCACCCATGGAAAATCAGGGTCATAGGCGCTCCCATTATACAATGATGCGGGGTCCCAAGCTAAGATTTGACTATCATCAAGCCATATGGTTAATGCCTTTTGTTTATTATTATCCGTTATTAAATCACTCATTACCAATTGATGAGTTACTCCGTTTAAACCGTATTCTTCCAGACGTGATTCATTAATATCGGGCAGCCAGTATGCACCCTGTTGATATAAAAGTTTATCTGCCGTTATATTTGTGTTGTAAAGATAACTCACCACAGGTGCAAGATCGGTCGAGCTTACGATTTTATCCTGCCCGCCGCAATAATCAACAAGTCCTGCATACCAATTCTGGGACGGACCGCATATATCTTGACTTACTCCATATTTATTTTTTATTGCCACGCACTCGTCATACGTTGTACTTAAAAAATTTGCGGCAGCAACAGGCGTTGAAAAACATAATCCTTGAGCCGAGCCTGTGGCGCAGGAATTACCAATAGTTTGCGCCATACCGAATAAGAAAACGTCTTTATTTAAAGTGTTCGGTTTTTTATCTCCGTCTACATCGACCAGTCCCGACAGACAATTTTGAGATATTTCTTTTCCTCTGAAAATTCCTTTATCGTATACAACCTGAGTGCATTTTGTATTGTGCGAAACAAGAAATCTCGTACCGTCAATCACTATAAAAGCAATATTGTCGGATGACCAATCATTAGAGGCATCGGAATTTAGCTTAAATTGTGCGCCCGTTTTAATATCCTTTAACGGAAAGTCCGTACCGTCCGTCAAATGTACATTTTCGTAATTATCGCCAAAACAGCTTGTAACAGGGGGGAGCTCGGACGGGGAATCGCCTACTCTGCATATATGATTGATTTTAAAATGTTTTTTTAATTCATTTACAAAATCCAAAGTATCGGCATACTGAGGACCCAGTTTCTCATTAAAAACCATTTGCTCAAGAGCTTTGTTGAGTTTTAATTTTGCAACTTCAACCTGACGTTCTCTTACTTTCGTTTGAATTAAATAACTTAATGCAGGTATCATAATCGCAGCTACTATCCCTATTACAGCAAGAGCAATTAATGTTTCTGCAAGCGTAAAACCTTTATTCCACCCCTTTTTTTGTATGTGTGAAGCTATAAAATCTTTTTTCTTTTTCATAAAATAATCTTTTTAAAAACATAAACCATCATACATTATACCATATTTTTTTATTTTTTAAAAGGTGGCAAACGAAGCCTACATCGAAGCTCCGTAAACATTTTTTGCGGCTGCCGAACTTAATTTATTTGTCAAAGAAGGGCTGTACGAAACGGGAATAGATTGTGCGGGGAGCTTTGTATTCGGAATATTATTTACGTTTGCTCTTTGTATATTTCCTTGATTAATGTTATTTTTTCCCAAAACATCAATTATGACGAGTCTTTTATCGTCTTTTACCGATAAACCGTTATTTTGAGGCATTTTTTTCAAATAATCAATCAGACATTTATCTTTATCATAATCAAATCGCTTTAAAATTTGCTTATTCGCCATTTTTTCGGGAACAAAAACGGGATATTCCGTTCCTTTAGCGAGAAAGCTGTCGTAACATACGGTATAAGCTTTATCTGTCGGGTTGTTTATGTCAATTTGTGTTTTATTGCCGTTCTTATCAACAAAATACAATTCATGTAAATTGCCCGCATTATCGGCTTTATAGCTTAAACCGGATGTATGTAAAAGCCCCGGTTCGCCGGTTTCGCTTGAATAAGTTGCTTTTAGCGAATCTTTTAATCCTTGAACGATTTCTTTTTCGCTCATATACTTTACCAGAAGTTTATTTTTCAAAGGGGTAGATTCGCTTATGTCACGTTCGGTTAAACTTCCCGTCTTTGGAACTTTTCTTGTATTTGCCGCATTAATAAAGGCAATATCGGCGCCCGCTTCTTCCCTCATGGCATCGCACATAAAGTTTGTCCAAGCGCATGGAGTTGTTCTTCTGTTTGCGGGAAGCGGATCCGTATGGAGAATTTTTGCCACAACGGGAGATTTTCCCAAAGTTGCGTCTTTCAAATAACTTAAAACGGGTGATTTTTCCGTATTCATTTTTATTAAATTGTTTTCGGCAGAAACAGGAACTCCTTTTTCGTCAAATTCGATATTTAAAATTCCCGCATTTCTTGCATTTTCGCCGGTTTGAACGATTAAAACGGGGTCACCGTCCAAATTGTTAAACAAATTCTTATTCGGTTCAATTCCTTTTACTTCGGTATGGGAGTGTCCGCCCACAATTACGTCGACTTTATGGAGTTTAGGGGCAATTTCTTTATCTTTGTCGTTTCCTATGTGCGTTATAAGAATAATTTTATCAACGCCTTGCTGAGTAAGTTTTTCGGCTTCATCATTTACGATTTTTACCGAATTTTCAATATCGTAGGGGCGAATGCCTTCCATTTTTTCATCGTCTTTTCCGCAAACGGTTTCCAAATCAAAAGGCAAAAGTCCGATTAAGCCGTATTTGTGTCCGTTTACTTCAACAATGCTTGATTTTTGAACATTGTTATAAAATTTTGAGTTGTTCGGAGCTTTTGCATTAGCTGCAATAAATTTTGTTTTATCAGGGTTTAAATATGTGTAAAAAGAACTTATCGTAGAATCAAATTCATGGTTTCCGACGGCAGATGCGTTAATTCCCATTCTTGACAAAAGATTTATGACAAGTTTATTCTTTTTCTTATCGCCGCCTGCAATATTGTCACCGCCCGAGATTTTCAAAGTGTCTGTCGTACTCGATTTAATTTCTCTGTCAAATTTATCGGAAGCGGCAACAAGTCCCGACATATTATCTATGTTTCCATGCAAATCGTTAATGTAAAAAATGCTCAGTTTCGTCCTGCCGTCTTTATGTTGAGCGGATACAGGCGAACTAACATTTTGAGGTGTCATTACATTTATCATACAGGGATAAAACCGATGAACCTCAAAAATTGCCATTATAAAACGTTAATTGTAACAAGTTTTAAAATTAAGCCGACAAATTTAATCGTTCATTAGACACTTTATTTTCGCCGTTTGTGAATTTCTTAAACGCATTTTTATCGATATGTTTTACAAATTCATTATGGAATTTTTGAAATTCGCTTTTATTATTCGGATTTTTCTCCTGATGATTATAGCGATATTGAGTCCAAAGCCTTGTTATTAACGACAGTGAAAAACCCATGAACAAAAGACTGAAAGCGTACGGAACGCCCGTTATTATTGCTTTTTCTTTCGTCAGGCGCTTAAATTCATCTTTTATGTTTGTGCCTTTTTTCTTTGCAATATCAGCGGCAAGTTCTTCAAGTTTATCGCTTGAAGGAATTTTTTGAACCGAACCGTCAACTCCTTTTTTAATCAAATCGGGAAATTTTCCTTTTTTTGCAAGTATATTTTTAAATGCCCAATCAAACATCGAACCGCCAAAAATTGTATAAAATACAACTAAAGGAACTCTTGTCCAAACTTCCTTATAATCCAATTCGCCCCTGTCTTTTGCGGCGCTTGAATACCCGAATAACCCTGCTATTGCGGTAAGTGCCAGTTGCCCTTTTGATAAATCCATTTTTCCTTTTGAACAATCAAAATCAAGATTAAGATATTCATTTAAAAATTCATCCGCATTTTTGGCAAATTTTCCGCCTTTATCCACAGCATGCGTTTTCGCCTTTTTATCAAACCCGAAAAGACTTGATATTTTTTTCCCCGGTTCTAAAAGAGCTTCCGAGAATTTCATTGCATTTTTTGATTTTGCACCGTATTTAGCGAGAGCAAGACCGCCCAAAAGAGCTGCCGTTGAATATCCGACAGCTTTTTTAAGCTGAGTTTTGGCATGGTTTTCGACAAGTTCTTTTTGTGCTTTAGTTTCGTTTTCATCGCCTTCAAGGTTTGCAATATCGTTAAAATTAGCTTTATCAAACGTTTTTAGGGTAAATAAATTCTTTGCAAAACTCAAATTGTATTCCGCAACGGGAACAGCGGCACATGCAAGAGTTATTCCCGCTTTTGTTGCTATGGATTGGTTTTTTACGGCATCGGTTAAAGTTTTGTCGTTTTTAATAATATCAACACTTTTTGGAATTAATTCCGTAACTTTTTCTTTTATGGCTTCGGGTTGAACCTTTTTGAACAAATTATTTCTGTATAATTTTTCGCCGACACAAGGAGCCATAAAATAAAATATTGCAGACTCCAAAAACTCTAAAAAGCTCATTTCCGCAAAATCAGCTTTGCTTCTTGTACATACTGCTTTCGGAAGCCAGTTTGTCGTTGTATCTTGGATAAAGCGAGTATTTGATAAATTTTCCTGAGATTTAATAAAACCCGTTAATAATTTTGTATTAAAATCATCCGAAATCATGATAAATTTCCTTATATAAGCTGCGAACAAAAAAACCGCCTTAACGGATTAAGGCGGTTTAAAAAATTAATGTGTGTAGAAAAATTCAGATGCACATTCGTTTTATGCCGCCTGTTAAGGCGCACATGCACATCATCATTTGATTGTTCGAGTTATAAAATTTCAAAATTTGTTTTCCTTTTTTAAATATAATAAATAATTTAAAATTAATTGTCAACATTACAATTAAAACATGAAATAAAAACTTTTTGCTATTAAATTTTGTAAATTATAATTTTTTACTACGGGTATAGTTGCAAAACAACAAAAACAGGCTATAATTTTAAAAGATAGTGGAGAAATAAATGAAAAAAGATATCGAATGGACAAAAATCGGCTTTTCATACATTAAAACGGATAAACGTTTTGTGTCGAACTACAAAGACGGTTCATGGCATGATTTGGGGCTGATTGATGATGACAAAATTATATTAAACGAAAGTGCGGGAGTTCTTCAATATGCTCAAACCTGTTTTGAAGGATTAAAGGCATATACGACGGTTGATAACAAAATTGTTTGTTTCAGACCCGATTTGAATGCCGAAAGAATGTATGATTCATGCACTTATCTTGAAATGCCCCCTTATGATAAGGATAAATTTGTTGAAGCAATCGTAAAAACAGTTGAGGGAAATATTGATTACGTTCCCCCGTACGGCACCGGCGCAACATTATATATAAGACCGTACATGTTCGGTTCAAACCCCGTAATTGGCGTAAAGCCCGCTGACGAATACCAATTTAGAATTTTTACGACACCCGTTGGACCTTATTTTAAAGGCGGAGCAAAACCGATTGTAATAAGAATTTCCGATTTTGACAGGGCTGCTCCCAAAGGAACGGGACACATAAAAGCGGGTTTAAACTACGCAATGAGCCTGCATGCTATTGTCGATGCCCATAATAAAGGGTATGCGGAAAATATGTATCTTGACCCCGCAACAAGGACAAAGGTTGAAGAAACAGGCGGTGCAAACTTTATTTTTGTAGATAAAAACAACACCGTAATTACCCCGAAATCAACTTCGATTCTTCCTTCAATTACAAGGCGTTCGCTTTTATACGTTGCGGAACATTATCTTAACCTTAAAGTTGAAACAAGGGAAATCTTTAAAGAAGAATTGAAAGATTTTAAGGAATGCGCTCTTTGCGGAACTGCGGCGGTATTATCTCCCGTCGGAAAAATAAACGACCATGGGGAAGACATAACTTACAATATGGATTCTATGGGTGAAATTACAAAGAAACTTTACGACACTTTGATTGGTATTCAATTGGGAACGATTGAAGCTCCTAAAGGTTGGATAAAAGTTATAAAAGAATAATTTCATCGCTGATTTTTATTAAACTCGGGCTGTTAAATATATTTTAACGGCCCGTTAAAATATAAAACATTCATCATGCAACAACTGAAAATTTTAATCGTTTTTATGGTATATGACATTTTGCGTTTATAAAACAAACTTTTATGTTAATTTTATTGTATTTTATACACTAAAAAACCTGCGGACAACTTCCGCAGGTCAAAATTAATTTTTTGCCTTACGCCATAACATTCAATTTTTTAACATTATCGCTTTCGGGTGCTGCGCTGTTTCCCGCAATCGGAGCACCGGAACTTTCCTGTATTCTGGTTACTTCCGTTACGGTGTCTTTATAATCTCTTCTTACTGAAGAAATACCGCCGCCGATAGGAGATGTCATGGCACCTTTAAATGTAAAATTTTGTTGAACAGGATTTATCATATCTTCACACCTTTCCCCGTTTCTATAAAACACATAACACGATTTTTTTGCTTCCTATATAACAAATTGTAACATAAAGTTAAACAAAATTCCACATATTTTAATATTTTTTAATGGTTTAAAGGCAATATTCTTTAAAAAACAGACATTAAACGCCGGATTTTAACTTTTTAAATATCGTACGGAATTAATATCTCAAAAAAAGTTGCTTTTTCGCCTTTTTTTACATTTGACTCAAAAGAAATCTTTCCTTTATGTTTTTCGACTATTTTTTTACAAATAGCAAGCCCGAGTCCCGTTCCTTCACCTACTTTTTTTGTCGTAAAACCTGCCTGAAAAATTTTCTTTTTGTTTACATCATCTATTCCGCAGCCGTTATCGGTAATTTTTATTATTAAATTATCATCCGCTTTTTTGGTTAAAATTTCTATTTTTCCCTTATAATCCGCACCGGTCAGGGTTTTTTGTTTTTCTATACTTTGAACGGCATTCATTAAAATATTTAAAAATACCTGATTTAACATATTCGGGTAACATTCGATTTCTTCAATTTCACCGTAATTTTTTACGATTTCTATTCCCTTTTTGGTTTTATGCCTTAAAATTTCCAAAGTTAAATCGAGTTCTTTATTAATATCAGCTTTTTGAAGAACCGTTTCGTCCAATCTTACAAACCTTTTTAAAGATTGAACAAGATTATTTATTCTTTTTATTGCCTCAAAATCAATAGAATTAATATCCTCGAACATTTCTTCCAAATCGTCGTTCAGTTTATCTTTAAACAACTTTTTCATAATTTCGTTATTCGCAGAAATTGAAGCCAAAGGCGTATTTATTTCATGTGCAACGGAAGCTATTAATTGTCCCAAAGAAGCCATTTTTTCCGAGTTTATAAGCTGTAATTGAGTTTCTTTCAACTCGTTTAAAGTTTTTTGCAATTCTTCTTTTTGTTTATTCACTTCCATAAACAAACTTGCACCCAAAAGCGCATTTGAAATCTGAATTGAAATACTTAATAAAAGCTCTTTTTCGACATCGGAAAAATTTTTCTTTGGGGTAAAAATTACTATAATGCCAAACAAATCCCCCTGTTTCATAACCGGCATGATAATTCTTGCAAACGGAGATTTCATCGGAGTTTTTGAATTATCATGCTCTTTTAAAAAGTTACCGTTATGAATTTCCCCCTTTTCGAGAACCGACATTATTTTTTCTTCATAATACAAAATTTTATCCTGCGGAATTTTATTCTCAGGGTAAGAAAATTCAACCTCAAAGTTGTCCATCGCAGTTCTTTTTGCAAAATACAATTTATTCGCACCAAAAATTATACTTAACTCTTTGAGCGCAGTTTTAACCATAGTGTCAAAATCCAAAGTTTTTGACAAACCCGTTAAAACTCTGTTTAAAAGCCCCATTTTAAAAGCTTGATTTTGAACTTTGGAATTTGTACTTGCAAATTTCTGATTTTGTATTTTTAGTTTTTCGTTTTCTTCGGCTATTTTTTCACAGTTAAGTTCTTTGGTACAGTCATAAAAATAAATTATTCTGTACCTTTTGACGGAAAACGCTTTTATTATGAAATAAAAAAGCCGAGTATCCGATTTTTGGTAAATTCCGTACGTCGTAAATACACAAGAAGAATGAACTGCTTCCATAAAAGGCGACCACATGATATCGTCGTTTTTTAAAAGACAAAAATCAAAATGAAATTTGTACCCCGTCTTTTCAAGAGCTTTTATTCCCTCTTTTTCTATATTGGGACCAAAAATACTCTTAGATGCTCTGTTTTGGTAAAAAATACCGTTTAGAGTATCATATATAATAACGGGCTCTTTTAAATTGTGGTAAAAACTTCGTATTAATTTACTCATTTAATTAAAACGTGAAATTATCCGTTGAAGTTTTCTTGACATATAAGCCTAAACCTACCGATTTAAACGAAGAATTTTCCGTTTTCAAAGCAAAATTTTCTTTATTTAAATCGTTTACTTTTTGTCTTAAAGTTTCATTTTCGGTTTTTGCTTTAATTAATTCAACAATAACTTCATCCAAACCGTCCAATTTTTCGCTTAAAATGTCGGTTAATTTAGATATTACGTTGTTTTCTACCGCATCAATCTTATTAACCAAAGCTTCATTCATAGCGACTTGCATTGTTTGAACCTGCTTTGCGGAAACATTTTCAGCGGGAAGAAGTTTTTCTTCGTTTTCGGATACTTGAGGGGCTTCGGTTTCTTTTTTTCTGTCCTCAAATTCAAATCTTACGGGCTGAATTTTTTCAATTTTCTTTCCTTGAAATCTTTTTCTCTCAACTGAAGATTTTTCCGAAAAAGAACGTCTTTCCTCTTGAATTTTCTTTGTTTGTTCATACAATTCTTTTACTTTTCTTAAAACATCAACATCGCCTTTTGAAAAATAAACATTGCCAAAACCATCTTTTTTCGGTCTTAAACATGCTTTTTGACAAAGGGATGAAACTTCGTTAGCATCGGTATCCAGTATTCTTAAAAGCTGACCTGCGCTTACAATCTCGTCGGGGTAATTAGTCTTTGTTTCCACCTTGAAACTTCCTCTTTCAATTTATAAACAATTTGTACAAACATAATAATTTAAAAGATTTAAAATTACCATAAAATGTAATTTTATTTTTACAAAAGTTTTTGATATAATTTTTTACAAAGAAAGAAGGAGATGATGAAAAAGGGTTTATTCATTACATTTGAGGGCGCAGACGGCTGCGGAAAAACGACTCAAATCGAGCTTCTAAAAACTTATCTTGACAAAAATAATATTGCTTCTCTTTTAACAAGAGAACCCGGTTCGGGAGATTTAGGATTAAAGTTAAGAGAAATATTACTGCATTATGATAAACCGATAGCCGATAATGCGGAAGTTTTCATGTATTTAGCGGATAGGGCGCAGCATACGGAGTATGAAATTGTCCCCTTTTTAAATAAAGGCGGTGTCGTTTTATGCGACAGATTCATTGATTCGACAATTTCTTATCAGGGATACGGGCGAGGTTTAGATATCAATATGCTTGAAAACCTGAATAATATCGCAACTAAAGGTTTAAAACCGGACTTAACGATTGTTTTTGACATAGATACAAAAATTGCGCAAAATAGAATTAATAAAAGATGCGACAAAAAAGACAGGCTCGAAGAAGAAGGGCTTGAATTTCACAAAAAATTAAGAACGGGATATCTTGAAATCGCAAAGAAAAACCCCGACAGAATAAAAGTTATCAATGCGGATGATTCAATAGAAAATATACATAAAAAAGTCATGGAATTATTTTTAGAGATTAAAAAATGAAAAAAATTACACTTATAATATTATTGTTTTTAATTCAAGGTGTTGCCTTTTCAAAAGACACGGAACCCGTATTTGCGAATGCGGAAACCGTCGCCGAAAACGCCGTTCAAACCGAAAACAACAAAAACAAAGACAAAAACGACATCGATTATTATATGAATAAATATAAAAAATTAAAAGCAAAAAATAAAGACGAAAAGGCTTTTGAAGCTCTAAAAAGCGCTTATTCGCTGGACAAAACAAATTACGATACGTTGTCTGAAATAATAAAAGTTTTAATTAATGAAAACAAACCCGATGAAGCGATAAAATATTTTGAACAATCGCTTTTATCAAACCCCGAATTTGAAAGTTCGCCCGAAATTTTATCTTATATGGCACAGGTTTATATTTTATCGGGAGATTTGAATAATGCGCTTAATTACCAATTGAAAGCAATAGAGCTCGATAAAGATAATAAAGAAAATTACGTTACTTTAGGAAAAATTTATCTTGAACTCGGCAAATGGTTAAACAGCGTAAACGCTTTTGAATATGCCATTTCCGGCAATATTCCGAAAGATGCGGAATGTTATAATTTTATAGGAATTGCAAACGTAAAAAGAAAAAATTATGCGCAGGCAATTTCAAATTTTGAAAAATCCGCCGAATTAAAAGAAGGATTTTCAAATCTTGCAAATCTTGCCAAAACATATAAAGCAAAAGGCGATTGGGGAGATTACCGCAAAACTTTGGATAAAATTCAATTATCATATTTAAAAAAACCGAAAGAATTTATTTATCTTGCAAATGAATACCAAAGAATTAACATAGAAAAATCAAACGAAATCATAAACAAAGGTCTTGAATTATTCCCGAAAGAACCTACTTTAAGAGAAATGGCACAAAGAAACAAAAAATAGTTTTTACGGGGGAACTTAATAAATTTTAAATATATCTTTAATTAAAACGATATTCATGGGAAAATTTATTTAACATTGTGTAAGGTTTTATTATGAAAAAAGATTTAAAGGCGGTAATACTCGCAGCAGGCAAGGGTACAAGAATGAAATCAAAAACCCCGAAGGTTTTGCATGAAATTTTTAATAAACCGCTTATTGCAAGGGTTATAGAAGCGACAAATAAAACAGGCTCCGTTGAAAACATTGTCGTTATAGGACATGGCGGAGAACTTGTTGAAAAATATTTATCTCAGAATTATAAAAATTCAACCATAGTAGTTCAAAAAGAACAGTTAGGAACAGGACATGCCGTAAAAACAGCGAACGAGAAACTGAAAAATTACAAAGGCAATGTCCTTATTTTATGCGGCGACACACCGTTAATAAAAAAAGAAACTTTGATTGATTTTGTAAACTTTCACAACGAAAACAACTCCGATATAACGGTTATGAGCGCCGTTTTTGATAATCCGAAAGGATACGGCAGAATAATAAGAAATAAAAACGATGAGCTCGAAGAAATCATCGAAGAAAAAGACGCAGACGAAAACGTAAAAAAAATAAAAGAAGTCAATGCGGGTGTATATTGCATAAACTGGGAAACATCAAGCATCGGAATTGATGAAATAAAAAACAATAACGCACAAAAAGAATACTATATAACGGATATTATTAAATGGGGAAAAATTAACAATAAAAGAGTTTTTCCTTACACAATAAACGACTCCGATGAAATTTTCGGAATAAATTCAAGAGAAAATTTAGCCGAAGCAGTGCAAATTTTGAGAAAAAGAAAATTAAAAGAGCTTATGGATGAAGGAGTAACAATAGTTGATACAAATACGACTTATATTTCTCCCGAAACTCAAATTGAACCCGACACGATAATTCTGCCTTCCGTTGTAATCGAAGGAGAAAATAAAATCGGCAAAAATTGCAAAATCGGTCCTTTTTCGCATTTAAGAGGGGATTGCACAATAGAGGACAACGTAAAAATCGGAAATTTTGTTGAGCTTAAAAAAGCACATGTTAAATCCCGCACAAACGTTTGCCACTTAACTTACATAGGCGACAGCGAGCTTGGAGAAAACGTAAACATAGGCGCAGGAACAATTACGGCAAATTACGATTCAAGAACAAAAATAAAGTCAAAAACAATAATAGAAAACGGTGCTTCAATCGGCTCAAATACGGTTATGGTGGCTCCCGTCACAATAGGAGAAAATGCTCTAATCGGAGCAGGCTCAATCATCACTAAAGATGTCGGAGCTAATTCCTTGGGTCTTACAAGAGCGCCCCAAAAAGAAATTAAAAATTACATAAACAAAGGAGAATAAAATGAGTGCTTCAGCTCAAGTTTTGTCGGAAAGACAGCAAAATATACTTCCAACCCATGAAATAAAACTTTTTTCGGGAAGGTCAAACCCCGTTTTAGCCGAAGAAATCGCAAAATATTTAGGAACATCCGTCGGCCCGATGATTATTAAAAATTTTTCCGACGGTGAAACTTACGTTCAAATTCAAGACTCGATAAGAGGAGATGATGTTTTTGTGGTTCAGCCGATATGCAATCCCGTTAACGAAAATTTGGTCGAACTTTTAATTATAATTGACGCATTTAAAAGAGCTTCCGCAAAAACCATAACAGCCGTTATTCCATACTACGGTTACGCAAGACAAGACAGAAAAACAACGGGCAGAGAAGCAATTACGGCAAAACTCGTTGCCGACCTTTTAACAACCGCAGGAGCAAACAGAGTTCTCGCAATGGATTTACATACGGGTCAAATTCAAGGCTTCTTCAATATTTTGGTTGACCATATTTATGCAACAAGTATAATAGTAAATTACATCAAAAATTTAAACCTCAATCAAGAAGAGCTCGTTGCCGTTTCTCCCGATACGGGCGGCGTTCAAAGAACAAGAGTTTTTGCAAAACAACTTTCATGTCCGCTTGCAATAATTGATAAAAGAAGAACTCAACACAATGTTGCGGTAGCAGATCATGTGATTGGCGAAGTTAAAGGCAAAATTTGCGTTATGTTTGATGATATGATTGATACGGCAGGAACAATTTGCGAAGCAAGCAAGCTCTTAATTAAAGAAGGCGCAAAAGAAGTATATGTTTGTGCGGTACACCCCGTATTTTCGGGACCTGCGCTTCAAAGATTAAACGACGCTCCGATTAAAGAAGTTATCGTAACAAATACAATTCCTTTATCACAAAATGAATATATCCCGGAAAAAATTACTCAATTATCGGTGGCACCGTTGCTTGGAGAAGCAATTTCAAGAATTCACGACGATCAATCGGTAAGTTCTTTGTTTGGATTTGAAAAGGAATATAAAACTAATTAATGCTGAAAGAATTAAAAGAAAAATTAAAAGATTGCACAAATTGCTCCCTATGTAGTTCAAGGAGCAATATTGTGTTTTCTGACGGGTCCGAAAACGCTAAAATTATTTTAATCGGAGAAGCTCCGGGCGCCGATGAAGATAAATCGGGCATACCTTTTGTGGGGAGAGCGGGCAAGCTCTTAAACGAATTTTTATCAAATGCCGGAATTGACAGAAAAAAAGATTTATACATAATAAATACGGTAAAATGCAGACCGCCCGAAAACAGAAAACCCACAAAAGAAGAAAAAAACGCTTGCGGTAAAAATCTCGAAGCACAAATTAAAGCGGTTAATCCAAAAGTAATTATTTTGTGCGGAGCGACTGCGTTTGAGAGTTTTATTGATGATAAAAAAATGACAATTTCAAAAGCAAGAGGTCAAATTTTTGAATATAAAAACGGAATAAAATTAATTCCCGTTTTTCATCCGTCGTTTCTTTTAAGAAAACATTCGACAGAGCCGAATTCGCCCAGAGATTTAACTTTGAAAGATTTGATACTGGCGAAAGAATTGTCAAATTTGTAAAAAAACAAGGTTTGATGTAAAATACTGATTAATACGGGAAAAATATCGGATTGGATTAAATAACATGAGTACCAACAATTTAGAGGTAAGAGTAAACGAACTTACAAATGCTGTAAGAAATTTATCCAGCAGACCAATGTTGACTTCAGGCGATATAAATAATCTTTTAAACAATTTGTCGACAAGGTTTGAAAACATTAATTCAAACAGCGTTGATAATATTCAGGACTTAATGTTAAATGCTCTTGAAAAACAGCGCCAAGAGGTTCAGGAGAGGTTTTCAACTTTTGAAACTTTTATAGCATCCGTTGAAAAGGTTGTTCAAAATCCGAAATTAGACTCAGATATAACAAGAATTTTAAATGATATTGAAGCCCTGTATTCAAAAATGAATAATCAAGAGCTTATTTACGACAGCGTTAAAAAGGGGCTTGAAACTCTTAAAAATTCATCCGCTTCAATTCAAATTACAAAATTAAGCGATGAAATTCTCTCAATTTCAAAATCATACGACGGAATTGCAGAAGTCTTAAACAATAATTTTGAAGAATTTTTGAAACGTGTTGAAACCCTAAGTTCAAGAGAAGAATTTCAAAGATTGAGATATTATCTTGAAACAATCGAAAGCAATCAAAACGTTTTGGTTTCAGCAATGAACGTAGTAAGCGACAAACAGGAAGAAATCAAAAACATAATACGTCAATCGGGACAAAACCAAACAAAAGAAAAATTTGAACAACTTCAAACCGATTTAGCTCAAATTGAACAGCAGCTTATCGACTTAACTTCAAAAAAAGATTTGGAACTTGTTGAAAGCAAAATTAACGCAATCTTTAATCTCTTGAGTGATATTAAATCGAGTATTGATAATCCCGACAAAGACGGTGTTCAAGCAATTATTCAAACACAATTAAATAAATTAATCGGCAAAATCGAAGAATTAAAAATTGATTCGAATTCTTCTTTAGGGGAAGATATTATTCGTTTATACACTTCCGTTGCCGAATTTAAAGAAGGAATTTTTTCAACTTTAAACAATAAATTAAACGAAATTTCTTCAAATTTTGATGCAAGCTTTGATAAAATTTCAAGCTCGCTTTTAAATTCAAACATAAGCACAAACGACAACGTAACCAATATGATTGGAGAAGTTCAAAAGTTAAACAGTATTCTCCAAGACGATTTCACATCCAAAGCGGATGATATAAAGCAAGAAATCGAAAAAACAAACCAAGCAAGTACGATAACCGTAATTAACGCCATTAAATCCGAATGCGACGGTCTTTTGGACGAACTTAGCCATATAAGCGGAAAAGTAGATAACAGAGAACTTTTAAGTTCTATTGAAGCAATTAAAAATTCTTCAAACAAAGATGAAATTTTATCCGAATTAAAGAAAATTCAGGATGTAACCAATTTTGAAACAATTGCAAAAGAACTTTCTTCAATCGTGAAAAGTGAAGAACTTGCCCCCATTTATCAAAAACTGGAAGCATTGAACGAACTTAATTCAATAAAAGAAAACATTGCGCAAAATGCAAAAAGTGAAGAAATAATTGAAATTAATCAAAAACTGAACGCTCTAAGAGAAGTTGAACAGATAAAAGCCGAGATTTCAACCGTCTCAAAAAGCGATGAAGTTAATGCCGTTTCGCAAAAGCTGGAACATATCAAAGAAATTTTAAACGACAAAACGACTCATGACGTAAGCGAAACCTATTTTAAAGACATTCAGGATAAATTATCGAATTTGATTGAAGTAACGGGGATAATTCAAAATAACTCCGCCGAAGAAAAAATCAAAGATGTTAATGATAAAGTTTCTCTTTTGGTTGAACTTATTAAAAATATTTCCAATGTATCAATTGAAGAACAAATTAATGCTCTTGAGCAGAACGTTTTAACTCAAGGGCTTGAAAACGCCAAGAGAACAACCGATTTTATATTGGAATTTCAAACAAATATTCAAGAGGACATTGAAGGACTTAAAAAAATCCTTGAAAGCAACGACAATTCAGCTTCTAACGATGCGATAACCTCAGCCGTTACCGAACTTGAAGCGGTTTTGCATTCAAAATTAAGCTCAATTTGTGACATAGTCGAAAATATTAAAGGCGGCACAAAAGAAGAAGTTAAAGCCGAAGTTCAAGACTCTTTAAATAATTTCAAGCCTGAAATTAAAGAACTTATAAAAGAGCTTTTAGATAAAGCGGAAGCCGATAAATTCGACTCGTTAAGCACGTTTATAAAAAACCAATCCGAAGAATTAAAAATTGATATTTCATCATATTTAAAACAAGAAGCGGAAATTTTAACAACGCTTACAAACGAAAAAAATGACGCTTTAAATAATGAAATTCTTGAAAAAATTGCAAGAATTGCAGATATTAAAGATAATTCCAAAGACAAAGAAGAAATATCAAGAAAAATCTTAGAGGACTTATATGAAGTTATCAACAGTTCTAATGTTATAAAAACAGGGATTGACGAAAGCGGAAATATCTTAAACGAATTAAAAGAAAGAATCGAAGATATTAATGCAAATTTTGCGGCTGCAATTTCAAAAAATAAAGAAGAATTGATTAATTTAATTAATCAAAACGCAGCTCCCGTTGAAAGCGCTCAAACGGATAAACTTTTAGAAAACGGTTATGTTCTTAAAGAAAATCTTGAAAGATTAAGCGAAGTAACCGAAGAAATCAACGAAAAAGTTTCAATCAACAGCGACAAAATCAATAAATCAATTGAAGATAAATTTGATTTAATCGGCGAACATCTTGAACTTATAGGAACAAGAACTTCTAATTTATCCTATCTTGATAACAATTCAAATATTGAAGAACATATAAAAACAATTACGGATAAAATCGAAAGTCATTGCAACGAAATTAAAGATTTCGTCGACTTAAAAGACTCATCCGTTGTCGAAAACATTAAACTTATCGGCGAAAACATTGCAAGTATTAATTCAAAAGTATCAAAAGAAGAAAACACAAGCAATATTACGGAAGAAATCAAAAACGTTATTGACGATATTAGAAAAGAATTTCAAGAAGCAAAAGATACGGCAATTAACGAACTTAAAGAAGAAATTCAAAAAATTACCGAAAAAAATTCGAGCATTGAAGAATTAATCGAATATTCTACCGAAAACTCGGACAACAGAGTTTTAGAATTATTAACATCTAACAGAGAAATTTACAAAGAGAATTTAGACGAAAAAACGGAAGCTCTATCCAAAAAATTCGATGAAGCGATTAGTGAAATTTATCATAGAGTTGACGAAAAAGTTTATGAAATCATAAGCAGAAATAACGACATCATAAGAGATGAGTTGAAAATGAACACGACCAATTCTCAAAAATTATTATCAAGAGAATTGGAAGAAAAAATTTCTAAAATTGAAAACTATTTTTCAAACTCAAAAGAAGAAAACAGTGAGCATGTCTATACCATGGCTGATATGGAAACCGACATCGCAAAAATTAAAATCGGTCTTGAAAAAAATAATAAATTAAGTAATTTTAAAGAATTTGCGACAAGACTTGTTGAATTAAAAAATATCAATCTCGAAAGTGCAAAAATTTCCAGAGCAATCGGCTCTGATATTATGCGTTTTGATAATTGGATTAAAAATGCAACCGCAAAAATTGACCATCTTGCAGCAAAAATCGAAAAATCAGACAAAATCAGAATGGAAGATTACAAAGCAAGAATAATGCAAGGCGAAAAAAATAATATTTCGCCGCACAAACTTGAAGAAGTTCTGACAAATGTTTATAAAAAATACAGAATACAAGAGATGAAAATTGAAGAGTTGATGTCAAAAATTGACTCTGTATACCAAAAGCAAAACGAATCATTCAATGCAAAAGAGTTTATTGATATTTTCTACGATAATACACAAAAAACTCAAGGCATGGTAGCAAGAATGGATGCTCTTGAAGACAAAATAGATTTAATTCAGGCAAAAATAGACCATATTATATCATCTTGCATTGATGAATAATTGTATTTAAAGCTATACTTTCAATAACAAAAAGCAAACCTAAACGGTTTGCTTTTTTAAGTTTTAAATTGTTCATATATTTTATAGTTTAGTTAAAATTAAAGGTTCGCTTTCTCCTGCCATAACGGTATGTTCAAAATGAGCGGAAGGCAATTTATCTTTTGTGATTACCGTCCATTCATCCCCCAAAACCATTACATCATCAACCCCTAAATTTAACATAGGTTCAATTGCAATGACGTTTCCCGCTTTTATTTTTGTCTTACTTCCGACACGATAATTATACAAGAAAGGTTCTTCATGCATGTTATGACCAACGCCATGACCGCCATATTGACGAACTATCCCAAATTTTCCTTCGTTTGCAACATCTTCTATTGCGCCTGAAACATCATCCAAAACGTTTCCTTCTATCATTTTTGAAATACCTGCGTATAAAGCTCTTTCGGTATATTCTAAAAGTTTTTGAACTTTAGAATCAATTTCCCCCACAGGGTAGGTCCAAGCTCCATCGCCTACAAGCCCCCTGTAAGTTGCGCCGACATCAATGGAAATAACATCTCCCTCTTTTAAAATTCTTTTTTCGGACGGAATTCCATGGACGACTTCTTCGTTAATTGAAGCACAAATTGAAGCGGGAAACCCATGATAACCCAAAAATGTCGGGGTTGCTTTATTGTCCTTAATTATTTCGTAAGCAATTTTATCAAGGTCCAGTGTCGACATCCCCGGTTTTATAACATTTTTCATTTCAGCATGAACCTTTGCAACAATAGAACCTGCTATTTTCATTAATTTAATTTCTTCTCTTGATTTTTTAGCTACCATATTATGTCTCTTTTCTAATTTTTAGTATGTCACTAAAAAAGGCGAGGTATTCGCCTTTTAAACTCTTATTTTAATCGTTTGAATTAATTCATCCCAAACGTCCTCAATTGCTTGATTCGCATTAACCGTTTTCAAATTTCCTCGACTCGTATAAAATCCAATTAACGGGCGAGTTTCTTTATCATAAGTTTCAAACCTTAAAAGCGCCGTTTCTTTTGTATCGTCTTTTCTTTGAATTAATTCGACATTACAATCATCACATAAATTTTGATTTTTCGGAGGATTAGTTTTTAAGTTGTAAATTTTACCGCATTTAGGGCATGAACGTCTGTTTACAAGCCTTTCAACCAAAACTTCAACAGGAATGTCAAAATAAATGGCATCCAATTCAACTTTAAAATCAAGATTGTTAATAATTTTATTCAAAGAATGAGCTTGTTCTAAACTTCTCGGAAAACCGTCCAATACAAAACCGTTTTTACAATCACTGCTTTTAAGACGATTTTCAATAACGCTTGTCACGACTTCAATAGGAACCAATTGCCCCTTATCAATGAATTTTTTTGCAATAATTCCGATTTCTGTTTCTTCTTTGATATTTTTTCTAAGCAAAGAACCGGTATCAATATGCGGCAATTTTAATTCCTTTGCCAGAAGTTCCGTCTGAGTACCTTTTCCGCAACCCGGAGGTCCTAAGAAAATAAATGCTTTTGTCATTGTAAACGTCCTATTTTAAGAATGTCTCGTAATTTTTTGCTAAAAGATGTGTTTTAATTCTGTTTATAAAGTCAAGTGCAACACCAACCATAATAATTAATGAAGTTGCGCCCAAACCTTGCATGGTAGTAATTCCCGATACACCCGAAGCAACGGTCGGAACCATAGCGATAATACCCAATGCAATAGCACCTATAAACATTAATCTTGATAAAATTTCATCAAGTTTATCCGCCGTAGGTTTCCCCGGTTTAACACCGGGAATTGCAGACCCGTATTTTTTAAGATTGTCCGCTATTTCTTTCGGCTGCATGTTAGGCATAATTGAAGCATAAAAGAAAGTAAGGGCAAATATCAAAAAGAAATAAATAATATAATAGCTTATACTTGCAGGGCTCAAAAGAGAATTAATGTGTTCCAGCGTACTTTTTACCGCATAATTATCAATTTTCATCTGAGTTAATAATTGTAAAATGGTAGACGGGAACAATAAAATAGCTATTGCGAAAATAATCGGCATAACTCCGCCCGGATTTAATTTAAAAGGAATATTAGAGCTTTGTCCGCCGTATACTTTATTGCCGACCTGCCTTCTTGCCGATACAATCGGGACTTTTCTGACAGCGTCATGGAGAATAATAATAAATATTGTTGCCGCAATAAAAATTGCAAGCAAAATCACTAAGCCCAACTGGAGCCTCGGGTCCTGGGAAACAAGCGTCGCAGTTCTTTCCGTATACAGAGGAATACCTGCTATAATACCGACAAAGATTATGAGCGACGCACCGTTTCCAATACCTTTTTCGGTTATGAGCTCACCGAGCCACATAACAAAAACCGAACCTGCGGTTAGTGCCACCATTGAACCAATGTAAAACAACATCGGATTCAAGGAAGAAACTACCGTTCCGGGGAGCTTTGACAACAAAAGAACAAATACGAGGGATTGAAAAAGAGCAATACCAACCGTAAACAGCCTTGTTATCTGTTGGATTTTTCTTCTTCCCGCTTCACCTTCTTCTTTTTGGAGCCTTTCAAGACCGGGAATTATAACCGCTAAAAGCTGAATTATAATTGAAGAAGTAATATACGGCCCGATACCGAGAGCAAAAATTGAAACTTTTCCTAAAGCACCGCCTGAAAATAAATCAAGAAACCCTATAATATTATTTCCGGAAGCAAGATGTCTGAACGCTTCATTGTTAATCCCGAATATGGGAAGCTGCGTTCCGAATCTAAAGAGCGCTATCATTAGAAACGTAAAAATCAATTTTTGTTTCAAACCGCTTGATTGAATATTGTTCATCAAGGATTGGAACATTTGTTCATTTGTTGCTTGTTGTTGCATTATTAAACTATTTCAACCTTTCCGCCAGCTTTTTCGATTTTTTCTTTAGCACTTTCCGTAAAGTAGTTAGCTTTAACGGTAACTTTTTTGGTTAATTCGCCGTTTCCCAAAACTCTTAAAACTTCGGTTGAGGGATGAACGATTTTATTTTCAACCAAAACGGAAAGCGTAATCTCATCAGCGTTTATTCTGTTTAAATCAGAAACGTTAACTGCCGATGTATTCAAAGCAAAGACGTTGTTGAAACCTTTTAATTTGGGTAAACGTCTAAATGCAGGCATTTGACCGCCTTCAAAACCTCTTTTTGAGGATCTGCCCGATCTTTGTCCTTCGCCGTTGTTACCTCTCGATGAAGTCTTACCGCAGCCTGACGAGCGTCCACGTCCGACTCTTACGACTTTTTTAACGGAACCCTGATTGGGTTTTAAATCTTCTAATGTTATCATTTTATACCCTTTTCTAATTATTCAACGATTTCTACCAAATGAGGGATTTTATTAACCATACCCATAATGGTAGCTGATTTAGCATGTTCTACTACCCTGTTGGTCTTTGTTAAGCCGAGCGCCTTAACGATTTTTTCATGTTTATCGGGAGCGCCGATTGTGCTTCTGACCAATTTTATTTTGATTTTTTCTTCTTTTTTAGCCATTTTTATCACCTTATCCTAATACTTGTTTCAATGAAATGCCTCTTTCTTTAGCGACATCTTTAAAAGTTCTTAATTCTTTAAGAGCTTTTAAAGTAGCATTTGCCGCATTAAGAGGAGATTTTGAACCTAATGATTTGCCCAAAATGTTTTCGATACCGCAAAGTTCAAGTACCGCACGAACCGCACCGCCCGCAATAACACCGGTACCTTGAGATGCGGGTCTTAATTTAACATAACCTGCACCTGATTTACCTGTGATTTGGTGAGGAATTGTGGTTTTGTAAATAGGAACGGTGATTAAATTTTTTCTGCCGTCGGCAATTGCTTTTTGAATAGCAACGATAACTTCGGCAGCTTTTGCAACGCCCATACCGACTTGACCTTTTTTGTTACCGACAATAACAATTGCTCTAAAGCTCAATTTCTTACCGCCTTTAACAACTTTGGTAACACGACGGATTTGAACGACTTGTTCTTTCCATTCCGACTCAACGGGTTCAACCGTTTCGATTTTTCTTCTTCTTGACTGTTTTCTTTGAGGTTTTAAAGTTGTGACTTCAGCTTCTTCAACGGCATTTTCCGCATCATTTGCTTCAACAACTTCTTCCGTATTTTCAACAGTAGTTTCTTTAATTTCTTCGCTCACGTTAAATTTACCTTTCGATTTTGTTTTGACTATTTATTTTAGTGACAACATAAAGAACACCCCCATACAGAACTTCGGGTTTTAAGCTGTCCTGCGTTTTAAGGATTTTATTTTCGGTGTTCGGTTGTAAAATTTCTGACATGATTAATAATACTTGCTGAAATATTTTTTGCAACCCTGTAATCAATTGCATCGGGTATAATATAATCTTCGTCCAATTCGTCGTCATACACCATACCTGCCAAAGTTTTTGCGGTCATAATTTTTATTTCATCGGTAATTTTATTTGCACCCGAGTCAATTATTCCTTTGAATAACCCGGGGAAAACAAGAGAATTATTGAGCTGATTTGGAAAATCCGAACGCCCCGATGCATAAACCCTGACGCCCGCCCTTTTTGCAAGATTCGGCATAATTTCGGGCGTCGGATTTGCAAGAGCAAAAACAATCGAATCTTCTGCCATATCCTTTACCATATCTTCTCTTAAAATATTTCCTGCGCTAAGTCCTATAAAAACATCCGCCCCTTGGAGCGCTTCTTTTAGTCCGCCTTTTATATTATCAAGATTGGTTATTTTTGATATATCGTCAAGCGATTTATCGTTTTCCTTGCGCCCTTTATAAACAATTCCGTACACATCGGTCATTATAATATTTTTTGCACCCGCCTTGAGTAAAAGCCTGCAAGTTGCCTGCCCTGCCGCTCCTGCGCCCGATATTGCTATTTTTACGTTTTCTATTCTCTTTTTAACAAGACGAAGTGCATTATAAAGCCCCGCAAGAACAACAATTGCGGCACCATGCTGATCGTCATGGAAAACGGGAATTTTCAAATTTTGTATTAAAAACGTTTCAATGTTAAAACATTCAGGCGCTTTTATATCTTCTAAATTTATTCCCGAAAAGGAATCTTCTAAAAGATAAGCTATTTTTTTAATTTTATTTATATCCTGAGTTGCAAGACATAAAGGAAGCGCATTAACTTCGCCCAATTCTTTGAACAAAACCGCTTTTCCTTCCATAACGGGAAGCCCCGCCCAAGAGCCTATGTTCCCGAGCCCCAAAACGGCAGAGCCGTCAGAGATTATGGCAACGGGTTTTATTTGTTTGGAAGATTCGACGACTCTCGTTTCCAAAACCCCGCCGAAAGCGCTTCTAAGCTCAATCGGCTGCATATTTTCAATTTTTATAAAGTCAGGTAAAACGCACCCTTTTGAACAAGTCGGAATAAATTCGTCGTTATCAAAAGGAAGCCCTTTTGTAAGAGTTGTATCAACACCCATAAAGTTAGGCATTATGGCTTCTTCTACCATTTGAAATTCTTCTTTGGAACATTTTTTAATCACAAGAGGAATGGCATCCGTTGTTCTTGTTTCTTTTAAAAATACGGCACGTTTGGTTGATTCTTCAAGGTTGTAAGATAAAACCGCAACTTGATTTGAGCGGTTGGTAAGTTCAAAAACTTTCTCCAAATCATCTTGTATTTTAAGGCAGCTCTCGGCAACACCGGGGGTATAAACCAATGATAAAATTTTTTTGTTTTTAACTTGAACTTTTGGAGCAAATTCGATATTTTTCATCATCTTACCTTGTTTTCACATCCTTTAATCAATCTTTTAATATTTTCTCTATGAAGATAAATTATGTAAATTGCGGCAATTAAAGCGTAAATCGTATAGCATAACGGGTTTTTGAATAAATACATAAGAACGGGCGCACAAATAAGCGCAATAATAGAGCCTAACGATACATATTTTGAAATATATGTAATCACTCCCCATATAAGAGCTAAACTTATTCCGACAAAAAAGTTAAGCCCCAAAAACGTCCCGACACCGGACGCTACGCTTTTTCCGCCACGAAACCCGAGAAAAACGGGTTTAGCATGTCCTATAATAACAAAAATTGCGGCAATTACGGCATAAAGACCCATGGTATCATTTTGAATTAGGTATTTTGCAAATATGACGGGAATAAACCCTTTTATTGCATCAAGAATCATAACCGTAAAGAACCATTTTTTTCCGAGTATTCTTTTTACGTTTGTTGCGCCCGTCGAGCCTGAACCTGTGTTTCTTATGTCTTGTCCCGTTTTACATTTAACGATAATGTAGCCTGTGGGAATTGAACCCGCCGGATATGCTATGAGAGCGGTTAATAAAATCAGCCCTAAAGACATTATTTTTCTCCCTTTTCTTTAAAATTCAACCGAACGGGAGTGCCAAAAAATCCGAAAGCCTCTCTGAGTTTTTTCATTAAATACCTTTTATAAGAATCCTGCAAAAGCTTTCTTGAATTTACAAAAAAAGTAAATGTCGGAGGACAGGTTTTAGATTGAGTCGCATAATAAATTTTTAAGAATTTTCCCTTAATCGAGCTTGGCGGATTAAGGCTCAGCGCTTCATTCAAAATTTTATTCAACACACTTGTTTGAACTTGTTTTTTCCTCTCACTCCATACTTCTTTCGAGATTTCAAAAATTTGATTTATTCTCTGTCCCGTTTTTGCGCTTATAAAGATTTTTTTGGCATAATTTAAAAAAGGAGCGTCCTTTTCAATTTCCTGCTCAAGTTTATGAGTTTGAACATTTTTAATTAAATCCCACTTATTAAAAACGAGAATTATACCCGAGCCTGCTTCTTCTATGGTTTGCGCAATTTTTTTGTCCTGATCGGATAAGCCTTCGGTCGAATCTATCACAAGAAGCGTAACATCGGCTTCCCTTATTGATTTTATTGCTCTATCAACGGCAAAAGCCTCAACACCGTAATCAACTTTAGATTTCTTTCTGATTCCTGCGGTATCAATTAAAATGTAATCATCGCCTTTGTATGTAATTTCGGAATTGATAGAATCCCTTGTTGTACCCGACACATCAGAAACAATTGCTCTTTGTTCATTCAAAAGACTGTTCAAAATCGAACTTTTTCCCGCATTGGGCTTTCCTGCAATTGCAATTTTAATTGCTCCGAAATCGTCGGGTTCTTCCAATCTTTCAATGTCTTTTGTTATTTCATCCAGCAAATCGCCGATTGTACCGGACCCATGGAGGGCGGAAATCGGCATAACTTTTTCAAAGCCCAAAGAATAAAATTCCGTATACGAAGTTATTTCATCATTAGAGTCAACTTTATTTGCGGCAACAATAACTTCTTTTTTTGATTGTCTTAAAATATCTGCAATATCATTATCGTAAGGATTTAAGCCCGTTTTTGCATCCGTTACAAAAATTATAAGGTCGGCTTCTTCAACCGCAATTTTAGCTTGAGAAAAAATATTTTTTACAAATTCATCTTCGTCATTTGTAATAATACCGCCCGTATCAATCAAAACAAATGGTTTATTCTGCCATATCGCATCAAAATAAATCCTATCTCTTGTAACCCCCGGCATATCATCGACGATTGAACGTCTTTCGCCCGTTATTCTGTTTACAAGAGTGGATTTGCCTACGTTTGGGCGCCCGACTATTGCTATTGTTTTTGTTTTCATAAACGTATTTTACAATAAAAAACTTTTTTTACATATTATGTTAAAAGTTTTATTAAATTACCCCGCAACAAAAGCATAACCTTTTATAAATTCTTTTAAAAAATTTATTTTGGATTTTGAAGCAGATTCTATATAAAACCTTAAAAGCGGTTCCGTCCCTGATTTTCTTATTAGAATTTGGGTATAATCGCTGTTCAAATAAAGCTTTATGCCGTCAAGATCGGATTTTTTTACGATTTCGTCTTTGCCGAACATTTCTTCTTTGCTTATTTTGTAAATTATTTCATTTTTTATATCGTCCGATTCGAGTTTTATATCAACCCTGTCTTGAAAAAGCTCTACGCCTGCAAACTCTAAAATTTCTTTTTCAAGCTCAACAAGAGATTTTCCCGTTTTTGAAACCGCTTCCATAATTAAAAGGTTTGCAAAAATGCCGTCTTTTTCGCTGATATGTTCTCCAATCGATAATCCGCCCGAATCTTCACCGCCTAAAATCGTTTTGTTTTCTCTCATTTTTGCTCCAATCCATTTAAAGCCGACAGGAGTTTCAATTACGGGAATTTCAAGTTTATTTGCAACGATTTCGACGATTTGACTTACGCCTGCCGTCTTAACGACGGCGCCTTCTTTTCCTTTTTCTTTTAAATATTTTAAAAGTATTGCCATTATGATATTGGGGGAAACCCAATTGCCGTTTTCATCCAATACCCCGTATCTATCGGCGTCACCGTCATTTGCAAACGTTATATGATTTACCTTTGAATGAAGCAAAAATTCCTTTTTCGGCTCGGGTAAAAACCCGCCAAAATCAGGGTCGTGACGGTCATTATAAATTTCAAATTCTATATTATGATTTTTTAAAATAGTATCAAAATATCCGATTGAAGCGCTAAAAAGCCCGTCATAAATAATTTTCGGCGGATTATTTTTTATTATTTCAAAATCAATTAATTCATCAATTCTTCTAAAATAATCGAAAGAAAAATCTTTTTGAACGGCGCTTCCTTCTCTTTTTTCAAGAGTAAAAGTACCGTTTTGTATGATTTCTTCTATTTCGTTTGTAATTTCTTCGGTTGCAGGCCCGCCGTAACTCGGAATAAATTTAATGCCCAAATATTCCTTAGGGTTGTGAGAAGCCGTAAACATAAGAGCACCTGCACATTTTTTAGTAATTAGCGCTTGATATGCGACAACAGGGGTGGGCACTACTCTATTCGATAAAATAACGTCAAACCCGTATTCCGCAAGAATTTCGGCAGCCTGCCTTGCGTATTTGTCGGCGTCATGTCTTGGGTCGTACCCTATGATTACGTTTCCGCAAAACATATATTGTGCTATTGCTTTGACAATTGTTTCAACCGTTTTCGGGGTAAAAGTTTTCCCCATAATTCCTCTAAAACCGTCCGTTCCGAATTTAATTTTTGTATTCATTTTTTTACCTGCTAAAATATTTATATGAATAATTATATTAGAAAAATAATTTATTTAGGTCCTAACGGAACAAATTCCGAATTTGCAGCAACAAAATTTACGGAGAAATTAGGGATAGACGCCGTATTGGAGCCTATTTCAACCATTACAAAAGTAATCAGTCAATTGGATGAGAAAGAACCCGAAACAACAATTGCAATTTTACCTATCGAAAATTCAATCGAAGGAATCGTAAGGGAAACAATAGATAATCTCGTTAAAACAAAATCCGACATTTTTATTCAAGCGGAATTTTCAATTCCGATTTCTCATTGTCTTATTTCAAAAGGAAAAGATAAAAAAGAAATAAAAACGATTGTTTCGATTTCTCAAGCCGTTATGCAATGTAAAGAATACATTGCGGACAACTTTAAAAAAGATGTTGAAGTTGTTTTATATACATCAACGTCCGCTGCGGCAAAATTTGTATCGGAAAAAGACGATACTTATGCCGCAATTGCCTCCAAAAGGTGCTCTTTATTATACAATTTGAACGTTATCGAAGAAAATATAAACGATATTAAAGACAATCAAACAAATTTTATAGTTTTATCCAAAAAGAAACTTTTTAAATCGAAGGAAACAAGAACCCTCATTGCTTTTACGACAGAAAATAAACCGGGGGCATTGTTAGAAGTTTTAACCGTATTTAAGAAAAATAACTTAAATATGGTTTATCTTGAATCTCGCCCGTCTAAAAAGGTTTTTGGCGAATACATTTTTTATGCCGAAGTGGATAAAGGCATAGATGATATTAACGAAGCTCTTTTTGAGATAAAAGAAAAAAGCAGCTATCTTAAAATTTTAGGTTCTTATTGCATATTATGAATAAAAAAGAAATAATCGAGCTATTATCCTTAAAAGATTATACGGCGCTTATTGAAAAAGCGGATGAAACAAGGAAACAATACAAAGGGGACGGGGTTCATCTAAGAGGTTTAATCGAATTTTCAAATATTTGCAAAAGGAATTGTGCATATTGCGGACTGCAAGCGCAAAATAAAAACATAAAAAGGTATAGATTAAACGAAGATGAAATAATTGCTCTCGGGAAAAAGGGTGCGGAATTAGGATATAAAACCGTTGTCTTACAATCAGGAGAGGATGATTACTTTAACAGGGAAAGAATTTGTAAAATTTTAAAAGGCTTGAAAGAATTTGACCTTGCGGTAACCTTGAGCATAGGAGAAAGATTAAAAGACGATTATAAAGCATTTAAAGATTTTGGCGCAGACAGATATCTTCTAAGAATTGAAACAACGGATGAAAATTTATATAAAAAATTACACCCGAATATGGATTTTAAAAACAGAGTAAAATGTTTACACATTTTAAAAGAACTGGGATATGAAACGGGAACAGGCTCTCTTGTAGGGCTTTTAGGACAAACGGTTTCTTCGCTTGCGGATGATATTTTGTTTTATAAGGAATTAAATGCCGATATGGTAGGAATAGGTCCTTTTATTCCGCACCCCGATACACCTTTACGGGGCGAATTAAATAAAGAAAATTTTGATTACGCTATAAAAATGATGGCAATAACAAGAATTTTAATGCCCGATATTAATATTCCCGCAACAACCGCAATGGAAACCATTAACCCAAAAGGAAGAATACTTGCGCTTCAATCGGGCGCAAACGTTGTCATGCCGAACATTACAACAACCGAATACAGAAAGCATTATGAAATTTATCCGAATAAAATTTGCCTGAATGATTCATCGGATAAATGCAGAAATTGCATTGAGGGGAAAATCAAATCAATCGGAAGATATGTAAGCCAAAATAAAGGCTTTAGAAACGATTGATTAATTTTAAATTTGTTCCAAAAAGGCTCGAAGCTTTAATTCTTCAAGCCTTTAATTTTAATTTAACAGAGATTTTATGTATCAATATTGGTTGCATAAACAGCGTTTGCTTCGATAAAATCACGCCTTGGCCCGACATTATCACCCATTAAAATGTCAAACAATTCATCACAAAGCATGGCATCTTCAATGCTGACCTTTAATAATGTTCTGTTTGCAGGGTCCATTGTTGTTTCCCACAATTGCTGAGGCATCATTTCTCCCAAACCTTTAAATCTTTGAAGTTGAATGCCTTTTTTGCCCTTTTCTTCAACGATTTTTTGAAGCTCTGCAAAAGAATTGATTTCTTTTGTGCCATCCGGAGTTTCAACCGTCAGCGTTTTTTCTTCTTCAATTAAAAATTCTCTTATTTTGGGATAAGCATTTTTAATTCTCTCATATTCGTTTGACCTTATCATATTTGCCGTAATTACAACAGGATCTATATCTTCCCCTAAATCAACCTTGAAGTAATATTTGCCCGTATGTTCATTGTGCGCAAGAGTTGATTTATAGTTTTTAGCGTCCGTTATGCCGTAATTTATGGCATGGTCTTCAATATAATGTGATAAGTATTTATGTATTTCCTGCATTTTAGCTTCGTCGTCAAAATCGGCAGGCGTAATATTTGACCTGATTAAGCCTCTTATGATAACTGAAGGCATTTGGTTGATAATAGGATTGTGGAACGATTTATAATAACTCGACATGGAATAGAGCATATTTTCAAGTTCAATTCCCGTCAAAGACTTTGTTTTTGCTTTATTGAACAAGGTCATATCTTTAATGCCTCGTTCTCTCATCATTTTATCCAAAGCTCTATCATCATAGAGATATTCTGCCGTTTTTCCGATTGTGATTTTATACAAAGGAGGCTGAGCAATATAAACATGACCTTGTTCGATTAAGGGGCGGGCATATCTGAAAAAGAACGTCAATAATAACGTTCTGATATGCGCACCGTCAACGTCCGCATCGGTCATGAATATAATTTTATGGTATCTCAATTTCTCGATATTTACTTCATCGGGATTTTTTGAAATATTAACTCCGATTGCCTGAATTAGCGATTGAATTTCGTTATTGGCATACATTTTATCGAGCCTTGCACGCTCAACATTCAAAATTTTACCCCTTAAAGGTAAAATTGCCTGAAACATTCTGTTTCTGCCCTGCTTAGCGGAACCCCCCGCAGAATCACCCTCTACTATGTATAATTCACATTTTTCGGGTTCTCTGTTTGAACAATCCGCAAGTTTTCCGGGGAGCGTAGAAGATTCAAGAGCGGTTTTTCTTCTCGTCAATTCTCTTGCCCTTCTTGCAGCTTCTCTTGCTCTTTGAGCCTGAAGGATTTTTTCTATGATTAATTTTGCGACTTTAGGATTAAATTCGAGCCATTCCATGAATTTATCCCTTATTACATCGTTTACGATAGGGGTAACTTCCGCATTACCCAATTTTTCTTTAGTCTGCCCTTCAAATTCGGGGTTTCCGATTTTAACGGAGACAATCCCCGTCATACCCTCTCTTATATCTTCACCTGCAAGATTTTGTTCGGATTCTTTTAAAATATTGTTTTTTCTCGCATAATCGTTTATAACCCTTGTAACGCCGTTTCTAAAGCCGGTCAGGTGAGTTCCGCCGTTATGAGTATTGATATTGTTTGCAAAACATAAGATATTTTCCGTATAAGCGTCCGTATATTGAAGCGCAACTTCAACCAAAACTCCGTCCACCGTTTTTTCCATATAAACGGGTTTTTCAAACATTACGTTTTTATTTTTGTTTAAATGCTCGACATAGCTTGCAATTCCGCCTTCATAGTGGAAAGTATGTTCTTTATCGTTCTTTTTGTCATAGAATATAATTTTTAAACCTTTGTTTAAAAATGCCATTTCACGAAATCTGTTTGCTACAACGTCGCAATCAATTTCCGTTGTTTCCGTAAAGATTTCAGGGTCAAGCCAAAAAGTTGTTCTTGTACCTCTTTCCGTTGTTTCCTTAACTTTTTCGACAGGATGAACGGGTTCCCCTCTTAAATATTCCTGTCTGTATAAAAACCCGCCTCTTGCAACCTCTACGATTAATTTTTCGCTTAAAGCATTTACAACGGAAGCACCTACACCATGCAAACCGCCCGATACTTTATATCCGCCGTCACCGAACTTACCGCCCGCATGAAGCACCGTATGAACAATTTCAAGAGCCGATTTTCCCGAATCAGGCTTAATATCAACGGGAATACCTCTTCCGTTATCTTGAACGGTAACGGAATTGTCGGCATTAACCGTAACCCTGATTGTATCGCAATATCCTGCAAGGCTTTCATCAATTGAATTATCAACGATTTCGTAAATACAATGGTGCAAACCTCTTTGAGAAGTTGAACCGATATACATGCCGGGTCTTAACCTTACGGCTTCCAAACCCTCTAATACTCTGATATTACTGGCATCATAACTTTGTGCGGTCGTTTGGCTTGTCATTTATATCCTTCCCCTAAATCTCCTGTTAATGATATTTTACTACAAAACCAACAGGTTGCAAATTATGAAATTTTATTCTATTCTTTTTTTATGTTTACAGGGATAATTCAAGAAGTCGGAAAAATAGTCGAAATTGAAAAGAATTTTAAAAGCATAATTTATTCAATTTCATCTTCTTTTGATACAAACGAAATAAAAATCGGCGATTCCGTTTCAATAAACGGAGTTTGTCAAACGGTTATCAAAAAGGAAGATAACGTTTTAACTTTTGAAGCAATGTTTGAAACGATTAATTCGACAAATTTTACAAATTTAAAAAAAGGTGATTTTGTAAATACGGAATATGCAATGAAATTATCCGACAAACTCAGCGGACATATCGTATCGGGACATATCGACACAACGGGAAAAATTTTATCAATAAAGGAAGTTGATAATTCAAAGGTAATAGAAATTCAATCGCCAAATGATTTTCTTATTGAAAAAGGGTCGATTTCGATTGACGGAATAAGCCTTACCGTACAAAATTTATATGAAAATTCTTTCGATACGGTAGTTTTGCCTCACACTTTCAATAATACAAATTTAAAATATCGAAAAACGGGCGATTCGGTTAATCTCGAATTTGATATTTTTGCAAAATACATAAAAAAATTTACGGAACAAAAAGCTCAATCAAAAATCACAAGGGAATTTTTGATTGAAAACGGCTTTTAAGCTAAAAAAGGAAGTATTTTTTAATGTTTAATAAAATAACGGAAGCAATAGAAGATTTTAAAAAAGGACTCCCCGTCATTGTTGCAGACGACGAGGACAGGGAAAACGAGGGTGATTTAATTTATCCTGCCGAATTTATTGACGATAAAGCGGTTAATTTTATGGCGACAAATTGCAGAGGGTTAATTTGCCATGCAATTACAAAAGAAATTGCCGATAAATTAGGTATAACACCGATGGTTGAACATAATACCGATATTAAAGGTACAAACTTTACCCAAAGTGTTGATGCCGACCCGAAATACGGAGTCACGACGGGAATTTCCGCATTTGACAGAGCAAAAACGATTAAAGTCATTATCGACAAAAATTCCACCCCCGAAGATTTAAGGCGACCGGGGCATATTTTTCCTCTGATTGCAAAAGAAGGGGGAGTTTTAAAAAGAGCGGGGCACACGGAAACCGCCGTTGATTTGGCTCGCCTTGCAGGGCTTATTCCGTCGGGAGTGATATGCGAAATTATGAATCCTGACGGCACAATGGCAAGGAGGGACGAGCTTTTTAAATTTGCGGAAAAATATAATATTAAAATTATTACCGTAGCAGATTTAATCGAATACAGGCTGGGTTTTGAACGTCATATAAAAAGAATGGTGCAAACCCCGTTGCCTACGGAATTCGGAGATTTTGAAATATACGGTTATATTGACGAATTAACAAATGTTGAACATGTTGCACTCGTAAAAGACGATAAGACAGATAAGATTCCTCTTGTAAGAATGCACTCCGAATGTTTAACGGGAGATATTTTTCACAGCTTAAAATGTGACTGTAACCAGCAATTAACCGATTCGCTGAAATTGATTTCCGAATACGGAAAAGGCGCACTCGTATACATAAGGGACCATGAAGGCAGGGGCATAGGGCTTATAAATAAATTAAAAGCCTATAAACTTCAAGATATGGGGCAGGATACAATTGATGCAAACATTTCTCTCGGGTTTAAATCGGATTTAAGAAATTACGGAACGGGCGCTCAAATTCTTGTGGATTTAGGATATAAAGAATTTAAACTTATAACGAATAATCCGACAAAAATTATCGCTTTAACCGGATACGGTTTAAAAGTGTCGGAAAGAGTCGCAATTCCGCCAAAAATAAATTCATATAACGAAAGATACATAAAAACAAAAATCAACAGAATGGAACATTTATATACCGATGTAAACAAAGATAACCCGATTGGTCAAAAAAGCTAACGGGTGATATAATAAATCTAAAATAAGGGAATAAAGATGTATTACACAGAAGTTTTATCAGAAAAATATTTTAAACTTTTTATGGGTGCTTATAATGATTTTCGTGCAAATTGCGCAAAAGATTATCTTTTTGAGCTTGAGCCCTTAAATTACGAGGATTTTATATCTTATTTTAAAAAGGGAATTATTAAATGTATCCTTTTGTTGGAAGGTGCCGTTCCTACCGCATTTTTAGCGTATTCGGAAGCGCAGGAAGATGCAATTGAATTATATATAATTCATTGTTTGGGTTTTGAAAACATTAACGAAAAGAAACGTCTTTTATTGGAAGCGTTTTTGAACGAAACTCAAGAAACAAGAAAAACAAGCCTTGTAAGCTACCCTATGCTCGGCAAACAGGAAGATTTCAAAGAAATAATAAGAAGATATAACTTTAATTTTATAAACCTTGCAGTATTTGATTTTCCGATTCTCGACAAAAAAGAAACAAAAAATTTAGAAAAAATCAGATTTACGGATTTACCGATAGGTTACAAAATAGTTCCGTACAGAGAAATTTACAAAGAGGGGTTAAGAAACTGCATTTATAAATCTTTCGAAAAGACCTCCGATATTAATTTTGACCCGAGATTTAAGTCATACAAGGGATGTTACGATATTACGGAAAAAATTACGGAAGAAATTTACGGAACTTTCTTATCACAAGCTTCAAGAATACTTCTTTACGAAAATGAAGTCGTGGGCTTTTGCCTTGCAAACATAACCGGAAATCATATAGGAAACATTCCGCTTGTAGGAATCGTGCAAGAGCACAGAGGATTGGGATTATCCGAAGTAATGGTTAAATCTGCCGTAGAAGAAATTATAAAATTAAACAGACAAGAAACAATTAAATTGGATACTTTGAATGTCAGTACGGACTACGAGAATACCCCTGCGGTTAAAATGTATGAGCAACTGGGATTTAACCTTTCATACACTTATCCGCAAGCGTACCTGCCGCCTTTGGCATTACAGGTATAGAAAGGATGAAAAATGAAAGTATTAATCACCGATAAAATAAACGAAGCAGCGGTAAAAATCGTCGAAGAAGTTGCCGAAGTCGATAATTTACCTACAATGAACGAAGATGAGCTTTGCGATATTATAGGAAACTACGATGCACTTTTAGTCAGAAGCCAAACAAAAGTTACCGCTAAAGTAATTGAAGCCGCAAAAAATATGAAAATCATAGGCAGAGCAGGCGTCGGAGTTGATAATATTGACCTTGAAGCCGCTACAAAAAAGGGTATAATCGTCGTCAATTCTCCTGACGGCAATACCCATGCCGCAGCAGAACACACTTTAGCCATGATGATGTCAATGGCAAGAAACATCCCCGTTGCCGATGTTTCCGTTAAAGAAGGCTTATGGGAAAGGTCAAAATTTACGGGCGTTGAAGTTTACGGAAAAACTTTAGGCATAATAGGCTTTGGAAAAATCGGACAGCATGTTGCAAAAGCAGCTCTTGCAATGGGCATGAAAATTGTTGTAAACGATCCTTATACAACAAAAGAATTTGTTGAAAAATTCGGCGGAAAATATATAGAACATCTTGATGATTTTTGGGGATTACCTGATTTTATAACGATTCACACTCCAAAAACAAAAGAAACAACAGGTTTAATCAACACCAACACGATTAACAGAATGAAAAAAGGAGTAAGAATTATAAATTGCGCAAGAGGCGGCATTATTGACGAAAACGCACTTTGTGCCGCTCTTGAATCAGGATGGGTCAAACAGGCTGCAATTGATGTTTACGAAGATGAAAAAAATATTGATAAATGCCCGTACTTAAAAGAAGGTAATAAAATCGTCCTGACTCCGCATTTGGGTGCAAGCACAAACGAAGCACAAATTAACGTTGCGCTTGATGTAGCGCAACAGGTAAAAGATGTTTTATCGGGAAAAGACGCAACAAGTGCGGTTAATATTCCCGCTCTTAAACCGCAAAAACTGGAACCCGTTAAAGAATATATGCCCATTGCGGAAACTATCTCAAAAATTGCTTCTCAAATAGCAAAAGGTAATTTACGAGAAATTTTAATTGAGGTTAAAGGCAATTTGGCAAATCTTGACGTGTCACCGCTTGAAGTTGCCGTATTAAAAGGAGTTTTATCCGCTAATATTGTTGATGTAAATTATGTCAACGCTCCTTTAATCGCAAAACAAAGAGGAATAAAGGTTTCCGTTATAAAATCCGAACAATCTACCGATTACATCGGTTCAATTTTGACAAAATTAACAACGGATAAAACAACAACGGAAGTTCAGGGCGCTCTTATAGCTCAAGGAATTGAAAGAATTGTTAAAATTAACGATTATATGACGGCTATTCAACCCGAAGATTATATGCTCCTTGTTCCGCACGTTAATAAACCGAATATGATAGGGCAAGTTGCTTCCGTTTTGGGACAAAACGGGGTTAATATTTCAAAAATGCAAGTTGCACAAAAAATATCAAAAGAAGACAACATAAGTCTTATGATAATTAATACGGACGATACAGTATGTGCTGAAACACTTGATAAAATCAATAAAATAGACGGCATAAACGGTTCGTTGTTTATCCAACTTTAATTGTTATAATAATAAAAATCAATGCTCTTTATTATTATAAGGAGCATTTTTTATTTATAAATTACATTTTCCTTTATGAATTGATTAAAAAAGTATTTTTGGGTATAATGAAGCTAAATTGACAAGATGAGGACAAAATGGAGTCTGCTCCGATATTTTTTGATATTTTAATTGTTGCATTGTTATTATTTGCCAACGCTTTTTTTGTAGCTACCGAATTTTCTTTAGTATCGGCAAGAAAATCAAGACTTATGCAACTATCCAAAGAAGGCAGCAAAAAAGCAAATTTGGCGCTTGATTCGATAGAACATTTAGACAGGTCAATTGCCGCAACGCAGCTTGGTATTACAATTGCAAGCATAGGATTGGGGTGGGTCGGAGAAAGTACATTGGTAAGGTTAATTGAGCCCGTATTTTTCTTTCTTCCGAATGCGTGGAAAACGGTTGCAACGCATTCTCTTGCAGTTTCTATCGCTTTTGCTTTAATTACGTTTTTACATGTTGTAATCGGCGAATTAATGCCAAAATCAATTTCTATTCAATACCCTGAAAAAACCATATTATTTGTATCTCGCCCGATGTTTTTTGTTGTTAAAATTTTCACTCCTTTTGTAATTGTTTTGAACGGTTTTGGAAACCGGCTTTTGTCCTTGTTTAAAATTCCGCCCGCCCATGTGGGACATCTTGTTCATACGGTTGAAGAACTCGATATGATTATTGACGAATCGCATAAAGAAGGGGTTTTAAACGACACCGAAAAAGAAATTCTGCAAAATGTTTTTAAATTCTCGGACATTATGGCAAAACAGGTAATGGTTCCAAGACCTGACGTTGTAAGCATTCCGATTGACATAACATCGGATGAATTAAAAAAACTCACAATTGAAAATCAATACACAAGATATCCCGTTTATGAAGAAGATTTGGATAAAGTAATAGGAATTTTGCATATCAAGGACTTATATCCTTTAATTATAAACGGTGCGGATATTGTTTTAAAAGATATTATTCGTCCCGCTATTTTGGTTCCCGAAACTTTAACCGTTGATATGCTGGTTCATGAATTTAAACAGAAAAAGTCCCAAATGGCGCTTGTAATAGACGAATTTGGCGGAGTATCGGGACTTGTAACTTTGGAAGATGTTTTAGAAGAAATCGTAGGCGAAGTTCAAGACGAATTTGACGAAGAAGAAGCAGACATAAGACAAATTTACGAAAATGAATATATTGCAAATGCAATGCTTAGAATTGACGAATTTAACGAGTTCTTCAAATTGGAAGAACAAAACGAGGTCGAGGATGAGGACATCGAAACAATAGGCGGACTTGTTATAAAAAATTTGGGACACATTGCAAAATTAAACGACGTTTGTGAAATAGGCGGTTTTACCTTTAAAGTTATTGAGGTTGACGGCGCAAGGATAGTCAAATTAAAAATAACAACCCCGATTGAAGAAACTTCCCCCGAAGGGGAAATTACAGAATAGCTTTTAGTAGAAATTCGATTTTGCTGTTTTACAATCTAATCCTGCTTTTTTGTATTTTATACGAATAAATTAATAATTATTGCCCACAAAAAACTGCCGTTACATCTAATATTGCAATAAAAAGAGCCAAAATTCACATATTAAACTTATTTTAAAGTTTTTCAAAATATAAGATTGAAAACTTGTTCGATATAAAGTAATTATGCTTTTTATGGGCGACAGTTTAGCCCAAATTCACCCATAAGTGACGCTATTAATTTATTTCGGAATTTAAAATATTTCAAGAGGTTAAAAAACTTAGCAGGTGCCTTCCACGATTCTTACAGCCGTATTTTATTAATACACATAATTAGTTGTTTTCCGGTTTTTTATCAGCATCAAATACAACCTGATTTCTGCCGTTTTCTTTTGCAATATACAGACATTTATCCGCATATTCAATCAATTGTTGAACATCAGAGCCGTTCTCGGGCATTGTAGCAACCCCTAAACTGATTGTAACATGGGTCCACGAGCCGTTTGCAAGTTCAAACTCTTTATGTCTTACCGCTTCACAAATTTTTTGAGCAACAAGAGCCGCTTCCTCTTTTTTTGTGTTGGTAAGTATAACGCTCATCTCTTCGCCGCCGTACCTGCAAGGAACATCCGTTGTTCTTATATTTTTCTTTATTGTTTTTGCAACCTGCCTTAAAACGGCATCTCCCGATTGGTGACCGAACGTATCGTTAAATTTTTTGAAAAAGTCTATATCAATCATAATAAGAGAAAACGGCGCACTATACCTTTTTGAATTTTCGATATTTATTTTCATTTGCTCTTGGAAATATCTATGGTTGAATAAATCCGTCAAGCCGTCCGTTACTGCGAGTTTATAGGTATGCTCATAATCTCTTGAAGTTATAATGTATTTTAAAACATAAGTTATCGTAAGAGTTGCAATTGAAGCTGCAACGGGTAAAACAAGGCTTGCCCAAATGTTGTATCTTAACATTAAAAATAACGTTAAAATCGAATAAAAAGTAACGAGCAAAAACACCCCAAACATCGCAAGATGAACTCTTTTGCATTTAAACAAGATAATTCCCGTTATCAAAACAAGAATTGTTGTTACTGCAATATCAAAAATAGCGCCCGTTTTTTTCACAAAATTATTATCGAGAATGTTATTTATAAATGTAGCATGCGTTAAAACGCCGGGGTATTGGTATCTGATAGGAACTGTTTTAATATCGTTCAAACTCGTTGCGGTAGCACCAACAAGGACAATTTTGTTTTCAAATTCGTTTTTCAAAAATTCAAGATTATTTTCCTTTATGGCTTTATCTGTTTCCCAAACCGAAGCCCAATCCCACGCTTCGAATTCTTCGTCTTTTTCATTGGTTTTATACCAATTTAAGTAGCATTGTCCTTCATCCGTCATCGGAATTTTTATATCATTATTTAAAATTATATTTTTTCCTTCGGCTCTTACTCTTGAAGATTTTAGCCCCAAAAGTTCCATTCCCACAAGAAGATCTAAATGTTTATAAAAATCCCCGACAAAAGAGCCGTCTTTATACGAACTTTCACCGCCTGCGTATGTAAAAATAGGGTAAAGCCCCCTTGCGACGCCGTCTTTATCTCTTGTCATATTAATAAAGCCGATTTTATCCGTTCCGTATAAAATTTCAGGAACAATTCCTCTTACGTTTGTATATTTTTTTGCAACATCTTCTATAAAGCGCCTATCTCCCGTTATTTCCGTCTTTAGAGCGGGAGGAAGCTGAATGGGCTCTCTTACTTCGGGGGTTTGATTGTCAAAATTCATTGCAACATAAATATTATCGTTAGATTTTATAACGTCGGCAAGCATTTTATCGGTATTTCCGAACGCTTTAAAATTTTGAACAAATAATAAATCAAAAACAATCGCTTTAGGATGAACTTGTTCAATACCTTGTGCAATATTTGCCCAAAAATCTCTCGGAGCAGGCCATGCACCGTATCTTGAAATTACATATTCGTAACTCGCATCGTCTATTGATAAAATAACGATATCACTGCTCGGTTTTCTGTATTTTGAAACAACAAGCTGTCTTAAATCGTAAGTTTTATTTTCAACCTGAACTACAAAATCCTTTACATCGACAACTTTAAAAAATAATACAAGCACAACAAATACAAAAGCTGCGCAAAATGCGTAAGCTATGTAATTTTTAACCCTTTTTAATACTTTTTCGTTCATAAACTAATTATCGATAAAATTTTCGTAAAAGTCAATTTCATCTATAATGTTACAAACGGGATTTAAGTCGTTAAACGTAAAATTAACGTTATGACTTAACAGAAATTCTATTAAACGTATTGTGGAATTTCCCTTATCGGACGAGGAGAGAAATTTAATGAGGCATTTTTCGTTCGTGTTCATAAACTAACTATATTGTATGGAGCAAAAATATAAATCGCCCGTATAGTTTGTTTTTATCCCCGTTTTTAATATATTTAGAGGTTTTTTATTCAATATATCCTATATAAGGAATATTTCTGTAAAATTCTTGATTATCAAGCCCAAAACCCACAATAAATTTATTGTCGACGTCAAATGCGCAATAATCGGGATGTACATTATATTTTCTTGCACATTTTTTATCAAATAAAGTTACGAGTTTAACTTCTTTGGCTTGTCCTTTTTCTTTAATATAATTCAATAAAAAGTTCAGCGTTAATCCCGTATCTACAATATCTTCCACAACCAAAACTTTTTGATTTTCTAAAGGCGGAAGAGAAATATTTAAAGCGGAAACCTTGCCTGATGAGGTTTTTGAATTACCGTAACTTGAAAGACGTACAAACTCCATTTTTACGGGCATTTTAAGATGTTTCATAAGCTCTGCATAAAACATAACCGCCCCTTTTAAAATACAAATTGCTATTACCGGTTCATCGCATGTAAAATCGTTATTTATTTCATCCGCCAATTCTTTTATTCTTTGATTTAATTTATTTTCGTCAATTAATGTTTTTAATTCCATTTTCAAAACTTCCTTTTATTAAAATTTTATAACATTTTTCATCTTTTATATCCACCCTTGTTTTTTCGCTTTGTGCCGTATTTGAAATATAGTAAATCTCATTATTGAGCGCAATCAAAGGTAAAATTTCTCTTAATTCGGATTTTACTTTCTTTTTTATAAAAAATTCCTTTAATTTTTGAGTCGATAAACTCCCGAAAGGCTGAATTATATCGCCCTTTTGCCTTGTTCTTATAACAAAATTTTGGGTTAAATCAAGTTTTAAGTATTTATTTTGTTCATTCATAAAAGAAGGAATATCGACTTTTTCAAGGCTTATTATATATTCGCCGAATTTATTTAACCCTTCTTTTAATTTAACACTTTCTTTGTTTTGATTTTTACGGTTTGAAACAAGATAAATTTTATTATCATAAACCTTTAAAAACAAATTGTCCGACAAAGAAATTTTTGAAGATTTATTCTCGTTAATAAATTTCACTATTTTTTCAACGGTTTTATAATCTCTGTTTTTGACTTTATTTTCAATCAAACGATTGACAAGTTCAAACTGAATTTCTTTTTCGTAAGACAAAAAAACTTCCCTGTTTTCAATTGAACAATTTTTAATAACATTATCCAAAATATTTTGATTCATCCGGTTAACGAGAATAAAATTAGAAATTGAGTTTATAACATTCGGGTTAATTTCTTTCATATAAGGAAGAATTTTTTCCCTGATTAAATTTCTTTTATATTTTGTATTTTTATTCGACGAGTCAAAAACAAAAGAAATTTTATTTTCTTCAACGTATTTCTCAATCTCGCACCTTTCAACATCTATTAAAGGACGGTAATAAAAACTTCTTATTTTTGGAATTGACAAAAGCCCCCTTGGGCCTGTTCCTTTAATCAGTCTGTATATAAACGTTTCTATGTTATCGTTTTTGTTATGAGCAAGAAAAACTGCGTCCGCTTTGAATTTTTCCTTGCATTCTTCAAAAAATTCATACCTTTTTTCTCTTGCCGTTGTTTCATTTTTTTTAATTTCATCAGGCAGAGTTTTTGAAAAAAAGGTTAAATTTCTCTCATTTGCAAATTTTTTTGAAAATTCTTCGTCTGATTTAGACTCGTCTTTTCTCCAATTGTGATTAAGGTGAATTACAATGAGTTCAAAATTTAATTTATCTTTTAATTTTGATAAAATATCACACAAACAAACACTGTCTATTCCGCCTGAAAGCCCCATCAAAATTCTTTTTCCGGATAAATTTTGTTCTTTTATGAATTTTTCGACAGTATTAATCATTCAAAAACTCTTTTGATTTTGAAGCAAAAAATTCTGCCATTCTTAAAGCTTCATCATATTCAAGACCGTCTATTAAATTTCTTGCATAACTTCCGTACGCAACGGAACAATTCAAATTTGCGGACTTAACAAGTTTTGCGCTGTGTTCGTTGCACCCGCCCGAAATCGTAATTTCGTCAAAGCCTGATTTTTTGATTAATAAAGCACAAGCAACGGCTTCGATTGCACCCGATATGCCTTCATTTTTATCGACCAAACTGTTTCCGTCCGCTTGAACAACTAATTGAAAACCTTTTTTTGATGTTATTTCTTTTAATTTAATTAAAATTTCTTCAATATCTTTGTTTGAAAAATATTTTCTGCTTAATGCCACTTGGATTTTAGGCTTCTTATTCGTAATTTTATCGAGAATTTCCGAAAATTCGGGAACTATTTTTGTTTTATCCTCAATTGATATATAAATTGTAACAATATCAAGCTTAACGTCCGTTTTTAGTAAATCAAAAAAATCCTCGGTTGTATCATTATAAAAATCAATTGCCGAAAACTTACATGCTTCTAAACACTCATAACACCCGATACATCTTAATTCATCTATATATGGGGTTTTTATTGCATGTTCGGTACATTTTTTTTCGCATTCCCTGCAAAAATTACATTTATCCAAAAGTATTTTTGCCTTTTTGCCATGGATATCCCCCTTCAAAAAAATTGACGTTGAAAATTCATAATCATCAAGGCGGTACCCGTTATTTTTTATTGCGGTTTGAACAAATTGAAGAGAAGAAGCGGAAATATCGAACCCTTCCGCCCCTGCTTTCAACCATAACAAAACAAGGTCTTTGACCCTGTTTTTGTCTTTATTTCCTAAACCTGCAATAAGTTTAAACTTGCCCATTTGAACCTGCACTAATCGGGTAACGTACCATGTACCAATGCAACTTCTTTTCCTTCAAGTTCAAAAGATTTGCATAACGCTTCAGTTGCTTGTTTAGCATGCATTTTTTCAACCAAGCAGCTGATTTTGATTTCCGAAGTCGAAATCATTTTAATATTAACGCCTTCTTTTGCAAGGGTTTCAAACATTTGCGCCGCAATTCCGGGACGGTCAATCATGCCTGCCCCCACAATAGAGATTTTTGCAATATCTTCGTCAATATGAATGTTTGAAGGGTTTAAAATCGAAGTGATTTCATCTTTCATACCGACAAACTTGTTCAAATCGTCTTTATCAATCGTAAAAGCAATATCGTTTGTGTTGTTTGTCGTTCTTGCAAAAGACTGAATAATCATATCAACGGAAAGCTCATGTTTTGCAAGAAGCGTAAACAATTTGCTTGCATTTCCGGGTTTATCGGGCACGTCACAAATTACGACTCTCACCTGTGATTTATCACAAGCAAGTCCCGTAACGGGTTTATAAATTTCCATTTTTTCAACTCCTATTATTAAAGTTCCTAAATCATCAAGTTTAAACGAGCTTCTTAACCTCATCGGCACTTGGAACTGCTTTGCCGTTTCGACGGATCTCGGGTGCAAAACGTTTGCGCCGACTCTTGCAAGTTCAAGCATTTCTTCATAAGAAATTTCTTTTAATTTATTGGCTGTCGGAACAATTCTCGGATCTGTCGTATAAATTCCTTCAACGTCTGAATATATATCGCATCTTTCAACCCGTAATTTTGCGGCAATTGCAACGGCGGACGTGTCGGAGCCGCCTCTGCCCAAGGTTGTTATTTCACCCGTTTTTGTTATACCTTGAAAACCTGCAACTATAACAATTTCGCCATTTTGTACATGTTCTAAAAGTTTGTCTTTTTTAATGTCTAAAATTCTTGCTTTAGAATGAGTATCTTCGGTGATAATTCCAACCTGCGCACCTGTCATGGAAACGGCTTTATACCCTAACTCCTGAATTGCCATTGTTAAAAGAGAAATCGAAACCTGTTCTCCCGTTGACATAAGCATATCCATTTCACGCTCTGACGGGTTTTTGGAAATTTCATGCGCCAATTTTATTAAATTATCCGTCGTATGTCCCATTGCAGAAACTATAACTATTACGTCATTTCCGAGTTCTTTTTCTCTGACGACGGCTTTTGCAACGTTTTTGATTTTGTCTGTGTCGGCAAGCGATGTGCCGCCGAATTTCTGAACTATAATAGCCATTTTTTCTAGTTTTCCCTTATTTTTACGAGTTCTTCCCTTATTATTCGGATTTTATCCTTATCAAAAGGAACTTCTTCTTCCGTTGAAATTATTTTATCACAAATATCTATTGATGAAGAAATTAATTCATCGTTGCCGTTCTCCGTTATTAATTCTCTGTTATAAATCAGCCTTAAATAATAAATATCGGGTTCAACTGGTTCTTTTTCTTCATATTCCTTTAATATTTTATCCGCTTCTTCGTATTTTTTCAATTTTACAAGACATTCGATTTTGGAAAATTTCGCCTGCTTATTATCTTTGTTTAATTCAATCGCCTTGTTGAATTTTTCTTCCGCTTCATGATAATTCTTTGTTTCAACAAGCAAAATCCCGTACATAACAAGAATTTTATCATCCTCTTTATGGTCTTTGTAAAGAGAGCGCATAATTCTTAAAGCGCTTTTGTAATCTTCGTTTTTAGCATAAGCGCCGGCGAGCATTATCCTTGATTCGACGGTTTTTCTATCGTCATATTCCGCAAATTTTTTGCAATACTCGAGAGATGTTTTCATATCCCCCGATTTTTCGTAACATTGAGCTAATTTTGCATAAAGCGTAATAATTGAGGCATTGGTTGAAAGTGCTTTTTTAAAATATTCGATACTTTTTTGAATATCGTTTTTATCAAAATAATATTGTCCCATTGTATTTAGAGCAACGGAATGATTAGGATTGATTGAAAGAGTTTTTTCGACATACTCGATTGCCTTTTCGCCGTCTTTCAGTTTCAGATGGCATAAAGCAAGTCCGTACAGAGCAATTGTATCGTTTTTATCAAATTCAAGCATTTTTAACAATTGTTCTTTTGATTCTTCCCATTTATTAAAATATTGAAGGCTTAATGCCCAAGAATAATAGAATTTACTTTTTTTGGGGCAATTTTCGCCGATATTTTTATATGTTTCCAAACACTCTTTTTCCATGCCCGTTTTTTTATAACATTCGGCAAGAGTTAAATAAAAATCCGTTTTATCCGGTTCAATGGTAATTGCTTTTTTAGAAAGTTTAATACCGTCTTTGGGATTATTTTTCAACAATAAGATATTTGCAAGCTGATGAAGAGCATCCGCATGATAAGGGTTAAGCGCAATTGCCCTTTTAATTTTATCTTCCGCCATATCCGGACGCCCCGTCTGCATATACAATGTGCCCAACAAAAACCATGGATTGGGGTTTGTGGGACTTAATCTGCATGCGGTTAAAAAATCTGTCGCAGCATGGTCGATATCTTTGTATTTGGCGTAAAAAATCCCCCTGTTTATATATATTTGCGGATTTCTCGGATAAATTTTAACGGAAATTTCAAATGCTTTTTTTGCTTTTTCCTTGTTATCAATCTCGCAAAAACAAGAACCCAGCATCATGTAGGCTTTATAATTTTCCCTGTCCAGTTTAATCGCTTTTTTAAAATATTCTATCGCTTTTTCAAAATTATTATCTTGTGCAAGCGCTATTCCCAAATTCACATAAGTTTCAGAATTGACAAAAGCCATGGAGCTGCTTTTTTCAAGAAGTTTAAGAGCTGCTTCTCTATCGCCTTTTTCCAAAAGCTTAACTCCGTAATTCATATAAGCGAAAGAAGGCATGGAAACTTCGCCTGCTCCTTCTTTGTATTTGTTTATATAATTATCAAGTTTATTCAGCTTTGAAAGGATATTCTTAATGTTTTCATACATAAACATATAATACTATTGTTTAAGTAATCTATCAACCGTATATTTTTTTTGATACATCGGTAATATAAGGAACATAGGGGAGCTTTCCGATTAACGAAATTAAACTTAAATAAATAAGAAATACGACAAGTATAAAATGGATTAAGCTCATTGTATGGTATACGGGCGTTTGAAAAATAAAAACATGGAGAGCGGTAAAAAGCTTTCCGATAAAAGGGATGCTTGCCAACAATCCGATAAATGTATTGTAAATAAGAGTTACAATTGCATAGATAATTGATAAAACAAAAGATTGAACCAAATTAGTCGTTAAATACTTAGACATCGGCGCTTTTACGACAAGTGCATTAACAATAAACCAAATCATGCCTATTGTTCCTAAAGTTAAATACGACCCTGCCGCAACAAATCTTTCAAACAAAGTACCTTCGTTTTTATTACGCATTATATTTATCCTCGATAAATTCGCTTAAAATATCTATATAAATAAGCATAATTTCTTGATTATCGGGGCTTTGTTTTATTGCCAATCTGTAATATTTTATTGCCTCTTTGGGGTTTGAATTTAACATATAAGCATTTGCAATAAATACATAAGCCATGGTTTTATTGTCGGTAAAATCAAGAGTTCTTTTATAAATATCAATTGCTTCATCATACCTTTTTTCGTTGGACAAAAGGTGAGCTAAAAGCGTATATGCGTTAGGAGTTTTAGGCTCTAATTCTATCGCATTTTTATAATACATAATGGCAGAATCAAAATCTTTTTCATCCGTTAAAAATAAAGCCCTGCAAACATAAGCCGCATAATAATCGGGGCGAATTTCAAGAGTTTTATCAAAATATTCTTCCGCTAATTCTTTTTTACCCGTTTCGGCATATAGATTTGCAAGAGAAAGAGCAACCTGAGCCGATTTTGAAATTTCAAACGACTTTTTGAAATAATTTTCAGCCTCATCGTAATTTCTCATTCTTTGGCACAAAATACCGTAATTTGAAAGATAATCAGGGTCGTACGGTTCAAGTTTTATTGCCTTCAAATACGCTTCTTTTGCACTCGGATAATTTTCATTGTCGGAACACAAAAGCCCGATTGCGTTATACACTTGAGCATTGTCCATTCCGAGAGAAATTGCCTTTTTATATTCGGCAAGAGCATTATCATAGTCGTTAATCTCAGCGTAAACGTTACCCAAATTATAATGTAAAAGCCCGTTTTCGGGTTCGACTTCTATTCCTTTTAAATAATGTTTTATTGACTGTTTATAATTTTTTTCATAAAACATTATACTGCCGGAATTTAAAAGGCTGTGAATATCAAGCTCGTCCATTTCCAATATTTTTTGGTAAGCCTTATAAGCTTCGTCGAATTGTTTATTTTGAATGTAAACATCCGCAAGCGCTCTGTAATTATCTAAATTTTCGGGATTTCTCTCAATATCCTCTTTTATAGCAGCAATTTTTTCAGAATTCATTTTTTTCTCTATTTTTTGAACATTTTTTATATTACCAAAAAAATAAATAATGGTATATATTAATTAATAAATATTTTTTGTAATATAATATTTATATGAAAAAAGCGTTATTTATAATAGATGAAGTTGAGTTTAAATATTTTGAGTTCAATGTTTTGGTAACCGATTTTTGGCTTATAAAAACTTTCCTTGAAAAGGGTTATAAAATCGACATAACGACAAAACATGAGCTTTTTTTAGAGGGTAATACTCCTTACGGACTTACTTATTCTACAAATGTTGAAAAAAATAACATTTTTAAATCGGAAACAAGAAATAAAACCTGCTTAAACAATTATAAGATAATCTTTACCCGTCCCGACCCTCCCGTTGATATTGACTTTATAAATGCAACTTACGTTCTTGATTATGTAAAAGATGACGTATTTTGTATAAACTCTCAATCGGCTCTAAGAAATATAAACGAAAAATTATACGTTAATAAATTTCCGTCACTTGCTCCGAAAAACATAGTGACGTCAGAGAGTGAATTAATTAAAAAGTTTTTGTTTGAAAATGATGAAATTATAATTAAACCTTTAAATAAATGTTTTTCCTCGGGAGTATTTTATTTAAACAAAACGGATAAAAACATCAATGCAATAATTTCCGCCGCAACGGACAACGGCAAAACAAAAGTTATGGTTCAAAAATTCTTAAAAGAAATTTCAAACGGCGATAAAAGACTTATTTTTATCGGCGGAGAGATAATGGATTATGCCGTTACAAAAGTTGCAACCAATAACGATTTTAAATTTAATGAACATAAGAAGGAAAATTTGATTTTCGGAAACCTCACCAAAGAACAAAAAGAAATGGAAAAAATTATCTCAAAAACCTTGCTTGATGACGGGGTTTATTTGGCAGGGTTAGATGTTATTGACGATAAAATAATTGAAATCAATATTACGAGTCCATGCTTTTTTATAAACGAAATTAATTCTTTGTATAATATAAAATTTGAAGAAATTATTTTCAATAAGATAGAAATGCTTATAAACAAACATATTGAAACTTTATTTACAAAATGTTAATTATTTTTCCGGTTTAGAGCAATTTTTTTTCTTCACATGGTTTGTATCGGTGTTATGAAAATAGAAAAATTGTCACTATCCGATAACAACTTTCTCTATGGCAGTCCTGCAAACGAAATATACCAAAAAGGACTAGCAGTAAAGAAAGAGTGCGACCATAAACAAGAAGATTTAACCAAACACAGACCCGCTGAGCCGACAAGCTTGAGCGGGTCTGAACGTTTAGCGCAAACAGAGAGCTTTAAAGCGCATTATGCAAATAATTCCGTAAATTTTAAAGGAAACCCGAAACTTATTACAAATGCGGTTTTGGAATCCTTGGATACCGTAGCTCAATCAACTTTAAAAGCGCATCCTGAAAAAGATATTCCGAAATGGACTCAAAAATGGAGTAATCATCCGTATTTTAAAAAATTATTAAATGCGGTAAACGAAAACGAAGCAAAATTTGAAGCGGTTATGGCATTAGGATTTGCGGGAGTTTTAAAACCCTTATGCGTTTTAGCCATGCCGGGGGCTGAAATGGAAGATAAAGAAATGGCAGCCACAAAAAATACGGTGAGTGCCATGATTGGTTTTTGCCTGTCTTGCATTATTTTAAACCCCTGTTCCAATGCGGTTAATAAAATTCTAAAAAGTTTTAAATCGAAAAACCCCACAAAATATATTAAAGACCCCGAATACGTCAAAGCGCTTTTAAGCGAAGAAATTGACGTTGCAAAAAAACATCAAAGTACTCTTGCAGACTCCTTCAAATCAACATTCAAAAAAATGGGCGATATCGGCGTTTCTCCGCTTAAAGCGGCTACCACAATCGCTCTGACGCCTGTTGTAATGAAGGCAATTTTCGGCGATAAGAAAAAGAAAAATAAAAATAAGACTTCCGATGTAAGACGTTTCGGAGTTATGAATTCCATAAAAATGGATAATATAAATAAATCCAAAGGAATAAACGGCTCAAAACTTCAAAACAATACTCCTTCTTTTAAAGGAAGCCCGAAACAAAAATCGGAAGACTCCAAAAACGACGTTTCATTTAAAGGCTTAGGCTCATTAAGACAAAAATATAATGACGCATTATCCGAAAAAATTGCAAACGCAATGGGCAGTTTAGCTACAACTCAACCTTTCAGAAGTCTTGTAGATACTTTTGCAAGGTTTGACAAGCCTACGGCAAGATGGTCCGACTTAGCTTCCGTCGCAATTACTTTCTTCTACATTAACAACACAAGGAAATCCGAAAAAATAGACGAAGAAAGAAAGCTCCCGTTAATGATTAATAACGGCATGATAACGATTGCTTCAAGCGGAGTTGCTTTTGCAATAGATAAATATACCGATAAACCCATGGAAAACCTCTTAAAAGGTTATATCCGCTCAAACAGCGGCGAACTTGCAGAAAAATCAAAAAATTCACTTATCAAATCTCTTGAAAACGCAAACGAATCAATCGAAAAAGCCGCAGGAATTCATGGAAATGAAACAACTGAATTAAGAAATGTATTCACAAACTTAGCCGCAGGCAAACAAGAAGAAATAAAAGACCTTCAAAATAGTACAAGGGATAGGATTTTATACCATGCGGAAGATTATACCGAACTTTTAAAAGACGGAAGAAAAAATCTCGCTCCCGAAATGCAGAAAGTTATAGGCGAGCTTGAAAATAATTCAATAGTCAAAAGGGCAATCTCAAACGGCTTAATAAAAGCGGAAGAAGTTGAAAAAATGGCGCTTGCAGGTTTTGAAAACAAAGCCTCCGGAATTTATAAAAATATCGCCAAAGCAAAATCACTCTTTATCTTCGTATTCACCGTAAGATTTTTAGTCACAGTTCTTATGACTCCCGTTGTCGGGCAAGTGGTTGAACAGGTGAATAAAAGAAAAGGCAAATTAAAACCCGAAGAAATCCGAAAACAAAACGAAGAAGCCTCTAAAACAATAGGAATGAAAGACTATTTAAGTTCTTTAAATAAATAATTTTTGTGATTTAATAAAGTTATTAAAGACTTAAAAAGAGGATGATAAAATGATTGTTGTAATGGAACCGAATGCAACCGAAGCACAAGTGGAGAAAGTCGTAAAATATCTTGAAAAACATGGCTTTAGAATTAATATTAACCATGGTGATATTTTAAAAGTTATTGCCGCAATCGGCGATAAAAGAATTTTAAACCCTCAAATAATTGCGGGGTTTGACGGAGTCAGCACCGTAAAATCCATTCAAGAACCGTATAAACTGGCTTCAAGAACGGCACACCCCGAAGATACGATAATTAAATTTTCAAACGGCGTTAAAATAGGCGGAAAAGAAAAACCCGTTTTAATGGTGGGTCCATGTTCGGTTGAAAAAGATATAAATTCACTTCTTGAAATTGCCGCAGCAGCAAAGGAAATGGGGTGCGAATTTATAAGAGGCGGAGCATTTAAGCCCAGAACCTCTCCTTATGATTTTCAGGGCTTAGAAGAAAAAGGTCTTGAATTTTTAGCGGAAGCAAGACGTCAAACAGGGCTTCTTGTCGTAACCGAAGTTATGGATACAATGGACATTCCGCTTGTTAATCAATATGCGGATATTTTACAGGTCGGCGCAAGAAATATGCAAAACTTCAAGCTTTTAAAAGCTTTAGGGCATATTAAAAAACCCGTTATGTTAAAAAGAGGTCCGGCAGCTTCAATTAAAGAATTTCTTCTTGCCGCAGAACATATTATGTATAACGGAAACCATAACGTAATTCTTTGCGAAAGAGGAATAAAAGGTTATGACAGCGACTTTACGAGAAACACTTTAGATATTGCCGCCGTTCCCATTTTAAGAAAATATTCTCACTTACCCGTTATAGTTGACCCTTCTCATGGAACGGGAAGAAGATATTTGATTGAACCTATGGGCAAAGCTGCTTTAATCGCAGGGGCGCATGGGCTTATGTATGAAATTCATAACGACCCTGACAATGCAAGTTCTGACGGTGCGCAAAGTCTTGATTTACCTACATTTAAAGAAGTTACGAAAAAATTCAATAAACTTATCGGAAGAATTGATTACGATAACAAAAATTCATAAGAAAAAACTAAAATTAAAAATAGCGGGAGAAAATTCAAATCTCCCGCTATTTTTTATAAACTCTGTTAAATAAACAAGAAATAAAAGCGGGTGACGCGACTCGAACGCGCGACGTCAACCTTGGGAAGGTTGCATTCTACCACTGAATTACACCCGCAATTCAACATTAATATTATAATTGAAAAAATATTTTGTCAAAGGAATTTTAAATTCAGCTTTTCTTCAAAAGCCTTAACGAGCTTTTCTTTCCTTTTAAATCAGTCTTATAACCTATATATAAAACCGCCATGCCTACAATCCAAGCTAAAGGAGTTGCATAACAAACACCTAAATATCCTAAATATTTGCCCAACATTAAAGCGGCAACCCCTCTTGCAACAAGTTCCGCTACTCCCGATAATAAAGGAACAATTGAATTTCCCATTCCCTGAAGAATATTTTTGTACATTAAAACAAGTCCCAAAAAAACAAAATAAACAACGATAATGTTTAAATAAATGATACCGAGGCGAATAATTTCTTCATTAGGTTCATTCATAAACATACTCATAATCGAGCTTCCGAAAAGTTTCAATACAACAAAACAAAATACGCAAATTATTGCAATAATAATAAGTCCTGCTCTTGCACCTTTTCTTATTCTTGAGATTTTTCCCGCACCAAAGTTTTGTGCGGTAAAAGTTGCAATTGAAGCTCCGAGCGCTATGAAACTTTGAGAAAATATTTGATCAACCCTTACTGCCGTTGTAAAAGCAGCAACGGCAATTGAACCGAACCCGTTTAAAACATATTGAACAATCAATATTCCTATCGTAAGAACTGACATTTGAATACCCATGGGTATACCGATTTTAATATGTTCATACAAAAAGGAAGGTTCAACTTTCCAATCTTCTTTTTTAAGCCTTAAAACGGGAAATTTAATAAACATATAAATAAGGCAAAAAACAGTAGACAATGCTTGTGCCGCAACCGTAGCGTATGCCGCACCTTCAATACCCCAATTAAATTCCTTTACAAACAAAATATCAAGGAAAATATTAAAGAAAGATGAAATTATAAGAAAAAATAAAGGCGTTTTGCTGTCACCGACGGCTCTTATCAAATTTGAAGCAACATTATAATATACGGTTGCAAAAATCCCCCCGAACATAATAAACAAGTAACTTTCGGCAAAAGGTAAAATGTCGCTCGGGGTGTTCATAATTAAAAGCATTTGTTTTGTAAACGGGGTTGAAATAAGAGTCATAACGATTGTTATTACCCCCGATAAAATAAAAGACGAGGCAGCGGACTTTTTAAGGCTTTGATAATCCCTTGCTCCGAATTTTTGCGCCGCAACAACCGAAAAACCCTGAGTGGATGCAAAAATAAAACTTATTATAAGAAAAACCATGGGCATTGTCGCCCCGACTGCTCCAAGCCCCTCAATTCCCACATACCTTCCCACAACAAGAGCGTCAACAAAATTGTACAACTGTTGAAAAACATTCCCGATGAACATAGGAAGCATAAATAAAGTTATAACTTTAAGGGGATTACCTTCGGTCAGTTCTTTTGTCGCCATTTTTACCTCATCATCAGGTTATCATGAAAAAAATCTTTATGGTAGAATAATCTTGAATGATAACCACACTGGATAAACTTCATATAGGGCAAGATGCCCTCATAAAATCAATAAATTGCGACGACAAAGCGCTCCGCCGTCATATTCTTGATATGGGTTTAACGCCCGGTGTTGAAGTTACGTTAATTAAAACGGCGCCTATGGGAAACCCTTTAGAAATAAGACTTAGAGGGTATGAATTAACCATAAGAAAAGAGGACGCCTCAAAAATAGAAATTGAAAACATTCACACCGCACACGATAAAACAAGAAAAATTACCCATTTTAAAACAATAGAACATATAAAATTGGGCGAAACACCCGCAGAACCCGACAAAACAATGAAAAATCCGATAAAAGGCATGATAAATTTTGCTCTTGCGGGAAATCAAAATTCGGGTAAAACCACCCTTTTTAATCAATTAACGGGCGCAAACAGACATGTGGGGAATTTTCCGGGAGTGACGGTCGAAAGAACGGACGGCATAATTAGGAATCATCAAGACGTCAGTGTTACGGATTTGCCGGGGATTTATTCATTATCGCCTTACTCAAAAGAAGAAATCGTAACAAGGAATTTTATTTTAAATGAAAAACCAAACGGCATAATTAATATTGTTGATGCCGCAAATATCGAAAGAAACCTCTATTTAACGCTTCAATTGATTGAATTGGACATACCTATGGTAATTGCCTTAAATATGATGGATGAAGTTACTCAATCCGGAGGAAACATTGATATAAACGGTTTAGAAGCAACTTTGGGAGTGCCCGTCATACCGATTTCCGCCTTAAATAACGAGGGAATTGAAGAATTAATCGAGCATGCGATAAATGTCGCAAGATACAGGCAGCGCCCTTTAAAACTTGATTTCTACACTAATGAGGATACAAAATTACATCCTGTCCAAAGATGTATAAATTCAATTGCGCATTTAATAGAAGACCACGCACTATCAGCACAAATTTCCGTCAGATTTGCCACAACAAAATTAGCCGAGGGCGATATTTTAATTGAAGAACTTTTGGGGCTGGATGAAAACGAAAAAAACATCATAAGAAATATCATAAACGAAACGGAAGAAGAAATAGGACTGGATAGAGAAGCTGCTCTTGCGGATATGAGATTTTCTTACATTCAAAACCTCTGCGAAGAATTTGTTTTAAAACCGAAAGAAACAATCGGACACAAAATTACCGTTCGAGCAGATAAAATTTTAACGGGAAAATACACCGCCATACCTTCTTTTATTTTAATTATGGCGCTCATTTTTTATCTTACGTTTGGTCCCGTTGGAGCAGGGTTATCCGAGCTTATGGATATTTCCATTGATTCCATAACATACCTTGTTGATAATTTTTTAACGTCATACGGTTTAAACCCTGTTGTTCATTCGCTTATAATAAACGGGATTTTTAAAGGCGTGGGTTCTGTTTTGAGCTTTCTGCCCATTATTGTCGTTCTTTTTTTCTTTTTATCCATTTTGGAAGACTCGGGGTATATGGCAAGAGTTGCCTTTATTATGGATAAATTATTAAGAAAAATAGGGCTGTCCGGAAGAAGTTTTGTTCCAATGCTTATGGGCTTTGGATGCAGCGTACCTGCAATTATGGCAACAAGAACGCTGCCGTCTGAGCGTGACAGAAAAATGACCATTTTATTGACACCTTTTATGAGCTGCAGCGCCAAACTTCCGATTTATGCGCTTTTTACGGCGGCATTTTTTAAAGATTACAGGGTGCAGGTAATAATCGCTTTATATTTAATAGGAATTATCATAGGAATAATATTTGCGTACCTTTTAAAAGCTTTTGCGTTCAAAGGCGCTCCCGTTCCTTTTGTTATGGAATTGCCGAATTACAGACTACCGGGGATTAAAAACGTTACAAGACTTATTTATTCTAAAGCAAAAGACTTTTTAACAAGAGCTTTTACGATAATTTTCCTTGCAACGATAGTAATTTGGTTTTTGCAAACTTTTGATACCAAAATTAACCTTGCAATAAACCCTCATTCAAGCCTTCTTGCAATGATAGGAAATGCGGCAGTACCGATTTTTTACCCTTTGGGAATTGACGATTGGAGAGTTGCAACAGCTTTTATAACGGGCTTTATGGCAAAAGAGAGCGTTGTATCGACATTGACCGTTTTAATGGGCGGAAATACGGATAGTTTGCCCGAATTATTCAATAATTTAACGGCATTCGTATTTTTAATTTTTTCTCTCCTCTATACTCCTTGTGTTGCGGCAATTGCAACCGTAAGAAAAGAGCTCGGGAAAAGATACGCAACGCTTGTTGTATTTATGCAATGCTCTATCGCATGGCTTGTTGCTTTTATCGTATATAATATAGGGCATTTTATTTTAAATATATAAATAAAGGTAATTTTATCGAATTTTAAGGCAAAACCCTTCTAAAGCCGAAAATTTTCTTTTAAACATTCATATTAAACATTTTTGCAAATTCATTTATTCACAAAAAAAACAATTGTCCGATACCAAAAAAGGTATGATTTTATTGTACTATGGAATTTATTTTAACTATTTTTATATTAATTAACGAAATATCCGCTCAGAGTCGGTAAAAAAGTCATGTGAAACATTTTTTAAATCCGTCCGAATGTAAAATAAATAATTATTCACAAAAAAAATATATTAAATGTCACAACTGTTTTAGCATGACATTTTTAATATTTTTAGCTAATTAAAATCTCTTATTTTATATAAAACAAATTTAAACAACAAAAAACCTCTCCTTAATAGAGAGGTTTTTCCGTATTTTATTAAATGTTATCTGTCAATATTAATGACAAATAATCATTTCCATGCTCTTGGGGCAAAGAAAACTAAGCCGCACCGCCTGCTATGCTGCCTGTACCTTCAGCTGCGCCGCCTGTTGCGTTTTCAGCTTTAGTTTCATTGCTTGAGAAGAATCCTTTAACGGCTTTCCATGCATTTGATGCTTTTGTTTTAACGGCTGTGCCAAATTGTTTATAACCATCTACCATAGCTGAACCGGTCTTTTTGAATTTATCAACTATGCCTGTTGCGGCACCTTCTTTTGTAAATACGTCTTTAATACTGTTACCGTCAACTTTACCATGGTATGCAGCATACCCTGTTGCAACAACGGCTGTACCTGCAGCGACAGCACCGCCAACCATAGCAGCTTTTTGTCCGGTTGATGCTTCATTCCATTTTGTGCTAATTGCGTCGATCATTTGAAGATCCCCTTTCCTATATTCACGTTTAATAAACTTATCTCTTTACATGTAAACTAAGGCTTGTGAAGAAATTTTATTGCTAGCATGTTTAACCTTAATTTACAAATATTTACAGTCCCTTATCCAGTATTTTATATTATAAACAAATTAAAAATAACTTGCAACATTATTTATTTTTTTTACCGTACTCAGTCATAAAAATTGAAATAAATACAAGTATACATCCTATAATTTCTTTTAAAGACAAAATTTCATGAAGAAAAATATACCCCGCAATAACGGAAAAGACCGATTCTAAACTTAAAATAAGAGAAGCAATATAGGGTTTAATATGCTTTTGAGCAATTATTTGAAGGGTATATGCAACGGCAGACGATAAGACGCCTGCAACCAATAATTCGGGAATTGATTTTATAATACCTGATTTAGTCGTAACTTCAAGATTAACGGATGTAAAAAACGAAAAAATGCCCGCCGTTAAAAATTGAATGCAGGATAATTTAATTGCGTTTACTTTTCCTGCGTATTTAGAAATCCAAATAATATGAAATGCAAAGAAAAATGTACTGAAAAAAACGAGAATATCGCCTTTTGAAACGTAATTCCCCGAATTAACGCAAAGTAAATACAGTCCAATCAGAGCAACAAAAATACAAAACCAAATTTCTTTTCTTACTCTTTTTCCGAATAACAAAGCAATTAAAGGTACGAGCAATATATATAAAGAAGAAATAAACCCCGCATGTCCTGCAGATGAAGTTGTTAAGCCCCATTGTTGAAAAGCCATGCCGAAATACAAAAGAAATCCCGCAACAATTCCCGCTTTGTATAAATCCTTATTTTTTCTTTTTAATTTTTTATCTCTTTCCGAATGAAAAAACAAATTTATAACAAATAAAGCCCCTGCGCCGATTAAAGACCTTAATGTATTAAACATAAAAGGCGATATATTACTCATTGCCGTTTTTTGAACAACAAAAGTCGAGCCCCAAATCATTGCGGTTAAAATAAGTAAAAGCTCTGCTCTTAATTTTACAAGTCCGTATTTCATTTATTAAACTCGATGAAAAACGCTTTTATAAATTCATACCCTTTTTTGAAACTTTCAACATCAATTTTCTCGTAAGGAGAGTGCATGTTAAAAATATCCGCAATTCCCGCTAAAACAGGCTTAAAAGGCTTATTAAACTTATTTTTTCGGTTAGCATAAATGTGTGTTTCGGCTCCCGCATGGAAAGATTGAACATTAACTTTAACTTGCGTTTTTTCTCCTGCAATTTTTGCAATTTCAGCAGTTTTCATATCATCCGATTTATTAAATATCGGGAGATGTTCTTCGACTTCCATTTCAAATTTTGCTAAGCCTTTATATTTTTCATTAAATTCATCTATCGTTTGTTGAATTTTTTCTATAAGTTCTTTTTCATAATTTTTATCCGAACTTCTTAACGAATAATGCGCATATCCTTGCGTATTGATTAAATTAGACATTGATTTAAAACAGGCATATTTTGCGGCGTTTTTTCTTTCGATTTTATCTTCAACCGTTTTATAAATCGAATTATCAACTCCGCCTGCAACAATGGAACCTAAATTAATCGAGGTTATAACGCCCAATTCGTCTTGTTTATAAACCCCTTGAGGGATTTCACAAACTAATTCCGCAATTAATTTTGCGGCATTTAATCTTGTTTTATCGGCTATATCAAGCCCCGAATGCCCGCCGAAAGGAGTAGTAACGGAAATATTCAATTTTGTATATCCTGCACCCGATATTTCAAAATTTCCGAGTTTATCGGAATCTAAAACCAAAACATCTTCCGCTTCGTATTCTTGAAATTGGACGTTTTCAATTCCCGTCATGGAGTTTTCTTCATCTTTTGTAAAAGAAATTTCGATACCGCCATGAGAAATATTTGATTTTGCGATATCAAGCGCTAATTTCAATATAACGGCAACGCCCGCCTTATCATCCGCCCCTAAAGTCCTTTTTTTGTCGGTTTCAATAAAATTACCGTTATAAACTAAATTTATCGGAGAATCATCCCCGACAACATCCATGTGCGAAGAAAAAAGAACGGGTTTTTTGGTTTTATCGGTTGCCTTTACTTTGCCTATAACATTTCCGTATAAATCTTTTTTTGCTTCAATATTATTTGTCGTTAAAATTTCAATTATTTTATCTGCAACCCTATCTTCCGCTAAAGACGGAGAAGGAATTTTAACGAGTGTTTCAAAAATTTCTGTCAGTTCCATAATTTTTTTCCTTTTTCCATAAATACGCAAGCACCAAAAGGCTCTAACATGTATGATTTTACGCTTTCTTTTTTACCGTCAAGGTTGATATAACCGCCGTTTGTATCAATAATAAGTTTCCATTCCTTATTTTTTTCATTTTCGGGTAAATCGAGTTTAATCTCGTTTTCGTCTTTTGAGATTGCAACATATAAATTATTTTTATCCTGAACTTTAAAACAAATTATATTAGAATTGGGATTTTTCCAGTAAGAATCGTCAAATTCCCCGACGGGAGCCGAATTTGGGTAAAAGTATCGAATTTTATCAGGGTAAAATACATCGGAAAATATTTCTTTTGTCTTTCTGAATTTAATTAATTCTTTTATAAAATATGAAAGATTTGTTTTTCGCTCGTCAAGTTTATAATTTATCCAGTTTACTTCATTATCGAGATTATAACTGTTGTTATTACCGTTTTTAGTATGAAGAAAAATATCTCCGAATTGCACCATGGGTATGCCGTATGATAACATCACAAGCAGAACTTGTTTTCTTATTTCATTATCTTGAAGTTTTTGGTTATTATTGTAATTTGAGCAAATTTCCCAATGGTTGCCGTCCATTGATAAAGACGACGGCTTAGAATTCGTGTTGAGGTCAAATAACGTAAACCCGTCATGGCATGAAACATAATTAACGCTTCTTTGTTCACCTTTAAATTTATAAGGAACACCCTCTATTATCTCTCTTATATTTAAAGGAGTAACGCTTTTCGGATACACGCTTATTTTTCTTACGGTATCTCTTGTAATATCGTTCCATTCGGCAAAATATTCGGGAAAATTGCCGAGTTGATAAGTGTTATCCCCTGCGCACATCCAAGGCTCCGCTATTAAATTTATTCCATCCCCTTCTTCGTTCGGGAGATTAATTTTGTGTCCCTTTTTTTCAAGTTTTTCTTTTAAATTTTGTAAAATTCCGCCTTCTTTATCGTAAAAGGCATACCCTGAAACGGAACTGTCCATAAGCGCAACCGCAAGGTCAAACCTGAAAGCGTCAACACCTTGATTAATCCAAAAACTTAACGATTCAACAATTAAATCTTCCGTAACGGATGTATATGTGTTTAAATCGTTTCCGCAGCCTGAATGGTTTGTATAGTGAGCATTTTGGGCAAGTTTATAATAATTTTTATTATCGATTAAAGCGTAAGAAAATAATTGAGCGTCCTCATTATCCCCGTATATCCTGCCTTCACCCGTATGATTATACACAACGTCCATACAAACTTTGATATTGTTTTTATGAAATTCGTTAATCAGTTTTCTAAATTCTTCAAGTGCCCTGTACGGAAGCATTTTTGAAGCATACCCTTTTTTAATCGCAAAATAATTTAAGGGCATATATCCCCAATGGTTTTTACAACCAATATTGGAGTCAAATTCCGCTAAAGGAAGAAACTCTACCATTGTAACTCCCGTTTCTTTAATAAATTTTACCGCCTCGATTGCCCCTTTGTACGTCCCTTTATGTTTAACATCCGATAATTGCGTTAAATCTTTAATGTGTACTTCCGCTATAATTTCTTGAGTTAAACTTCTCGGTTTTGCTTTTATTATTTTTCTTTCTTTTGGAATTTTGAAAACCGATTTTGGAGCAATTTTTGCATTGTCCGAAAGATAATTTTTATCTCCCGAGCGAAACGGGGTCATATCCGATGATACATCCGAATGAAGATGAGAAATTTCAAGCGAATACGGGTCATAAGCAAGTTTATTCGGATTAAAGCGGTTGCCGTCTTTATCCAGTTTTGAAACAAAACCGATATCGGTTCCTGCCTTATAATTCGGGGTTTTTTTAAAATTTGCCCCAAAAACTCTGTATCCGTAATAAAAAGTTTTTCTTTTAAGGGGAATTTTATCTCTTTTTATGACCGCTTCAAAAACATCTCCTTTTTTTTCCATTTCAACTTCAAGAACGGAAGCCGCCCCTATCGGATATTTAAAAATACACAAAGTAACGTCTTCTGCCGTTTGGGATTTTAATTTAAACACAAAAGCATTCGCCCCTTTATCAAAAAAGGCGCCGTACTTTGTATTTGATTTTGTTTCTATATATTTCTTCATTTGTGCAAAGGATTAATAACGACTCCGGATAATAATTTAGGATAAAAGTAAGTTGATTTTTGAGGCATTCTGTATCCGTTTGACGAAACGTCCAAAATATCTTTCATTTTAGGATATGCCATAATAAAACTTGCGTTTGCTTTTCCGTTTTTAATCGCATCGAATGCTTCGTATTCCTGCTTAATATATTTTATGCCGTCTTGTGCCATTTGTTCTTCTTTTGTATATCCTAATTCTTTTGTGATAATTAATTCTTGAAGCGCCACTAAATCAAGTTGTTTTAAAACTTCAGGCATATCAATCAAATCTTTTGAAGTTTCTTTTAGTTTCAAAACGTAATAAGAATTGTCATTTTTCAACAAAAGCCCCGTTGTAATTTGTTTTTTGTTTTCTTCTTCGATTTTTGATAAAAATTCTTCTTTTGTGGTATTTCCCGGCATTTTAACAACATCGTAATATTTTTTTGAAGCCTCGAGGATTTTGTTTGGCTCAATATCTTTTGTAATAATTCTGTGCGTCGGGAAAATAATGAGATTATCATCTTTTGCATTTGTAAAATAACTCATTACATATTGTGCTTCAGGGTCTTTAGATTCCATGGAATAATTCATTGCCGTTTCGTAACGATGATGTCCGTCAGCTATAAGAAGCGTTTTATCGGATAATGTTTCTTGAATAATTTTAATATCATCAACATCATCAATTATATAAACCGTATGCTGAACGCCGTTATCATCGACTACATCCATAAACGGTTTTTTAGATAAATATTTTGGGGCAACTTCATTTTCAATTCTCATTTTATCATCGGAATAAACCATGAAAATTTGGCTTAAATTAGCATTGACGGCTCTCGTTAATTTTAACCTGTCCGCTTTAGGTCCGCCCATTGTATATTCATGGGGGAGAATTTTTCCGGTTTCAAATTTTTCAATTTTATTTCTCGCAATAAAACCTTTTCTTTGAATTTTTTTGCCGGATTCCGTCGTATATGTTTGAACCATATAAAAAATCGACGGTTTTTCCGTATTTATTAATATTTTCTCATTAATCCATTTATCATAATATGCTTTAGCGGAGTCATATCTGTTTTCATCTTTGTTTAAGATTAATCTTACTATGTTATACGGGCTTCTTTCGTACAATTCTTCAAGGTAATCGTTTGTAATAACATCATAAGGGGGAGCAATAATATCTTTAGGGTCAACTTTTTCCAAATTATAAACAACGGCATTAATAGGTTTAATTTCCATTTTACTCCTCCTTTATTAAGTCCTTATAATTAAATTGTATTTTAAATTTATACCGTTGTAAACAAATATTAAATTTTATAAATAAAAGGCAATTCCGGATTTATAAAATACTTTATTAAGGTGTGGAAGAATAGAAGGTAGTTCCTATGGGTACGGTATCATCCTTTGCTTTCGGGCTTAGGAATATGGATAAATGCTTTGAAGGCGGTGACAAAACAAGAGGCTTTGTCGCAGGCGAGCAAATGATAGGCGTACTTGACGGAACGGCAAATGTTTTGAAAAAAGCGGACGGAGCCGTTCAAAGTATTTTTCAAAAACTCGGAAAAGCTGACGTCCTTGAAAATATGGTAAAACAAACCGGTGCAAACTCAAACATAGGCGCAGTTGCTTCAAAAACGGTAAATCCCCTGTTGTGCGTAGCTTCAGGCATAAGGGTTTTAAACGATGATGATCAATATGCCGCATTAATTGAAGAAACTTGTGCTATGACAACAATGTTCGGCGCAGAATCAATTATGAAATATGCAAGAACCGCAACAACGGGAGGAACTCAGGCAACGAGCGGTATGGCGGGAAAAATTTCCAATATGATGTCGAGTTCTTCAAAAATAAAAGAATTGGGCGAAAGTGCAGGAAAATGGTTTTCCAACCTCGCAAATACAAAAGGCGGAAACTCCAAACAAATGCTTGCAAAAATAGGAATTGACCTTCTTTTTGTAGCAGGTTCGATTTTGGCATTTTCTTTGGGGCACAAAGTAGGAGAAACTTTAACCGGAAGAAGCGGCAAAAACGAAAAAACGGAACAAAAAACCGAATTAAAAGATATAAAAGAAACGATTGAAATATTAAAAAACAATCGTCAACAAAAAGAATATATAACATAATACCCATAAGTTATACTATCCAAAAAAGGAGGAGCGGAAAAGCTCAAAAACGTACAATTTGAAGTATACAAATTTCACCCCCTGAATAAAACGGGGGATTTATTTTGATTTTTAAACGATTTGGCGATTATAATATTTTCAAAATAACTCTTTTGCTTGAAAAAATATATTTAATTATTAAAATATTAAAGCTATGAAAATTGCAAAATACGATATAGAAACAGAAAATATAAAATCAAACGTTAATGTGCCCGAAAAAGATTTTTTAGCAAACGAGCTTATTAAATTGTACGAGCTTGCAAGAAAAAACGCCAAAAAAGGCACTATGACTTCCTGTTCTTTTGCATGCGGATTGGTGGATGAGAAAAATAACGTCTATACGGGAGTTAACTTCAACAATACAAGAAATGAAACCTCCTCAATTTGCGCAGAAAGGCTCGCCATTGTCCATGCTTTCATAAATAACGTTGAAAATTATGAAACGGGTAATATTTTTTCATACAAAATAAAATATATTTTAATGTCCTCTTATACGGGCGAGGGAATTTTTTGGTCGGATAAAATCACCCCCTGTACGGATTGTTTAAGTTGGTTTAATTCTGACCCCCGCATTATGTCGGATACGAAAATTATTTGGCTGAAAAAAGACCAAAACGGAGAAATTTGCCTTGAAGTAAAAGAATTAAGCGATTTTTTACCCTCAAGAAATTTAAAATACGAAACGGCTATAAACCCTTCTAAAATTATTAAAAGCAAAAATGCCCTGAATACCGCAATTAAAGATGAAATTATTTTTGAGCTCTATGAAAGAGCATATTTTGAATATAAAAATAATACCCTTTCAAAAACCTCAAAACAAAATATAGCATCGTCAATCCTTGTTAATAACGAAATTTTTACGGGAAAAAAAGTTGATTTTTCAAAAAGATGGTACGTCGAACCTTCCATGGCGGCTTTTTATAAGGCGGTTGAAAAATTCGGAGCAGATACAAAAGTTCAAGCCGTATGCTATATAGGAGATGAATACACAATAACCGAAAACGGACAATACGTTCATGAAGGGCTTATCAGCATAAAAACTTTAGGAAGATTAAATACAAAATTCGCACCCGACGATACACTTGTTATAACGGGTATTTCAAAAGACACTCTAAGAGTTTATACGATTGAAGATTATCTTCCTTCAAGTACAAAATTTATTCAAGCTTATAAAATTAAATAATAACAAAAATACCGCCTAATGATAACTTTTAAGACGGTATTTTTATGCATATTATATTTTGCTACATTTTACAAAAAGCTATATCATAGAATCTATTTATGCCGTTTATTATTAACGAAGTACTACCGCCGGTAGGACTTCCGCTTAATCTTACGGTTGCAATATAATACCAGTCGTCAAACGCTCCGGAGATTGTCTTATTTGTTATAAGTCCAATGGTATTAGAGCCGTTAACACCTGATATTCCAAGTTCTTCTGCTCTTGAAGTAACGGCAGATGTGTATGTAAGATTATTATAGTTTGCAGTTTCCGGGTCTGTGCCAAGAATATATGTTGCAACTTTTATTGCATCCTCGTAGCTCATAATGTTATTCAAACTGCCGCAAGCGCCTATTGCATAGTCTAAGTCCGGTAAGTATGTAAAACTTGAACATTTAGAAGCATCAACACCGTATTTATCCGCATTAGCAATACAATCTTCTTGGGTAATGATAGTGGTGGTCGGGATAGCAACAGCTGTTGAATAACAAAGTCCTAATTGTTTACCAAAACCGCAGGCATTACCGATTGTTTTGGCGGAACCGAATAAATAAGCGTCTTTTCCTATTGTATTCGGTTTTTTATCTCCGTCTATATCGACTAACCCCGAAACACACCCTGCGGAAGAATTTCCTTCATAAACTCCGGGG
>CAJOJE010000004.1 GCA_905234865.1 Candidatus Gastranaerophilales bacterium
GGGGGGGGGGGTAAACCGTTTTAAATTCATAAATTACCCCTTTTTGATATTTTTATTATATAGTATATATTAAGATTTTACAATTGGTAAAATAATTTTAAAAAGGAATTTATAAAAGATTAAAGTTATATTATAAAATTTAATGCGGGTAACATCTTTGGCATTCTTTAAAAACAACGTTATGCTTTGAAAAATCAAGAAAAAATAATTCTTCATAACGTTTTAAGCCTTCTTTTAAGCTAACCGCCATTTTTGCCCAAGGGTCGAATATAACGGCAGAAGCACCCCAAGTTGAAGTATCTGAAACTTTTGCTTTTTTATCCATTCCAAGAACACAAAAAACATGTTCTGCTTTAGCGGTTTTTTCGCCGAGAGAAACCGTTGTATACATATAAATTCTTTTAAAATCAATGCCCTTCTTTTGAAGCATTAAAGATAACAAATCAAGCGTTTCATTGCAATTAATAAAAGTTCCTTTTTCACTGACCATATTTGATAATTTTGTTGCATAGTCTTCAAAAGAGGTACATTTTTTGCTCCAAAGTTCTTTTCTTAAAAAATTAACCTGTTTTTGATATTGTTGCCTTTTTAAGAAGCGCCGATAATTCTTCTTCATTCACACCTTTTAATTTCGCCCGTTTTATTTCTTCGCAGACGTAAGTTGAAGATTTTATGTCACCGTATTTAGAATTAAATTTAGACAAGAATTCTCTTGCGGTTTGTATTGGAGATGTAATTTTATAGTATGGAATATAACTTAAATCAACAGCTCTTGAGACTTTATCTTAAAAAGGCAAAGTATTTCTTTTTAAAGAAATTTGAGAAGCTGCTTCATTAATTAGCGGGGTATTTCGGATAAGGCTTATCATATATTATAAAATTTTTTTAACTTAAAAAATTGCCCTGAAAATACATAAAAAAAACGGCTATCATTAAAGATTGCCGTGATGGATAGAATTAGTATTACGGAGTTTATAGAGGAGTTTACATTGATATAATAAACGTGAAAAAGTATTTTTGCGTCATGTTTCAAGTAAAAAGTCAATTTTGTAACAATTCTTAACGAAAAAACCCTCTAAGCCTTATACTTAAAGGGTTTTACAATTGTTAATAATTTAATAAAAGATTAATGTGCGCACATGGAAAGAAGAACGCCTGCTGCAACGGCAGAGCCGATTACACCTGATACATTGGGTCCCATAGCGTGCATTAATAAGTAATTTTGGCTGTTTGCTTCTAATCCTACTTTGTTTACTACCCTTGCTGCCATAGGAACCGCAGAAACACCTGCCGCACCGATAAGCGGATTGACGGGAGTTTTTGATAATTTATTCATTAATTTACCGAATAAAACACCCATTGCGGTAGCAAGACCAAATGCAACGATACCCAATATTAGAATAAAGAGAGTTTGCGGAGTTAAGAAGTGATGAGCCGATAATTTTGAACCGACCGAAAGTCCCAAGAAAATAGTAACAATATTAATTAACTCATTTTGCATGGTTTTGCTTAATCTTTCAACAACGCCACATTCTTTAGCAAGGTTGCCGAATGTCAAAGCACCGATAAGAGGGCAAGCATCGGGAAGAAGTAAAATACAAAGTCCCAAAACAAGGAGAGGAAATACGATTTTTTCCCTTTGACTTACTTCTCTTAACTGCACCATTTCAATTTTACGTTCTTCAACAGAAGTGAGCATTTTCATAATCGGAGGTTGAATAACGGGAACCAAAGCCATATAAGAATATGCTGCAACGGCAATTGCACCCAATAAATCGGGGGCTAATTTACTTGTAACATAAATCGACGTAGGACCGTCAGCACCGCCTATAATACCGATTGAAGCAGCTTCGGGCATGGTAAAACCGAAACAGCACAATGCCAAAAGCAATGCGCCGAATATACCGAATTGCGCAGCACCGCCCAATAAAGCCGTTTTAGGGTTTGCAATCAACGGACCGAAATCGGTCATAGCGCCTACCCCCATAAAAATTATAAGAGGAAAAAGCCCTTTATTAATGCCGGCATCAAAAATTATCCCAAGAAACCCCGTCGGTTCGGCTATTCCCGCAACGGGGATATTTGATAAAATACCACCGAATGCAATCGGAACCAATAAAAGAGGTTCAAATTGTTTCTTAATTCCAAGCCACAATAAAAAGCAACAAACGAGAAGCATTATCGGCATACCGAACATGTGCATGAATTGTTCCAAAGCAGGACCAATCATCTCATACCAACATTTTGCATTGGTGAGTTTTTCAGCAATTTCAATATCAGGCTCAATGATTAAATTTGCAAGACCCGTTGAATGCCAAAGATTTAATAAACTTTCAGTAAAATTCATCTTTGCCCCCTTATCCTACAACAACCATAACTTGAGAGTTTTTAACCTGATCGCCGACAGACACTTCAATTGATTTAATAACGCCGGAAATCGGAGATTTGATTTCCGTTTCCATTTTCATTGCTTCAAGAACTAAAATTACATCGCCTTCTTGAATTGAATCCCCTTCGGATACGTTAATTTTAAGGACGGCACCCGGGAGCGCAGCCTTAATCGGTGTTCCTTCGCCCGGAGCTGTTCCTTGTTTTGCTTCAACACCGTCTTTAACGGAAATATCGTAAGATTTACCGTTGACGATTGCTTTTTGTCCTTCAATTCTGACGGAGAATTTTTTATTATTAACGGAAACCGTATATCCTTCGGGTTTTTCGCCGGTTGCTTGAGGTTTGACGTCGGCATTTTTTCTGACTCCGATTTGCCCTTTGCCTTGTAAGAACATAATACCTTTTTCTTTACATGCGGCAGCAATAAAAATATTTTCGTCATTTACGGGCAAATTAGCTTCTTCAAGCATTTTAACCGCAGGAGCAATACCTTTATTCGGATCTTTCTCATTCAATTCAAGAACGGTTTCGGTTGTCGGGTTAAGATTTAATTGTTCGCTTGCAAGTTTAACAATTTCACTGTCAGGCTCGCATGGAGTTTTACCAAAATATCCGAGTACCATTTTGCCGTATCCTTCGGTTATTTTAGACCATTTGCCGAACATAACGTTTGAATAAGCCTGTTGAAAATAGAATTGAGAAACGGGAGTAACACTTGTAGCAAAACCGCCTTTTTCAACTACTTCCTTCATAGCCGCAACAACTTCGGGAAATCTGTCCATTGTTCCGTTATCTCTCATCATTTGCGTATTAGCGGTTAAAGCACCGCCCGGAAGCGGAGAGGATATAATCATGGGATTAACCGAAAGTGCTTCGGGAGGCAAGAAATAATCTTTCATGCAATCTTTAAAGACTTCTTCCGTTTCAAGAATTTTTTCAATATCAATTCCTAAATCATAATCGGTACCTTTTAAGGCATGCCACATAGAAATAATGTCAGGTTGGCTCGTACCTCCGGATACGGGTTTCATGGCAAGGTCAATACCGTCGGCGCCGCCGTCAAGAGCTGCGATATATGCTTGCAAGCCCGTTCCAGCAGTTTCATGAGAATGGAAGCGAATGTGAGCATCAGCGCCTAAAATTTCTCTTGTTCTTCTTATTGTTTCATAGACTTTTCTAGGGGCAGAAGTTCCCGATGCATCTTTAAATGCTAAAGAATTAAAAGGAATGCCCGCATCCAATATATTTCTTAAAACTCTTATATAAAATTCAACATCATGTGCGCCTTCACACCCTATGGGTAATTCCATCATCGTAATTGTAACTTCATGATTTAAGCCGTTATCCACAATGCACTGACCTGAATATATAAGGTTGTTTACATCATTTAGCGCATCAAAGTTTCTGATTGTCGTCATGCCATGTTTTTTAAACATTTTTGCATGGAGATTGATAACATCTTTCGGTTGAGAATCAAGACCTACGACATTTACGCCTCTTGCAAGAGTTTGCAGATTGATATCGGGTCCGACGGTATTTCTGATTGTATCCATCATATCAAATGCATTTTCGTTGCAATAAAATATGGGAGATTGAAATCTTGCACCGCCGCCGACTTCAAAATGACGAATGCCTGCGGCAACCGCCGACTCTAAAGCAGGTAAAAAATCTTTTGTAAAAACCCTTGCGCCGTATACGGATTGAAAACCGTCACGAAACGAGGTATCCATAACTTTAATTTGTTTTTTTGTCATTTTTCCTCTTTCTCCTTATTAATTTACTGATTTACATAATTCAATTCTTTAGCGCCCGAAATTAAAAATTCATCAAATTCATTTTCATAGCGGGTTAATAATTTATTAATAAATTCTTCTTTATTAACATGCACTCCTGTTTCAAGAAAAATCGAAGTAGCTTTAATATCAATATTTTTAACGTCTTCTTCATCTAAATTTAAGTTAATTCCGATACCGACAACAACACCTTTAAATTCATTTCCCAAAAAAACGGATTCCGCTAAAATTCCCGATATTTTCTTTCCGTTAATTAAGATATCGTTCGGAAATTTAAAATCAGGCTTTACGCCGTATGTTTCAAGAACTTTTGCAACAATTAAACTCGTATATCTTGTAAGTTCGTTTAAACGTTCGATATTATCGGGTTTTAAAACGATTGAAAGATAAACGTTTCCGCCGTTACGGGATGTCGAATACCATTTTCTTTCAAATTGACCATGACCTAAAGTTTGTATATCGGATGAGATTACGTCAAAATGTTTAAGGTCGGGAAGATTTTTTCTTGCCCATAAACTAGTCGAGTCGATAGTATCAAATTTTATAACGTTGTATTGCATAATCTACTTTATTATATTTCAAACAAATTTTTTGGTAAATAAATTTTATTTTTTTGAAATAAAAATAAAATATTAAAGCTTAATACCGAAAGGAATAACTTGATTTTTCGGATTATGAGAAATATTTAAATTTTCTTCAAAAGGGCAGGATAATTTTTTAATAAATTCTTGTTTAATTTCGTTTATATATTTACCTGCACCGTAAAAATCGCCGAAAATTACTCCTTTAATTTTAGATGAAAGTTTTTTATTTAATAAAATTTGATTTAACATTCTGTCAATTTTATAATCAGGTTCGTTTATATCTTCAATAAAAAGAATAATGTCATCATCGGGAATTAAATCGTAAGCACCGAAAGTTGATACAATCGAAGCTAAATTTCCGCCCCAAAGAACGGCGTTTTTAAATTTTGTTTTATAAAAAGGATTTAAAATATCATTTTTATATTGAAGAAATTCATCATCATTCATGTTTAAAATCCCGTTTACAACCATGGGTGCATGGAAGGATTGCAAATTTGAAAATTTATAAAAAGCCATAAGTAAAATCGTAATATCGGAAAAACCGACAAACGGCTTTTTATTTTTAGAAACTAAATCAAAATCAATTTTATCAAGAAGCCTTATTGCCCCGTATCCGCCACGAGCGCAAATTATAGCATCGAGAGTTTTGTCGGCAAAGGCAGAATTTATATCATCAGCTCGCAAATTATCATCTCCTGCCATATAGCGAAATTTTGAAATACAGGAATTAAAAATTTTTACGTCAATTTCAAATTTTTCAAAAAATTTTTTAACGATATCTCCGTTAAAATTTTCAACGCACCCTGACGGGGCAATTATACCTATTTTTTTCATACGTTTATTTTAACAAAAAATTTTTATAATATAATAATCTTATGGAAGAAAATAATTATTTACCGTTATTTAGAAAATACAGACCGCAATCATTCAAAGATGTTATCGGGCAAAAGTTTACGGTTAAAGCACTTCAAAATGCCATTAAATTGAACAAAATCGCAAACGCATATCTTTTTTGCGGCTCGAGAGGAACGGGAAAAACTTCACTTGCAAGGATTTTTGCAAAATCACTTAATTGCGAAAAAGGACCTACGGTAACACCCTGTCAAAAATGCAGAAGTTGTCTCGATGTAACAAATGCAACGGGAATAGACGTTATTGAAATAGACGCCGCAACGAACAGAGGTATTGACGATGCAAAAGAATTAATCAGCAAAGTTCAATATGCTCCTATGAGCGGAAAATATAAAATCTTTATCATAGACGAAGTCCACATGCTATCTAAAGAAGCATTTAATGCGCTTTTGAAAACATTTGAAGAACCACCCAAAAACGTTATATTTATTCTCGCAACAACGGAACCGCACAAGGTAATAGAAACAATTGTTTCAAGGTGTCAAAGATTTGATTTCAGAAGAATTACGATTGATGACATCGTAGAGAGGCTCGAAGAAATTTCAAAACTCGAAAATATTAAAATTACAAAAGAAGCGCTCTATGCGATAGCAAAAAACGTATCGGGCGGTATGAGAGATTCTCTTGCTCTTTTGGATCAATCCTCGGTTTTGGGAGTTGAAAAAGAAATAACAAAAGAAGATATTGAGCTTTTAATCGGAAAAATTACTTTTGACACATTATACAAACTTTTGGTAAAAATTCTAAGCAACGACATTCAAGGAGTTATTGAAGATATAAACAATATTTATGCAAAGGGTTCCGAGCCTCGCAATTTTGTCGAAAATTTCGTAGAATTTTTAAGGAACGTAATTTTAATTTTAAATTCTAAGGATGATGAAACATCTTATGCAATAACTTTAATCGAAAAAGACAATATCAAAAAAATCAAAGAAAATAAAAATTTCAATTCGCAGAAAATAGTTTCGATTTTAGATAACGTAATTGAATTTTATAAGGAAATTAAAGTTTCCACAAATCCGTATCTTTGGGTAGAATTATGTTTAATTTCAATCAGCGCCGAAAAGGAAGTTTACGCTAAGGAAAAAACACAAACCGTAAACATACACGAAATTCAAAAAAAATCGGCTATACAAGAAAATAAACCGATTCAAAAAGAACCGGAAAAAATTATTCCAAAGGCTGAAGAAAATATTCGGCCGAAAATTGTCGAAAAAGTTGAAGAAAAACAGGAAATAAAAGAAGAACTCAAAGAAAATAAGACGGATAAGCAACCCGAAATTAATACAAATACGGAAGTTGTTAAGCAAATTCCTTCCAAGCAAAACAATGTATCACCATCCGATAATCCGGTTACGATATGGACGGATATATTAAATAGAATTGATTCCGTACCTGCAAAATTCTTTTATTCGGGTCTTGGAAAATTAGTAAGTATTAAAGATAATCAGATTATCTTGGGGTTTGTTAATCAAAACGCAATTACGCAAGCTAAAAGCGAAAATAAGTATAACCCGCTTTTAAAAGCCATAAAATCCGTTTTAGGAGAGAGCAGCACTATTGAATTTATTACGGTGACGGAAGATACAAAAATAATCAGTACAAAATTAACCGCAAAAATTTCAACGGAAAACAACCAAACTCAGTCAATTAAAGCTCAACCCGCCATGCAGCCTTCCATTCAGACAAATTCACACACAAGAGAAGATAATTTCGAGCAAAAAGAATCGAGGAATTTTAACAATACGGACGAAGAAAAACCCGACACGACAGGTTGTACAAAAGCCGTAACGGAAATGCTTCAAACATTCGGCGGAAGATTTATAGAACAATAAAAAACTTGTTTTAACTTTTAATAAAAGATTAAAACAAGTTTATACGGTAAAGTTATTTTAAAGAATTAATTCATATTTGCCACAATTCTTTCTTTTTGAACTTTTTCCTCAGAGAACGTATAAGCTCCGTAAGCATAATTGGCGGCTTCTTCAATTCTTGATTTTAAAACGTTTTGATTGTAGTAAAGAGTTATTAGAGTATCGCCTTTTTTAACTTTATTGCCTTTTTTCTTTCCAATCGTACAACCTGCGCCAAAGTCAATTTTATCGGATTTTTTATCTCTGCCGGCACCTAATAATTTGCAGGCATGGGCAACTTTAAGCGCATCTAAAGTTTTAACATAACCCATATCTTTGTTTGCTTTAACTTGAATAAAATATTCACCCATGGGAAGCAATTTGTAATTATCGACAACTTCGGGGTTGCCGCCTTGTGAAGCAATTATTTCCTTAAATTTTTGGAGTGCTTTGCCTTGCAGTATGGAAGCATCGACCAGTTTTTTGGCTTCTTCAAAAGTTTTTGCTACTTCCGATAAAATTAATGTTTTAGCGGCAATTTCAAGAGTAATTTCATATAAATCGTAACTCAATTTTCCCTTTAAAAAGTCAATCGCCTCAATTACCTCTAAAGAATTTCCGACCGCCCTTCCTAAAGGTTGTTCCATTGAAGATATAACCGCATTAATTCTTCTACCGAGTTTTTGACCGATTTTAACCATTAAATCGGCTAAAATTTTGGCTTCGTCAAGAGTTTTAATAAACGCACCCGAACCGTATTTTACGTCCAAAACAATAACATCGGCTCCGGACGCTATTTTTTTACTTACAACTGACGCAGCAATTAAAGACATATTATCAACGGTAGACGTTACATCTCTTAGGGCATAAATTTTTCCGTCAGCAGGCACAAGATTTGGCGTTTGAGCAGAAATGGCAGCACCTACGGTATTAATTTTAGAAATAAAGTCTTCTTCAGAGAGCATACAATTAAAATTCGGGATTGATTCAAACTTATCAATCGTTCCGCCCGTCATTCCAAGCCCACGACCGGACAATTTAGCACATTTTACGCCCAATGAAGCCAAAATAGGAATTAAAACAAGAGTAACTTTATCTCCGACGCCGCCCGTTGAGTGTTTATCCGCAATATGCCCTTCTATATTTGAAAAATCAAGAACATCACCGGATTTAATGAAAATATCCGTAAGGTATACCGTTTCATCGAAATTTAATCCCCTAAAGCAAACTGCCATAAGCCATGCGGACATTTGCGCTTCTTCGACGGTACCGTTTAAATATCCGTCTACAAGAAATTTTAATTCTTCGTATGTATGAACATTACCGGTTTTTTTCTTTTCAATTATATCTGTTGCACGCATATAGTTATCCTCACTACTTGTGATACGGTTCATTTTTCAATATTCTTATCGAACGATAAATTTGTTCAATAAGTATTAAAACTGCTTCCTGATGAAGAAAAGTAAGTTTTGACATTGAAAACCCGAAATTCGATTTTGATTTAACATTATCGGAAAGCCCGTTTGAGCCTCCGATTAAAAAAATAATTTTATTGTAAAATCCGTCGTTTTCAATTTCTTTTAATTTGTCTGCAAACTGCACACTGTCAAGTTGTTTTCCTTCAATTTCAAGAGTAACCACAAAATCATTCTTTTTTACGTTTTGAATAAAATCATCCGTCGAAGAAACTTCAAGCACTTTAATATCAAGATATCCCGATATTCTTTTTTTGTATTCGTCAACCCCTGATTTAAAGTAACTTTCTTTTAATTTGCCTTCAAGAACAATTTCGATATTCATTAGACCAAATCTTTTTCAAACTCGTCACTGTTAAACAAGTCATAATTTATTTCATTTGCACCGTCTGCAATAATAGCCGCAACAACGGTATCCGATACAACATTTGCGGTTGTTCTTAACATATCGGTTAATCTGTCAAGAGCAAAAAGGAAGGAAAATCCCGTTACCATTTGTTCCGGAGTCAAACCTATACCGTTTAGCACAAGAGCAATGGTGATAAGCCCCGCACCGGGTATTCCCGCACATGTTGATGAAGCAACCATTGCAAGGAGAGCGATTTGAATTATTGTCATAGGATCAAGCGAAATACCGTATGCCTGCGTTAAAAATAGTACGGCAATCGTCTGTACCATAGCGGAACCGTCCATATTGAGCGTTGCCCCCAAAGGCAGAACGAAAGAACAAATTTTACTTGATATGCCTCTTTTTTCGCAACATGTAATTGTTAAAGGTAAAGTTGCAGAACTTGAAGCCGTACCGAAAGCAACCATTGCAGCTTCCGTTACGGCGCTGTAAAGTTTAATAACGGAAATCTTTGAAAATGTTTTTAACATCAAAGGATATACAACTACAAATTGAAGCATAATACCAATAAAAATTACGAGGAAATATTTTCCGACGCCATGAAAAATTTGAACCCCGAAACTTGATACGGAAGATGCAACCAAACCAAATATACCGGGGGCAGCAAGGTACATAATCCAGTCCGTAACTTTCATTGTTGCAGCAAACACCGATTCAAAGAAAGAAACGATAGGTCTGTTAATTTCACCGATTTTTGATAATGCAACCGAAAAAATCAAAACAAAAATAATAATCGGTACCATATCGCCCAAACTCAAAGAATAGAAAGGATTTTTCGGAATTAAATTAAGGAATATTTGCGCCAAATGAGAATGCTGGTCATTTATCATGCCTGCAACAACACCGCTTAATTCCTGCGCAACATCGGGACTGATAAATTCTCTCGCCTGAATACCGGGTTGAAGCCAAGTACCCAAAAGAGCACCGATTGTAACGGCCGCAACGGTAATTATTGCATAATACAAAATCATTTTCTTGCCGAATTTTGCAAGTTGTTTGTTATCTCCGATTGATGAAATGCCTATTACTATTGCCGATATAACAAGCGGAATAACAACCATTTGGATTGCGTTTATAAAAATTTGTCCTACAAAGGAAAAAATTTGATGTGCAAAGGGAAATTTATCCTGCGGAAACAAAATACCGCATACGATACCCAAAATCAGTCCCGCAAAAATGTGCCAATTTCGCTTAATTCCAAGCAAAAGAGCAATTAAAATCTGCATGTGAAATCCCATTAACATAATTCCTTTATAATAAGTGACTTTTTCATAATACAACTATTTGCCGACATTGGCAATTGTTTATCACGATTAATGACTCGAAGTCATCAGTGCGATGTATATTTTTTCTCAAACAATAAATTTTATGTTTTTTGAAAAACATAAATTCTCCAGTCAAAATTTTCTACAACCTGAGTTAAATCGAGTTTTTCAAACGATTTTTGAACAACATAATTTCTTATATAGGAAAAAACAAGAAACAGAAAAGGAGTTCTTGAATAGTTTTCTTTTGAGTTTAAGACGGCCTTAAACTCCTCATCCGAAAAAAGTGAAACCGGAGCAAAATCGACAAGGTAAAACTTTTCACCGTTTACAAGTTTAGAATAAACGTTTTCCTGCAAAAAATCGTCAAGGTGTTGATTTTTATCTGATTGAAAAACATGTAAATAATCTCTTTTGCCGTTCTTATAGGCTTCTTCCATACTCCAAACGCCGTCGTATATCATCACGAAATCATATTTTGAAATGTGTGATGTATTGGAATTATCGGAAATAAGGGGGGAATATTTTGAAAATCTTTCTTTCGGGTAATATAAAAACAAAACCTTGTCATTTGTATTATATCCGAGAATATTTAACATAACCGGCGGAATGTTTTGTCCTTCGGTTCTTACCAATTTGACGGGAGAATAAGCGGAAGCAAATATAAAAAATAAAGTTATTGCAACATAAATTGCACCGGTAATTGTTTTAAAATTCTTATTTTTAACCGTTGTAAAACCGAGTGCGACAAGAAGCATTAAAATAGGTACGATTTCCGTCATATATTTAGTCAAAAATACGATTTTACCGAACATCGAAGCGGCAACAACGGTAAGATAAACTCCAAAGAAAGTTAAAAGAAAATATTTCACTTTGTTTGTAAATTCAAATACTCCCCTGATTGCAAACATAAGAGCGATTGCAAGAGGAATAAGCGCAAAAATGACAAAACCTATATTTACTCTTGAAGAAGAATAAACCATAGACATAAATTCCGGAGGTGCATTGGTTATATTTACAAGGTATGGCGACAATAAATCGGTAAAGAAAAATTCAAGTTTTGAAACCGAAAAAGGCGCCCACCATTGACTGAAATATGTTTGATGAAACATGATATTATAAAGAAAAATTCCAATCGGAATAAATAAAATTAAAAGAATTAAAAGCGTCGATATAAAATATTTTTGAAATTTGGTTTTTTTTGAGGCAAAAAGAATCACTCCGATTGAAGAGAAGAAAACGAAAACAAACCCTATCGTATGTTCAATCATAACCAAAAACGAAGTTATAAGAAAGAAAGTGACATTTTTCCTTGAGGGATTATCAATCGCTTTCAGTGCAAACAAAATACTTATCGAGGATAATAAAAACAAAAGGGAATAAATCCTCACTTCCTGAGAAAAATAAATCAAAAAACCGTTTATTGCGGCAAAAAGCGCAGCAACAAGCCCCGCTTCGCCGGAGTATTTCTTAGTCGCATGACATCCCGCAAAAAACATGACTAAAACGGAAAGCACCCCCGGCACCAAAGAAGACAGTCTTAGCACATAATCACTCTCACCAAAAAAGTGCATCCAGACTTTTAAATATAAATAATGTAAAGGTGCATGACAGTTGGCAACAACGGCATTTATAAAATCAAGCCAAAGTTCTTTGTGAGCTGTTTCATACGTTAAATATTCATCATTCCACATTCCTTCGGGCTTATTTAAATTAAAAAGCCTTAACAGAGTACTTAAAACCAAAATTACGAGAACAGATAAAAATACTTTCTTTTTGTCCATAAAATCACCATAAAAAAAATTATTTTTAAATAATATAAAATTTTTTTGATTAATACAAAATTGTAAATATTGCTTATAAAAACTTTAAATATTTGCAAGTTTTTTATTTATAGGGTATTGTATCAAATTATGGGATACAATAATACGATTGCAATAATATCAAATACGGATTATGCGGTAGAACAGGTTAAAAGCATGCTTGTTCTGCTTCGTGACGTGGATAAAGTGGAATGTTACAATTATGACGAAGCCGAAACAATCATAAACAACACGTCCCCCTGTGCGGTTATTTTATATGCGGAAAATAATGATATATCCTGTTTAAATCTTTTAAAAAGAATAAGAACAAATCAAAAAACAAGGCATATTCCGGTTATTTTATATCCCGAATACGAAAATACCGATTTTATAATTGAAGCTTTTGATAACGGAATAACCGATATCATCACGCCGCCGCTAAAAGACTATGACCTTGTCATAAGAGTCATTTGGGCAATTCAGAGAAGTGAAAATTTTGATACGAACGTAATCAAGGATAATTTTTTAAGAAAAATAGGAATTATCGACGATAAAACGGGTTTTTACAAAGAAAATTACAGCCTTGAATACTTAGAAACGCTTATTTCAAGAACACAGGAAAACAAACAAAAAGCCTGCATTATGCTCATTCATTCACACCCGCCGATTAAAAGCGAAAATGAAAAAAGTGTTCTTATAAATGCAATGAAAAACTCCGTAAGGATTAACGATGCAATTGTAATAAAAGACGAAAAATCCTATTATATTTATCTCTCTAAATGCGGCATAAACGGAGTACGTTCGGTTTATGAAAGAATTTCATCCGGATTGGGTCCGATAAATTCGATAAGCGCAAGAGCAATTGAAGTTAAAAACGAAAGTTTCGGCAAGATAATCGAAGTGTTAAATTCAAAACAGGAGTCCGTTCAAACAGGAATTGAAATGGTGACGATTTTGGATTCAAATTCTTCAAATAAACAAACGGGTATTATACAGGTTCCTTTGGAAAATATACCTCTCACAATAGAAACGTCGGGAGAAAAACCAAATCAAAGGGAAGAAAAAATTATCGAAACGGGAACGGACATTATAAAAGAAATCGTTAAAGAAACGGGAATCACTCCGCAAGAACGCAAAAAAAGCGATAAAACATTTCTCATAAAAGATGCCGAAACCGATTTTCAAGAACCTGACGAATCAAGTCGAATTGTGTACAAGCAGGCATGGGCAAAAAAGTTAAATTTAGTTGCAGAGCCCTTGTTAAAAAAATATGCAATGAAATTTCAGGCAAAATACAAGGGGCTTGATGCAAATTTAAACATTGATCCTTATATAAGTTTTCTTTGCTTTGAAAAAAATGACGTTAAAATGAATTTTCAAATGATTTTTGACGAGCCGAAAACAGTCAGGGTTACTCTTTCAATTACGGTTTTAGAGTCAGAAATCGAATCTGAAACTCTTGAATTTGAAGTAACGGAGTTTGATTTCAAAAAACTCGATATAATATTAAAAACGATTACGAAAGAATATGAAAATTATATAAGCGAAGTATAATTCTTTCTTTTACTTTTAAGCGGATTTTAATCAAAACTTTTAGTTATTGCTTACAAGCATTTTAAATGCGGCGAGCCCTCTTGCAGACATAGCGCCGGTTGAAACCTTTTGTTCGTTTGCAATATTTAAAACTTTAATAAGCCTTTGCATTTCAGCTAAGCGTTTATTGTCTTTTATATCATAACGGTTGTAAATAGGGTCTGTTACCATTCCGAATAATGCGCTCATGGTTCTCTCGTTCATCTTTGTCATGATGTTTCTCTCCTCACATCATAATAAAGATTTTTTTTCGAGAAATATTGCCTGTTTTGTAAAGAGATGTTAAGTTAAAAATATATATTTTTTATAGAATATTAATATATTTAAACGGTTATTTAACCAAATCATCATAAGCAATAGAATTAGAGCGGAGAATAAAATCACAAAATTCACGAACGGCGCCCTTCCCCCCGTTAAATTCCGATACAAAGGAAACCCTTTCTTTGACTTCATCTATTGCATCTTTTGGCGCACAAGAAAGCGCAACTCTTTTTATTACGCATAAATCGGGATAATCATCGCCCATATACGCAATTTGATTATCGGACAAATTATATATCGTTTTAAGTTCATCGAGCGCTTTGGATTTATTTTTTACACCGCAATAGAGTTTAGTAATTCCTAAAACGGAAGCTCTCTTACGAACGGCGCCCGAATCCTTTGCAGTGATAATTGCGGTTAAAAACCCCGCTTTGTTAAGCATGACAATTCCTTGCCCGTCTTTAGCGTTAAAAGTTTTAAATTCTTCCCCGTTTTCAAGATAAGAAAGAGAACCGTCGGTCATAACGCCGTCCACATCAAATGCAACGAGCTTTACATTTTTTGCTTTTAATTTAAGGCTTAAATCGGATATCATATCATGCAACCTTTGCTCTCAACAAATCATGGATATGAATTAATCCGACGGGACAATTATTATCATCGACTATTGCAAGAGAAGTTATCGAAAATTGCTCCATTAATTGAAGTGCAGAAGCCGCAAAGTGGTTTGCGCCGATTGTTCTGGGGGATTTTGTCATAACATCCTTAACTTTTAAATTATCAAAAGCAACGTGGTTTAATATAATTCTTCTTATATCGCCATCGGTTAAAATGCCCGTTAATTTGCCGAAATCATCGACAACAAGAGTACATCCCAATTTCATATCGGAGATATATCTTACCGTTTCTTCAAATTCCTTATTCTGATTAACGATAGGAACCCTATCGCCTTTTATCATAAGTTCGCCGACTTTATACAAAATGCCTTTCCCCAAAGCGCCTGACGGATGAAACATAAGAAAATCGTCTTTTGTAAAACCTCTTTTTCGTAAAAGACAAACAGCAATCGCATCGCCCATAGCAAGCGTAGCGGTTGTACTTGCCGTAGGCGCTTTATTTAAAGGGCATGCTTCTTTTTCTACGGAAATATCAAGAACAACATCCGATTTTTCGGCAAGAGTAGAATGTAGCCCTCCCGTCATTCCGACAATCGGAATGCCGAACCTTTTTATCAAAGGCAGAAGATTTAATAATTCGCCCGTTTCTCCGCTGTTTGAAATAGCAATTACAACATCATTTTTCGTAATAATACCGCTGTCGCCATGGGTGGATTCGGCAGGATGAAGAAAAACGGCGGGAGTTCCCGTTGAACATAAAGTAGCCGATATTTTTCTTCCTATAAGACCCGATTTTCCCATGCCGGTTACAACAACTTTTCCTTTACAGGCATATAAAATATCAATTGCTTTTATAAAGCTTTCGTTAATTCTTTCTTTAAGATTTGAAACGGCATCCGCTTCAATATTCAAAACCTCAAGAGCGGTTTCAACAACTTCGTCTTTGGTAATCGTAGTTTCGTACATATTCTCCCCAAAAAAACTTAAAACATAAAAATAATACAACAAAAGACGTATATTTTCAAAATTTGTTAAAGAAGATTAATAAAGGCACCGTATTTGAATTTTGTAAAATTATCGGGATGTAATATGACAGTTAACGTTATCAAAACAAATGAAGAAAAAGTCAGAAAAAAAATTGCAACTTTTTTATGTTCGGCACAAAATGAAATTACAATCAATATAAGTAAATTAAATTTTATCGAAGCATCGAGAACGGCACTTTTAAATTCAACACATTGCCTTGTTCAAAATCCCGATAAAAAATTAAAATGGATTGTAAAAAATGAAGCGGTCAAAAACACCATTATGCCGTTCAAATTGGAAAATATGCAGATAACTACAAAATAGCTTGGGGTATAAAACAATGAGAAACGTAATCAAAGCAATCAGAGACGAAAAACTGATAGGCATTATAAGGGAAAATTCAACGGAAAAAGCCATAGAAATTGCAAACGCATACATTGAAGGCGGAATTAAAATTATAGAAATGGTAACTCCGATTGAAGCAATAAAAGAAATTGCAAAAAACAATGAAATTTTTGTTGCAAGAGGCGGAATAATTACGAGAGAACAGGCAATTGAAGCAATAAACATTAATGCAAAACTTCTTGTTTCTCCGATTTTACAAATGGGTTTGGTCAGATTATCGAGCGGATACAAGACCCCCCTTATTTTAACGGCAACAACTCCGAACGAAGCATATATGGCTTGGCAGGCAAGAATTCCTCTCATTAAAATTTATCCGATTAAGGATTTGGGAGGTCCCGGATACATAGAAGAACTTTTAAGACCGATGAATTTCTTAAACGTTATGCCCACAGGCTCAATCAAAACTGAAGACATAAAAAATTATATCAACGCAGGTGCAACTGCGGTAGGCTTAGGCAGAGAGTTGTATTTGAATAAATCGTACGATGAAATCAAAAATGCCGCAAAAAGAGCCGTTGAAGCAGCAAAAGGCTAATCTGTCACGACATAATCCAATTTTTTATCAAATATCTCGTTATCAATCTTATCAACAATCAATTCTTTATAAATAACCCCGACTTTTAAACCTTTAAATTCGGGGTTAGAAAAGAATTTATCATAATACCCTTTTCCATATCCTATTCTGTTTAAATTTTTATCTATACAAAGAGCGGGAACAAAAGCAATATCAATCAACGATATATCGGAAGGATTATCACCAAAAGGTTCCATAACCCCGAATTTTGATTTCTTTAAATTGTTTGAAAACGGATAAATCAGCAAACTGTCACCATCAACTTTCGGAAGATAGAAGCGTTTATTTTCAAAAGTTAAATCGAGTAAATCTATTTCATACTTCATCGGATAAAAAATTAAAATATGCTCCGCCGTTTGAAACTTATCAAACCTTTTAATTTTTGATACTATTTCATGCGAGGCTTTATTTTTATTCAATTTTCTTCTTAACGAAAGACATTTGTCCCTGAGTTCGATTTTGTTCATTATTAAATTTTAACGGCATGAAAAAGAGTTCTTACAATAAAATGCCAAAACTTTTTTTGGAGCGTGATTTTATTTTTCCTTGGTTTTTCCTCTTTTCGATAAGATGCAAGATATGCCATAAATTCTTCGCTGTACATTTTTTCTCCAATCCTCGTTATTAAAATAAAGACAGACTATATGAAAAAATTGCCATAAATATTAACTTATTTAACAAAAAAATAAATCCGATTTTATTTTTAACCCGCCGGCCAATTCAAAGGACGACCGCCGATTATATGAAAATGGATATGAAAAACGGATTGTCCCGCTTCTTTTCCCGTATTAATAACGGTTCTGTAATCGGTCAAACCGACTTTTTTTGCGGCAGCCTTTACACCTTTTAATAATTCCGCCATAAGTTTTTCATCTTCAAGCTCGGCTAAACTTTCAACATGAGTTTTCGGAACGCATAGAAGATGGTACGGTGCCGTCGGGTTTAAATCCTTAAAAACAACGACGTAATCATTTTCGTAAACAAACTCGGTATTCAACTCACCGTTTGCAATTTTACAAAAAATACAATCAGACATTTTTAAAACCTCTAAAATAACATCAACTTATTTTATATAAAAATATTTGTCATGTAAAATAATTAAATATTATAATGGTATTATGATGAAAAAAGTTATTTCTGCGCTTATAATTTCTTCATATTTTATTTTTCCCGCAACGTCTTTCTCGGAAACCTTAAAAGGCGGAGTAAGCGAAAACGATGAAATATTGTTTAATGAAATCTTTACGGGACAAACAGATGTTCTTGATAAAAAAGATACGGTTAAAATGACCGTTTCAACAGTCATAAACGGCTCTTTTAACGAAGAAGGGGATGAGTTTTTTGCGGAAATAACGGAAGATATCAAAGGCGACGGCGGAATTATAGTTCCGAAAGGAACAATTGCTCATGGAATTATTCAAACAATTCAAGACCCCAAAAAATTAAACAGAAACGGCTACATAATAACGGCATTTGATTATCTTGTTACGCCTGACGGAAGGCAAATCCCGATTAATGGCAATTTAAGCACGAAAGAAAATCTTGCCAAAGGAACAATTAAAAATGTTGCCCAACATGCCGGAGTTACAGCGGTAACCGGAGCCTTAGGCGGACTTATGAGCATAAATCTCTTCGGAATTGAAACGGCAATAGCTTCCCATGGCGCAACAGTCGCAGGAGGTGCCGCCATCGGAAGCATCATAGGACTTGTTTCCATGCTCAATAAAAAAGGTAAAACCGTAAATTTAACCCCCGGAGATGAATTTGAAATTAAAATTTTAAACCCGATTGAACTTCCCGTTTTGACAGAAAGCGCCTTTAAGGAAGAAGACAAATATATGCAGGGTTTAAATGTTGAAATATACAATGCAAAATATACAAAAGGCCCTTTTGGGGACGATAATTACATAACATTATCCTTAAAAATAGAAAATAATTCGGATATAGATTTTTATCCGTTTGATATCGCAATAACGGATGAAGTGAAAAAAGTATACTACCCGTCGCCCTTTGCGGAAAACGACATATTCTTTACAAAAATTAAATCGGGCGAAAAAGCCATAGGTAAAATGTCTTTTGCGGTAAACAACAAAAAATACAAACATTGGCTTATTTTTATGGACAGAGGAACAAAAAAGCCACTTGCAAAATATTCTATCGAATCGGCTCTTTTATCAAAAACAAAAAAGAAGAAATAACCTCTGTTTTGGCAATTTTTTAGCATTTTTTGTTTTTATTAATGAGTAATGGAAAAGTTATTTTAAAAAATGCAAAACGATATTCGAAGCAGCCTTTTATCAGATTATATAAAAAATTACAAATCATCCGAAAACAGAGATGAGAGAAATCTTTTTGTAAAAAATACAAACATTCAAAGCCCGAAATTAAACATTCTTGAAAAAGATGTCGTCGATATAAATAAACCGAAAAGCGAAAAACACGAAAAATCGAAAACCGCACTTGTTGCAACTTTGGGCTTATCAACGGTTGTTGCAGGCGGTATGCTCATAAGACACAGAAGCGGTGTGAGTGATTTTATAAAAAAAACTTATGAAGGAATAAAAAATTCAAAAGCAGGCGAGGAAATTAAAGAATTTGCAGATTCCGTTTCATCCGGCGGAAAAAATATTCAAATCGCATCGGATAATATCATAAATTCAAAAGATACGCTTGCAAGAAAATTGCTGTCGCATATACCGGGATATTCAAAGTTCGACGACGCTTTAAGCAATCTGTACAGAAGAATTACAAAAGGAGTAATAACTCAAGGTTGGGAAAAAGCTTCAAAAGAAATTCAAGAAGCAGACGGTGCCATTATTGAAGCACTTAAAAAAGCAGGACATGATGAAAACTCACCCGTTATAAAACTTTTACAAAAAAGAATGCAGGATGTTAAAACGTTTGCGGAAGGCGCAGAAAGAAGATATCAACAGTTGGATGAAAGCTTAAAAGGAATCCATGAAGAAGGATATCAAAAACTGAAACAAATGGTGACGGATAGAAACGGCAAAAAATTCTTTACCGAAAATATAGGACAAGAAAGACTGGACAGCGCAAAAAAAGGTTTTGAAAAGCTCTTAGAAGGTCATGAATACGGCGGACTTACAAAAGATGAAGTGCTTCGACTTGAAAGAGAACTTGAAGGATTGTTTAAAGAAAATCCGGAGCTCAAATCTCAGGCAGAAAGAGCTATGAGAATGTTCCAAAAGGCTTATGCGACAGAAAGCGTCAGCTTGTTCCCGAAGCTAAGAGATATAAACTTTGGAAGCGCCCCAACGGATGCCATAACGCTTATAACGGCAGCCGGAGGTCTTGGAGTATACGCTTCGCAAGCCGAAACAAAAGAAGAAAAAATAGGCGTAACTCTTACAACGGGTATCCCGCTGCTTGCAACTTTAGGTACAACTACAATTGCAACAAGCAAAATGGTAAGCGGAGGAAAATCCTTAACTTTAGGGCTTATAATGGGCTGGATTGCTAATGCGGCAGGCAAAAAAGCAAACGAACAATATCAAAAAACAACAAACAAAAAATACGAACAAACCATTGCCACGCTTGACGATGTAACGGATAAAATTAAAAAAGATATCGGAATTAAAAATATAATAGGATAATTTTAAAACCAAAAAACCCTGACAAAAAGTCAGGGTTTAATTTGATTATTACAAATTATTCAACGGTAATAACACCGACAGGGCAGCCGTCAGCAGCATCTTTAACCGCATCTTCGTTTCCTGCAACGTTAGCATTATCGGCAACCGCTACATCTTCTACCTTAAAAACTTCGGGGCAGAATGATTCGCAAGCGCCGCAAGCAATACAACCGTCTTCAATAGTAACTTTCATTGTTTAGCTCCTTAACTAATACTTCAAACTCCATGATAAACTTAAAAAATTAAATTGCAATATTACAAAGAGTATTTTTTATTATTCGTCAATATAAATTTCTTCGATATTATGGGTTAGCCCGCCTAAGGGAGTAGGGTAAACATTTTTAAATTTGTTTCTGATGACGGAAATATTCAAAGGACTGTACAAATAAATTAAAGGATTATATTCGGCAACAATTTCCTGATATCTGTCATACAACTTGTGCCTTTTATTATTATCAATTTCAATTGCGGCTTTATCAAATATTTCATCGAGTTCTTTTTCAAAGGGCAATAATTTATCGCTTCCTTTTTTGTCGTTTTCGCTTCTTTGATTAAAAACATGAAGCGCTCCGCTTGACGCCCAAACGTTATACCCCGAATGAGGCTCGAAAGGATTAGCCGTAAAGCCCAATATAATTGCTTCCCAATCAAGAGAATTGGAGATTTTATTTACAAGAGAATTAAACTCAACGGGTTTAAAATTAACAGTAATCCCGAGATTTGACAAATCTTCCTTAATGCTTACTCCCGTTGATTCTCTTTGAGTATTTCCCGCATTTGTCAGAAGTTCAAATTCCACCTTATTGCCGTTTTTATCGTACAAAAGATTGTCTTTATAATAAAAGCCCGAGCTTAAAAGTAATTCCTTTGCCTTTTCGATATTTTGCGCATGTCCTTTTGCAATTTCTTTATTCAAATAAATGGAAGGAATGCCCTCAGCGGTATACAACGGTTCTCCGACACCGGATAAAACATTTAATACCAAACTCTCCCTGTCGAGCGCATAATCAATTGCGCTTCTAAAGTTTTTATCCCCGAACCAGCTTTGTTTAATCGGGTCGACGTAAAATTTATTTGTCGTCTTATTTATTCTCGTATTCAAATTAAATGCAATATAATTGGTGTTTGAAACAGGTCCTAAATTATATATCGTATAATCGGATTTTTTCTCGTTTTCTCGATATTTTGCCGTCAAGTTCCCCGGAATTGAAACGGTATCGGTTTCCTTCGCTTCAAATTTTATAATATCGTTATTAAAATCTCCTACAATTAAAATAATGTATTTATCCAAATAAGGAAGAGTGTTGTTTTCTTTATCGATAACGTAATAATTCGGATTTCTTTTATAAACCGCTCTTTGAGCAGGAACGTATTCCGTCAGTATAAAAGGACCGGAAGCCACAAAATCACTCGGTTTATAATCGGTTGACATAAAAGTTCTGAAATATTCTTTTCCTTTATCGGTTGCCGTTTTAAAAACATGTTTCGGGGCAATCGGAGTCGTTAAATTTCTTATAAAAGGTGCAAAAGGAACCGGTGTTATAAATTTAACCGTATACTTATCAATTTTTTCAACAACGGGAAGTTTACCGTCCGCATACATGGAATCTCTCGTGCTTGTATCGCCGAATCCGCCGAAAATTATCGTATTATATGTAAAATATACGTCATCTGCGGTAATTTCCTTGCCGTCAGACCATTTCAAACCTTTTCTTAATTTTATTAAGTAAGTTTTTTTATCGGGAAGAATTTCAAAACTTTTTGCAAGCCTCGGAATAATTTCGCCCGAATAAGCATCGACGGCTAACAGCCCGTCATACATAAGTCCTGACATCATGGAAGATGTTGCATCGTTTGAGTTAAAAGGGTTGAAAGTTTTAGGGCCCTCTCCTATGGTAGACGTTACGAAATTTCCGCCGTATTTACCCGTTTTTCCTCTCGATAAAATATAATCAACGCCGTTTACGGTTTTGGTTTCGGGTAGCGGAAAGTTAAATTTCGGAATATCAAGGTTTCTTAATTCCGTATCATTAAAAATGATTTCTTCTCCGTTATCTTTTCTAATCAAAAAAGATAATAAAAAACAAAACGTTACGATTATTAAAGAAATATAAACAATTTTTTTCATAATCCTTGATTTTACCATGCTTTACTGATATAAAAATTGTATAACAAGGTAAATTATAACCCCAAATTTGTGAAAAGAGAAATTTGATGAAAATTCTTGTAACGGGCGCAACAGGATTGTTGGGACAGGAATTATGCCCCATGCTTGACGAAATCAACGCACAATACTGGGCTACCAACAGTAAAATTTTTGATATAACAAATGTTAAGTTAGTTAAAGAAATTATGAACAAAATCAGCCTTGATTTCATAATTCACCTTGCGGCGTATACGAACATAGACTTGTCGGAAACAAACCGAGAAAAGGCTTTTGCGATAAATTTTGAAGGCACGAAAAATATGGCAAAAATCGCAAAAAAATTAGATGTTCCGATTTTATACATAAGTACGTCAAACGTTTTTGACGGAGAACAAAATACTCCCTACAAAACAACCGATAAGCCGAACCCCATAAATATTTACGGCAAAAGCAAACTAATGGGCGAAGAAGAAATAAAAAAAATTACAAAAAAACATTATATATTAAGAACATCAAACCTTTACGGAAAAGGCGGAACAAACTACGTCGATGCAATGCTTACTTATTCAATGTTTAAGTCGGATATAAGCGTGGTTGACGATGAAATTTCAACGCCTACATGGACAAAAGATTTATCGAAAGAAATTATTAAAATAATAACCGAAAAAAGACCTTACGGCACATACCATGCGACTTCATCAGGAAAAACGACATGGTCTGAATTGACAAGGAAAATTTTTGAAGTTAAAAAAAGAAATATTTTTGTAACGGCAATTGACAAAAGCGACTTCCCGAGACCGGCAAAAAGACCGAAATACAGTATTTTAGACAGTGAAAACTCGCTTCCTTATTGGGAACAATCGCTTGAAGAATATCTACTTGCAAAATAATCATACATAATATAATATAAAGACTATCACCAAGGGAGAAAAAATAAAAATGAGAAAGATTTTGATAAAACTGATGACACTAATGGCAGTGGTATTTGGTTTGACATTTGCGCCCGTACAGGCTGTGGAAGAATTTCCCGACGTACATTCAAATTACTGGTCATACGATGCGATTATGTTTTTCAAACAACATAATGTTCTTGCAGGATACCCCGACGGTTTGTACAGACCCGATCAAAGAGTAACAAGAGCTGAATTTGCAACGATAGTTACAAAGGCACTCGGACTTTTAAACAGCAAATTAAGAGATATCAACAGCATTACTTTTACACACTATAATGACGTTGATGAAAATTTCTGGGCATATTACGATGTTATGCTCGGTTCATATTATAACATTATCCATGGCAGACCCGACGGTAACTTTGACCCCAATAACCATATAACAAGGTTAGAAGTCATACAGGCAGTTATGAGAGCGCTTCAAACTAAAGGTATTACCGAAGAAGAAGCCCTTGAACAATTGCAGGTATACAGAGATGCTAATGAAGTTCCTTACTGGGCGCTTCTTACGACGGGTAAGGCTCAACAATTGGGAATTATCGTAGTTCTTCCGGGAAAAGAAGAATGGTTGCTTCCCAATCAACAGGCAACAAGAGGCGAGCTGGCGGTTTGGTTATACGGAATGCTTCAAAGAGCTCAAATTCAAGCAAACGAAAAAATTGAACAAGCAAAACCCAAAACACCTCAAGGTCCTAAAAAAGCAGACGGTTATATTATCAATAACGTAATTTTTGACGGCGATTATGCAATAATCCCTGCGGGAACCGAACTTCCTTTAGGCATTATGGAATGTCTTTACACAAAATCAACAAGATTAACAAGAGAAAGCGATGCTACGCTTGCGGAAGTCGGAACACCTTTCCTTGCAAGAGCTTTGGTCAACTTCGTATCTGAGGACAGAACGTTATTAATCCCGATTGGTTCCGAATTTACGGGTAAAATTACAAAAGCAAAAAGAGGAACGACTTTAATTAAAAATTCGGAATTGGATTTCCAAACGGAAAACTGGATTGATTCAGACACAAGGGCACCGTTTACGACATTTAATTCGGTTGCAAAAATGACTCCTAAAGTAAGAGAATTTACCCATAACCCCTATTTACAGGCGATAGGTTTCCATGGGTTCAAAGGACACAATTTCTATACACACAAATCACAACAAGCAATGTTTACATTACTTGAAGAAGTCAGAGTTAACTTAAAAGATAACTTACATATGGCAAGATAATTCAATTAATAAATTCAATAAACAAAATAAGTTCCCTGCAATTATGTAAGGAACTTATTTTTTACCAAAATTAAAACAGAAAGTATTATCAATATGGCGAAATTAAAATCAAAATGGGTGTGTCAAAATTGCGGGTATGAAAGTTTTTCATACCTTGGAAAATGCCCCGAATGTTCAAAGTTTTCAACTTTTGTTGAAGAAATTATTCAAGATAAAACGGAAATAAAATCAAAAAATTCTTCAATGAACATTATAAAATCCGAAAACTCGGGATATACAAAAATACGAGATGTCAAAATTGATAAAACCGTAAGAATTTCATCAAAAATGGAAGAATTCGACAGGGTTTTAGGCGGTGGATTTGTCGAAGGATCGTTAATTTTACTTGCGGGCGATCCGGGTATTGGAAAATCGACACTGATTTTACAAGCCGCAAAAAATTTATCGGAACAAAACAAAAAAGTTTTGTATGTTTGCGCCGAAGAATCGACTTCGCAGGTTAAAATCAGAGCAGAAAGACTGAATGCAAATTCCGATAATATTTATTTAACTCAACAAAATTGTCTTGAGGAAATAATCAAACAAACAGAAGAATTAAAACCTGATTTTTTGGTAGTGGACAGTATTCAATCGGTATTCAGCGCAAATATTTTAAGCTCGACGGGTTCAATCAGTCAAATAAGAGAATGTACAAATATTGTTATGAGAATAGCAAAACAACATAACATAACAACAATTGTAATAGGACATGTTACAAAAGAAGGAAATATCGCAGGTCCGAAGGTTTTAGAACATATGGTGGATGCGGTGTTAAATTTTGAGGGAGAAAGATATAAAACAACGAGAATTTTAAGGGGTATAAAAAACAGGTTTGGAGCAATTTCCGAGGTTGGGATTTTCAATATGGAGGATGGAGGACTTGTTGAAATTAAAAATCCGTCGGAATTATTTTTATCGGACAGAGAAATTAACACAACATCCGGAAGTACGGTAATACCGACAATTGAAGGTAAAAGATGTCTGCTTCTTGAAATTCAAGCCTTAACGGGCGCAACGCCGTACCCTAACCCGAGACGTGTTGCAAGAGGCGTTGAATATGACAGATTACTTCAAATTCTTGCGGTGCTTGAAAAAAGAGTCGGACTTAATTTATCAAAACAAGACGTTTACATTAACGTAATAGGCGGAATTGAAATAGAAGAGCCTGCAGCAGATTTAGGAATTGCAATTGCGGTTTTAACATCTTCAAGGGATATCACGACAAACAAAGAAACCGTATGTATGGGAGAAATCGGTTTAAGCGGAGAAATAAGGTCAGTCGACAATTTGGAAATACGCTTGAAAGAAGCACGCAAAATGGGCTTTAAAAAAGCGGTAATACCATATATCAGCAACCAAACAATAAAAGAAAGACTGGATAAAATCGGGATAAAATTATTTGAAGTCAAAAAAATAGTTGATGCAATAAATTTCATAGTAAATTAAGAAAAGTTAAGTTCTATTAATAAACTTGAAAAATGTACGAATTTTAAGCATAATATTTATAAAAGGCTTTACTTAAACAGAATTTTGAAATATATTATAAGTAACGAACTATAAAAAGGAACGATTAAAAGTGGAAAAGTTCAGACTAGACAGTTTTGACAGAAAAACTAACGAATATAGCAGATATTCAAACCAAGCAAATATTAAAGTTGTCGGTGTAGGCGGCGGCGGCGGAAATGCAATCAACCGAATGATAGCTTCAGGCTTGACAGGGGTTGAATTTTGGGCAATGAATACCGATGCACAAGTGTTGGAAATGTCCTCGGCACCCAAAAAAATTCAATTGGGAGCAAAATTAACCCAAGGTTTAGGTGCGGGCGGCGATCCTTCAGTTGGCGAAAAGGCTGCCGAAGAATCAAGAGAAGATTTGCTTGTTGCTCTTGACGGTTCGGATATGGTTTTTGTTACTGCAGGCATGGGCGGCGGAACGGGAACGGGCGCAGCTCCGGTCGTAGCAAAAATTGCCAAAGAATTAGGAGCGCTTACAATCGGTGTTGTTACAAAACCTTTCAGCTTTGAAGGCAAGAAACGTATGAAAGCCGCTCTTGAAGGGCTTGAAAAATTAAAAGAAAGCGTTGATGCGCTTATTATCGTTCCAAATGACAAACTTCTCGAAGTAGTCGAAAGAAGATGCACAATGAAAGATGCATTCCTTGTTGTCGACGAAGTTCTCTTGAGAGGTGTGCAAGGTATCTCGGATATTATCGTTATCCCCGGATTAATCAACGTAGACTTTGCCGACGTTAGAACGGTAATGCAAGCGTCAGGTTCCGCATTAATGGGTATCGGTAAAGCCTCGGGCGAAGGCAGAGCAATGGAAGCTGCAAAACTTGCAATAAATTCCAAATTGCTCGAAACTTCAATTGACGGTGCAACGGGTATTATTATGAACGTATCCGGCGGTCCCGATATGACATTGCATGAAGTAAACGAAGCAGCAAGCGTTATTCATGATGCAGTTTCAGAGAATGCCGAAGTTATTTTTGGTTCTGTTATAGATGACAGAATACAAGGAGAAATTCAAATTACGGTTATTGCGACAGGTTTCCAATTAAGAGGAAATGAAGGACAAGGAGCAAAACCTCAAGAAAAAAGAATTGACCCGTTTGGAGTATTTTCCGGAAACTCAATACAATATAATAATTCGGAAAATAAATCACCCTTGTCACAAAACGTATTAACTTCATCATCTACGCCATCGGTTGTAAGAAAAGACGATAACAACGGCGGAGGCTTTTTAGATATTCCTGAATTTTTAAACCCAAAAAGATAGGGATAGAATAAATCATATAAAAAAGCGCTTCTAAGTCAAAACCGGAGGCGCTTTTTAAATATCAAACAAATAACCCTGACATTAATTTGTGAGGGTTATTTTAGCGGGTAACATTACCGTATGGAGGATATTATGAAATATTACGATATTATTAGAAATTAATATAAAGAAATCAAAACTTTTTGATGATGACTAATTCTTTTTTTGTTTAAGAAAGGAGTTTTATAAAGTTTATTACAATTAATGAAGCAAACCCCTCTACAAACGAGGTGTTTATTATTGATGGGGTAGTTATTAATAATTGCAGATGTATAAAACGTGTAAAAAATTTTTTTTGCTAGATTAAAAAGAAATATCGGGAAACAAAAATTGCAAGAACAATACCTGCAATATCAGCTAAAATTCCGCATAAAAGAGCATAGCGGATTTTTTTGATACCGATTGAACCAAAATAAACGGCAATTACATAAAAAGTCGTTTCGGAACTTCCCACAATAATTGCTGCCAGTTTTGAAGCATAAGAATCAGCGCCCGTTTGAGAAACAATATCGGATAAAATTCCAAGCGTAGCACTTCCCGATAACGACCTTGTCACCATTAAAGGCAAGGTTTCATACGGAATATGAAAAAATTTCAAAGGTGTAGACAAGAAATTTGCAATCAAATCAATTGCACCCGATGCTCTAAACATTGAAATCGAAACAATTATAGCAATCAAATAGGGTAAAATTCTTATGGAAATAAAAAGTCCTTCTTTAGCCCCCTCAACAAAAACGTTATAGACGGGGACTTTTTTAAAAAGACCAAAAATTAAAATAAAAGTAATTAAAAAAGGAATTAACAAAAGTGATAAAAGATTTAAACAATTAATCATTTTTCACCTCAAATTTCCAAAATTTTGAGAAAAGTTTTGCCGTAATGATTGCAAAACAAAAAGCAAGAAAAGTAACGATAAAAGTCGGCAAAACAATTTCCGTCGGATTTTTAGAGCCTGCGGAAGCCAAAATTGCAATTACGGTAGCAGGAACAAGTTGAAACCCTGCAGTATTCATGGATAAAAACATGCACATTGAATTACTTGCAACATCTCCCGTTTTTTCTTCTTCTTTCATATCCTTCATAGCCTTAATACCAAAAGGTGTTGCGGCGTTTGAAAGACCGAGCGCATTAGCTGATATATTAAGTGCAATATTAGAAAAAGCGGAAGAATCTTTTTTTAAATCAGAAAACAATAATTTTAAAATCGGAGAAATAATTTTAGCAAAAATCTCGATTAATCCTGCTTTTTGTGCAATTTTCACTATCCCGAGCCAAAAAGACATAATTCCTATTAAAGAAATTGCAACCTGCACTGCTCTATCCGACGATTCAAGCATAGCAGATACCACATCATCAAGTTTGCCTGTATATGATGCGACAACAAAAGAAAATAATATTAAAAAAGCAAAAATATAGTTCATATACGGAATTTGATTTTATATTAAATATCATTAAAAATGTAAGTGAAGTGAAAAAAATCGGTCGTTTGAATGAATAAATAACCTCAGGCATGAACTATACTTTAGATACTGGGGAGTTTAATAATTCGGGAAGATATAAATTGTATAATTACAACATTATAAATCCGGTAAATATCCATTACAGAAAGTATTCAGAAAATGAGAATACCAAAACTTTTGATGAAAATAAAGTCAAAAGTCAAAGTGATGAAAACCAAAACGGAGGTCAAAGAAGATTTCCGAACGGAAATAAAGTTGCAATTGATTATACAAAAAATTCAATAAACATCTCTCAAGTTTTACAAGACTTCAGAAGCACAATTTCTGCAATAAATACGCCGGACGACATTAAAGAAGAAGTTGAGTCTTACCTTAATCTTGTTATAAAAGAAACGGATAAAGAAGCGCCTTCAAAAGACATTATCTTAGCAAATTTAAAAAATGCGGCAAGAATAACGGACAGATATATTCAAGACAGTCTGAAAAAACCGTCAAAAGTTGTTCAAGACTGGGTTGATGCACTATTTTTACAAAAAATTAATTTAAAACCCGACCCGAATGATGTTAATGAAGAATTTAAAGTAAAAATTCCCGATAAAAAATCTGCAAACGCATACGCTGCAACAAACGCATACGCTCAAACGCAAAATGCGGAAATAAAAAACATAAAACCGGTTGTTCAGGATAAAGTAGAATTTAATAAAAAAGAAGAACAATCATACAAGGTTGAAGCGCAAACAATAGAAAAAGTTGAAGATAATTCTCAAGAAAACTACGGGGAGAATATTTTTACCGTAAATTACACAACAGAAACTTTTGATAATTTTGAACCTAAAAAAGAAATTGAAAATAAAAAAGAAATCAACCCTAAAACAACCTCCCCCTATACTCCCAGAACAAAAAAAGAAACTCTTGCAAAAACAAGTTTGATAAATGCAAAATCAAACTTTGAAAAAGGCGGTGATATGTATTCAACGCTTAAATTATACGATGAAGCTCTTGAATATATCGAAGGAAGTGACAACATCAATTTAAAATCCGCTATATATTTTGAAAGAGGCAAGGTATTCGAATCTTACGATTATGCAGAGCTTGCACTTATAGATTATAATAAAGCAACAAAATCAACGGACGGAAACCTGAAAACTCAAGCTCATATTAAAATGGGCAATATTTACGACGATTACGTTCAAATAGAACCTGCTATGGTGCAATATACAAAAGCAATCGAAACGGCAGAAGATATGAACAATCTTCAGGCAAAAACAAAAGCTCTGAGGCATATTGCAGGCATGTTTACCAAAATGTATGATAAAGAAAATACGGAAACTTTTAACGATTTAGCAATCGAAACGGCTGACGAAACAAACAATAAGAAAACTATTGCAAAAACCTACCTTGAAGCTGCTAAAAATTATTCATACATCGGAGAAGATTCCAAAGCTTTGGGTATTTATTCAAGATTGGCGCAAAATAAAGAGCTTCGAGACGATTATGACACAATGGCAAAAAATTATATGGAAGCCTCAATTTTAATGGAGAAAAAAGGCAACAAGAAAAAAGCCTACTCTTTGCTTTTAAAATCGCAGGAATATTCAAGACTTGCAAAACTAAATAAAAGTCTTATTTAAAGAACGGTTTTTATATCTTCAACCGTAATATTATCAAAAATCTCAACCCTGCCTTTTGAAACAGGTAAAACAAGTCTGATTTTTGATTTTAAAACTTTCTTATCAGACATCATAACATTTATAAATTTATCTTTTGGAAGTCCCAATTTATAATTCGGAGCAAGATTAAATTTGTCGATTAAATTAAAGGCGGATAAATAATATTCCTTATCAATTTTGCCTAATTTCAAAGAAAGTTCAAAAGCAAGTTTCATCCCGATTGCAACCGCTTCACCATGGGTAAATTTTGAGTAATCGGTCAAAGTTTCAATTCCATGAGCAAAAGTATGCCCAAAATTTAAAACCGCTCTTAATCCGGATTCTTTTTCATCTTTCTCGACGACGGAACTTTTTAAAGAGCAGGATTTAAAAATAATGTCTGAATAATCAAATGAATTTAAAAGGTAATCATACAAATAAATTTCAGGATTGTTCGAGCAGTTTTTTTCAATAAAAGCGTACTTAACAACTTCACCCATGCCTGTTTTAATTTCTCTGTCGGGCAGGGTATTTAACAAATTCAAATAAATTAGAACTAAATCGGGCTGGTAAAACGCACCGATTAAATTTTTCCCGTATTTTGAATTAAAACCCGTTTTTCCGCCAACGGAAGAATCGACTTGAGATAAAAGAGTTGTGGGCATTTGAATTAATTTAACACCCCTTAAAACGCAAGAGGCGGCAAAACCGCCCAAATCTCCCGTAACTCCGCCGCCAAAAACAAGGATAACATCTTTTCGCTCAATTTTTTGCGATAAAAGCTTTTCGGTAATGTATTCAAAAGTTGCATAATTTTTAAATTTTTCACCGTCTTTTATAATTACAGTGTTTTCAAAAGAATTTATAAAATCGGGATAAATTTTTGTCAGATTGTCGTTTGTAATTAAAAAAACACGATTATATTCAAAATTAATGTATCTTTTATAATCTTGAATTAAATTTCTATCAATAATAATATCGTAAGTTTTAGTTTTGGTTTTAACATTAATTGTTTTCATAAATTTTAATTACCTCATCCGCCACAATATCCGGATAACTGTTCCCATTAACCTTAAAATCGGCAAGATTAAACCTTTCTTCTCTGCTTTTAAATAATTCTTCGAGTTTTTGATACGGGTTATAACAGTTTAAAAGCGGGCGGGAAGTGTCGCTTTTAATTCTGCCGTAAATATTCTTTAAATCCGTTTTGATATAAAATAACTTGCCGATTTTTTTTATAATTTGAATATTTTCATCCCTCATAACCGCCCCGCCGCCTAAAGAAAGAACAAAACTTCCTTTAAGTTCTTTTAAAGTTTTTGTTTCAAGCTCTCTGAAATATTCTTCCCCAAAATCAGAAAAAATTTGCTTTATTTTCATGGATTGCTTTTCTTCAATCAATAAATCAAGGTCTATAAATTGAATATTTAACTTTTTAGAAATAATTTTTCCTACGGTCGTTTTTCCGCACCCCGGCATGCCGCACAGTACAATATTTTTACCTTGCATTATAGTTCCTTAAAGTTTCATTGTAGCTGTCGCCTCCAAATTTATCCAAAAAGGCATTAAGAAGAACTATTGAAGCCATATTAAGTGCAACAACCCCCATGGCATAAACGGCGGACGTGTCGGCACGTTCAAAATGCGCTTTTGTTTCCGTTCTATTTTCTATATCGACGGAGTTTAAAGGTTTTCTCATTGTCGGAATCGGTTTCATTCCAACGGTTATCAAAAGCGGCTCACCGTTTGTCATGCCACCTTCAATTCCCCCTGCATTGTTTGTTTTTCTTGTAATTTTATTATCAATTATATAAAATTCATCATGAACCTTATCACCGGTATTAAAACAAACATCTTTTCCCATGCCGATTTCAACGGATTTAATTGCAGGAATACTCATCATGCTTTGTGCCAAAAGCCCGTCAAGTCTTTTATCCCAATGAACAAAGCTTCCAAGCCCGATAGGAAGCCCCGTAAATTTAACTTTAACTATCCCTCCTAAAGAAACACCGTCAGCTTTTGCTTTTTCGATTTTTTCGGATATATCTTTTTCGTTGTCCGCTCCGCAAACGGAAAGAATTTCAAATTCGCCGTATATTCCGAACTTCTTTAAAATGTCCTGACAAATTGCGCCGACTGCAACCCTTGTAGCGGTTTCTCTGGCGCTCGATCTTTCCAAAATATCCCTTATATCATCCGCACCGAATTTGATTGCGCCCGAATAATCGGCATGTCCCGGGCGGACTTTCGTAATTTTTTTTTCTTTGATTTTTTCTAGGATTTCATTTTTTTGAACATCATCTAAACCGTCAAAATCAAACTTTTCAACAGACATCGGGATTTTCCAATTTTCAAAATCTCTGTTTTTGATTTCTAAACAAATAGGAGAACCGGTTGTTTTAGAAAATCTGACACCCGACTTAATTTCAATTACGTCGGTTTCTATTTTCATTCTGTTTCCCCTGCCTGCACCTTGCTGACGTTTTTTTAATTCATTGTTTATAAAATCAAAATCAAGCTCATAGCCGTACCCGATACCCTCAATTATAGCGTTTAAGCATTTTCCATGGGATTCGCCCGATGTTAAAAATCTGATTGTCAAAACTTCTCTCCTAAATATACGTCCAAGGCACATGCTCTAATGCCACAATAACTTCAACTCCCGCTTTTGAAATTAGACCTTGTAAAAGCGGTAAGACGGGAATTTCGGAATCAAAATGCCCGATATCCGCTGCGGCAAAATTTCTTACTTCAAGCGCAGCATGGAATTTTATATCACCCGTTAAATAAAGGTCGATATCATATTCTCTTAATTTTTTTATATAGCTTCCGCCTGCCCCGGCACAAACGGCAACATTTTTAACGGTGGTAACTCCTGAAGGATTAACAAGCTTAATTCTTTCAACCCCTAAAGAAACCTTAACGTTATCGAGAAAATCTTCAAGAGAAACTTCGTCTTTAAGGTGAGAAATTTTAATGTAATCATCAACCGTAATTAAATTTTTAAGCCCCAACACTCCTGCAAGAGCGTCTGTTGTGGAACCGTAGGTTTTATCAAGATTGGTATGTGCACTGTAAACGGAAATATTGTGTTTAATCGCCTCAATTATGACAGAATCGTTAATTGCGGATAATCTGTCAAAAATCAAAGGGTGATGAGTAATGATTAAATCGCAATCGTTGGTAATAGCTTGCTCTAAAGTTTCTTTCGTAAGAGAAAGAGCAACAAGGACTTTGCTTGTATAATCATGGCAAAGATTAATTTGCCAGCCCGAATTATCCCAAGGCTCCATTAATTCAAGAGAGGCATATTTTTCGATTTTTGAAATAATTTCATCCGTTTTAATCATAAAACAATCTCCAAAATTTTTCTTGCTACTTCAACTTTAGAAGCGTACTCGATTTTTGTAACATCATCATTTGAATTAATTACCCAAACTTCATTATTATCGGAGCATAGAGCGGTTTTAGCGTCGTTTGCTATTATGTAGTCACATCCTTTTGTTTTTAATTTTTCAATACCCGTTTCAAGAGTATTTTCGGTAGATAATGAAAAACCGATAACTTTTTGGTTATCTTTTTTAATTTGGGATATATTTTTAAGTATATCAGGATTTAAGTTTAGTTCAATCGTATATGTATCATTATTAATATCTTTTTTAGAAATTTTGGATTTTGAATAATTTTTAACACGAAAATCCGATACGGCACTTGCCATAATTAAATAATCGGCATTTGAAAATTCTTCTTTTACTTTTTCAAACATCTCGAGCGCAGTGCCGACTATAATCGTTTTATACGGTTTTTGAACATCATTTGTCGTAATTAAAACAACTTCATATCCTAAATTATAAGCGCAATCAGCTACGGCATTTCCCATTCTTCCCGACGAAGCATTTGAGATAAATCTTACAGGGTCTATATATTCTCTTGTTCCGCCCGATGTTACGACAATTTTTTTGTCTTTCTTTTTAACGGTAGAGAGAAAAATATTTTCGACACTCTCCATTTTTCCGACGCCTTTATATCCGCAAGCTAAATCACCCGTAACGGGGGGGATTATTTTGACATTATAATTTATGAGTTTTGTTATATTTTCTTCAATAAAAGGATTTTTCCACATTCCTTCATTCATAGCGGGGGCAATAAAAAACGGCTTGTTTTTCCCTAAATAAGCGCAAGCTGTTGAAGTTAAAAGATTATCCGCAATACCGTTTGCGATTTTTGAAATCGTATTAGCACTAATCGGAGCAATTACAAATATATCTGCCCAATCAGCAAGACTTATATGCTTTGTTTCCGCTCTTTTTTGAAACATATCGCAATAGACGGGATTATTCGTTAAAGTTTCAAAAGTTTTTTCTCCGACAAACAAAAGTCCGCTTTCACTTATTACAACCTTAACGTCATGCCCTTCTTTTTTATACATGCGAATCAACTCACACGTCTTATAAGCGGCAATTGAACCTGTTACGCCTATTAAAACGTTACTCATTTTCAAAGTTTACCTCATAATCATAAATCGCCTGCAGCTTTGATAACGCCGAATCCACTTCGTCGTTTACGATATTATATTTATACTTATCAATAACGAGAAGTTCTTTTTTAACGGCATTTAATCTATTTTGAATTGAGGCTTCATCTTCCGTTTTTCTACCTCTTAAACGTGCTTCGAGTTCGTCTAAATCGGGAGGAGCAAAGAAAATCGTAACGCAGTCGGGGAATTTCTCCATAACGCTTCTTGCGCCTGCCGTTTCGATTTCAAGAATAACATTAATTCCTTGATTTAATTTTTCTAAAACAAACTTTTTATTCGTACCGTAAAAATTACCGGAATATTCAGCCCATTCCAGAAATTCATCGTTTACTACGGCATTTTTAAATTCTTCTTCGGTCACAAAGAAATAATTAACACCGTCTTTTTCAACGGGGCGAGGTTTCCTTGTCGTCATGGAAACGGAATAAACAACACCGTTTTTGTTGTTTTCAAAAAATTTATTTAAAATCGTTCCTTTGCCTACACCCGAAGGACCCGTTACTACAAAAAGCTTACCTTGTTTTACCATTTATCATACCTTTTAATATTTAGCTAAACTAACCGTTTTTACTCCTTTCGGGAGTTTTTCTCTGCCGTTTAATTCGGTTAATTCTATTACAAAAGCAAGACCTGCAAGAACACCTGCTTTTTGAACCAATTCGCAAGCCGCAGCCGCAGTTCCGCCTGTTGCCAAAAGATCATCGATAACAAGAACTCTCTTTCCTTTTTCAATTGCATCTTTATGCATTTCGATTTTATCTTTGCCGTATTCGAGTTCGTATTCGACACTGTAAGTTTCGGCAGGCAATTTATTAGGTTTTCTTATCGGTACAAAACCGCACCCCAAAGAATAAGCAACCGGCATGCCAAAAATAAAACCTCTTGATTCAATTCCGGCAACATAATCAATTTTCTCGTCTTTAAATTCTTCAACGATATAATCAATCATCTTTTTCATAACTTTGGGGTTTTTGATTGCCGTTGTGATATCTCTGAACATTATTCCTTTTTTAGGGTAATCGGGGACCGTTCTTATTGCATCTTTTATAAATTTCATTTCAACATCCTTAACTAACGTCTTAAAATATTTTATCAAAAAAATTTTTATAGTAAAATTCAATATATGGAAGAAAATTTAGAAAAACTAAAACAAAAAATACAAGAAATTACTCCTCGCTTCAATTCTTATGCGAGGTGTCTTTGACATAAATTCGCTTCAGGAAAAACTAAACAAAGCAGAGCTTTCTGCAAAAGACGAAAACGTTTGGCAGGACAACAAAAAAGCTGCCGCTATTCTAAAAGAACAAAAAGAATTAAGGGCACAAATCGAAAATTATAAAAACAATTTAAGCATTTTTGAGGACTGTAAGTTGTCAGTCGAATTAAAAGATGAAGATTTAATAACCGAAGGCTTAATAAAAGCGGATGAATTGAGCGCATTTTTGGATAAATTTGACTTAGAAAAAATGTTGTCCGATGAGTATGACGAAAACGATGCAATTTTAACCGTTAATGCCGGTGCAGGCGGAACGGACGCTCAAGATTGGGCAAGCATGCTTTTAAGAATGTATTTAAGATATGCGGATAAAAGAAAATATTCGACGGAATTAATCGAACAATCGGACGGCGAAGAAGCAGGAATAAAATCTTCTACAATAAAAATTAAAGGAAAATGGGCATACGGATACTTAAAAGCGGAAAAAGGAGTCCACAGGCTTGTCAGAATTTCCCCGTATAACGCAAACGGAAAAAGACAGACGAGTTTTGCAAGTATAGAAGTAACCCCCGTTATTGAAGATTTTGAAAACAAAATCGTCATTCCGCCGGATGAAATCGAATTTGAAACAATGCGCTCAGGCGGTGCAGGCGGTCAAAACGTAAATAAAGTAGAAACTGCGGTAAGACTTTATCATAAACCGACGGGCATTGTCGTAAAATGTCAGCAGGAACGTTCGCAATTGCAAAACAGAGAAACCGCCATGCAAATGCTTGCTTCAAAATTACTTTTAATTAAAAAAACGGAACATGAAAAAAAATTATCCGACCTTAAAGGTGAAAATATGGACATAAATTTCGGCTCACAGATAAGAAGTTATGTTTTTCATCCTTATAAAATGGTTAAAGATCACAGAACAAATTTTGAAACGGGAAACGTGGATTCCGTTATGGACGGTAATTTAGACGATTTCATAGAGGCTTATTTGAAAGGTTAAAATATGATAAAAGCACAAAGAGGCACAAAAGACATACTTCCTGAAGAAATTACCACTTGGCAGGTAATTGAAAAGCGTGCAAGAAAAATATTTACAAATGCAAATTATAAAGAAATAAGAACCCCGATTTTTGAAAGCACAGACCTTTTTAAAAGAGGTGTCGGCGATTCGACGGATATCGTAAATAAAGAAATGTACACGTTTTCAATAGGCGCAAACAACGAAAACTCAATTACGTTACGACCGGAAAATACGGCAGGAGTAGTAAGAAGTTAAATTGAACATAATATGGATAAATTGTCGCCGCCCGCAAAATTATGGTATTTTGGACCGATGTTCAGATATGAACGCCCGCAAGCAGGACGACAAAGACAATTTCACCAAATCGGACTTGAGCTTTTCGGAATAAAGGAGCCTACGGCAGATGCAGAAGTTATAATTATGGCTTTAGAATTATTAAAAGCAAACGGACTTAATGATTTAACCGTCAGCTTAAATTCCTTGGGGTGTCCAAAATGCAGGAATAATTATAAAGAAGAAATTAAAAAAGCTTTAAAGCCGTATTTAGATGAACTTTGCGACGATTGCAAGGTAAGGTTTGAAAAAAATCCTTTAAGAATACTTGATTGCAAAAATGAAAATTGCAAAAAGATTTTTGAAAAAAACGAAATAAAAGAGGTAATTTTGAAAGATTTTATATGCAATGAATGTAAAGAACACTTTGAGCAATTAAAAGAACTTTTAAACGTCAATAACGTAAAATATGAAACGGATAAAATGCTTGTAAGAGGGCTTGATTATTACACAAGAACCGTTTTTGAAGTTAAAAGCACATCTCTTGGAAGCCAAAGCGCCGTTTTAGGCGGAGGAAGATACGACGGACTTGTTGAAATGCTCGGCGGTAATCCTACGCCCGCCGTCGGGTTTGCTCTTGGAGTCGAAAGACTGTATACGTTAATTGAAAAAACAAATCAAGAAAAACTGGATTATTTTGTTGTTTCAAGATACCCGAAAGAAGCCTTAAAACTTACGATGGAACTAAGAAGAAAAGGTTACGGGGCGGATTTTGACATGCAATCGAGAAAATTTAATAAACAGCTTGAAAAAGCGGGAAAAATTTCAAAATTTGCCTGCATTTTAGGGGAAGATGAAATTGAAAATAATTACATTACACTGAAAAATCTTGAAACGGGAGTTCAAGAAAAAGTAAGTTCAATTGATTAAACTTTTTCAAAAATCTTTAAAAAAGAAAATTTAAACATTTAAAAAACGCTCTCCGAATTTAGAGAGCGTTTTTAATTTATGAATATTTCTTTAGAAAAGAGCCGGTTTTTTAACAGGAGCAGCACCGGGGATTGATTCCCAATTAGCTGCCATAATTTTCTTAAACGATTTTAAAGCGGTATCTTCAAGCTCGCCCAATTCTTCGGCTTCAATAATCAATTTTCTCAAAGGAAGAAGAGCTCTTTGATCTCTTAAAACACCGAGTGCGGCAGCGGCGCCTGCTCTTACCAAATCATTTTCTTCTTTATTTTCCATAACTTCGATTAAAGCGGGAACGGCTTTTGTGTCGCCCAATTTTCCTAACGAAGTTACGGCATATATTCTAACATTTACCCATTCGTCTTTAAGCATTGTAATAATTTTATCAACGGCTTTTTTGTTGCCGATTTCACCCAATGCTCTGGTTGCATCGCATCTTACGTTTACTTTTTCGTGGGTTAAAGAATCAATTAAAGCATCCGTTGCAACATCACCGATTTCAATTAAAGCATCTGTTGCCGTAATGCAAACTTGAGGGTTTTCATCATTTAAGGCTTCGACAAGAGGTTCAACGACTATTCCGCCGCCCAAACGACCTAAAGCTCTTGCGGCACGAACACGAACGTCAACGTTTCTGTCCTCTCTTAAAGATTCAATTAAAGGTACGGTAGCATTAGTATCGCCCAATTCACCCAAAGCCCTTGCGGCATAAAGGCGAACGGAACCGTTTTTATCATTTTTCAACACGTCGATTAAAGGTTTGACGGCTTGGAAATCGCCCATTTCACCTAAAATTCTCGCAGCGTTATAACGAACCTTTTCGGAATTTGATGTTTGTAAGTCTTTCAATAAATCTTCAAAGGTTTTCTTAACTTGTTTTTTACGGTTGTTCACACTAATTGTCATATTATATGTTTCCCTCCACATAACATTTCTTAATTTCACTACTTCACTATTTTTTAAGACAAAAAATCAGCTTCACGTTTCACATAGATATAAACAAATACAGGGTCAAAAAATTGCTAATTTTGATGTAATGCTTTACGAAACTTCATAACTTTATTTTTACGTCTTACTTTCCTTCTCTAAACCCGGATAGGGTAAAAAGAACACTTTATGTTGTAATATTAACATTTTTTTTAAAATTTGTCCTACATTGTTCACATTACTTAACACAAATTATTAAATTGTTTTTTTATTTTTTGCTCTTTTACTGTATTAACGGGAATTCCAATTGTTACAAAACTTAACAAATAAAAATCCCGACATTGCGGGATTCTCTCTAATATTTATATTTCTAAACTCCGTATTAATTATTTTTAATGCTTAAAGTCTCTCCGGCAGCCTCTCTTAATACAAGAAGTTTTTCAGCATTTGATTTAAAAGTTTCGTTGCGTTTATTTTCAACTTTTGTTTTCATTTCATCGCCTATACCTATTGCAGCGGCAATCGGAGTCAAAAGTCCCATAACCTCTCCTGCTGCGGCAAGTTTAGGATGATTTTTTGCGAACAGTTCGGCATTTTTTGTTTGTTGCTCTGCAAATTTACCCAATTTTGTATTATTTAACCACATGGCTTTTTTGTTTAAATTCTCTTTTATGGCATTTGCCTGCGGCTCAAATTTTTCCGCAAGTTTATCAACCGCTTTTGCACCGCCTTTTAGCGCCAATACGGCAGCTCCTGCCGCCGCAACGGAAATTACGGCCGTTTTTGCAATTGATTTTAATTTTGAATCTTTATTATTATCAGAACTTTCTGATTTTTTATCATTAACCGCATTACCTAACGCTTTAGCGCTATTATAGGCAATAACACCGCCAAGAGCCAAAATGCCGGTTTCTTTAACTTTAGTTGATAAAGTACCTTTGCTCATGGCACCATACACCACAGAAGTTGCTGCTAAAAATAATGAAGGTCCGTTTTCCAAGACACGAGCAGCCGTAGTTTTACTTGCTTGTTCATTTGCGCTCTTTAAACTCGCACACAAAATGTCCTTATCAGACATAGCGGATAGTCCCTCAAGCAACGGCCGCTCTCGATGTCGCTCCTTATAGGAGGTATCGGGCAGTGCCGAATCGTATGAAATTTTAGAAACGGTAATCATTAATATCTTTCTAAAAAATAGGACTACATGCCCCATTCTATATCAAAAGAAAAAAAATTGCCAGTATTTTTTTTATTTGATAATATATAATAGTTGATGACTTAACTTAAAGGCTGATTATGACGGAAAATTATATTAAATTTGTTGACGTAACAAACAGGGACGGCGTTCAAACTTCAAGGCTCGGGCTGGCTAAACTCCAAAAAACAATTATAAATCTTATGCTGAACGATATGGGAATTTCCCAATCGGAATTCGGATTTCCGACAACAGAGCATGAACTTAATTACCTGAACGGCAATTTAGACCTTTTGGAATTAGGAGTTATTGACAAAACGATTTTATCGGGCTGGTCAAGAGCTTTGGCACAAGATGTGGAAAAATCTTTCACAAACGTTCCTAAATTAAAAAATATTAATTTATCCCAATCAACATCAGACCAAATGATTAACGGCAAATACGGAGGGAAGAAAACAAAAGATGATATTTTGGCTCAAACATTGGATGCCGTTAATGAAGCCGTAAAGCAAAATGCGGACATAATCGGAGTTAATGCCGAAGATGCTTCAAGATCGGATATTAATTACTTAATTAAATATGCTCAAGAATGCAAAAGATACGGCGCTCAAAGGTTCAGATATTGCGATACGTTAGGTTTTGACGACCCCCAAACGGCATATGACAGGATATACAGAATTGCAAAAGAAACCGGCATGGAAATGGAAATGCATTTTCATAATGATTTGGGCATGGCGGTTGCATGTTCGGTTATGGGCGCAAAAGCCGCTATTGATGCCGGAGTTACGGCATGGGTAAATACGGCGATAAACGGCATGGGCGAAAGAGCGGGAAATGCCGATTTAATTTCCTGCATTCTTGCAATTTTAAAATCATCGGGCTTCCAAAACAAATATAAAATCGACCCCCAAATTGATTTGTCAAAAGCGTGGAAACTTGCTAAATACACAGCTTACGCTTTCGGCGTGCCGATTCCTTTAAATCAGGTAGGTGTCGGCGATAATGCTTTTGCGCATGAATCGGGTATTCACGCAGACGGCGCCCTAAAAGACAGAAGAAATTACGAACTGTACGATTATGAAGAATTGGGCAGAGGGGAACCGGAAATAATTGAAACGGGAAGAATGATTACCATTGGTGAATATGCGGGTATTAAAGGTTTTAGAAACGTTTATCAAAATCTTGAGCTTGAATTTAAAGATGAAGAAGAAGCAAGAAACATCCTTGAACTTGCAAGATATGCAAACGTTCATACTCAAAAGCCTTTAACAAAGAGTGAATTGAGATTTATTTATTTCTACCCGAACATTGCGGCAAAAATTATGACCGTAGAACCGTATTACAAACCCACAGGCGCACTTAAAGAGAGAATGGACAGATTGGAAAAAATCAAATCACACAATATTGTATAAATTATGGAAAGTAAAAATAAAAAACTCTATATCGAAACTTTAGGCTGTCAAATGAATAAATCGGACACCGAAAGAATAACGGGCATTATGAGCCATTTTGGATATGAAGCGGTGGAAAACGAAGAAGATGCCGACTTTTTAATTGTTAATACCTGTTCAATCCGTCAGTTATCGGAAGATAAAGCATATTCAAAACTCGGAGTTTGGGGAAAAAGAAAGAAAGGCGGCGAAGATTTAATCATTGGAATTGCAGGCTGCGTTGCACAGCAGGAAAAAGAAAATCTTTTGAAGAAATTTCCTTATGTCGATTTGGTTTTTGGAACACACAATATCTACGAACTTCCGAAAATTTTAAAAGAAGGAGAAGGAAGAATTTGCGCAATAAGGAATGAGGCAATTCCCGAAGAAGAATTTAACATTATAAGAAATAAAAATATTAATGCGTGGCTTCCCATTATGGAGGGGTGCAATAATTTTTGTACATATTGCGTTGTGCCCTACACGAGAGGACGGGAAAGATCAAGAAGCGTTGAAAATATTATAAAAGAATTTAAAAAAATCGTAAGAGAAGGCTTTAAAGAAATCACTCTTTTAGGACAAAACGTTGACAGTTACGGGAAAGACCTTGAGGGTAAGCCTGATTTTGCTTACCTTTTATCCGAATTAGATAAAATCGATGGAGATTTCAGAATACGTTTTACGACTTCATACCCGACGGATATAACGGATAAAGTAATTGAAACCGTAAAAAACGGTAAGAAAATTTGCGAATGTTTTCATATCCCTATGCAATCAGGAAACGACAGAGTTTTAAAAATGATGAACAGGCGCTACAACGTTGAAGAATATGCAAAAATCGTAAACAAAATAAAAGAAAATATCGAAAACGTTACGGTAACTTCCGATTTTATTGCAGGTTTCCCTTCCGAAACGGAAGAAGAATTTCAAGACACAATAAAACAAATTGAAATTTTAGGCTTAGATTATTCTAATACCGCAGCGTATTCTCCACGCCCCAATACTCCTGCGGGAAAATTAACGGATAAATTTATTGATGAAAATACAAAAAAAACAAGACTTCAAAAGTTAAACGAAGCGGTAAAAAAAGCTTCATTCAATTCAAACGAAAAATTCGTCGGGAAAACATTGGAAGTTCTTGTTGAAAAAGTTAAAGAAGAAAACGGAGAAAGAATTTTAGAGGGACGATTAAGAAATAATAAAGTAGTCCACTTTAAATCCAAAAAACATGATATAGGCGATTTTGTAAACGTAAAATTAAATAAAGCCTCAATTTGGTGCCTTTTTGGAGAAGAAAAAGAATAACTCCTCTTCTTATAAAAACTTCGTTTTAAAAAAACGACAATTATATATTATTTTTCGGTAAAAAGAACTTAAACAAGCTGTATCTGACTTATTTTAATGTCTGTCTTAACTCCAAAACAAGTCAGATATTATATTCCTGCCCTTTAAGAGCGGCAATTTATATAATTGGCGATAATTAACGGATTAACGGCACAAAATTTCAGTGTGCAAAATACATAAAGCAAATATTTATTTATATTTTATCAATGCCGCTTATAATTTAAAAAATTCTCTATAAAAATTTTTAAAATGAGAAAAATTCCGATTAATATAATAATAAAAGAAAAAAATCGATAACATGCTTTAAATCGTAATTATAAATAAGCCGTTTCCGATTTAATATTTAATTTTTCTTCCAGTTCATGTCTTGATTCTTCCCAGCCTTGCGCCCCCATAAGAGCATAAGTGTAATTTTTGCTCTGTTCTGCGCTCGGTTGGTTGAAAGCGTCGATATTATACAATTCGCCTGCGATTGCAGTTTGCATTTCAAGCATATAGAAAAGTTCCGCCATATAATAAGCATTGACCTTCGGTAAATGAATTGTAAGATTAGGACGTTTAAAATCTCTTAACGTAACGGTTGTAGCGTCCGCTTCGGCATTCATAAGCTCGTTTAAAGTTTTTCCGCCCAAATAGTTTACACCGGTAAATTCAAAAATTCTCGGAATTTCAATAACCGAATCAAATTCATCAACTCTGATAAAGTTAATTAATTTATCCCTTCCGCCTTCATTATACAATTGAATTTGAGAATGCTGATCGGTAACACCGACCGCCTTAATCGGAGTGGGTCTATTGTTAATTAAATTGCCGTCTCTGTCCTTTTCCTTACCTAAAGACTCTGCCCAAAGCTGAATAAACCAATCCGCAACAAAGCTCAATCTGTTCGAATAAGGCATCATTACCGCATTGTAATGGTTCTTTTCAGTATCCATTAAATAATGCACCAAAGCGTTTTGTGCGGCTATGTTTCTATTGATATCGGTATTTTTAAGCGCCAAATCCATTACTTTAATACCGTTTATAACTTCGTCAATATCAATACCGACAAGCGCCATGGGCAAAAGCCCGACGGGAGAAAAAACCGTAAATCTTCCGCTCACATCATCCGGAACAACAAAAGTTTTATACCCTTCCTCGTTTGCAATTTGTCTTAGAATTCCCGTTTGTTTGTCGGTAGTTGCAACGACGTTTTTTCTGTAATCATCTCCGAGTTCTGCCTGCAATTTATCTTTTATAATCATAAACTGCGCCATGGTTTCGGTTGTTAAGCCCGATTTTGATATAACGTTTACAAGAGTTTTCTTTAAATCCAATACTTCAAGAAGCCCTTTTATTTCATCGGGGTCAATGTTATCAAGGAAAAATATTCTGGGATAATTATTTCTTTCTTCTTTTGAAAGCATATTCCAATAAGGTTTTAAAAGAGCATGGCAAAAAGCCCTTGCGCCCAGCGCCGAACCGCCTATTCCCAAAACAAGAACATTGTCAAAACGACCGTCAACCATTGCGGCATATTCTTTAACATACCAAACGGTTTCTTCGTTATACCCCAAATTCATCCATTGGAGCCAAGCACCTTGTTTATCTTTGTTAAAATTGAGGGTTTTGATTATATCTTCGATTTTGGGCGCCCATTTATCGAATTCGTTTTTTAAATTAAGCCCGTATTCTTCACCAATAATGCTATCAGACACATTTGAATAATCAATTTTTATCATTTCGTTAATCCCTCAATACAATATTTTAACCTGTGAAAATTTAATGTAAATACATAGATAACAACCGATTTGGGAATTTTAAACAAAAGTTAATATGTTATATAAAAAATATGAAAACAATATCTTACGATAAGGACTACATTTTTGAAATTATCCATGACCTTAAAGCACCGGTTTTAAGCATGGATTTTGCATTAAAAAATATCAAAAGAAACGAATTTCTTGATGAAATTTACAAAATAAACAAACATAACTTGAACTATATTGAAAATATGACGCTTGAATACAGTATTAAAAAAGGTAGATACGAATTAAAAGAAGAAATTACGGATTTAATTAAAATAATAAACGAAGAAATAAAACCTTTAAATTTTATTATTAAAGAAAAAAACTTACGAATAATCAAAAGTTATGATAAAGTGGAAACAACCGAAATAAAAAGCGATGAAAGACTTATAAGGCAAATTATTTTAAATTTATTGACAAATTCGATAAAATATTCACCCGATAACGAAAATATAAAAATTATTCTTGAAACAAAAAACAATAGTATTGAAATATCTTTTGAAAACAAAATAAACAAAGAATTGAAGAATTTTTCTTCAACTAAAATCGGACTTGAAATTGTTAAAAACAAAATAAAAGCTCTAAAAGGAAAATTTAAAGCCGAAAAAACTTTAAATACGGTAAAATCAACCGTCTTATTTCCTCTTTAATTATTCATCCGCAGAAAGATTAACCGCAATTTCGGCTATTACTCTTGCAACTTCATAGCCTGAAACAATAACTTCCAAAATCAATTGAGAGTTAATTAAAACAACTTCGGTATACTCCATTGAATCGGTATCCAAAACTTCAAATTCAATGAAATCTTCGCCGACGTATTTAATTCTTCCGAATTGCGAATCGGTTGCCCATCTTAAAAAAACAACCGCTCTTTCTAAACCTTTTAACTTTTGAATCATCCTCATACTAATATAATAGTATTATTTTTTATAAAGTCAATTTTTTAGCGTTTAATTGTTCATAATCGTTATTATTGTTGTAAAATTAAAATATGGTTGATATAGATTTAAAAATTGTAAAAGAAGCGGTCGTAAATTCATTAATATTTGCAAATACGGAATTATCAAACGAAGATTACAAAGAACTTACATCGTATAATTCAAACATTAAAAACGAAATAAGAAAAAACGCATACCTTGCAAAATTAACTAAACGTCCCTTGTGCCAAGATACGGGACTTTGCATATTTTTTGTCGAAATCGGGCAAGAGGTGCATTTTATAAACGGAGATTTTGAAGAAACCGTAAACGAAGCGGTAAGAGAATGTTACATTAATAATTTTTACAGAAAATCCGTCGTGAAAAATGCGATTTTTAACAGAGAAAATACAAAAGATAACACCCCCTGCATAATCCATACAAAAATTACAAAAGGGGACAAAGTTAAAATTTTAACCGCCATAAAAGGCGGCGGGGCGGAAAATATGACCCGATTAAAAATGATGAATCCGACAAGTACGATTGAAGATATAATTGATTTTGTCAAAAAAACAATTGACGAGGCGGGAGAAAACGCTTGCCCCCCTATGACAATAGGAGTTGGAATCGGCGGAAGCAGCGAATATGCCTGTTTACTTGCAAAATACGCTATTTTTAAAGGGGAAAAACTTGAAGGAGATTTTAAAAATACGGTTAACGTTAAAATGCTAACTGCACCATGCCATATAGCTTCATTACCCGTTTGTATCAATATAAATTGTCACAGTTTAAGACATTTTGAAGTTGAAATCGACAAAAATAAAATTACTTACTTAACAAAATTATCCAATCCGAAAGATATAGAATTAAATTCAAATCACAAAAAAATCAATACATCAAACTTGGAGGAATTTAAAAAGTTAAAAAAAGGGGATAAAATTTTTCTTACGGGAAAAATTTTTACGGCAAGAGATATGGCGCACAAAAGGCTGTCTTCCATGATTAAAAATAATGAGAAATTGCCTTTTGAAATTAAAAATTCGATTATTTTTTATGCAGGCCCATGCCCTAAAAAAGATAATGAAATTATAGGTCCCATTGGTCCTACGACATCAAAAAGAATGGATAAATTTGCACCTTTATTATATGAAAAAGGAGTACTTGCAACGATAGGAAAGGGCGAAAGAACGCTTAGCGGCGGAAACAGGCTTTATTTTAAAGCAATAGGAGGGATTGCAAACGTTTATAAAAATTGCGTTAAATCTCAAAAACCCGTTTGCTTTGAAGATTTGGGAACAGAAGCCGTCGTTGAACTTGAAGTAATCGATATGCCGCTTGAAGTTAATGTTGTTTGACATTGTTCGAAAAATTATCTTTAGTATAATATTAATTATATGGTTTAATACGAGTTTCAATCCGCACTTTGCTTGCATATCAGATAGCGATTTTGATTAAAAAGTATGGTGTTTTTCTTTTTACCTCTATAACATTTGGATGGATAGCTTTCGGATAAACTCCAAGTACCCTTACTGTTGTTATAATAGAGCCTATGATCGAAATAATTTATATCATGATAGGCGCCTCCGATTATTACAACCGATGGGTTTCGAGTCATATCAAGAGTTAATCCGAATTCACTCAACCTTTCCATTGTCTGCCGATTGTTAAAGTCACATGTTATAGAAGCGTAAGGAGAAATGTCACAAATGTATCTTAATATATTCATACTTTCTTCTATCGTTAACATATTTTCTTCCCCTCCGCATTCTTCAACAAGAGAAGCATAATTAGAAAGACTGCCGTCATTCCTGTCGCACCACAAGTTGTCACCTCCGCACATAGTATCACTGTTATATTTTGCCATACATTCGGTATATGTCATCATAACCGAACGAGGAAATTCCGTTGCGCTAACAGGTTCAGCCAAGCACAAGCCTAAATTTTTTCCTAAGCATACCTTTCCCAAAGTTTTTGCGCTTCCGAAAATATAAATATCTTTATGAAAAGCATTGGGTTTTTTGTTTCCGTCAATATCAGCCATGCCTGCAATGCAAGATGAAGCAATGTTTCCCGTATAAACCCCCGGTTGAACAAAAGAACATTTTTTATTGTAAGATAATATCATACTAATCCCGTCAACCGTTAAAATTCCTATGTTGTCGCTTGTCCAATCGTTAGTTTCGTTATTGGCTTTTACTCCTTTAATTCCAAAATCCTTAGCTTCTTTAATATCTTCTAATTTATATGTATCTCCTAAATTGTTTAAAGTAATATCTCCGTATTCATTTCCAAAACAGCTTGAAATCGGAGGAAGGTTTGACGGCTCACTTCCAACTTTACATATCATATTTATTTTAAGATATTTTGATAACTCTTTTACAAATTCATAAGTATTATTGTAAAAAGGACCGATTTTACCGTTCAGCGCCATAAGCTCAACTGCTTTATCGAATTTTTGTTTTGAAACTTCAACTTGATGTTCTCTTACTTTTGTTTGAATTAGATAATTCAAAGCAGGCATCATAATAGCAGCAACAACACCTGTTACAACAAGAGCAATTAGGGTTTCTGCCAAGGTAAATCCAATTTTCTTATCATTTTTCTTCTTCACCCCGCTTAAACCCCGATTTTGTTCGGGGGAAGTAAACCATTTTAAATTCATAAATTACGCTTATTAAATTACATACTTATTATAAAAAATTTTTTATTGCATTGCAAGGAGAAAACGCAAGACAAGCAAAAAAATTACTTTATATTATTGACATAATTTTATGTTCATCATATATTAGATTAACGTAAGAGAGGCTGATTGCGTCTAAATGCAAAGTAATTTGCTGCAATCCCTTAAAAGAAAGGACAATTTAAAATGTATGCAATCGTAGAAACCGGTGGCAAACAATACAAATTAGAAGAAGGTAAATACGTTGATATCGAACTTCTTGATAAAGAAGCAAACGACAAAGTTACTTTCGATAAGGTTGTAATGCTTGTTAACGGAAAAAAATCAAAAGTCGGACAACCTTATGTTGAAGCTGCTACCGTTGACGGAACGGTTGTTAAAAACGGAAAAGCTAAAAAAATTATCGTTTTCAAACAACGTCCCAAAAAAGGATACAGAAAAAAACAAGGTCACAGACAACAATTTACAAGAGTTATGATTAATAAAATCAACGCTAAGGCTTCCAAAAAAGCTGAAGGCGCAGAAGCAGGAGAAGAATAATGGCACATAAGAAGGGACTAGGGTCAACCAAAAACGGAAGAGATTCCGAAAGTAAACGTCTTGGTGTTAAAAAATTCGGCGGCGAAGAAGTTTTAGCGGGAAATATTCTCGTTAGACAAAGAGGAACAAAATTCTTCCCCGGCAATAACGTTGGTATGGGCTCAGATGATACATTATTTGCGCTCATCGACGGTGTTGTTAAATTTGAAACACACAGAAGAACAAGAAAACAAATCAGTGTTTACGCAAAATAAGTCCTTGCAAATTCTGATTTTTCATGTATGATAATAGTGTTGGGGGCGTAGCTCAGATTGGTTAGAGCGCATGCCTGTCACGCATGAGGTCGCGGGTTCGATCCCCGTCGTCCCCGCCACTAATCAAAATAAAGACTTCCGAATTAAGGAAGTCTTTTTTAATACAAAAAACGGAAAATAACGGTAAAGCTACTTACTGCAAAGCATAAACAATAATTAAAAAGAGATTTTAGAACAAAAGATAATTCATCTCAAGGCGGCAATCAGGACGGGATTAATAAAGTATGGATAACATTAATAAAGAAAATAAGGATAATTTCACCGACATTCTAAAAACGTCTGTAATCATGCTTTTAATAATAGCGGGATTGAATATCGGACTTAATATATTCTTTAACCACAAAAATAAGAAAAGTGCAAAAAGAAACGGCGCAAACATTTGAAACAATTATTCAAAATATCAAAATTAAGGATGAAAAAACAGTAAATATAAAATAGTAATTGATGACAACATGTTTGCCCGATTGCAAAATTTATCGGATGAGAACTATAAAGATTTTTTAATAAAATATAACGAAAATCAATCCAATTGGCTGAACACTCGGCTTACCGTTTTATCAATAGTTTTTGGCCTATTAGGTCTTATTGTTCCGATTTGTTTTATGAAATTGTATCAAGATAAAAAAGATGAAATTGATAAACTTATTGAAAAAACCGAAAAACAAAAACAGGAAATGGAAAAAATTATAGAAGATACAAAAAAAGCAAAAACAAAAAATGCAATTACAGGTAACGGAAGTAAACAACAAGTATGATGAAATAAAGAAGAGTACGGAACTATTCACAGAGGAATTTAAAGAATTTAAACTTGAATATAAAATGCGAATAGCTCAATCAAAATATGACGAAGCATCGGATATCATGCGAGAAATAGGAAGAATGGAAGAAAACACAAATTGTAATAAAGGAGAATCCGAAAAACTGCTCAAGCAGACAAGAAGTTTTAATGAGGTCAAAAAACTCTTATTTGAAGCCATTGAGCTCAACCCTAATTTTGATAAAGCGTACGATAAATTAGCGAGGATTTTCAAAAAAGAAAAAAACTTGAACAAGGCAATTGAATACGAACTAAAAGCAATAGAAATAAATGAGCAGGAAAGCTATTTTTCCGGTTTAGCGGAATACTATTACCACAATTTTGAATACGATAACGCAATAAAATATGCAAAAAAATCTCTTGAAAAACAGGAATATTCAAGAAAAAAAGCTTTTTTGGAAACATTCATCGCATACATTTATTCATTAAAAAACAATGAACGGGAAACAATAAAATATGCAACTCAAGCAATTCAAAAAATGCCGGAAAACCCGACAGTATTGAGCTCTTGCGGGTGTTCTTACGTTAATATTAAAAAGTTTAAACAAGGAATAGATTTAATTCTTAAAGCCAAAAAGCAAAGAATAAAAGAATATCCGACAGACTTTTACAATCTGACCGAAGCCTATATTTTCGATAAAAAATATGATAAAGCTCTCGAAACACTTAAAAAATATATAGAAATTCAAAATAAAAACATCTGTTACGGAATAACCATAAACGATTATTATAAATGGTCGGAAGAATTAAATAGTCCTGAAATCGAACAAACGAAAACAATAGAAGAACTTAAAAATTTAATCGAACAACTTGAAAAAAAAGATAAGGAAGATGAAATATAGTTTCAAACAATAAGAGTAAAATAATAATCGGTTGACTAATAGGGTTAAATTGTCGGATAATAGTACAAAGTTTATAAAGGAGAGGTTTATGAAAAGAAAAATACTAAGTACACTGCTTTTAAGTTCATTTTTAACAATATCGGCAGGGTTTAATTCGTTGGTTTTTGCAAAAGAAATGCTTCCCGCAAATACTCCGGTTACAGTTAAACCCGTAAGATTAATCGGGCAGGACACATCACAAACAGGCGATAAGGTTAGCTTTACGGTTGCAAACGATGTTATTAAAAACGGAAAAACAATAATTAAAGCAAATACACCCGCATACGGCACGATTACACAACTTCAGGAATACAAAAGAATAGGGCGCCCGGGGAGCATGACAATAGAAAACGTATACACTAATGCTGTTGACGGTACGGTGATAAAATTAACCGATTTGAATGAAATTCCAAAATCAAAAATGAAAAAATCAATCGCACTTAGCGTCGTTATTATTCCCCTTTTCCTGTTAATGAGAGGCGCTAAAGCTGAAATTGCTCCCGAATCAACAAGGACATTACACACCCTGTCCGATACATACGTTAATCTTTAATCAATAAAATAATCGTAAAAATTATAAAATTGAAAAGGATGTTTTAAAATGACTTTTTCCAAGTATCGGGAAAAGTCATTTTTTAATGAACTTAAAGAAATATCGGAAGGTTTGTCAATATAAATTTTATAATTATTTTTTTCTCTGACGGCAGACACAAAATAAATTGAAGCCCCCGACAACTGCGCAATTTTAAAGCTGCCATAGGGAAGTAAGATTTTTTTTGAAAAGATTTGAGCAGACATGTTTTTTGATTTTAAATTATCCGATATTCTATCGCCCGAAATAAAATAAATTTCCCCGTCCGAAAGTTGTTTTTGCATATTAACGGCATCAACTATGGCGAAATTTTCGGTTGATATTATATTCAAAGGAATTTTCTTTTTTATTTTTGATAAAAAAGAATTAAACATTTTGCTTTGAACGGAACTTGAAAAAGCATTAATTTTTAAATTAGAATTAGATTGACCTTTGAAAAAAAGAAGTTGCAAAGCTTCAATTAATCCAATATGCGTAAAAATAAAAATTATACCCCGTTTATTTTTTATATCATTTAAAATATTTTCTCTGTCGTTTTCGCTGTTAAAAACAAGCCTTGACGGGTCAAAACCGCCCGAGAAAATTGCAATTTTATCCGCAAGAGAAAATGCGTAAGATAAAACCTGCTTTATGGAATTAAAGTGCGTCGGCTTTAGATTTGTATACTTTTGAATAACTGAAAAATATTTCTTAGAATATGAACGTAAATCGGGAGAGAAAATATATGTAAAAAGTCCGACAAAAAAAGCTATTGAATAAACACCGAAAATACCGAATGTTTTATAAGTTAAGAAAGTTAAAAAGAGCCTTTTTTTGCCTGCCGATTTTTCTTTAATTTGTGCCCAGTGCTTCATAAAAAAATTCTACCTACTTTTTAAAAACAAGACAAGATAAAACGTAAGAAAATAATATACCGATAAACAAAACAAGAGAAATCGAGCTTAATAATTTAAAAGAAGAAAAAGACAAGAGCAGGAAAGAAAAAGAAGTTGTACAAAATGAAATAAAAACAGCACTTGAAGAATTTTTAGAATCGGTTTTAAAAACAAAATAATCTGCGGTAAATCCCAAAATTAAAAATAACGATATTATAGAAAACAAGTTTAATTCCCGAGCAATCATACAAGAGATGAAAACCGTCGGGAAAAGCCCTAAAATTAAAGGTAGAGAAATTTTAAAAGCGGTTTTGATTTTATAAATAAAAGATAAAACGAAAAATATGCAAAGACAAGCAAGCGGTAATATTTTAAGCAATTTCACCCTATAACTTTTCAAGAATTTTGAAATTTCTGCCGTTAAGTTAATCTCAAAAATACCGTTTATGTTTAGGGGCTCTTTGGATAAAATAATTGAAGTTTTATCATTTAAGAAAAAATCATCAAATTTTGTTTTTAATTCTGCGCTAAATTCAACGGGTTTAAATGTTTCATTTTTTAGATTTTGTTTTTGCTCTTTGGTTAAAAGTTCTATTTTATCAAGGTTCGAGTTATATAAACCATGTACAAAATTGTAGTTTTCAATTTGCGTATTTTCGGATTTAACAAAATCTGAAACGGACAAATATTTGATTTCTTTTGTATCAAGCAAACTTGAAACTTTTTCATTTTTTTGAATTATGTCTTCATAATTTTCGCCTTTTAAAATAATTATATTTTTATAATCGGATAATCCGTTTGATAATCTTTCATACAGTTTTTCCGATTTCATAAGTTCATAATTCGGAACATAAAAAGAGGTTAAGCAGTCATTAAATTTTAATTTGAACCCCGAAAACAAAAAAAGCAAGGTTAAAGCAAAAAAAATAATTTTTAAAAATTTCAAGTTCGGTTTTAAAAAAGTAACGGGATCATCTAATTTAAAACAAGGGAACAAAAATAAAACAAAAAGGTAAATACAAATAAGCGCAAAAACAATAAATACGGCAATTTCTCTTAAAAGCTCAATTCCCGTCATATAAAAAATAATAAAAGGAATTGCGGTCGAAATTAAGCTTGTGGTAAGGTTTTTAATAAACCCTTTTTCATTTTTTGAAAAAAAGTAATGAAAAGAATAATCAACTCCGAGTCCTATTATTGCCGTTGCAAAAACAAGCGCCAAAAGCTGAATATTACCAAAAAATATTTTTAGAGCAAAAATGCCGCCCGTTATTCCGAAAATTAAGCTTAAAAAAACGGGAATAATGATTTTTAAATTTTTAAAAGATAGATAAGTTAAAATAAAAGTCAAAAGGGTTGATAAAATACAAATTAAATTAATGTCAAATTTGGCGCTTTTGCTTGTATAATAAGAATGAACGGGGCTTCCCGACAGATAAATTGCAACATCATCATTCTCAATACGCTCTTTTATCTTAATTAAATCTTCGATAAGTATATTTGAATTATCCGGTGCTAACCCCGAATTATCGGACAATTTCAAAACAATACAATCATAATATTTATCATCAAAAAATTTATCGCCGTAATCAGGCTTTAAAGATAACAAAAAATCGGAAAGTAAAAAATAAGGGTCTTTATCGTAAGGAACAATTTGAATATTAAAAGGGTTATACAATTCCATTAAGGCATTATTATAAATTTCATCATATTTTTTATCTTTTAAGAGTTTTTTGGTTTTTTTTGATAAAAAATTTGTCGGGGAAGACGAATATTTTTTAATCAAATTTGAAAAATCATTATCTTTTATCAAAAATTTTTCATTTGCTTCCAAAATAAATTTTTCTTTAACTTTTTTTAAATCTTCTTCGTTTTTACTTTCAAAAATAACCCTTACATCAGAATTAAATTTATTATAAAGCGGAATAACATCTTCATTTTTTGTTATGTCGGAAGGCATAATCGTTTTTATTAAATTACCCTCAAAACCGCCTTTTATCAAAAAGGAAGATACGAGCATAACAATAAAGACGATTAGGAAAACGAAAACTCTTAAAAATTTTACTTTTTGAACCATATTTCAGTTTTATTTCCGTTTTTAAAATTTATAATTATTTGAGTAATGTAATTTTCACCGTAAATTTGCATATCAGACAAATATTCTGCTGCCTGAGCGTTATTTTTGGGTTTTAAACCAAGTTTCCATTTTGAATTTTCTTTATAATAAAAAAGCGCAAAAACATTTTCTATTTTATCGAACTGTCCTCTCATAACGGCATTAATAATATCGTTTGCCTGTTTATTGGTTTGCCTTGTATATTCCAAGGTTGCTTCAACGGGAAATTTTGTATAAAAATATGCGCCTCTGTCTTTAAGAAAAACAAAATCGCCGCTTGAAACAACAGGCTTATCAACATTTTTAAACGTTCTTTTTTGTTCAAACCTAAGCCTTACATCGGACAATTTTAATTCATTGTTGATTTTTGAAGCGCTTGACGGATAATCAAAAACGTTTGCAAAAGCCTTGCTAAATAAAAATAAAAGAAATACAAAAAATAATCTTAAAAATTTCATTTCAAATTCTCCAATTTGTCTTTAAGCGCTTTCGGCGGAACATAGAGCGTAGTTTTTGTCCTTTTGTCAAGCGCTATTTGCATTGTTTGAGCTTTAAAGATTTTATCGTTTGTTTTCTTATTATAAATTAAATAATCTATTATTAAAGCAGGTTCAATTTCTTTTATTTTTGTTTCAACAATAAGAATATCGTTAAAAAAAGCGGGTTTTATATATTTAACTTTCATTTTGGCAACGGGATACGCATAATTATCCGCCTCCATATCGGCATAAGTATAATCAAGTTTGGAAAACATGTCGCACCTGGCTTTTTCCATATATCTTATATAATTTCCATGCCAGACAACATTCATAGGATCAAGTTCATCAAAAGAAACAACAAATTCAAATTCCGATTTATATAAGTTCATTTTTTAGTCCCCTAAAAACATTTTCAAGCAAGAAACAACCCGATGAATACGTTTTATCGTCGTCAAAATATTCAAAATCAACCGTTTTTTCTTTTTTCGTTAATTTTAGATAAACAATTGAATTTGCAAAAATAATGTTTGAAAATTTTATCCTTTTCCATTGCCCTTCACCTAAGTTAAGATTAAACTTGCGGTTTGAAAATTCTTTTGCAATAAAAATCTGTATTACGCCGGGGAGAATATTAAACCCGTCAAAATGCCCTTTAAAAAAATTACAACTCGATTGAAAAAAGATTTTATAAGTAATAAAGTATTCTCCCTCTATGCGATTTAAAATAACAGGATACGAGCAATTAACGTTAAAAATTTTATTTATACAATAAGTATCGATTTTTCCCGTTTGGGTTTTTGGAATAATATCGGTAAATTTCCACTTTTGAGGAATAATTTCAAAATATTTCCCGATATAATTTTTTAAATTTTTAATTAAAGACCCCATTCCTTCTTTTAAAAGAAAATCCCGGCCGACATCGGACAATGCTTGTATTGAAGCAAGTTTATCTCCGCTTTTTAAGACGTAGCTTTCTAAAATAAATTCGTTCCTGTTTAATTTTTCTTCGATTTCAAGCGGAGAAATTCTTTTTTCAAATATTTTAAGAAGCCTGTCTTTTCTTTTTTTTAAAACGAGTTTATTTTCCTTTAATTCGATATTATCATTGATTTCAACAACTTTTTCAAAAATATATTTAGATTTTATAAATGTTTTATTGTCTTTTATCTCTATTTCCACATTATCAAATTTGGTAAAATCATCTTTCGGAAAATTCTTATAAGCAATTACACCCGTTTCGGTGCTGCCGTATATTTCAATTATTTTATTATTTGAAGAAATTAAAAATTCAAAAACATCCTCATTTAATTTCGAGCCTGCGCTTATAATATATTTTGGCAATTTTTTAAATTGAATGTTATAATTTTTAACGGTTTGCAAAAAAGCGGGCGTTGAGATAAATATATAATTATCAAAATTATTAACCTCAAGCGGATAATTAATCGTTTTTGTACAAATTTTAAAACCGCTCAATAAAGAATAAAAAAGATGAAAAGTCATCCCGAATAAATGCGCCATGGTTGTCGTAGATATGGAATTAGCACCTTTTGAAACGGGAAATTTTTCTTTTAAATCCAGTCCTTCTTGAATTAAATTATGCAGAGTTTTTTTAACTACTTTGGGACAACCCGATGAGCCTGAAGTATAAAAATTAATTACCGCTTTATTATCGCTAATTTTGGGTAATTCAACATTAACGACCGACTTTTCTGCAATTTCATCCAATAATTCGTATTTAAAATTTAATTCTTTAATTTTATTGTTATCCGATAAAAGGTAAATTTCTTTATCCAAAAATACGGAAGCAAAGAAATTTATAAAAAAATTAAAATTAGAACGGTTTGAAACAACTACCGTACCGTAATTTTTGATATGCTCCATTTGCGATAATACAAGTTTTATTACGTCGTTTTTCTTATAAACTTTTTTTTCGTCAATAAGAATAATATCATCATTACCGTATGCGCCGAATAAATTCATTAAAGCAAATTCCTCTTTTTTAAAGCAATTCGGATAACATATTCTACCATAAACAAAAATCCGGTTAAAACATAAGATAAAAACCCGTTATATATCATCCAAATTTCATCAGACATAAAAACAGTTGTTAAAGAAATTAAAAAATTTAAAAAGATAAAAATTACCCAAATATAGGTTAAATTTCTTGTGTATTTCCTTACTTTGTCGGTTAAAGTTCCATCCGTTACTTTAGCAATTTTTTGAATGATTGTTTCTTTCGAAAAACAAGATAAGAAAAATATCAGGAAAAACACAAAATTGCAAACGGGAGGATAATATTTCAAAACTACGATCTTTTTTACATAAAATAAAATTACTGCCAAAAACGTAATAAATGGAGCAAAAAACTTAATTTTTTTATAAAAACCGTTCATTTACAGCAATTTATAAACCGTTTCAACAATATCGTCCATTGTTCTTATTTGTTTGAATTCCTCGGGGGAAATTCTTTTATCGGTAAATTGTTGAAGCCTTACCGCCATATCAACCGCATCGATACTGTCTAAATCCAAATCGGTATACAAATTAACCTTGTGAGTTATAAGGTCTGATTTAATATCAAATTCTTCGGTTAAAATTTTTGCGATGAAATCAAAAATTTCTTCTTTGGTATACTTTTTATCCATTATTGAGCGCTCCTTATTAAATCTGCGATTGTTTTAACCGAGTAAAAATATTTTTTATTTTCTTCTTTGTCTTCACCCAATGAAAGATTAAACTCTTTTTGTAAAGCCATACCCAGTTCAAGGGCATCTATCGAATCAAGCCCGAGCCCTTCGTTAAATAAAGGTTCGTCATCTTTAATGTCAGAAGGGGTAATATCCTCTAAAGAAAGTGCACCAATAATAATATTTTTAATTTTTTCTTCTAATTCCATAATAAAATAATACCATAACCTTATCTATTTTATAAAATATAAACTTTTTGTAATATATTTTGTAATTTCTCGCCTCAAATCAACAGGGTCGGGGAACTTTTCCCTCCATTTTTCAATATCTATTTCATCAAGATATTCTATTTTGTACCGAGCGGGCTTTGTTCCGATTTTATATATAGGCACGTCATGACTAAAAACATCCCTGTCTGTCGTAATTTTAATAATTGAAATATTTTTGCCCGTTTGTTCGGATAAATAAGCGGAACTTCTTCTTATTTTCGGAAATTCGTCCTTGTTGTGTCTTTTTCCCATAGGAAATATTAAAACATTAAATCCTGAATTTAGGTATTTTTCCGCATTTTTTACCCAAACTTCCGTATTATCGTCTTGAATTATAAAAAGAGATTTTACCATACCTTTAAAAAACGGGTTTTTTGCAAGTTTTTTAGCCACAAAACAAGTCGTATACGGAATAATCGAAATCAAAAGAATAACGTCGATAAAAGTCGGATGAGTTGAAACTATAATCGAATTTTTGATATTTCTTAATTTTTCAAAATCGTTTGATTGAACATTTACAACATTCAAAACGTTTAAAATTTTAACGTAGAGTTTCCAAGAATAATGAAGAATAAAAGACTTTTTATTTGAAAAATTTTCTTTACAGAATAAATCAACAAAAGGAAAAATAAGATATCTGATAAATAATGCTCCGATACCGAGTATAAAACAACTTGTAAGAACAGCCGACGATTGCAATTTTTCTCTCATAATTTGCACGCTTTATACATTTTTGTATATAGGACATTTATTTTTCCGCCAAAAAATGCTTGAAATTCTTCTATGTTATCTTCTTTGGTTTCGTTTGAATTTAATTCCAAAATATATTTTTTTCCTCCGCCGTTTTTTGAAATATTCAAGGCAAATGAAACATAACTTCCGTCAATTTTGTCCGTAAAACAATATAAAACTTCATCATAAGAAGATATTACGGAGGATAAAAGCCCGAAAGAAAGAGCATTACTAAAAGAAGAAATTGAATTATATGGAATACTCTTTTTTTCAATAAATAAAAATAACCCCGGTGTATAATTATGAACGGAACCCGAAAACAAAGCGGGTGATACCGAATTTTCCCTGCCGTATTGAAAAATTAATTCGTTTAATCTTTCCGCCTGCCCGTCCAAAGAAGAAAAAATAATATTTTGAATATTTTCTTCATACGCATTTTTCATTGCAATATAACCAAATTTATCAAAATCGTTCATTCTTCTTCTTATGAGCATGGGAATTGAAGATAATTCCTCTTTTTTAACCTCTTTTATAAGCGCAAATTTATTCACATAAAAAGTAAAAATATTTTCTTTCATGGTAATATTATATAATAAACGGGATAAAAAATGAGTATAAAAATTACGGGGTATGAAGCTCTTTGCAATCTGGGAGAAAATATTGACGAAATCTATTCTAATGCAATAGAGGGAAATTCATCCCGTTTTATTTCGGATAAAAACCTTGTAAAATTTCCGATTTATACGGGAAAAATAAATGCGAAATTAAATTTTGAAATTAAGGAAAATGATTTTAATTTAAGGTGCAACAAATTAATTCTGAAAACATTATCCCAAATGACGGATAAAATAAATAAAGTTATTAATAAATATCCAAAAGAAAGAATAGGGATTGTTTGTACTACTACAAATTCGGGTGTTGAAGAATATGAAACGACAAGAAATAAGGCACATTACAAACTCTCAAATCCCGCTTTGTTTTTAAAAAATCATCTTTCGCTAAAAAATGTCGACATTACCGTTTCAACGGCATGTTCGTCAGGTTTAAAAGGTTTTTTAACATCAAGAGATTTACTTAATTCGAACGTATGCGATTGTATTATTATGACATCTGTTGACCCAGTTGCAAAAATTCCCCTCTACGGTTTCAATTCGCTTGAAGTTATGTCTAAAGAATTATCAAACCCTTTTTCCAAAAACAGAAAGGGCATGAATTTAGGGGAAGCATGCATAATTTTTATATTGGAAAAAAATCAAAAAAACGGGATAGAAATTTTAGGAATAGGGGAAACATCCGATATTTATCACCTTACAACCCCAAACCCCGACGGAAAAAAGATAGTTGAAGCAATTTTAAATGCACTCAATAATTCAAATTTATCCCCAAATGACATTGATTATATCAATCTCCATGGAACAGGGACAATTGCAAACGATAAAGCGGAAGCAAACGGTATATATGAAATTTTTAAAAATCTCACTCCCGCAAGTTCCACAAAGCCCGTAACGGGACATTGCCTCGGGGCTGCGGCAGGAATTGAAACGGCTTTATGCTGTAAATTAATCGAAAATTTTGACGGGAGATTATACCCGCACATTTATGACGGCATTTATGACAATACGATTTCAAAAATTAATCTTGTACAAAAAGGGCAGAAATACAAAAAATGCGAAATTTGTATGTGTAATTCCTTTGGTTTTGGAGGAACAAACAGTATTTTAATCTTAGGACATAAAAAATGAATAACAAAAAATACCTTGAAACAATCCTTCCTCATAAAAATCCGATGATTTTAATTGATGATATTGCTGATTACAATTTAGAGGAAAAATGGCTAAAAAGTACCGTTACGATTAAAGAAAACGACATTTTTTACGACAATGAAAAAGGGGGAATTGATTCTGTTTTCGGGATTGAATATATGGCGCAGACAATAGGATGTTATGCGCATATAAAAAGCGGAGAAACAGAGCCGAAAATAGGTTTTTTGCTTGGAACAAGACTGTATAACAACGCAATAGAAAAATTTGAATTAAATAAAACATATACAATCCTTGTAAAAGAAATTTTCAATTCAGAGATATACTCTTTTGAATGTTTTATTTATAATGAAAAAAATAAAGAAATATCAAGTGCTACAATTAACGTATATCAGGCAAACGTAAAAGAAAAATCAATAGAATGAACAAAACGGTTTTAATAACAGGCTCAAGCAGGGGAATAGGAAGAGAATGCGCCCTTTATCTTTCACAAAGAGGGTATGAGATTATCTTGCACTGTAACTCAAACATTGAAAAAGCAAAAGAAGTTCAAAAAGAAATTAAAAAAAACGGAAAAAATGCAAGGATATTGCGTTTTGATATCTCAAATTTTGAAGAAACAAAAAATGCACTTTTAGAAGATACGGAAAAATTCGGAATTTATTACGGTGTCGTTCTGAATGCGGGCATTTGCAAAGATAATCCCTTTCCGATTATGGAAAAAACCGATTGGGATAAAGTCATAAATACAAACCTTACGGGATTTTATAACGTTTTAAATCCGATTATTTTAAAAATGATACAAAAAAGAGAAGGAAGAATTGTTGCACTGTCCTCAATAGCGGGGCAAACGGGAAACAGAGGGCAGGTTAATTACAGTGCCTCCAAAGCAGGAATAACAGGGGCAACAAAAGCATTGTCAAGAGAAGTTGCAAAAAGAAACATAACGGTAAATTGCGTAGCTCCGGGGATTATTAAAACCGATATGACAAAAGATATTGAAGATAGCATTGTAAAAGAATTGGTTCCGATGAGAAGAATAGGAACGGCAAAAGAAGTTGCTTCCGCCGTTAATTTTTTATTATCGGAAGATGCTTCTTATATAACGGGACAAGTTATTTCAGTAAACGGCGGTATGTATCTATGACAAAAAGAGTTGTAATTACGGGAATGTCAATTGCAAGCCCGTTGGGTTTCGGGGTCCGTAATTCTTTTAACAAACTTCAAAAACTTGAAAATTGCATTGAATATCAAAAAGAACTTGAAGAATACGAAGGATTGCATACAAAATTAGCTGCAAGAATTAAAGATTTTAAAGTGCCCGATGACTTTACGAGAAAAACAACCAGAACCATGGGGAATATCTCTATAATGTCAACCGCAACCGCAAAAGAAGCGTTAATTGATTCGGGGTTAATAAACGATGAAATTATAACGAACGGCAAAACGGGGGTTGCTTACGGCTCTTCAAGCGGCAGTTTGGATTCTGTTTTTGATTTTTATTCATTAAGTTTAACCAAAAAAGTTAAAAATATAAATTCAGGCTCTTATATAAGAATGATGTCGCACACATGTGCCGTCAACATTTCATTGTATTTTAAAACAACCGGAAGATTAATCCCGACCTCAACCGCCTGCACGTCGGGTTCAATGGCAATAGGCTATGCTTATGAGGCAATCAAATACGGCAATCAAACGGTTATGCTTGCAGGCGGAGCAGATGAATACAATGTGTGCAACATAGGGGTTTTTGATACATTATTTGCAACAAGTACAAAAAATGATACTCCGAAATATACTCCCGCTCCTTTTGATAAAGAAAGGGACGGGCTTGTTTTAGGCGAGGGCGCAGGAACAATAATTCTTGAAGAATTGGAGCATGCCAAAAAAAGAGGCGCAAAAATTTATGCCGAGGTTATCGGCTTTGGAACAAATACGGACGGAGTACATATTACAAACCCGAATTATGAAACAATGAGAGATGTCATGATAAAAGCACTTGATTGTGCCGAACTTGATAAAGATAAGATAGGATACATCAATGCCCATGGTACATCTACAATTCAAGGCGATATTGCGGAATCAAAAGCCACTTATGAGGTATTCAAAAACAATTGCCCGATAAGTACGATTAAAAGCTACACAGGACATACTTTGGGCGCATGCGGAGTTATAGAAGCCGTTTTATCAATTGAAATGATGAATAAAAAAGCATTTTGCCCTACGTTAAATTTAAAAAATATTGATGAACAATGCGCAAAACTCGACTATATAAAAAACGATTTCAGAGAAATCAACACCGATTATGTCATGACGAACAACTTTGCATTCGGCGGCATAAACACATCCTTAATTTTAAAAAAGTTTAAAGGGTAGGTTATGCTAAATATCAACAAACTTTTTCCGACATTATTAATAATATTGTTATCAAACTTGCCCGTATGGGCAATAGTTGAAAATGAAATTCCTTTGGATGAAATTACGGTTGATAAAGATAATGTTGAACGGGAATTATCACCCGAAAACAAAACAAATAATAAATTCAAATTAAAAACGGCAAAATTTTTTGAAAACAGGAAGAAAATCAATTTTGAAAATTCATTTTTTAATGAACTTTCGGGAGAAATAAGATATCAGGGAATTTATTCTTTTGAAAAAGACGATAACAACTTGACCGGCAAATATCCTTTTTCGATAAACAGTGTTATTGAAACAAAATTCGATAAGGAAAAATACAGATTTCTTGCGGAATATGCCTTTACGAGAAATGTAAAAGGATACGACAGCGAATTTTTCGCAAAATTTGCAAACCTCTATCTTGAAGGAAAAATTAACGATAAAAATAAATTTAAAATAGGAACATACACAGCTCCGATAGGAGTTGAAGGGCCTTTAAGCATGTTTTATCTTCCCTTACACCACAGAGGCCAAATTTCAAGAAATTTAACATCTTCTCTTGCAACGGGCTTGAGCTTTTTTGGGGAAAACGAAGTTTTTGATTATAACATTGGAACGTTTACCACGACAAGATACTCTCAAGGCTTTAAAGACGGCATGGAATTAGCAGGAAGATTAGGCGTAAAACCGTTCGGAAAAACGGATATTGAAGCTTTGAAAAACCTTAAACTGTATGGCGGAGCAGATATCGGTCACAGAAGCAAAGATTACGAAGTATACACAAGCGCAATTTATTACGATTATAAAAATTTTAGCGCAAATATAGAATACGCATACGCTAACGGCTCAAACACAAGTAAATACAACGATAAAAAACGACAAGGGTTTTTCACAACAGTAACATATAAAGCGACACCAAAATTACACCTGATTGCAAGGTATGATTTTTTTAACCAAAATTGCAAAGAAAAAAACAATATAAATCAAGAATATACGATAGGCATAAATTATTATATTTTTAAAGAAAGGCTTATGGTAGGATTAAATTATCTTTTTGCGCATAACAATAAAACACACAAAAACAAAAACGGTGCTTATTTTATGACGCAGTTTTTTATTTAGCCCAAAAAACAGACTTGCAATGACCGTATGTATTTTAGTCGTTACAAACCGATTGCGAATTTTAAAAAATGCCTTTTTGTTATTTGACAGATATTTTCCTTGAACTTATAATAATTAGTATTAATAGCGGTATCGTCTAGTGGTTAGGACGGGAGATTCTCATTCTCCAAACAGGGGTTCAATTCCCCTTACCGCCGCCATACTCTTGCTTATGGGCAAGAGCTTTTTGTTATAAGGGGAATCAACCTCTCGAAAAACGTGACATTTAGTCACCTTTTTCTCGGCAGAGTCCTTACCGCCGCCATACTCTTGCTTATGGGCAAGAGCTTTTTGTTATAAGGGGAATTATTACCTCTCCTCAAAAGCAAGGTGTCTTGCTTTCTCGTCGGCAGAGTCCTTACCGCCGTTTAACATGATTTTTTGTATTTATAGATAACTAAGCCGAGAACTTGTATTTATTAATGATTTATTAAGTTTTGCGAAGGTATAAATTAAGTAGTACTAAAATAAATGTACATGCAACCATTTATGCATATTGAAAAGAAATACGCAATGTTATATAATTAACAATACGTATGTATTACAAAGAAGGTTGGTTGTATGAATTTTATAACGGGAATAAATTCTAGAGAAATCAAACACCCCGCTAAAAAAGAATGTAAATCACATTCATGTCAAAAAGCTTTTACTCTTGCCGAAACATTAATTGCAATTGTTGTTATAGGTATTATTGCAGCCGTAATGTTGCCCGCAATGAATCAATTATTTCAAAAAAAAGTACGAACACATCAAAGCGAAGTGGCTCAGATGAAGTTCAAAAAAGCAGCGGAAATGATGATGTTAAACGGCAAAATGGGTCCGTATTACGATAATACTTACGAATTTGTCAAAGAGCTGTCACATTATCTAAAAATAAATCAAATTTGTCGGGTTGGAGATTCTCCAAATAATCTGCCGCCTGTCGCAAGTTGTTTCGGTGAAGATTACGGCAGCATAACGGTTGATTCCAAAGGGCAAACCGTAGAGTTGAGCGATATTAAAACCGGAAGTGATTTAGGCATAGATAAAAATAACGACACAAATGACTGGACAAGCGACAACATTGGCATTTTAACGCTTGACGGCACAAGGTTAATATTATCTTATAATTCCAAATGCGCTGCCGTTCAAGAGGGAGTGTACGGCGGGGACACCTCGTATGCATGCATAGCGGGCGTAGCCGATGTTGACGGGGATAAAAAACCTAATACTTTGGGTAAAGATGTTTATTTGTTTGGAAGTGCAAAAAATCTGGGAAAAAGCTGTATAGCAAATGAAATAGGCATGTGCTTATCAAAAGCCGTAAAAATATCCGACCTGATTGCTTCTAAAGGATTTGCAACTTATGATGAATGTATGGCTTCAGAATACGGTAGCGATGCTATATGCGGAAGCACCTTGGGAGAAGAAGAAAGGAATGAAAATTGGTTCTTTAGAGTTGTTGAAGAGTGTGAAGGTCAACTTAATATGCCGAGCTACACCGAACTTAATGAAATTGTAGCATATCTCTTTGATTCTACGGCATCGGAAATTCCGTCACTGCTTGACTATGGAAATTTTAACAACATTATGAATAATTTATTTACCTATAATGAAGAAAAATTTGCTGCAGCAGGCCTGCCCGTTGCGTCGTTCCACTTCGTATTAAGAGAAACGGACAGTAGCAGAATGACGGCACTTACTTGTCCTATTATGAAACAAGGCGATACGTCACAAGCAAAAATATGGTGTCCGTTCTATTTTGCGCCTATTGTAAACTCATCAGACAATTTCGGACTTAATAGCGGATATTTCTTCTGCAAACAATCACAATAAACATTATGTTCAAAACGCCTCTTTTTATTAAAGGAGGCGTTTTTTATTACTAATCATTTCTATTAATTATTATCGGATTTTACCCATTTATCAAAATAATTCTTAAAAGTTCAATAATTTATTTTTCTTTCCGTAAAAAATTATACAAAATTTACAAATTATGTTCAAATTAAATAAAAGAAACAAACAAAATCCTGTTTCGGTTTTAAAAAATTAGAGAACAAATATGAAGATAAACAACATTTCACAAAACAATTATAAAGGTAATTTACCCAAAAGCCTTGCGTATAAGAAATTATTATACGAAGACGAGATTGACGAATTTGTATCGTCAATTATAAAAAAAGAAAGAGAAGATAAAGGGAAAATTTATAATTATTCAAATATAATTCCCAAAAAAGACATTGAATTATCAAAACAAGATTTTGAAGAATCTGTTTCATCTTTTATCTTGAACGATAAAATTCATTTTGTTAAATTCGGTGAAAAATTAGGCAGTTTTATAGATATCGTAAAAAAGCCCTTTAAAAATTAAATTCATCACCCGTACAAACTTCAACAACATCAAACTCTTGAGATAAAATTACTTTTGATTTTAAAGAAGTGCAATGAGAAGGGTAAAGTTCCTTTATGCCTTTTTCTTTAAGATAAGAAGATATTCCTTTAATTTCTTCTTCACTTTTATCCAAAAGATGAAAACCGCCCGTTATTGCGTAAATATTACTTTGCCCCGTTGTTTTTTCCGCTTTTTCAATAATATTTTTTAACCCCGAATGAGAACAGCCCGTTATAATTACGACACCGTATTTTGATGTGTAAAATAATGCGGTTTCATCAATATTACCGTTTGATATTCTGCCCGAGTAATATAAATTTTCCGTTAGCTTTATCGGGGCATCCGATAAGTTCGTTTTAAAATTTGCAATTAGCTGATTTTTAAAAACGGGAGAAGAAATACATCCGATATTATCTTCATACAGAGGCTCGAAAATTTCTTTATGAGAAATAATTTCAGGGATTTTAAAAGGTATTTTATGTTCAATAAATTCTCTGTAAAGATTGTTTAAATAAAAAAGTCCGCCTGTGTGGTCATTATGAGAATGAGAAAAAACGATATTATCAATATTTTTTATATCAATTCCGAGTTTTAGCGCATTTTTTAAAACAATATCACTATATCCCAAATCAAAAAATATTTTTTTGTTGCCCTCTTCAATATAAAAACAAAGCGCACTTTCAGACAAAAAATACCTGTCTGTTCTTGAATTATTATCAACCGTAACTATAAGTTTCATTCTTGCTCCAAATCAATCGTAACGCCGGTTTTTGTTTCCGGAATATTATCATCCGCCTCGTTTAAATCTTCTTTAGCGGTATTATTTACAATATCGGGCAAAGGCTCCATAACTTCAACTTCATCGGGTTCAACGGGAGAACACGAAAAAGATTCGTTCTCGCAAAATGCCGGTAAAACAAACATTAATATCAAAATTAATAGCATTTTTTTCATAATCAAATCAGCCCTTAAATTTATAAACAAAAAATTTTTCAAAAGTTTCCATGGATTTTTTAGGAATAAAAACAACCTCAAAACTTTTTTCAACTTCCGGATTGTTCAAGTCTTTCAAAATCGTCGGAGTTATAATATAAATCTCTTTATTTGTGACTTTACGCTCCATTTTTGCATAATAAAGCCAATTAAGAGGACTAAAATAATTCCATAAATATTTACCCCAACGAACATAGGTATACGGTTTTCCCGTTTGTACCACATACAAATCGGGATTAACGTAATAATTGATTAAAACCGTATGCTGCGGAAAATCCGTCAAAATAAGAGAATTTTCAAGATTTATATCTTTTTTGATTAATTCGGACACATTTTCAGAATTAGTGTAGTCAAATTTGTAATCAAGATAATTCCAATAAAACCCTGTCGGTATCAAAAACAAGAATAATAAAGACAGCGCTTGATTTAATTTCATTTTAACATCATTTGAATTATTTTCTTCTTGCACCATCCAAAAACAAAATATCAATACGGTATGCATAATATATATCCTAAAAGGAAAAATATATGCCGAATGAACATAAAGATGTATAAACATCCAATACAAAAAAGAAATTAAGAAAACATAAAACCACTTTTTACCTGTTTTGTAAAGCAAAATAACAGCATATATAAAAGCGGAAAAATATAAAAAACCCAAAACTAAAGTTATAATAAAAGGTGTTTGTAACGGCCCGAAGTAAGAAATTGCATTTGAAAAAAAGCGAAATACAAGACTTAACGTAAAAATTAAATCGGTAAGTATTGAATACAACAAATCACTGCCGAGAGAATAAGAATACATAACGTTTGACGAAGGAGTACCCCAAAGTTGGAAGAATAAGGCAACAAAGCCCGACAGAATTATAAAAAACGAAACATAAAACTTTTTTTGACATGGCTTTTTATATATTCTTTGAAAAAAGAAATCAGCCCCCAAAAGCAAGCAAAACATTGCACAAAGCACATGGGTATGAGATAAAAGCAAAATCAAAATTGCATATATAAAAGGGTGTTCCTCGTTTTTTTTATAAAAAATCGCAAGTAAAAAGCAAAAGAGAGGAATAAGCGTATAATTTCTTGAAACAATCGGAAAGATATAGATAAAAGGAGCGGATAAAGTTAAAATTGACTTTGTTTTTACACTAAAATCAGAATATTTCCACAGAAGAAAAACCGAAAAACAAGAGATAAGCCAGCAAATGATTTTAAGCCAAATTATATTTTGAAAAATTTTTGCAAAAGGCATTAATATCAAGAAAAAAACGCAAGGATGACCATCGTTTTCGAGATGTTTAAACATCTCGAAAAATCCCGCATACTTTGCAATCATAAAAGCCTGCGCTTCATCACACCATATCTCATGATGAAAAACGCCGATAAGAGTAAATATTGCATATCCGATTAAAACCAAAAAAGGTGCTTTGGTATCATTTATGCACATTTTTATATTCAATAATACTTTATTTAACAAAAATTTTCCTCTTTTATTTTTGGATTAATTTTATTTAAAATTCCATATTTAGCTTTAAGAAAATAATACAAAATCAAAAAATTATTGTCAAATGAAAGCAAAAAATTATTTTTTCAAAACTTTTAAAAAACGTATAAGCAAATATCACGAAGGATTAACGATGATTATTTTAAATTCAAGCCCTATTAGTGCGATAGGCAACAATTTTAATATGCAAAAAAATCAATTCCGAAACAATAAATTATATGCAATGCCAAATGACAGTTTTACAAAAAACATTTCCTTTAAAGGTGTTGTCCCTAAAGAAATAAAACTTTCTAAGGAACAATATGCGATTTCTAACACACTTACAGCTAAAGAAGCTCAATTAACATCTCAAATAATGCAAAAAATGCCGACAGGGATAATGCTTGGTATGATGTCAAGACAAGAAAACGAAAATCAAAAATTTAAAAAATTAGAACAGCTTCAAGACCTTTATTCAAGCGAAGAAACACTGAATGATACGGAATTATACGATATGACGGGTAAATTTTTGTATAATCCGAAATTAAATAATTTCGCAAAGAAGGGTCAAAATCTTGAAAAAAGTTTATTTGACCTGAATTTTTCTTCGCCCGATTTAAAAAATGATATTGATAACGTTTTCAAAAACTATGATTTAAAAAATATCAATAGCGAAGCGCAGGAACTTTCAACGTTTATTGAAAATATTGATTTAAAAGATGAAGAAATGCAAATTTTAAATTCATACAAAGAAACAAAAGACAAAAACGACAAATATGTTAAAAGCGTTTTAAATTATGTCGACAAAGCACTCCCCATGGTTTCAGGCAAAAGCGAAGATGAAAAAATTGAAATATTACAACTTGCAAATATTATAAATTACGATGCAAAAAAAATTCAAACGGAGCTTCCTCAAAAATACGAAAACTTAAAAGATACGGCAAAAGCCAAAAAAAGCGCATTGAATTATGCGGATGAAGCCAAATGGGAAGATAAAGACGTTGATGAATATTTTGATAAAAATTCTTCAAAAATAATAAAGACGATAATGTTAGCAGATGTTCAAGGCTTAAATTTTCAATTTGACAGAAAAATAGACAAATTTGACAGAACAATAAACATAGTAAACAATCTTCCGCTTCAAGACAAAGATTTACTTATTTCAATGAATAATGCAATTTTAAAAACTCCACAGCCCGAGGATAAAATCAAAATCATTGAAATGCAAAAAGGTTTTGGTGATTTAGGCAAAGACAATACATATAAAGAAGAATTGGACAAACTGAACAATAACAAAAAAATCACTCCGAAAGACATATCAAATATCGGAGAAAAGTATATTAATGCCTTTTTGGACGAAAAATCAAACATAACAAGCAAGAATTTTGAACTTGATTATGCATACACTCTTCCTGCCATGGCTGACAGACTTAAATTTTTAGGTATGGAAAGTCATATAGAAACTTTGAAAGAACTGTTATCAACGATTTCAAATTCTATTGACTCTTCAAAAGAAAATTATAAAAATATGTTATATGACAAAAATACCGACATCGGACAATCCAACATAAAAACAAAAGAAAATTTTGAACAAAACGGTCTTAATTACGATGTCTGGATGAATTATGACAAAAAACAGGAATTTAATTCCAAAAATACGGGCGAAAAATTAAATCTTAACGTTTGGGAAAGAAACGTCGGGTATGATCTGTTTCAAGGCAATTATTCGGGCATTTGCATTGCAACAAACGGCAAAAACGCTTTCGGAGCAGTAGATTCCTTAATAAATACGTCGGTTCAAATAATTGAAATTTCAAACAACAAAAAAACAATAGGAAATGCTTACGCTTATTGGGCAAACAATGAAGAAAACAAAAAAACGTTTGTGCTGGACGGAATTTCACTCGATAATAATTATACGAATGACGAAAACATAAAAGAAAATCTTTTGGAGTACGCAAAAGAGTACGCAAAAAAAACTAAAGGAGATGACAATTTCATATTTCTTACGGGAGATAACTACAACAGCGTAAATACCGACGAATACGAAAAAGGTAATTTTAATTTAACGCCTTTGGGAAATACGGGAAACAGAAAATATTATCTTGATTCCATAAAGGGCAAAAAATATATTCAAATTGACGGTTCAAAAGCATATCCCGTTGATGTCAGAATTATAAAATAAAACCGAATATGCCCCCTTTGTCAAAAACCAAGGGGGCATATTTATTCAAATTACAAAGAATAAAATTCTTTATTTATGCCCGAACTCTGCCATATATGTCTTTATATCGGATGATATCTTCTTCAACGAGTTTATCGCCTTTTTGAACTTCTATAATTTGCAATTCCTTATTATACGGATTTGCGAGAGAATGTTTCATCTTAACGGGAATATCAATACTTGAACCGGGTTTTAATATAAAGTTTTTCTCATCCAACGTAACTCTTGCGGTGCCGTTTAATACAACCCAATGCTCGGAGCGAAAATTGTGGGATTGAAGGCTTAATTGTCCGCCCGATTTCACGCTGATAAATTTTGTTAAATATCCTTCTCCCTGATTTAAAACGGTGTAATACCCCCAAGGGCGATATACGGTTGTATGGATTTTATGAACATCGTTTTTATCTTTTTTGAGTTTTTCATAGATATCTTTAACTTCCTGCGTTCGTGATTTTTCGCAAACAAGAACAACATCCGGAGTTTCTATTACAAGAATATTATCCAGCCCCAACCCCGCAACCAAACGGTTTGAAGAATAAAGCATGGAATTTTTACAATCTTTTAAAAGAGTGTTTCCTATATCAACGTTATTATTTTCATCTTTTTCGTTAGTATCATAAATCGATTCAAAACACCCCAAATCGTTCCAGTCTGATTTAAGCGGAACAATCACTATGTTGTCGGCTTTTTCCATAACCGCATAGTCAATTGAAATCGAGGGCATTTTGTCAAATTTCATAAAATCGATTGATGATTCTTTCGTAAAATCAAATTCGCACAAAACGGAATAAATATCCGGAGCATATTTTTTGAGCGCCTCAACAAATACGCTTGCCTTAAAGAGAAAAATTCCCGCATTCCAGAAATATTTTCCCGATTTAAAATATTTTACCGCCGTTTTTTCATCAGGCTTTTCTTTAAATTCCAATGCCTTAAAAACGCTTTTATCACCTTGTTGCTTGAAATCTTCTCCCGCTTTAATGTATCCGTAACCCGTCTGCGGGGATGAAGGAGTTATGCCGAATGTCACCATATAATTTTGTTCGGCATATTTAACCGCACTTTGCACCGTTTCAACAAAAGCCTTACTATCTTTAATTAAATGGTCGGAAGGGCAAACCAAAACCAAATCGTCGCCTTTTGTGTCGAGAATATGCTTAACGCAAACGCTTACGGCGGGAGCAGTATTTTTTTGCGCAGGCTCCGCCAAAATGACGGGAGTTTTTGTTATGGTTTCAAGTTGGGATTTAACATCGGAATAATGTTTTTGGTTCGTAATTCCGATAATATTTTCTTCGTCACACAAATGAAGAAGTCTTAAATACGTTTCTTCAAGCAAACTTTTACTGTTATTAAATCTTAAAAGCTGTTTGGGGTAAAGTTCTCTTGATAAAGGCCAAAGTCTTGAACCCGAACCGCCTGCCAAAATAATACCATGCATAAAACAAACTCCCCAAAACAAAATAATAACAAATGAAATTATATATTGAAAAATGAATATTTGCAATAAAAAAAGGAGCTGATTTCTCAAGCTCCGCTGTATTGCCATCACCAGTTAGATATAAATTGCTTTTCAGGATGTAATGTGTTTTTTGTATAGTTTTATAATACACATTTAAACGCTTTTTGGATATCAGTCTTTAGTTAGATTTTTCTCATACTTTCGTATAATTCCTTTACAAATATTTCCTTTTCAAATAATTTTATTCTATACTTTTTTTCAAAAGAAAGGTTTTTATTCTCATGCCAAAAGGTGCAACAGAAAGCAGAAAAGTAAGTGCAAAACTGCCTCCCCACAGCATTGAAGCAGAAGAAGCGGTTTTAGGGGCAATCTTGTTAAATCCGACGGAAACCATGAATAGAGTTGTTGAAATTATTTCTCCGAACTCTTTTTACAGCCCCCGAAACAAACTTATTTTTGAAGCTATGATGTCTATGTTTAACAGAAATCAACCCATAGACAATCTTTCCGTTGCGGAATATTTTAATTCAAAAAACGAACTCGATTCCATTGGCGGAAGAGAATACCTGAATGACCTTGTCATTGATACGATTTTAACTTCAAATATCGAATATTACGCAAATATCATAAAGGAAAATTCGACAAAAAGAGAGCTGATAAATGCAGGTCAGCTTATTATAGAAGAATCTTTTAAAAATGCCGAATCTTCCGTTTCGCTTGAATATGCGGAAAAGAAAATCTTTGAAATTTCACAGCAGAAAACCCAAGGACAACTGGAAACATTATCTTCAATACTCCCCGAAACAATCGAACAGTTAGAATACAAATACAATAACAAAGGAAGTTATACGGGAGTTCCTTCGGGTTTTTACGATTTAGACACTATGACGGCAGGGTTTCAAAAATCGGATTTAATTATTCTTGCCGCACGTCCTTCAATGGGAAAAACGGCTTTTGCGCTTAATATAGGTCAAAACGCCGCAATAAGAAATAAAGTTCCCGTTGCAATATTTTCTCTTGAAATGTCAAAAGTTCAGCTGGTGCAGAGAATTTTGTGTTCCGAAGCGGAAATTGATGCTCAAAGAGTAAGGACCGGTGATATTCAACCGAGAGATTGGGAAAAATTATCCGAATGTATGGATGTTCTTCATACAAGCCCTCTTTATATAGATGATACGGCAGGTGTTACCATTTCGGAAATAAGAGCAAAATGCAGAAGGCTAAAAATGCAAAAGCCTGATTTGGGGCTCGTTATAATCGATTATTTGCAGCTTATAGAAGATAAAAGTTCTCAAGACAGAAACCAGCAGGTTTCAAATATTTCAAGGGGTTTAAAATCAATAGCAAGAGAATTAAGCGTCCCGATTATAGCACTGTCTCAGCTATCCCGTAAAGTAGAAGACAGAAACGATAAAATACCGATGATGTCAGACCTTAGGGATTCAGGTTCAATAGAGCAGGATGCCGATATTGTCATGTTTATACACAGGGAAGAATATTATGACAGGGATAACCCCAACGTTAAAAATAAAGCAAAAATCATTATTGCAAAACAAAGAAACGGCCCTGTGGGCGAAGTAGAACTTCTCTTTCAAGGAGCTACGACCAAATTTAAAAATCCTATTAAACAGGTTATGGAATAAAAAACGGGAATTTTTCCCGTTTTTTTTTAAAATAAAAACCCTTGAAAAATTCAAGGGTAATCATTCACAAGTGAGAAATATATCAATATGCACAAGATGTAATATAATTTCTTTGCATAAAACGGTAAATCACCCGCTTGGGCTATATATTTTTCAAAAGGGAGAAAATTTTATCCAAACTTTCTTCTTTAATACAATAAGGAGGCATAACATAAACCGTATTTCCCAAAGGACGCAGCAAAACACCGTTTTCAAGAAAATAAGAATAGAGTTTTGTTCCGATATTTGAAACATAATTATTTTGAGAATTATCGGCTTCAAATGCGAAAATATCCCCCAAAATCCTTGCATTATTAAAATTTGGAAGCTGTTTTTTATAATATTCGTTTATCCTTTTGACTTCATTAAGCGGTTTTTTATCTTTCCATAAATCAAGATTTGCGCTTGCCGCCGCAAGTGAAACGGGGTTTGCCGAGTAACTTGAAGAATGGAAAAACATTTTTGATTTATCGATTGAATAATAAGCATCGTAAATTTCTTTTGTACAAACCGTTGCAGCTAAAGGCAGAGTTCCTCCGGTTAAACCTTTTGATAAACAGATAATATCGGGAGTTATATTTGTTTGTTCATAAGCAAACATCGTGCCCAATCTCCCGAAACCCGTCATTACTTCGTCTAAAACGAACATAACATCATATTCTTTAGACAGACGATACAATTCATCCAAAACAAAAGGTTCATAAAACATCATTCCGCCCGAACCCAAAACTAAAGGTTCAAGAACAATAGCGCCAATTTCATCGGATTTTTCTTTCAGGATTTTTTCATAAGCCTTAATTGTTTTTTCTTCTTCATTTTTCTTTGGATAAGGAATTCTGATTACATCAAAAAGCATTTTTCTGTACGGATAATTAAAAACGGATTCCGCACCGGACGACATGCCGCCAAAAGTATCCCCATGGTAAGAATGTTCCATAGCAACAATTTTTGACTTATTTTTGCCGAATTTGTTAAAATAGTATCCGACAGCCATTTTCAGGGCAACCTCTACACAAATTGACCCAGAATCCGAGTAAAAAATATGAGTATATTTATCGGGTAAAAAGGATTTTAATTTTTGAGCAACCTCAATTGCGGGCTTGTGGGTAAAACCCGCAAAAATAATTTGCTGCATTAAATCCGCTTGTTTTTTTATCGCTTCTTTTATGTACGGATTATTGTGTCCTAAAGTATTTACCCACCATGAGGATATACCGTCAATTATTTTTTTGTCGTCATTTGTTATAAGAAATTCATCTTTTGTTTCTTTAATTTCAAATATAGGTTCACACAAACCATGCTGCCAAAACGGGTGCCAAATTTCAAGTGTATTCACGATTATTCTTCTTTCTGTTGCATTTAACGTTTTTATGCTAGTATTCATACTATAAAAATATAAAATTTAAAAGAATAAGGAGTGTTTATTATGACATCAAGAAAACCCATGATTGCGGGAAACTGGAAAATGCACAACACAATTAAAGAAAGCATGGAACTTGTTAAAGGCTTAGGCGAAGAAATTAAAGATTTAGACAAAAATGCTATGCCGGAAGTTGTTTTGGCTCCCGTATTTACTTCTTTATCGTCCGTAAACGACAAACTCGTTGAATGCGGATGTAAAAAAATGGTTTTAGCTTCTCAAAATTGCTACTATGAACCGAAAGGCGCATTTACGGGCGAAGTTGCTCTTTCAATGTTGAAAGAATTTGAATCGCTTGAATATGTTATTATCGGACACTCCGAAAGAAGACAATATTTCGGCGAAAGCGACGAAATGATTAATAAAAAAGCAATCGCCATTTTAGCAAACGGCTTAAAACCGATTATCTGCTGCGGAGAAACTTTGGAACAAAGAGAACAAGGCGTAACCGATTCTCACATTCAAAAACAAATTACAACGGCATTAAATGAAATCTCGGCAGAAGATACGGCAAAATCGGTTATCGCTTACGAACCGATTTGGGCAATCGGAACCGGTAAAACTTGTGATTCAACCGAAGCAAACAGAGTAATCAAAATGATTAGAGAAACGGTTAAAAACTTAAAAGGCGAGAATGCCGCAAATTCAATGAGAATTTTATACGGCGGCTCGGTTAAACCCGAAACCATCGAAGAACAAATGGCTCAATCCGATATAGACGGAGCGCTTGTCGGCGGAGCAAGCTTAAAAGCAGACAGCTTTGCTAAAATTATTAAAGGTGCAATGGTAAAAGCTGCAGTTTAATTTAAAATTTAAAAGTTATAAAACCCGCACTTTAAAAAGTTTCTTTTCTAAGTACGGGTTTTTTGATATAATAAAACCATGAACGAAAAAGATATTGAAATTATAAACAATCTTCACTACGAGCTGGAGCAAAACATTGATAACGGCAAGGGTCCTTTCTTGGCGGCAATTTATGATGAGGGCGGAAATTTGCTTTCAAAAGCGCAAAATTCCGTCATAAAAGATAATTGTTCAATGTGTCATGCAGAAGTAAACGCTATTATGCAAGCACAAAAAGAACTTAGAACGTACGACCTTTCTCCTTATAATGCAACGATTTACGTTACGGCAGAACCCTGTATGATGTGTCTCGGCGCAATTTTATGGTCAGGGATAAAAAGAATTTGTTTTTCCGTTTCGTCTGAAACGGTAGAAAAAATAACGGGGTTTGACGAAGGATATAAACCCGATTGGATTAATCAATTTAAAAAACGAGGGATTGCCGTCAGACCTTACGTTTTAAGCAAGGCAGGCGAGAGAGTATTAAATTTGTATATGAAAAAAAACGGAACAATATACAGCCCGAACAGAGATTAATAAATAAAACATTAAAAAAGCGGGCAAACCGCTCGCTTTTAAACTTTATTCAATATCTTTTTAAGCCTGTTGCCTTTTTTGAAAGCAGTCTTTGCAATAAATTTCTTTTCCTTCAATGGGCTTAAAAGGAACTTTGGTTTGTGCCCCGCATTGAGAACATACGGCTTCATATAGTTTTTTTCTGTTTTTTTGACGTCTTAACCGGCGACATTCGGGACATCTTTTAGGCTTATTTACAAGCCCTTTTTGTGCATAAAATTCTTGTTCACCCGCCGTAAACACAAATTCTTTGCCGCAATCCTCACATTGAAGGGTTTCATCTTGGTACATTTTTTCTAGGTCTCCTTAAAGTTGTTTGTAATTTTTCAACCTGCCTTGTACAACTTCTATTGCAAAAACGGTTGTATTCAATCCTTATTTTAATGTTTTTTAATCTTTTTTGCAAGAGATATTTAAAACTTTATATTCCAAAGCGGAAAGTTTGAAAAATAAGGTTTTTTTTGGTATTTTAAAGATTAATAACAATTGAAAGATATTATTATGATTAAACCATGGGATGAATATTTTATGGAAATCGCAAGAACTTGCGCTTCCCGCTCAAATTGCTTGAGAGCAAACGTCGGAGCCGTTATTGTCGGCGACGATAAAAAAATTAAAGCAACAGGATACAACGGCACCCCCTCAAAAGTTATGTCCTGCCACGAATTGGGGTATTGCTACCGAATTAAAAACAATATACAATCCGGAACAAGGTATGAAACCTGCAGATCAATCCATGCGGAACAAAACGCAATAATTCAAGCAGGGCAAGACAGATGCAAAGGTTCCGCCATGTATATTTTCGGACATACAATGATTTGTATTTTATGCAAAAGATTTATTGTTCAGGCAGGCATTAAAGATGTCTATCTTCAAAAAGAAGAAGGAAGCGAAATAATCCATATAGAAGTTGAGGACATCAAAAAAGAATTGTCCGATACGGTTTTACCGGTATAAACAGAAAAATAAATGGCAAAAATTTATAAATCAAAATGGATAATAGCATGTGACGGCACAATTTATGAAAATTGCGCACTTAAAGTTGACGAAGGAAAAATCGAAGAAATTATCGGACAAAATGACATCAATCAAGAAGGAACATACCATATTAAAGACTTTGAAAATGCTGTTATCACGCCGGGGTTTATAAATCTTCACAATCATCTTCAATATACAAACATAGGAAAAACAAAACTTAAAGGATTAAAAGAAAACATAAAAAAAGTTTTTACCGATATAAAAAAACATTATCATTTAGCGGGAATTTCAAGACAATCTTTTGTCTATAAACTCGCCGACTTATTGAGCGAGTATTTTTGTTATACAAGAGAAGATAAAATAAAATCCTTTAAAAAGGGTCTTGAATTATCATTATTAAACGGAACAACCTGCATTTGCGAGCTTTCAAGAGAAACAAAATATTTTGAACTTTTAAACGATACCCCGATTAAAACATACCTTTTCTTTGAACTTTTCTCGGATTCAACCAAATCAAGCAAAGAGGAATTCAGAAATATCCAAAAGAAAATCAATAAACTGCTGAAACAAAAGTCAGAGAGCACCTTTGTCGGTGTTGCTCCGCATTCCGTTACTTGTGTTCATAAAAGGTTATTTAAAATACTTGCCAAATATTGTAAGAAAAATAACATCCTGACAACAATAAGAATATCCGAATCAAAAGATGAAACGGATTGGGTGAAATACGGTTTTTCGGATTCCGACATTTTAGGCGCTTTTTGCGGAAATAAAAAGTTTGAACCTGCAATAACGGGGGTAAGCCCCGTTGTTTACCTTATGAACTTGGGAGTTTTAAACAAACAAACAATTGCAACTTACGGAAATTATTTAACGGAAAGCGACCTTGAAATTTTAAAAGAAAATAAAGTGTCCTTTTGTTATTGCCCGAGAGTTTCAAAAAAACTCCACAACAGTCTTTTGGATTTTAAAACGGTTAATGAAGTTTTTCAAAAAAGATACGGTTTCGGCTCAAACAGCCTTGCTTTCAATGACGATTTAAGCCTTTTGAACGAAGTTAAATCGGTGAATGACGGTATATTAAATACGGAAGAAGTTATTTTACATTTAACAAAATATCCCGCTAAAATTTTAAGACTGGATAACATGATAGGAACACTGGAACAAGGAAAAGACGCCGATTTTAACGTTTTTAAACTCAATGAAAACGAAGATTATAATTCAATTTTAAATAAAATCCGCCCTGATTATGTTTATATTAAGGGACATAAAATGGTGTCAAAAGGTAAAATCGTAAATCATATATAAGCACGTTAAAAAGCTTTAAAGCCTCGCCTTAAAGCCGGATAAGATTTTTAAAATAAACTTATGCCATAACGTTAAGTTTATTTTTGTTTTTTAAAGCCTGTTGCTGTGCTCTTGCCGTTTTTGCACGAATGCTTGCCTGCTCTTTTTGCATTTCGATTGCGTTTTCTTTTCTTGCGAGAGAATTAAAATCGCCGCAACCGTTTGAAAGCAAATTTTGCTGCGCCTGATTTAATCTGATTGAATCAAGTTCTGCTCTGTTTGCTTGCATAATTGCACTTTGCGCCGCAAGAGATGTTGTAATTGACATATTTTAAAACCTTCTTCCTTATTTTTAAAAACACAAACTCGAAAAAAGTTGCCTATGATTTCTTTTTATCACCCGCAATTTCGGAATCAAGCCTTAAAAATACGGGTTTAATTTCTTCTTTTGTGATTAATTTGCCCGCACTCAACATATAAGGAGTAATTTCATCATATTTCAAATTAATATCAAATTTTAACTGTCTTGCAATTTCATTTGCAATATTCGGACAATAAGGCTGAATCAATAAACCTGTTTTTACCATTAAATTCAAAACGGTATAAAGACTTTGACCGCATTCTTTTATTTTACCCTCTTTATACAAAGTCCAAGGAGCATTATCGTTAATATATTTATTTGCTTCATCGGAAAGAGCAATAATTTTAGAAGCGGCACCAGCAACATCTATCTTATCAAAAAGGGATAAAACTTCCTTAACGGTACTATCCGCAACATCTACAAGAGCATCGTTTTTAAATTCTTCTTTAATTTCGCCGTCAAAATATTTAACCAGCATATTTAAAGAGCGATTTAACAAATTACCCATATTATTTGCAAGGTCGGCATTAACTTTTTCTTTAAAATCTTCATCGGAATAATTGCCGTCTTTTCCGCCGATTGCGCAGGTTGCCATAAAATATCTCAAAGCATCGGGCTTATCAAGCTCGAACGCTTCCATGACGGTTTTTGGAGAAATAACGTTACCCGTTGATTTTGACATTTTATTTTTATCTATCATAATCCAGCCATGGGCATAAATTCCCTTGGGAAGTTCAATCCCCAAAGCCATTAAAATTCCGATCCAATAAATCGAATGGAATTTTAAAATGTCTTTTCCGATTACATGATAATTGACGGGCCAAAATTCTTTAAAATTATCTCCGAAATTACCCGAAACATCATATCCTAGGGCGGTTATATAGTTTGACAGGGCATCAATCCAAACGTATATGACCTGACTCGGGTCGGATTTAACTTCAATGCCCCATTCAACATTCGTTTTAGCTCTTGAAACGGAAATATCTTCTATATTTTCCAATTGATTTAAAATTTCTTGTACCCTAAATTCAGGGGTAATAAATTCGGGATTGTTCTTAATATGTTCAATAATTCTTTCTTTATATTTCGTAAGTTTAAAAAAGTAATTTTCTTCTTCGACGGCTTCGGGCTTTTTGCCATGAATAGGGCAACACCCGTCTTCGTCAAGGTCTTTATCCGAAAGGAAACACTCACACCCGGAACAATACAATCCTTTATATTTATGTTTATAAATGTCACCTTTTTCAAGAAGTTTTTCAAATATATCCTGAACAACTTTTTTATGCTCGGCATCCGTTGTTCTTATAAATTTTGAATACTCAATATCCAACAATTTCCACGCCTCGACAAATTGAGAAGCGTTCTTGTCGCACAACTCCTTAGGGGTAATTCCTAAAGTTTTGGCGGTTTTTTGAATTTTAATTCCATGCTCATCAACACCGGTTAAAAAGAAAGTTTTATCCGCACGTTTTTTATAATGACGATGAATTATATCGCATAAAATCTTTTCATAAGCATGCCCTATATGGGGAGCGCCGTTGACATAATCAATTGCAGTTGTAAGTGAAAATTTTTCCATAATATTAAGCTCCAAATAAAAAAATTATAGATAAAATAAATTTTCTTATCAAGAAATTATTTTCCGATACAAAATTTATCGAAAATTCCGTCCAATATTTCATCGTTGACGACTTCACCCGTTATTCCCCCCAAAGAAATAAGAGCGGATTTAATATCAATCAAAATTAAATCCTGCATTTCACCTTGTTTTGAAGCAAAAAGAACATTTTCAATAAAATTAAGGCATTTTTTTAATTGTTCCTGCTGACGCTCGTTTGTCGTAAATTCAAGGTTATCGGGCTTTGTAGCAATTGCCTTTTTATAAATTTCCTGCTTTAATTTTTCGATATTAAAGCCTGTTTTTGAACTTATATTAACGGCAAAACCCGATGTATCGGGCTTAATATCCGCTTTTGTGGAAACATACAGAGAATTATTTTTATCCGCAAGAGAAAATATTTCTTCATCCTCTTTAGTAATGCCTTTTGTACCGTCATACAAAAGAAGCGTTAAATTTGAGCTTTCAATCGCTTCTTTTGCCTGATTAATTCCTATTTTTTCAACTTTATCGATATTATCATCGTCTCTTATTCCCGCCGTATCAATTAAAGTCGCAAAAATTCCTTCTATTTCAAAACTTTCCGTTATTATATCCCTTGTGGTTCCCGCAATATCGGTGACAATTGCCCTGTCAAGGTTTAAAAGAGCATTAAAAAGCGAACTTTTGCCGACATTAGGACGCCCCGCAACGGCAATTTTAATTCCGTCCCTGATTAAATTGTGTGATGAAGCGTTTTTTAATATTTCTTCAATTTTAATTTTAACAGGCTCAATACTCGATATTATTTCACTGTGCGAAACTTCTTTTACATCCTCCGGAAAATCAACCCATGCCGTTATTTTTGAAGCAACGTCAAGGATTTTTTTCCTCAGGTTTTGAATTTCTTTATGTAATGCGCCCGATAAGTTCATAACATTTTTTGAAGCGGATTTTTGAGTTTTTGAAGAAATTAAATCCATGACGGCTTCCGCTTCCGATAAATCGATTTTGCCGTTTAAAAAAGCTCTTTTCGTAAATTCTCCCCTCATAGCAAGTCTTGCGCCGTTTTTTTCGACTATATTCAAAATTCTTTTTATAATAACGGGCGAACCATGGGATTGAATTTCTATGACATCTTCTCCCGTATAGCTTTTAGGATTTTTAAAATAAAGAACGATTACTTCGTCGATTTTTTCTTCATTTTCAACTATCCAGCCATGATTTATCGCATTTTGTATAATATTTTTGTTAAAAATTTTCTGAACGATATTTAAAGCGCTATCGCCCGAAACTCTTATTATTCCTATACCTCCGTATGATAGCGGAGTTGCAACGGCACAAATTGTATCAAAAAAGTTACTCATAATTGTAAATACTACCATGTTTATATTAAAATCAACAGTATATTTATTACCACTTGGAGTTAAAAATTATGGATTTTACATCTCTTACGATAAACATTTTAAAAGTAATTGCCGATATTGCGGGCAATTGGGGCGTTGCAATCATTATCTTTACATTAATTATAAGATGTATTTTATGGCCGGCTAACGTTTCTCAGCAAAAATCGATGAAAACCATGCAGACAATGCAGCCGAAGATTAAATTAATTCAGGAAAGATACAAGTCAAATCCTCAGTTAATGCAGCAAAAAATGATGGATTTTTGGAAAGAAAACAAGGTAAACCCCATGGCGGGATGTTTACCCATGCTTATTCAACTTCCCATTTTTATTATGCTTTATACGGCTTTAATGAGCCCTCAATTTATTGAACAGGCAGGAAATGCCGACTTTCTTTTCATAAAAAGATTGGACGCAACAATTAGAAGCAATGCGGGATTATCCGGTGACGGACAGTTTCAGATAGAAAACTATGCAAGGCTTCAAGGCGCAAAAACGGCGGATGTAACATTTAAAAATAACGAAAAACTTGACGGGGTTAAAGTAACAAATCCCCAAAAAGCAATACTCGTTCAAGGAGAAATCACCCCCGGTGAACCGATTGATCTTAAACTTCAAATGGACAGTTTAAACTTAAAATTTGAACAATTAAATTCAATCGACTCGGTTGAAATGAAAGTATCCAACGTTCAAACAAAAGAAGTTGAAACGGTAACGTTTAAAAGAACGGGCGATTTATTGATTGCGGAAGTTCCGACGATAAAGGCGGTTCAAACGATACATTATGACGTAATTTTCTTACTCGTTCTTTTTGTAGGCAGCATGATTTTAATGCAAAAAGTCATGATGAGCCAAAATAATACGGCGAATCAAGATCCTTCTCAAGCCGCAATTCAAAAATCAATGATGACGGTCATGCCGATTATGATTACCGTAACGTTTATATTCGTGCCCATTCCCGCAGGTGTTTTGCTCTATCTTGTAACATCAAACATATTCCAAATAGTTCAAAGCATTATAATTAATAAGCAGCTTGAAAAAGAAGATATTAACAAAAATTCTTCAAAAAATGATATAATTGATGTTAAGTTAAATGATAAAGCTGAATAGAAAGTTAAGGTATTTATGGTAAACACATTTGAGGGTAAATTAACCGCAGAATCAAAAGACAGATTTTGTATCGTTATTTCAAGATTTAACGATTTTATCGGCTCAAAACTCTTGTCGGGCGCAATTGATACTTTTGTTCGTCTTGGAGTAAAAGAGAGCAACATTGATGTTATTTGGGTTCCGGGCGCTTTTGAAATTCCCCTTATTTGCAGACGTGTCGCAAGAAAAGGATATAGCGCAATTGTTACTTTAGGGGCAATTATTAAAGGTTCAACCCCTCATTTTGATTATGTTGCAAGCGAACTTGCAAAAGGAATTGCCAATGTTTCCCTAAAAGAAGGAATACCGATTATGTTCGGTGTTCTTACGACAGATAACATTGAACAGGCAATTGAAAGGGCAGGTACAAAAGCGGGAAACAAAGGGGCTGATGCTGCAAAATCGGCAATTGAAGTGGTAAATCTTTTAAACGGAATTGAAACGGCAATGCCGAATGTTCTTCCAAAAGCACAAACAGCTGTAACAACCACAAAAACAACAACCACAAAAACAACGAAAAAATAATTAAAATATAAAAATTAAAAAAGCTCAAAACTTTGTCAGTTTTGAGCTTTTTTAATTGCAATCTAAAATAAGTAAAATCTAAAGCGTGCAAAAACTAAACAGGAAGTTGTTTTGCTTCCCGTTTAGTTTAAAAGCGATTTTATTATTTGAGGAGTTTTTGAGTATTCTCCTTTAAATCAAGTTTTACGCTAAAAGTTACCCGATTGTTTTATCGACAACGGGAGCAAGCTTTTTCAATTTCTCGTATAATTCGACAAATTGATTGGGATACAACGATTGCGCTCCGTCACATAATGCACATTCCGGCTTATTATGAACTTCTATCATAAGACCGTCGGCACCCGCCGCAATTGAAGCGAGCGACATAGGTAAAACTTTATCTCTTAAACCCGTACCATGAGAAGGATCGACAATAACGGGAAGGTGGGATAATTTTTTCACGACCGGAATTGCGCAAAGGTCAAGCGTATTTCTTGTCGCAACTTCAAACGTTCTTATTCCTCTTTCACAAAGAATAACGTCCCTGTTTCCGCCCGATAAAATGTATTCTGCCGCCATTAACCATTCGTTAATCGTAGCGGACAAGCCTCTTTTCAACACAACGGGCTTATTAATTTTACTTAATTCTTTTAAAAGATTGAAATTTTGCATATTTCTTGCACCGACTTGCAAAATGTCAACATATTTTATAAATAAAGGAATTTGATTAATTTCCATAACTTCGCTCGTAACGGCAAGATTGTATGTGTCTGCAGCTTCTCTTATTAATTTCAGTCCTTCTTCACCTAAGCCTTGAAAAGCATAGGGGGACGTTCTCGGTTTAAAAGCGCCGCCACGAATAATTTTAACGCCCGCTTCAGCCATGGCTTTTGCACATTCAAAAATTTGCTCACGACTTTCAATCGTGCATGGTCCTGCAATCATGCCTGCATATCCGCCGCCGAATTTTTCCCCGTTTACCTCAACAACGGTATCTTCATTTTTAAATAATCTCGATACCAATTTATAACTTGACGAAATTTTAATAACTTCTCTCACTCCGTCAAGCAACTCGAAATCTCTCGGGTCAACCTGCGAAGCTCCGACGGCGCCGATTACGAAATGCGATTCGCCTTGCGACAGATGAGGGGTTCTTCCTTTTAATTTAACAAATTCGACTACTTTGTCGATATCTTTCTGACTTGCGCCATGACGCATTACAATAATCATAATTTAATTCCTTAAAATCTAAAACATCAAACTTAATTTATCATTAAAATAAATATTATGCTAGAATAAAATTATCATGCCGCATTTTTTAATCGAAAAAAACAGTATAGAAAACAATAAAATCCGAATTAAGGATAGAGAGATTCTTTGTCATTTGGTTCAATCGTTAAGAATTAAAGAAAATGAAATCGTAAAATTTATTAGCGATGAAATTGTTCATTTTACAAAAATTACTTCAATTTCTAAAAACGAACTTACGGGAGAAATTATAAACTCAATAAAATCAACGAGAAAACTTAATTTTGATTTATGCTGTTTAATTTCAATTTTAAAACAAGATGCCATGCATCTTGCAATAGAAAATGCGGTTCAAGTCGGGACAAAAGAAATTTATACGACTTATTCGGATAATTCGGCGGTAAAAAAAGAAAGTATTATGAAAAAATCGGAAAAATGGCAAAAAATAGCCCTGGAGAGCTTTAAGCAATGTGAAAGAGCCGACATTCCAAAAGTTTTTGATACACTATCTTTTGAAGAAGTTTTTAAAAAATTTAAAAAAGAAAATATTTTAATATTTGCGGAAAATTTTGCAAACCGCACAATTCAAGAAGGGGTAAAAAATATCGACAAAAAAGAAAAAATTCTTGCGGTTTTTGGACCCGAAGGCGGTTTTTCAAAAGAAGAATTTGAATATTTTAAAAAAGAAAATTTTAAATTAATAACTTTGGGAAATTTAATATACAAAGCCCCGAATGCAATAACGGCAGGGCTTTTTGGAATAGTGCAATATGTATGATGAATTAATTGAAAAAATAAAGCCGTATATAAAAAATTACCCCGCTTTTCTTGTGGGAGGGTATATAAGAGATAATTTATCCGGAAAAAAATCTCTTGATAGAGATATTGTAATAAATTGCCCCGATTTAAAAACCGTAGCAAAAAATATAGCGGACGATTTAGGGGGCGCATACGTTGAATTGGATAACGAAAATCAAATATACAGAGTTGTTTTCAATCAAGACTATATTGATTTTGCATATATGGATAACATTGAAGATGATATCGACAGACGTGATTTTACGATTAACTCCATAGCATATGACATTCAAAAAAATGAAATTTACGACAAAAACAACGGTATTGAAGATTATAAAAATAAAATAATCAAAACTCATGATACAAAAAACTTATCCGATGACCCTTTAAGAATGCTTAGGGCGTACAGGTTTCAAGCAATTTTGGGGTTTAGTACGGATGATAATATAAAAGATTTTATTCAAAAAAACGGAAAACTAATCAATCAGGTTTCAAAAGAGAGAATACAACAAGAATTAATGAAAATGTTCGAGGGAAAATATTTGACAAAGGCTCTTTTGGATATGGATAAATCGGGGCTTTTGGAAGTTATTTTTCCCGTTTTTGAAGAAATTAAAAAAATTCCCCCCAATTCTCATCATCATCTCGACCTGTTTCATCACCTTGTAGAAACAGCGGATAAAATCAGAATAAATAAACCCGAATTAAAACTTGCCGCTTTTTTGCATGATTTAGCAAAACCCGACTGTTGGACGATAGAGAAAGATACGGGCAGACACAGATTTATAGGGCATGATGAGCTGGGCGGAAAAAAAGTTATACCGATTTTAAAAGAGCTGAAATTTTCAAACAAGCAAATAGAATACATTTCAAAAATGATACAAAATCATATTTACCCCTCGGCTCTTATGCACTCAAAAGATACAACCGAAAAAGCAATTATCCGTTTTGTTAAAAAAATCGGCGAAGATACTCCCGATTTAATCGAGCTTGCAAGAGCGGACAGACTGTCTGCAAGAGGAGAAGCGGTGAGCGATAAAATGGTTGAAGAAAATTTAGAAAATCTCGATATTTTAGAAAAAAAATATGAAGAAATTATCATAAAATTAAAAGAGCTTCCAAAGCTTATTGACGGTTTTGAAATAATGGAAATTTTAAACATTCCTCCTTCTCCTTTATTAAAAAAGATTATTGACGAAATAAAGGATATGCAGGCTCAAAATATCATAAACACTAAAGAAGATGCAATCAATTACATTAAAAGCTTAAAAGGGAAAATATAATGGAAAAAATTGTTTTGAGTCTTATGTCAGGGGCAATTATCGGAAGTTTAATCTCATTTTTATTTTTCAATAAAGAAAACAAAAAATTAAAGGAAGAAAATTTTAATCTAAAAGTTCAAAACACCGAAAATTCTACAAAACTTGAAATTATAAAAAATTTTCAACAAGAAAAATCGGAGCTTTTGGAGCTTATAAAAAATGATTTCACATCTATTGCGGCTCAAACATTATTAGAGAAAAATAAAATCATAAGAGAAGAAAATAAAACCGCTCTTGAAACATATCTTAATCCATTGAAAGAAAATATTAAAGAATTTAAACAAAAAGCAGACTTAATGAGCGAAACGGGAAAAATAAACACCGCTCTTTTAAAAGATAAGATTGAAGAATTAACAAAAGAAACAAAAATAACTTATCTTGCGGCGGAAAAATTATCGGAAGCCATCAGCAAAAATTCAAAATCAAGAGGAATTTTGGGCGAGATGATTTTAGAAAAATTATTAAAATCATCGGGATTAATTAATAAAAAAGAAAATTTTGAAAAAGGAAACTTTGAAACTCAAAAAGGTTTTAAACCAAAAGACGGCGGAAATATAAGAATAGTTGACGCAATTATTTATCTCCCTAATGGCAATAAAAATATAATAATAGATTCAAAAGCACCCTTGGCGGAATTTTTAAATTATACGGAAAATTACAACGAGGATAGTTTAAATAATTTTTATAAAGATGTAAAAAACAGAATAGATGAACTTACGGGAAAGTATGAAAATTTGGAAGAAATCAATACTCCCGACTTTACGATTATGTTTATTCCGTTTGAACTTCCCTTATCTTATATTTATTCAAACAACAAGCTCATTGAATACGCACTTTCAAAAAATATAGTAGTTTCGGGCCCGTCAACTTTAATTGCGACTTTAAGAACAATAAATTATTGCTGGAGTCAAAAAAATCAATACGAAAATATTAAGGATATTACAAAATTAGGCCTAAATATTTATGAAAAAATGATAGTTTTTATACAAAAACTGGAAGAATTAAAAACTTCTTTTGATACCGTACAAAAAAGATTTGACAGCGCCTTTAAAACAATAAAAGGACAAGGAAGTTTAATAGGACAAGTTGAAAAACTTAAAAACTACGGTTTAATTCCTCCAAGAAACATTGAAACAAAATATTTGGAAGAAAATATCGAAATAAATAATTAATTACATTTCAAGTCTTGTTTCAAGCGCTCTTATTAAAGTTAATTCATCCGTATATTCTAATTCCGACCCCAAAGGGATGCCGTATGCTATTCTTGAAACTTTAATACCAAAGGGTTTTAAAAGTTTTGATAAATACAATGAAGTTGCTTCGCCTTCAACAGAAGGATTAAGCGCCAAAATTACCTCTTTAATATCGTCTTTATGGACTCTTTCCAACAGTTCTTTTACTTTAATATCCTCAGGTCCAATCCCGTCAATAGGAGAAATTAACCCGCCTAAGACATGGTATAAACCCTGATATTCGTTTGTTTTTTCAATAGCAATCAAATCTTTTGCTTCCGCCACAACGCATACTAATTCTTTTGTTCTTGATGTCGAAGAACAGATTTCGCAAGGGTCAACCGAAGATATGTTAAAGCAGATTGAACAATATTTAATGGTGGATTTTGCCTCAATCATAGCCTGCGCAAAATTCTCAACTTCGCTTTTATCCGTTTTTAAGATATGCAAAGCAAGCCTTTGCGCAGTCTTTGGGCCGATTGAAGGCAATTTTTGAAAATATTCTATTAACCTTGCAAGAGGTCTTGTATATTCCACTAGAATAACCCCGGTATGCTGATACCGCCCGTTACGGCTTTCATTTTGGATTCCATTAATTCTTGTGCTTCATTAGAAGCATTTTTCATAGCTTCGGTAATTAAATCTTCAAGCATTTCTACCGTTTCGTTATCGACAGAGTCAGGGTTTTCGGGATTAATTGCTTTTTTTGAAAGTTTAATACCGACAAATTTTGATTGTCCGTTTAAAGTAACCTGAACAGCATCCCCGCCGGATTTTCCGACAACCTGCATTGAATTAAGTTCGCTTTGCGCTTCTTTAAGTTTTTTTTGCATTTTTTGCGCTTGCTGCATCATTTGAATCATGTTCATAAATTTAATTCCTCTTTTTAATTTATCTCTATTATGCTATATTTCTAATTATAATGCAAAATAAAACATATTTAAAATATTGTCTTTCAAAAAGAGGTTGTCTTTCAAGATGGCCCGAAGCGCTAATGCCTTTATCCGTCTACATTGCGCCCTTCAGGTGGTATAAGTCAATGAGCGAAGGGGACAGTTACAAATATAAATCTATGGTCATGAACGCTTTTAATACATGGCAGCAAGCCCTATCAGGCATGGTAAGATTTAATTTTGTAAATACTTTAAACGAATCCCATATCAATCTTGAATGGAAAAGAGTAGACAGAAAATCTCTGGGAAGCTGCCAATTTAACTACGATAACGAGGGAAGATATTTTTCTGCGGAAGTAAATATCGGACTGTCAGACGGCATAATTCACAAACAATATATGGATGAGAACGAAGTTTATCATACAATCCTCCATGAAGTAGGGCATGCGATAGGTTTAGGGCACAGCCCGAATATTGAAGATATTATGTACACCCCGCACCGGTACGGTCGTGTTACGCTTACGCAAAATGACATTCAAACGGCAAGATTTTTGTATAAATTTGATGTCGGAAAAACCGAACAGGAAATTTTAAACCAATATTCCAATCTTAATGCAACGGATTTAGATAACCTTGTTTCTATAATGCTCGAAGAAAAAAGCGATTTTCAAAAAACAATGGATAATATGTCGAATAACGGTTCTTCAAAAGATTTAGTGCAGGAAAATGCGAATATAGGAGAACTTAAAAAATATCTTTTACAAATTAATAATCTAAAATTTAATTTCAACAAAAAACAATAACGATTCGGCTAATTATTTTGTGCATTTTCGTTTTGTTTTATAAAATCACACATAACTTCAAGCCTTTTGTCTTCCATGGCATCTATTAATTCCTGAATATCTTTTATTTTGCCAAGCTTGAATCCTGCTTCCGCTAAAACGACACAGTCGTTACAAAGACGATATTTTTTATACTGAATACTTCCTGCAAGAGTTTTGTTTTCTCCGCAAGCGGAGCAGTCGAAAAACTCGTTTTCAATTTCAGGGTCTTCTTCGATGTCGTCCAAATACATTTGTTTTGCAATTTCTTGCATTTCTTCGATTATTTTATTCTGTTCCATAAAAAAATTTTATCACAAAAAATCACACAAAATATAATTTGAAATCAAAATACCGTCTAAGGTTAAAACACAGTTATTATTTTCTTTTTTAATATGTCCCGTATTAATATATTTTTCCAATATTTTTGAATATTTTTTCTCAAAATCAATACCGAAAGTTTTATTTATATCGGAAATATTTATACCCTCTTTTGTTCTAAAACCCAAAAATATTGTTTCCGAAAGTAAATCTGCTTCAATTACTTCCTCTTTTAAAAGAGGGTTTTCAAGATATTTTTTTATTAAATTAGAATTTACATACCGTTTTTTTCCGTCAAACCCTGAAGCAGAAACCCCAAAACCAAAATAAGGATTTAATTTCCAATAATTATAATTGTGTTTTGAGATAAAATTTTTATTTTTTGCAAAATTTGATATTTCGTAATGTTCATAATTTGAAAGGTCTAAAACCATTTCTCTATACATTTTTTCTTGAACTTCTTCATTTGGAAGATTATCGGGACAAAATTTATAAAATGCCGTTTTTTCTTCAATTTTAAGCCCGTAAGAAGATATATGAGGAATTTCAAAATCAATTAAAGTCATAATATCTTTTTTAAAATCTTCTAAAGTTTGATTAAAAAGCCCGTACATTATATCGCATGATATATTTTCAAAACCGGAAGAAATTGCATTTTGAATTGCATTTTTGGAACAACCGGAATCATGTATTCTGCCCAAAATTTTTAAAATATCGTCATTAAATGTTTGAACCCCGATACTCAATCTGTTTACTCCTAAATTTCGCAAACTTTTCAGGTAGTTCTTATTTCCGTTTTCAGGATTAATTTCAAAAGTTATCTCGGGATTTTTAAAAAAGTTAAAACAGGATAAAACTTTTTCTATTTGTTTTATATTTAATAACGAAGGTGTTCCGCCACCCAAATAAAGGCTTTTAAGGGGTGTGCCGTCATATTCTTTTTTGATTTGACATATAAGCGCATCGATATATTTTTCAATGTAATCCAAATTAATAAACGAAGTAAAAGCGCAATAATTGCATTTATTTTTGCAAAAAGGAACGTGTACATAAGCGTATTCAATCATATACTTATTGTAACAAAAATAAAAAGGGTTATAATTAAAGTATGATAACGGAAACGGAAAAAGAGATTTTATCTCAAAAAAATTTGATTGATAAAATTGTAAATACATATTTTAAAGGCAATAAATTAAATTTCCCCTCAATAGATAAAGAAAAATATAAAGAGGTAAAATTTATTGCTTCAGGCTCATCCTACAACGCCGCACGCTTAGGCCATAAATTTTTTGAGGAAAATTACGATATTATTGCAAATTTTGAATATTCCTCGGAATTTATCTCTAACCCCAACAGAAAAATTAAAAACGACACTTTGTATGTTTTTGTATCTCAATCGGGAAAAACTTATGATACGGGGTATGCGCTTGATATAGTAAAAAAAGAAGGCGGAAACACTTTTTCTTTTGTTAATAATTCAAATTCAAAAATTTACAACGAAGCGGATTATAAAGTTGATGTTATGGCAGGAGTTGAAAATTCAATCGCCGCAACAAAATCTTTCAGCGCTTGCGTTATTTGCCTTTGGCTCTTTTCAAAATATTTTTCATGCGAAAATTCAAATATTTTAAACGAACTGACGGAAGCAAAAAAGGCAATTAACGATATTTTTTCAATGGAAAACGAAATTCTTAAAGGCGCAAATTTTCTGGCAAAACAAAAATCCGTTTCCATAATAGGATACGGAACGGGCTATATTCTTGCAAAAGAAACCGCTCTAAAAATAAAAGAAACTTCATATATCCACTCTTGCGCTTATCCGACGGGAGAATTTCTCCATGGGCACAGCGCAATTTTAAACGAACACAAAGCCCTTATCGAAATTTTTACATCCGATATGAAAAATTTTGAAAAAAATACTTTGTTAAAAATTAAAAAAGATTTCAACCCCGAAATTTTATCAATAACCGATTTTGATACAAACGAGCTTTCGATTAAATTTCCAAAATACAATTACGCAATATCAAAAATTTGCGCAATTTGTGTTATACTACAACTTTTGGCGCTCAAAACAGCTCTTATTTCAGGTGAAAACGTCGATAAACCAAAAGGATTAAATAAAGTAGTAACTTAAATTAACCCAATTTTTCAATAATTATATCCGCAATTCTTTTCGAGGCAAGTCCGTCACCGTAAGGATTAACGGCTTTTGACATTTTTTCGTACTCGTTTTTATCACCTAAAAGGGTATTAACGATTGATGTAATTTTTGATATATCACACCCTGCAAGTTTAACGCCACCCGATAAAAGGGCTTCGGGACGTTCGGTTTCATCTCTCAAAACAATTGTAGGAACCCCGAGCGATGGTGCTTCTTCTTGAATGCCGCCCGAATCCGTTAAAATGATTTCAGCTTGTTTCATTAAGGAACAAAACGGAGCATAATCAAGCGGAGGTACGAGCTTAATTCTTTCATTTGAAGATAAGTACTTTTCAACCGTATTTTTTACGTTAGGGTTCGGATGAACAGGATAAATTATCTGCACATCGGAATTATCTTCAATGATTTTTAAAGCAGCCTTGCAGATATTTTCTAAAGGCTCTCCGAAATTTTCCCTCCTGTGGGAAGTTAAAAGAATTGTTCTTAAATTTTTATCTAAATTAAAATCATATTCGTTTTTGTCGTTTTGAATGGTGTGAAAGAGCGCATCAATTACGGTATTTCCCGTTTCAAAAAATTCGTATTTGGGGTTTATGCCCGATTTTTTAAGGTTTTCGATTGAACCTTTAGTGGGACAAAAATGAAAATCACAGACGCTATCGACTATAACCCTGTTAATTTCCTCGGGGAACGGGTAATCCTTGTTAAATGTTCTTAAACCCGCTTCAACATGCCCTATCGGGATTTTCCCGTAAAAAGCGCTCAGAGCGGAAGCGGATGATGTCGTTGTATCGCCATGCACAAGAACAACATCGGGTTTAATTTCTTCAAAAACTTTTTTTGTTGAAAGAATAATATTTGAAGTTAATTCCCATAAATTTTGATTTTCCCTCATAAGATTAAGGTCAAAATCGGGGGTGATATTAAATAAATTCAATACCGAATCAAGCATTTGCCTGTGTTGCGCCGTTACAATCACTATCGGTTCAATTTCTTCTCTTTTTTGAAATTCAAGCACAACCGGAGCCATTTTAATTGCTTCGGGTCTTGTCCCGAAAACTATACCCGCTTTAATTTTTTTTGACATAGAATTTCCTCGTTATTGAATTACAAAGTAAAATTACCGCCCCAACAAGAGGGGATAAAATACTCAATAAAAAGTATCCCACAAAAATAACTTTTTCAAAGCGAGTTTTAAAAGACATCTTAATATTTTTTATCAAATATTGTGTTAAATATAATAAAAGCGTTGACATTACAACGGATAGAGGGATAAATTTTGCAACATTGCCGTATTCAAACAAAACGAAAAATAAGAATATCGCATACAATAACTTTACACCGTTTGATTTTATAAAAAATCTTGAAACTGAGCCCGAAATAACCCCTGTTATTGAAGATAAAATCAAAGAACAGCCCGTCAGTAAAAGATTTTTTTTGTTAATAATTCTTTTCGGGATAAATTCATTCGTCACAAAAACAAATAAAAAAGACAGGCACAAAAGTTTAAATATATGCGCAAAATCGGCACTTGCCGGAAATTTAACCGAATTTATACCGTAAGCCAAACTTATATAAGAAAGTCCGAATATAAAATTTACAAAACAAGTACAAACTAAAGAAAAAAATATTTTCGGAACTTTTTTATTTGCAAAAAAATAGTAAAAAGCAAAAAACAAAAGAGACAGTATAATTTCATTTTGAGATACGGGTTGAAAAAAATCATAATCGAAAAAAAGATTAAACGAAGAAACGGTTTTAAGCCCCAAAAGAACAGGGATTGCAAATAATATTGCAGTTACAAAAAGAGAATTAAAGTAAACTTTTTTTAATCTCTCATCCGCTTTTAATTTTAAAATAGGATACAACATAAAAAATATGCCCGATAAAAACAACAATGAAAGCAGAGAGTCAACTTTTCCGCCGAGAAAGTAATTTGCACACCCTAAAAAAATGCAGGACGGAATTGAAATAATAAATAGATTTTTTGATTTAAAAATTAAAGAAAGGACGGAAGAAATAAAAAAACCGAATAATGTTAAATACCCGCCAAAGCCGACTAATATTCCCATTCCCGCCACAATCGGAATTAAATCAAACAAAAAACCGTAATCTTTTTTTATTACCACTTATTAAAACTCCAATTTACCGAAATTTTTTTTATATTATAATACTACCATAACAGGAAAATGTTGGAGTATTCAAAAAAGATGACGAACGAAGTATGTACAGGCGCACAAATTCTTTTAAAATCACTTGTGAAAGAAGGGGTAAAAGAGATTTTCGGCTACCCCGGCGGCGTTATTTTAACGGTGTACGAAGCCCTGTATAACCAAAAAGACATTAAACACTACCTTGTTCGTCATGAACAAGCGGCAGTTCATGCGGCCGAAGGTTACGCAAGAGTTACGGGGCGCCCCGGAGTTGCTCTTGTAACGTCGGGACCGGGCGCCTGTAATACGGTAACGGGAATTGCAAACGCTTATTATGACGGCTACCCGATAGTTGTTTTTACGGGGCAGGTCGGATTAAATCAAATAGGAAACGACGCCTTTCAGGAAGCCGATGTTGTAGGAATTACACGTTCATGTTGCAAGCATAATTATTTGGTAAAAGACGTAAAAGATTTACAAAGAATAATAAAAGAAGCTTTCCACATAGCAACAACGGGAAAGCCCGGTCCTGTCGTCGTCGATTTACCAAAGGATATTTTAACTCAAAAAACAACTTTTGATTACCCGAAAGAAGTTAAAATCGCAGGATATAACCCGAATTACAAAGGTCATCCGATTCAGATTTCAAAAGCATTAAAAATGTTGTCCGAAGCTCACAGGCCGATTATAATTTCAGGAGGCGGGGTTTTAACTTCAAGCGCACATGAAGAACTTTTAAAAGTCGCCAATATGTTAAAAACCCCTGTTTGTCATACTTTAATGGGAACCGGAACTTTCCCTGCAAATTCCGAGTTAGATTTAGGAATGCTCGGCATGCATGGGAATTTTTGGGCAAACCATGCAGTTTCTCATGCCGATGTTATTTTTGCACTCGGAACAAGGTTTAACGATAGAATAACAGGGTGCTTACAGCGCTTTGCAAGAGATGCGCATGTAATTCATGTTGATATTGACCCATGCTCCATTTCAAAAAACGTTAAAGCGGATATTCCGATTGTCGGCGACGTTAAAAATGTTTTAGAAGGCATGATATCGGAATTTGAAAAAACAAACCCGAATATCTACGTTGAAGATAAAAATAATTGGCTCAATCAAATTGAAGAATGGAAAAGAAACAGAGCGGTCGTAAAATCGCCGGAAGGAAAACTTTCCGCAATTGATGTTATAAATAAATTGTATGAAATGACAAAAGAATATGACCCGATTGTATGTACGGAAGTAGGGCAGCACCAAATGTGGACGGCGCAAAACTTTAAATTCAATAAACCCAGACGTCTTGTAACATCGGGCGGGTTGGGCACCATGGGTTTCGGTTTTCCTGCCGCAATGGGTGCTTGTGCGGCATACCCCGATAAATTGGTTTTAAACATCGCAGGTGACGGCTCAATTCAGATGAACATACAAGAAATGGCGACTTGCGCCGATTACGGATTTAAAGTTATTAATTGCATTATTGATAACGGATATTTGGGCATGGTTCGTCAATGGCAAGAAAAATTATTCCATGAGCATTATTCGGAAACAAAAATTTCTCACCCCGATTTTGTTAAACTCGCCGAAGCATACGGAGCTTTGGGCATAAGAATAGAAAAAGAAGAAGAAATCGAACCTGCGATTAAAAAAGCTATTGAGGCAAAATGCCCCGTCATACTTGATTTTGTAACAGAAAGTATGGAAATGGTTTATCCTTGGGTTCTTGCGGGCGAACCACTTACAAAAGTATTATTATCTAACGATTGCTAAGGAAAGAAAAAAATGACAAATTTTCATACAATATCAATACTCGTTTCAAATGAGTCCGGTGTTTTATCAAGAATAGTCGACCTTTTTTCAGGCAGAGGCTACAATATAGAAAGTCTTACGGTAGCTCCTACGATAGACAGACTTTTTTCAAGAGTAACAATCGTAACCGACGGAGACGAAGCGGCAATAGAGCAAATCAACAAACAACTGAACAGAGTTGTTCCCGTTATTAAAGTTGCCGATTTAAACATTGGAGAATCCGTCGAAAGAGAGATAGCGCTGGTTAAAATTCAAGTTAAAGATGAAGAAAAAAGCGATATTTTAAGAATAGCAGAAGCGACAAATTCCAAAATTATCGACGTAACGGATAAAACGTATATTCTGCAAGCAATCGGCGATGAAAAACAAATTCAGGCACTTGTTGAAATGGTAAGGCCGTATTCGGTTAAAGAATTTGTAAGAAGCGGAAAAGTCGCAATTTCAAGAAACAGCCAATTTTCAAATATTAAAAATTTATGATTAAAATGTTATTATATCTTTAAAAAAGAGGTTTTTTATAAGCCTCTTTTTTGTTTGCAAACAAAAATAAATTTTAATTCGCCGCAAAATGCTCTTAAAAGAGTTCCTGACAGCTTAGAAAACCATTACCTTTATGTTTAACATTGTAAGTAATATCAAAAAACTTGTAAAACCGCTAAAAAACATCTAAAGGACTTTTTTGGAAAAACAGGCAATTGCAGACTTGAACCTCTAAACGCCATAAAGCGTTTATGCATTTTTGCACATAATCCCGCAATCGGCATTGTGGGGGAATATATAAAATTAAAAGACAAGCCGTAAAACTTGTCTTTTAATGGTGGGCGATACGGGACTTGAACCTGTGACCCCCACAATGTCGATGTGATGCTCTACCAACTGAGCTAATCGCCCTTAATATTGAGGTCAAAACCATTTTATCATAAAAAATTAAATTTTACCATACAAATCATAATCCGAATATGAAGTAATTTCAACATCAAAAATATCTCCGGGGGTTAAAATTTCATTAGTGTCAATATAAATTAACCCGTCAACATCCGGAGCATCTTTATATGTCCTTGCGATTGCAAGCCTGTCCGATTGAACGATTTCTATAATTGAAGGAATTTTTTTCCCGACCAGAGCAGAATTTATTTCGTTTGAAATTCCTTTTTGAAGCGCCAAAATTTCATTTTTCCTCTTTTCTTTTATTCTTTTTGGTACTTGTGGCTTAAGATTATACGCATACGTTTCTTTTTCTTTGGAAAATTCAAAAACGCCGAGCCTGTCAAACCTTGTTTTTTCAACAAATTTATAAAGATGTTCAAAATGCTTGCCGCTTTCTGTGGGATATCCCGTTATTAAAGTTGTCCTTACGGCAAGATTATCTATTTCATCCCTCAATTTTGAAACAAATTCATACCCGTCAATAACGGGGCGGCGCATAGCTTTTAAAATATCGGGGTGAGAATGCTGCAAGGGAACATCGACGTATTTTACAAGTCGGTCAATTTTTTTATACGCTTCAATCAACCCTTTTGTGAAATTTGTAGGATAAGTATACAAAACTCTTATCCAGTTTAGATTTTTAATTTTATCAAGCTCAAATAAAAGTTTATCCAAAGAAGGCTTATTATAAAGGTCAATACCGTAACTTGACGTATCTTGAGCAATTAAAATAATTTCGCTCACGCCCTTATCAGCCATATTTTTAGCTTCTTCAACAATATTTTCAATCGGTCTTGAAACGTACGGACCTCTTAATTTCGGAATAACGCAATATCCGCAAGAATAATTACACCCTTCCGCTATTTTTATGTAAGAGGATGAACCGACGGTAATTTGCGCTCTTTTTGTTGTTTCGGGATAGGCGCAAAGGGGTTTTTCCGTCACATAGTAAAATTCTTTTCCTCTTTTTATAAGCCCCGCAATTTTATCAATGTCCGACGTTCCGATAAATCCGTACGCTTCCGAAATTAATTTTTTTAAATGTTTTTTATGTTTTTGAGGCAAACAACCCGTTATAATAACTTTTTTACCCATTTCAATCATATCAAAAATAGATTTAACGCTTTCTTGTTCCGCATCGAAAATAAACGAACAAGTATTTACAATAACATATTCAACATCAGGATTATAAGCATCAAGTGTAACTTCAAACCCTTCTTCAATAAGTTTTCCGGAAATTAATTCCGTATCAATTAAATTTTTTGCGCACCCATGGTGGACTATACCGATTTTTTTCATATATCTTTTTTAACAAAAAAAAATTTTTTAGGCAATTATTACACGGAAATTGTTTTATTTTAAATATGAGCATTAACGGTCTGACAACAAATACAATTTGCAATCAATATCCCCCGAAAAGACTTGATACGGCTTCGGAGCTTGTGGGATTTGACATTGATAAATATGTTTTTGAAGATACTTTTGAAAAAAGTGAATATAACCCTCTTCCCACAAACAATTTTGATCAGGGAAACCCGTTGACAAGAAACGTTGATTCAAATAAAAAAGCAGGACTGCTGGCTCTTGGAGCCTTGGCGGTAGGAACAATCGCCGCTATTAAATTCGGAAAAAACATAAACATTAAAAAACCGTAATTTATTTAGCCCAAAACTTTTTGATTTTGTTGAATTTTTAGGAAAAACCATTATATTTAAAAGTATGAAACACTTACTTATTGTTTTTGTTATATTGGTTTTTCAAAATATTACTTATGCCGCAATCGATGATAACATTGATTACGACTTTATAAATAATGTATTCTCAAACCCAAACCCGACAACAAACAAAGATTTTGAAAAGGTTATGCAGGAATATGAGGCGCCAAAAAAAGAAGGCTTTTTAAAAAGGATGTATAAATTTTTTGACAGCGATAAAGTAAAATATGATACTGCGTTTAAAACAAAATACGAAAATTCAAGCAATCAGCCCGCAAGGTTAAAAAATGTCCAAAACGACATGCCGACAATCATGATTAGCGCAAATTCGGAAGATTCAAGCGGTAATTTTGTGCAAACGGGATATTATCAGGTAAAACACAAAAAAAATGACGACGGCACATACAGGCTTGAATTATATCAAGGTTCAAACAATTTAATTGCAACTTTGGTTGCACACCAAATTAAAGAAGATGAAAAATCGACGACAATAATGTACGCAAGAAGCGAAAGCACAAATAACGGTTTTATTAAAGTATTTTACGGCAATTTAGACGTTACCCTGCTCGGATATTTAAAAATAAAAGAAGAATCCGATATGGCGCTTGAACCCGTTTATACGTTTTAATACACAGGTGCGTTTTATGTTGCCCTGAGTGTTAATTTTTGGTATCATTGAAGCGAAAGAGGAGCTAAAATGATAAACGGAAAAAAGATAGTAGTTGTCATGCCTGCATACAACGCCGAAAAAACGCTTGAAATCACATATAATGAAATTTATAAAGATTTTGTAGATAAAGTTATTCTTGTGGACGATAATTCTTCCGACAACACAAAAGAAATTGCAAAAAAATTAAACATAACAACAATTGTTCATAAAGAAAATTTAGGATACGGCGGAAATCAAAAATCCTGCTATCTTGCAGCTTTAAAAGAAGGTGCCGACATTGTCATTATGGTTCATCCCGATTATCAATACACCCCAAAACTCGTTCCCGCAATCGCTTCGATGATAGCTTTCGGCGAATACGACGCAGCCATTGCTTCAAGAATGCTCGGAAATTCCGCAATAAAAGGCGGTATGCCTTTATATAAATTCATTTCAAACAGGTGTCTTACAACATTCCAAAACATTCTTATGGGTCAAAAATTGTCCGAATATCATACCGGTTTTAGAGCATTCAGCAGAAAAGTTCTGGAAACTCTTCCCCTTAAAGATTGTGACAATGATTTTATTTTTGATAACGAAATGCTTGCTCTGGCTTTTTATTACGGTTTTACCGTCGGAGAAATCTCATGTCCCACAAAATACTTCCCCGATGCAAGCTCAATCAATTTAAAGCGTTCTATTAAATACGGTTTGGGGGTGCTTGACGTTAGTTTAAATTATCTTCTTGCAAGACTTTCAATATACAAATCAAAAATTTTCAAAAAAAATGCCGCAAAACTTAATATTAACGACGAAATTGAATATTATTACAACAACTGACTAACATCGAACGTCTGTTAATTTTTTCCTGTCCTCTTTGAAAGATTATACCTTTTGAAATTTTTTCCAAGGTCAATCTAACGTCCTTGACAAGAACAGCCCTGCGGCAATATGAAAATATATAGAGAATGTGAGAGGAGATAAAAATCTAAAATCAAAACTTTTGAATATTTAGGTTTTATTTTTGTTTATGCACTGGTGGATAAACTGGGAGCAATTATAATAAATTGCCTTACAAGGTCCTTATCCCATTGAACGTCAGCGCCCAATTTAAGTATTTCACACGCTTTTTCAACGCCGAGCCCCTTTCTGTACGGCCTATCGGATACAAGAGCATGAAACGCATCCGCAATTGCGACAATTCTTGCCGATAAGGGAATTTCTTCCCCTTTGAGCCCGTAAGGATAACCTGTTCCGTCATAATGTTCATGGTGATATTTAACCATAGGAATTAAATCTCTTAAAGACTCATTCGGTGCAAGAACCTTTTCCGCTCCGATAACGGGGTGTTGTTTCATGATTTCCCATTCTTCATCGGTAAGCCTTGAAGGTTTTCTTAAAACATTTTCGGGAATACCGATTTTTCCGATATCATGGAGCAAACCACCCAGTCTTATTCTTTCAACTTCAGCTTCCGGAAGTCCGATTGCTCTTGCGAGAGCTTCTGCGTATCTGGAAACAAAAGTTGAATGGCCTTTTGTGTATGTATCTTTTGCATCTATGGTGTTTGCAAGAGATGTTACAACATCAAGCAAGTGCGAACTTGAGAAAATTTGTTCATTGTGGAATTTGTTAATTAACTCATCCTCAAATTGCACACCTATTTGAGCATGTTTTTTGGTTAAAACTTCAGCAAAGCATTTAAGCGCTTCATCATCCCAGAAATTGTAATCTTCACTTGTAATTACTTTGCAATTTCCTGATTCTTGCGATTTACCCTTTGAAATATACATGGCTTGCTCGGCAAGAATGAGAAGTTTTTCCTGATTTTCAGACGATGAGGGGTAAGAAGATATACCCATACTGACCCTTATCGGACCAACATCATCAATATATACGCAAGACAAAATATACGAAAGATATTCCGCTATATATTTTGCTTCGCTAAGACTCGTATTCGGCATAACAACGACGATTTCATCTCCGCCGTAGCGCCCTGCAAAATCAGTATTTCTGATATTTTGTTTAATTTTTTGCGCAACGGTCTTTATGACCTCATCGCCTCTTGCATGTCCTAAATCTCTGTTAATCTTTGAAATATTTGCAACATCTGCTATAAGAACGGATAATTCTTGTTTTTTTCTGTCGCAAATTTGAATTTGATTGTGCAGTTCTTCCTGCAAGTGCTTATGATTAGCAAGCCCCGTTAAAGAATCCGTATCAGAATTTGTTTCTACAAGCTCGAGAAGATTTTTTGTCTGAACATAAAACGCAAGCATTGAAGATAACAACTGACAAAATTCAATCGTTGCCGCAGCATGGTAGTTACCTACTATATAAATTCCGACACATTCATCAAATACAACCATGGGAATAATTGCAGTTGAAGCATGGGTTTGATACCAGGAACTCAAAAAGCCGGTATCTTGAGTTGTTAAAACTTTTTTTGTCTGAATTGCCCTAACTACGGGATTTTGATCATTTGTCATGATGATTTTTGTAGTATAGGTTGACCCGATTTTATCAATAAGCCTGATATTAACCGAGTTTGAATGCTTATTGTAAAGCCCGAGCGCCGTAAAGGCAACCTGAAACTTATTGACCAAAATGTTGTTAAGCGCATAAAACAATTGTCCTACATCGTTTTTATTTGCAAATGCGTCATTTATAAAGCGCATTGTTTCTTGAAAACCGATGTTGACTTGCCTGATTGCATGGTTTCTTTGCGAGCCTGCCGCATAGAGCCTGTTTGCCGAAGTTTTGGACCCTACGGGGATACCTCCCGTCATAATCGGATTTGTTAAAATCGAACCTAAAAACGGGCTCACGGACGAGGTTTTTTGTTCGTTTTGCGTATTCAAGGATGTATTTTGAACATCGCTTTTGGTGTGTTCATTCGCAGTCACTTAATTCTAACCTTCAAATATCTATTTTTCTTTTCTTTATATAAGTATTAAGTTCAAACAAGTAAATAATTGACATTTTCTAATCGAATTGTAAAGAAATTGTATTGTTTCTTAACACTTGTATAAATTCCATTCCCATAACGAGTTATTACATTATATGGTTTTTTGGAATAATTCGCAAGTCCTTTATTGAGTTTTTTTCACCCGTTACGATTTGAATATTTTTCTTCGGAACGGAAAATTCTTCCGCAAGAATTTCTATTATCGCCTTATTTGCCTGTCCTTCAACGGGCTTTTTATTTATTTTAACTTTAATCATTTGATTGTCAAAATTTTCTATTAAACATTTTTTTGCGCCCGCAACTGCTTTAACCTTAAAAGAAACGACTTCCCCGTTATTTACTTTATTTTTTAATTCAGATAAAAAGTCCATAAAAATACTTTCAATAGTTTATTGTAAAAGATTAAAAAAAGTGTATTATCATTATAAGGCAAATAATGACACATTTAACACATTTTCTTGAAGTAAAACACATATTAATGTCACAAAAAAGGCGTCCCGAAGATATTTCAAAAATTGAGGAGGCTTACCTTTTTGCCGCTAAACTTCATGAAGGACAATACAGAATTTCGGAAGAACCGTACATTATTCACCCGATTGAAGTTGCCAAAATTTTATCCGAATTAAGAATGGATACAAATACGATTATTGCGGCTTTTTTGCATGATATTTTGGAAGATACCGAAACGCAACCCGAAGAGATTGTCGAAAATTTCGGAGATGACGTATTAAAGCTCGTACAAGGAGTTACAAAACTCGGCAAATACAGTTTTAAATCAAAGGAAGAAAGACAAGCCGAAAATTTCAGGCGAATGTTTATTGCAATGGCGGAAGATGTCAGAATTATTTTCTTGAAACTTGCCGACAGATTACACAATATGCGAACGTTAAACTACATGGCGGCAGCAAAACAAAAAAGAATTGCACAAGAAACTTTGGATATTTTTGCTCCGCTTGCAAACCGCCTCGGTATCGGTAAAATTAAAGCAGAACTTGAAGATTTATCATTAAGATATATTGATCCCGAAAAATATTATCAAATAGCAAAACTTGTCGCACAAACAAAAAACGAAAGAGATGCACTCGTTAATTCTTTAATTGAAATAACCAAAAAACATCTTGAACAAAACGGCGTGGAAGCCGTTATATACGGCAGAGCGAAACATTATTATTCAATTTACAATAAAATGCGCCGTCTTAACGTTTCTTTTGACCAATTGTACGACATAACGGCAATAAGGGTTATCGTAAATGACGAAAAAGATTGTTACAATGCTCTCGGTATTATTCACTCCCAATTTAAACCTATACCCGGGCGCTTTAAAGATTACATAGCGATGCCAAAAGGGAATATGTACCGTTCATTACACACATCCGTCATAGGATTAAAAAACAAACCTTTTGAAATTCAAATAAGAACAAAGGAAATGCACGAAGTTGCGGAGTACGGTCTTGCGGCACATTGGAGATATAAAGAATCGGGTTCCGTCAAAGCAAAAGATTCCGTTGACGTTAAATTCAACTGGATGAGAAAACTTATTGAAATATCGGAAGATGAAAAAGATGCAAAAGAATTTGTTGAATCGGTCAAATTGGATTTATTTTCGGATCAGGTTTTCACATTTTCTCCCGCAGGAGACGTAATAGACCTTCCTTACGGTTCAACCCCGGTTGATTTTGCATACAGGATACACACCGAAGTCGGGCATAAAACCGTAGGTGCGCTTGTAAACGGAAGAATAGTACAACTTGATACAAAACTTCAAAACGGTGACATTGTTGAAATTTTAACATCTAAACAGTGTATGCCGAAAATTGACTGGCTCGATTTTGTTGCAACAAAAAATGCTTCGGGAAAAATCAGAGCCTGGTTTAAAAAATACAAACGTGAAGACAACATTGAAATCGGACGTGCAAACCTTGAAAACGAACTTACAAAAACCGTTTTTGAAGAACTTTTAAAATCAGGTGAGTTTGAACATACCGCACATGAGATGAACTATAAAAATACGGACGATCTCTTTGCGGCAATAGGGTATGGCGAAACAACTCTCAGAAAAGTTTTAAACAAAGTAAGACGCCCAAAAGAAGAAGATTTGGTTGAAATAGACCACCAAAAGCAAACCTACTCAAGAAAAAAACCCTCTAAACAAAATGATATAATAGGACTTGAAGGAATGATGTGGTCGCTTGCAAAATGCTGTTCGCCAATCCCCGGAGAACCTATCGTGGGTGTTGTCACAAAATCTAAAGGGGTTTCCGTCCACAGGCTTGATTGCAAATGCCTGTTTGATATTGACCCCAACAGAATGATGGACATTCAATGGTCCGACACGATTTCCCATGGAACTTACGTTGCACATTTAAGGATTGAAGCGCAAGAGAGAATGGGACTTTTAAAAGATGTTCTTGTTAAAATAGCCGATACAAATACAAATGTTTCTTACGCATACAGTTATTCAAAAAACAAAAAATTTGGTATAATTGATATCGGAATAGAGTTATCGGATGTAGAAACTCTAAAAAAAATCGTCACCAATCTTCAATCCATGCCGGATGTTTTTTCGGTCAGAAGATTGCAGCAAAAAATAGATATCCTATCTCAAAGAGCGCCTAAAAAAACTCATAAAAGCAAGCCGAAAAAACCGCAGCAGGATAACAGCAAACAGGCAAAATAATGGAAGTTATACATAATATTAAAGAAATAAAAAATCTCTCCTTGGCGTTAGGGTTTTTTGACGGAGTTCATTTGGCGCATGAAAAAATTATCAAAAGAGCGGTTTCGGAAGGGCAAAAAAATTCCTTAAAAAGCGCCGTTATAACTTTTTCAACTTCCCCGAACTCAATTATACGAAAAATTGAACCCGTATATTTGACGACTATGGAAGAAAAAATAAACCTAATAGAAAATTTAGGAACAGATTACCTGTTTATTCTTGATTTTAAAAAATTAGTCGATATTGAAGCAAAAGATTATATTAATAATGTTTTAATTAAATATTTTTCCCCCAAAATAGTAGTAACAGGCTTTAATCATACTTTTGGAAAAAACGGCAAGGGAAATTCCGCATTATTAAAAAAAATTAATTTATTTAACTATATAGAAATTCCAATGATTAAAATTGATAACGAACAGGTTTCAAGTACAAATATCAAAAATAAAATTACAAACGGAAACATTGAAGAAGCAAACAAAATGCTCGGCAGAAATTTTTCAATAACGGGAAAAATCGTTAAGGGAAATCAAATTGCAAGAACTTTAGGGTATAAAACGGCAAATATAATCAAAGACAAGAACATTGTAACTCCAAAATACGGCGTATACTTTGGATACGGAGAAATTGACGGTAAAAAATACAAGGCTTTAATTAATTTTGGAATACGCCCTTCCGTTGATAAATTTTTAAAAGAAACTCTCGAAGTACATTTATTTAATTTTGATGAAGATATATACGGCAAAAACCTGAAAGTCGAGTTTGTAAAAAGAATAAGAGAAGAAAAAAAATTCAACTCACTTGAAGAATTAAAAAAACAAATCGACAAAGATTACAATTTAATAAAAAATGCAATTTGTAATTTTTAAGTCTTTATTTATTACATAAAAGTCGGCACCCGCTTTTAAGTTATATGCCAAACAAGGGGGTATTTATTTTATAAAAGAATGCAAACAAAAACAAGTACAAAAAGAGAGCAAAAAATGGGGTAAGCTCCCACAAATTCATTATATATCATATTTTTTTCCTTAAACTTGACTTAAAAATATATTAAATCAAATTAAAAATATAAAACCTGCTTTGTTTCCTAACCCGTAAGGGTATTAAAAACCCGTCAAATATTTGACGGGTTAATGATTTTTATTGAGCAAGGGAATATGATTCCTGAACCGCTTTCCTTTTTACTTTATTTGTTGTGGTTCTCGGAAGAACATCTTCTCTCACTATGATTTTAATTGGTCTTTTATAGTGTGCAAGTTGCTTTGATAAGGCTTTTACTTCGGAAGTTACCGCATTTTCAAGTTCCTTTTTATCGGAAAAACTATCGGCATATTCTTTTTTCGGAACAATGATTGCCGCAATTTCTTCATTTCCGTCTTTTTCGCCAAAAGTTTTTGATAACCCCACAACGCAAACTTCCGCAAAATTGGAACTTTTTTCAAGAACGGATTCAACCTCTTCGGGGAATACTTTTTTTCCACCCGATAATACGATAAGGTTTTTAATTCTGCCCGTTATATAAATCAGCCCATGCTTATCTATTTTTGCAATATCGCCCGTATGGAGCCAACCGTCCTCGGTTATTGTTTCTTTTGTAATTTCATCTCGTTTATAATAACCTTTCATAACGGAAGGTCCCTTAACAAGAAGTTCGCTTGTTTTTTCATCAACTTTAACTTCAAAAGATTTTAAAGATTGACCGACGGATTTTAAATCCTGATATTTACCTCTGTTCATTGCAACAACAGGGCTTGCTTCAGACAATCCGTACCCTTGGAAAATTCTAAAACCGAGTCTTGCAAAAAATTTTCCTATCGGATAATCTAAAGGAGCGCCACCCGGTAAAAATCCGTATAAATTTCCTCCGAATTTTTTATGAACACCCTTAAACAAATACTTTCTTAGACCCATAGGTAAGTATTTTGCAAGGCGATATCTAAACCAAAACATGGTTTTATGAAAAGGTTCAAGTTTTGATACATCGGATTCAATCGAGCTTTTTAACAATTTCAAAAAAGCGGGAACCGTAATCATAAACGTTGTTTGTTTTTCGTTCATAACCTGCATGATATCTTTTGGTTTCAAACTTTTAGCGTAATAAATCGAAAAGCCTCTGTTTAAAAAGGTAAAGAAACCGACCGTAAGCTCAAACAAATGATTCATCGGAAGAATTGACAAAATATTCATTTTTCTTCCTTTGGGAAGCATTTCATCCATAACGTATTTTAAATCATGCATTTGAGAGAGCATGTTTTTATACGTTGTTTCAACGCCTTTGGGAGTTCCCGTCGTACCTGAAGTATAAATTATAAGAGCAGTATCCCTTAAAGGACGGCGGCGCCACTTTGCATTATAATTTTTCGGAATTGAATATAACGATTGAAATTCGTTATCGTTTTCGCATTTTTCCATTAAAATAACATGTTGTATTGACGGAATTGAAGCCTGCAATTCTTTTGCCCTGTCTATATTTGACAAAGAACACATCAAAACAACCGGTTCCGAGTCGGATAAAATATTTTTTAATTCATAAATGGTAAGTTTATTATCCAAAGGGACAATCGTAAGTCCCGCCAAAACCGCCCCAAAAACGCAAGCGCCGTATTCCGGCATGGATTCGGATAAAATTGCGAGTTTTTGACATTTTTCAATCTTTAAATCATCCATCAAATAACATGCAAGCTGTCTTGACAAAAGTCCTAAACCTTTATATGTGAATTCATTCCAACCTAAAGAGGTCTTTATTCCGAGTGATATATTTTCACTGTTTTCTTCGGTTATGTTCTCTAAAAGAGAAAAAATATTTTCGTATTTCACCCCTCTTACTCCTTTCCATAGCCTGTTTATAAACTCTGTTTCATCTTAGCCAATATATTTTATCATTAAATATTTTTTTTATGCAATTCCTGTTGTAAAAAGTTTACAATATCACGCATTAAATAAAATATTTCTTTCCCTTAGAAAATTTGTATAATATAATGATTTAGTCACAAAATTTTAAAGAAAACGGCAATATGCAAAAAACAGGCTATATTTAGCGTTATAAAGGAAAATCAAGAGAATTGAACAAGCAAATATCAGATAAAGCTGCCCAAAGGCATGCTCCAATATATGAAGCACTCGAAAGATTCAGAAAAATGAGAATAGTGCCGTTTGATGTACCCGGACATAAACATGGAAGGGGCAACCCCGAGCTTGTAGAACTTTTAGGCAGTAAATGCGTCGGTATAGATGTCAATTCAATGAAACCCTTGGATAATCTTTGCCACCCCATATCCGTTATAAAAGAAGCCGAAGAACTTGCAGCCTCCGCTTTCGGTGCGGCTCATGCCTTCCTTATGGTCGGAGGAACAACTTCTGCCGTTCAAAGTATGATTTTATCATGCTGCAAAAAAGGCGATAAAATTATAATGCCGAGAAACGTACACAGAAGCGTAATTAACGCTCTTGTATTGTGCGGAGCAAAACCGATTTATGTAAACCCCGAAGTAGATAATCATTTGGGGATTTCATTGGGAATGAAAGTAAGCGAGGTAGAAAGAACAATTCAAGAAAACCCCGATGCGGTTGCGGTTCTTGTAAATAATCCGACTTATTACGGAATTTGTTCGGATATTAAAAAAATAACGGAAATTGCACATAAAAACAATATGTACGTTTTAGCCGACGAAGCCCATGGAACGCATTTTTATTTTGGGGATAATATGCCAATCTCCGCTATGGAAGCGGGAGCCGATATGTCCTCAATCAGTATGCACAAATCGGGCGGAAGTTTAACCCAAAGTTCGCTTTTATTAATCGGACCGAACGTAAATCAAGGATATGTCAGACAAATTATCAATTTGACTCAAACCACAAGCGGTTCATACCTTTTATTATCAAGCCTCGATATTTCAAGAAGAAATTTAGCCCTCAGAGGGAGAGAATCATTTAACGAGCTTGTTAAAATGGCAGAATACGCAAGAGGAGAAATAAATAAAATTGAAGGATACTATGCTTTTTCAAAGGAAATGGTGAATAAAGACGATATTTTTGATTTCGATACAACGAAATTATCCGTACATACTCTTGATATCGGGCTTGCAGGAATTGAAACATACGATATTTTAAGAGATGAATACGACATACAGATTGAATTCGGAGATTTGGGAAATATTCTCGCTTATTTATCAATAGGCGACAGAAAACAGGAAGTAGAAAGACTTGTAAGCGCTCTTGCAGACATAAAAAGAAGATATCAAAAAGATAAAACGGGTATGCTTTCTCAAGAATATATTTCTCCGATTGTTGCAATGACTCCGCAGGAATCGTTTTATTCGGGAAAAGAATCACTCCCGATTAAAGAAACAAAAGGAAGAATATGTTCGGAATTTGTTATGTGCTATCCGCCGGGTATCCCGATTTTAGCCCCCGGAGAAGAAATAACCGATAAAATTATTGACTATATATTATATGCAAAGGAAAAAGGGTGTTCTTTGACAGGGCCCGAAGATGAAAAAATTGAAAGATTAAATGTGGTGAAGGAAGGAAAAAATAATGGATATATGGTATTCCGATAATCACACAGACAATATTAACTTTTCCCTAAGAATAAACAGACAACTTTTTAGTGCCGAGAGCGAACTGCAAAGAATAGATATTTTAGAATCGGTAGAAATGGGTAAAGTTTTAGTATCGGACGGCGACCTTGTTTTTACCCAAAAAGACGAATTTATATATCATGAAATGATTACGCATCCTGCCATGGCCGTTCATCCCAACGTCAGAAAAGTTCTTGTTATAGGCGGCGGCGACGGGGGCGTTGTTCGTGAGCTTATAAAATATTCAACCATTGAAAAGATTGACGTTGTGGAACCCGATAAACTTCTTGTTGAAGTTTGCAGCGAATACTTCCCCGAAATTGCGGGAAGCCTCAATGATAAAAGAGTTTCAATAAGATATGAGGACGGCTTGCGCTTTATTCGCTCAAAAACAGACGTTTATGACCTTATTATTATTGATTCGCCAAATCCTTTCGGGCATGGAGAAGGGCTTTTTACCAAAGAATTTTACGGCAACTGTTATAATGCACTGAGAGATGACGGCATTATGATTAATCAAAACGAATGCCCGTTTTATGAAGAAGAGGCATATCAATGCCAGAGAATGCACAATAAAATCGTAAAAACTTTCCCGATTGTTAAAGTTTATCAGGCGTTTATCCCTTCTTATCCTTCGGGACACTGGCTTTTCGGGTTTGCTTCAAAACAATATCACCCCACAAAAGATTTAAACAAAGTTGACTGGTACATAAAAGGAATCGGCACGAAATATTATCAGCCGACAATCCACGAGGGCGTTTTTGCGCTTCCCGTTTATGTTGAAGAATTATTGAAAAATGTTGAATAAAGGAGAATATTAATAATGGGAAAAATAATGGTTATAGGCTGCGGCGGAGTTGCAAGCGTTGCAATCCATAAAATTTGTCAAAACCATGAAGTTTTTGACGAATTAATGATTGCAAGCAGAACAAAAGAAAAATGCGACAAGTTAAAAGAAAAGTTAGCTCCGCATACAAAAACCAAAATCCAAACGGCAAAAGTTAATGCGGATAATGTTGATGAGCTTGTTCGATTAATTAAAGAATTTAACCCCGAAGTAGTTTTAAATTTAGCGCTTCCCTATCAAGATTTAAAAATAATGGATGCCTGCCTTGAATGCAAAGTTCATTACGTCGATACGGCAAACTATGAACCCGAAGATACGGCAAAATTTGAATATAAATGGCAATGGGCATACAGAGAAAAATTTGAAAAAGCAGGCATAACGGCACTTTTGGGAAGCGGGTTTGACCCCGGCGTAACAAGCGTATTTTCGGCTTACGCCATGAAGCATTATTTTGACGAAATTAATTATATTGACATTTTAGATTGTAACGGTGGCGACCATGGATATCCTTTCGCTACGAATTTTAATCCCGAAATTAATATAAGAGAAGTTTCCGCAAAAGGCTCATACTGGGAAAACGGCAAATGGATTGAAACAGAACCTATGGAAATTAAAAAAGTATACGATTTTCCGCAAGTAGGCAAAAAAGATATGTATTTATTGCACCATGAAGAAATTGAGTCGCTTGCGTTAAATATTAAAGGAATTAAAAGAATAAGATTTTTTATGACTTTCGGACAAAGCTACCTTACTCACCTTAAATGTCTTGAAAATGTCGGTATGACATCAATTGAACCCATTATGTATGAGGGAAAAGAAATTGTCCCCTTGCAGTTTTTAAAAGCGGTTTTGCCCGACCCTGCAACGTTAGGCCCGAGAACTAAGGGTAAAACAAATATAGGCTGCATTTTTAAAGGCAAAAAAGACGGAAAAGAAAAAACATTGTATATTTATAATGTTTGCGACCACCAAGAATGTTACAAAGAAGTAGAATCACAAGCCGTTTCATACACAACGGGTGTTCCCGCAATGATTGGAGCTATGATGATTATGAAAGGTATTTGGGACAAAAAGGGTGTCTATAATATTGAAGAATTTGACCCCGATCCTTTCATGGAAGCTCTTAATAAATGGGGCTTACCTTACATTATTGATGAAAACCCGGTATTGGTAGATTAATTTATGAAAAAAGAAGAATTAAAAACACCCTGTTATGTTATTCAAAAAAATAAAATAATCAGAAATCTTGAAATTTTAAAATCCGTTCAAGAAAAAACAGGGTGCAAAATTCTTCTTGCACAAAAAGCCTTTTCTATGTATTCTCTATACCCTCTCATCGGAGAATATTTATCCGGCGCAACGGCAAGCGGATTGTATGAGGCAAGATTATCTTTTGAAGAAATGAGGAAAGAAAATCATATTTATTCTCCCGCCTATAAGGAAGAAGAATTTGAAGAAATAGCGAAAATTTGTGACCATATTATTTTTAATTCACCCTATCAAATCGAAAAATTTCAAAATATAGCGCTAAACAAAAATAAAAGTACGGGTTTAAGAGTAAATCCCGAAATTTCCACTCAAGAAAAAGCAATTTACGACCCTTGCGCATACGGTTCAAGATTGGGCACAAAACTTGAAGATATTAACGATGAAGTTTTAAAAAATATTGACGGGCTTCATTTTCATACTCTTTGCGAACAAAATTCAGACGCACTCAAAAAAACATTGGATGTTTTTGAAGAAAAATTCGGAAAATTTCTTTATAAAATGAAATGGGTAAATTTTGGCGGCGGACACCATATTACAAGAGATGATTACGATTTGAAAACATTATATAACTGCATTGATAAAATTCAAAATAAATATGATGTTCTGGTTTATTTGGAACCGGGCGAAGCAATTGCACTAAATGCGGGGGTTTTATATACAAAAGTTTTGGATATCGTAAAAAACGGGATTGATATTGCAATTTTAGACGTATCTGCCGCATGTCATATGCCCGATGTTATGGAGATGCCCTACAAACCGCCTCTAAAAGGAGGATATAAGGAATTTGAAAAAGAATACACATACAGATTATCTTGCCCTACTTGTCTTGCAGGGGATGTCATAGGGGACTATTCCTTTGAAAAACCGTTAAAAAGAGATGATATTCTTGAATTTCAGGATATGGCAATTTATACGACCGTAAAAAATAACACGTTTAACGGAATGAAACTGCCCGATATCATCCTTGAAGAAAACGGCGAATATAAAGTCATTCGCTCGTTTTCATACAAAGATTTTAAAGAAAGATTATAATTAAACCAAAATATTTACGCCTTCAACGCTTTTTGCATTTTTGATTTGTTCTCTGTCAGGATTTAAGTTAGAGGAAAAATTAATAAACGGCGTTTTACCGTCGAGTTTTATTCTCTTTTTAAAAGATGATTGAATTTCATCGGCAAAATTTTTCGGGAAATTTTGAAGATAGGTTCCTTCCTTTTTAACATCGTCAAGGAAAGAATAAAGCGCTTTAGGCTCGCCTACATCCTCCCATTTTTCAACCGTCATGACTTCCGATGCTTCTTTAGAATCAAGATTAAACCAATCATTTGTTTTGGAATGAACGTATTTTACGGCATTTGCAAAATCGTAAGGCTCTTTATCGCTCTTTTTGATATTATTTTCGCCGTTTTTAATTTCATCAATTAAATTTGTCATAGCTTCTTTACTTATATAGAAAAGCCCCGTATTTGCAATATTTTTACCATTTACTGCAAGTTTTTGCGCAACATCAAGAGGCGGTTTTTCACTAAAGCCCAATAACTTATAATTATCGCCGTTTTCCTGTTTTTCAACTTCAAGAACGCCAAATCTTCCGGCAACTTCTTCCGGCGTTCTTTCAACTCCGACAAGGGCAACATGTTTATTTGGGTCGTTTATTGCTTTTGTAAAAAAGCTCATAATTTTCTTTGAATCATCCCCAAAAACATTATCTCCGCAGCAAACAACCGTATCTTTTATTTCATTTTCATCATCAAGATAATGTTTTACGATATCGCCAAAACTCCCCGAAGCCTTTGAACTTACGATTGTTTGAACTCCTTTGTCGTCAATAAAATTTTTACCCATTGCCATGGCAAAATCCAGCATGTGTACATCTCTATCAGGATTTTCCGTTTTATAAGGCAAGCTTATTTTATTATAATCTCCGACCGTTTGAGCCAATTCCCTAAATCTGCTTCCTGACCCCGCCCCGAGTGCAAAGAAATTCACCTTGTTTTTATAATCATCGGGAGTTTTAATTACCCTGCCCTGTCCGCCCGCCATTTCAATCGTTTCAAGAGAATCTTCTTCTTGAGTTGATTGAATATCGGGAAGAATATTTCTGTTAAAAGTATCTACGACATTTTCTTTTATACTGTCCCCTAAATTTGCTTTTGATAAGGTAACAATACTTGATTTAAACGAAACCGAATTATTGCCGATGTACGGCAAAACACCCTGAACTTGCATATGTTCAACACCCTTTCCCAATATTTATCGACATGTTTTGAGTTAAAAAACTTTTTGGTAATCTGACAAAACATGTAAAAAAAATTTTTTGCGAAAAAAATTATTTAATTAAATCTTTAATAACAACACCTGCCATAATAAGCCCCATAACAGACGGGACAAAGGAAAGACTACCCGGTATTTGACGCCTTATCGTACATGTTCTTTTTGTATCTTTCGGACAAATGCAATTATTACGGCATGAATTTTCAATATTATCGTCAGGCTTAACGGGTTGTTCTTTTGAATAAACGACTTTTAGTTTTTTTATTCCTCTCTTTTTGAGTTCTCCCCTCATAACTCTTGCAAGGGGGCAAACAGAAGTTTTAAAAATATCATCTACCTCAAATTTAGTCGGATCAAACTTATTTCCCGCACCCATAGCAGAAATTACGGGAACATTCAATTCATTGCATTTAACAACAAGCTCGATTTTTCCTTTGACGGTATCAATCGCATCAAGAACATAATCGTAATTTTGAAATTCAAATTCATTGGAATTTTCGGGAAGAAAAAAAGTTTTATATGTTTTAACTTCACAATTCGGGTTGATATCTTTAATTCTGTCTTTCATAACATCAACTTTATACATCCCTACGGTTTTTCTCGTTGCAATAATTTGTCTGTTAATATTGGTAAGACAAACTTTGTCATCATCAATTAAATCAAATTTTTGGACTCCCGCTCTGCAAAGAGCTTCTGCAGCATACCCTCCGACACCGCCTATGCCGAAAATTGCAACTCTCGAATTTTGAAGTTTCAAAAGCGCATCTTTTCCTATTAATAATTCAGTTCTTGAAAATTGATTTAACATAATTTAATTGTATTAAAAAAATAAAATTAGAGCAGCAAGTTATTGAATTTATTTTAATATATTTGCAAGTAGTATAAAATAATTATTTACAAAATTTGAAATATAATGCATAATGAAAAATATAAATTATGTAAAAATTAGAAAAGAAATTATATGAAAATCGGAATTATAGGCGGAAACGGCGTAGCAGCAACAAATAAACTTCTTACATTAATCGAAGAAGAAATGACAAAAAAGGGTGCTTTTAAAGATTGCCACCACCCCGAACTTATTGTTTGGTATGCAACAAAAGCACTTTCGGACAATTCAAACTCCGAAAATTTTATTGAAGAATATGTTGAGATTGCAAAAAAGTTAAAGGATTGCGGTGCAGATAAAATTTGTATTTCATCAAGCAGCGCATATTCCGCAATGGATAAAATTTCAAAAAAAGCCGATATTGAAATTATTAACCCCGTTGACGAAATTGCAAAAGAAGCAAAAAAATATAAAAAAGCGGGATTAATAACAACGGATTATGCAATTGATAAGAAAGTTTTTAAAAATGCGTTTGATAAAATTTGCCCCGAAGTTGAAATAATCTATCCTGATGATGAATTTCAAAAAATGATTGCAAAAGGAATTAACAATATTAAAGATTACCACAGATTTGAACCCACAGAATCACAAACAAGACCGAATAACATCTTTAAAAAAATTCAGGAACATCTTAAATCCAAAGGCGCAGAAACAATCATCACAGGCAGCATAGATATTAGGGTTGATTATTTTGAAAGAACGAACATTGATTTCGCCGAAGTATTGAAAAACTTAATCTTAAAAGAGGCTCTAAAATCAGTCATTAAATATAAAGACAATAACAACGAAAGGTAATACCGATTATGTTTTTTAGGTTCATAAGGACGTACAAAAAATCAGCATTTACCCTTACGGAAACATTAATTGCACTGACAGTATTAGGAATTGTCGCAGCAATTACAATTCCCTCGCTAAATTATTTAATTCAAAACAAAGTAAGGCAAAATCAGGTTGACGTAGCTAAAACAAAGTTTACGAAAGCAATGGAGGCTATGGCGCAAAACAATAAAGTGGGTCCGTATTATGAAAATACGGAAGAATTTGTAAAAGAGCTTTTAAATTATCTTAAAATTTCAAGAATATGTGATAAAAACCACCTTCAAGAGTGCTTTAATTATGACAAAATTACCATGCCGGACGGAACGGAATATGAACTTTCAAATATGAAAAACGGAAAAGTATTCGGAATGCCAAAAACGGATACAAGCGATTTTGAAGGCGACACTATGGGAATTGTTACACTGGATGGCACCCCTATGGTAATAGCTTGGAATAAAAAATGTCCTGCCTTGGAACCCGGAACTTATAAATGGGGGAAAGAAAGCCGCACCAATGTTTCTACAAGCTGTACGGCAATAGCCATGGATATTAATAATGATGCTAAACCAAATGTATACAATAAAGATTTTGTATTATTTAATGCTTTGCAATTAAACACTAACGATAAAAGCGGTTGCGGCATGAATTTTGAGTATAACAATCAGGAATTTTGCTGGTCGGCACCGATTGCTCTAACGGAAGGGCTTCAAGATTGCGAAAGCAAGAAAGATGCTTTAGGTATTAAAAATTGTTACACAGGTTCAGGACAGGATTATTGGGGCAGAGCCGTTGAAATATGCGGCGGAGTTCAAAACATGCCGACGGTAGAAGAACTTTATTCTTTTGCAAATCTTGTATACGACAGGACGGATATAAATTCAATGCACGATTATGATGACCCGAGTATGCAAATTAATGCAACTACTCTTGCAGAAATATCACCCGTTCTTCCCGTAGAAGAATTCAGCATTTTTACCGGAACGGAAGAATCCGCAAATAGCGCAAAGGTAGCTCATTTTAACTCTAATGCGCTTTATTGGGCAAGCAATAACACTTGGAGCAAAAGGGACTTAGAAGCCGTATGGTATGCATTTTGTGTATCACACTAACAGTTTAATAAGTTAAAAAATATCAAATATAAAAATACCCGATTTCTAAATATAAAATCGGGTATTTTTAATTTTAACGAAATTAATAATAATTATCGGTTGAATTTTTCCGTAAAATTAAAAAATATAAAGTAATTATTTAAACTGACATTATAGGAAAATCAAAGAATTTCAAACGCTTGGGATTTTTAAATAAATGGTCAAAAACGACAGGACATTAAAACGGCTCGACGTTTTAAGCAGACTTGCAAAAATTTAATGCAGGTTCAAATCCGATAAATTAAAAACAAAAAAAAGACTTCTGACAAAATCGCCAAAAGTCTTTTAAATAAATGGTCGGAACGACAGGATTTGAACCTGCGACCCCCACCACCCCAAGGTGGTGCGCTACCAAGCTGCGCTACGTCCCGATACATAAAATATATCGCAACTAAATTGTACCAAATAAAGAAGGTAAATCAAGTTATTTTTTAAATTTTAACGACTGAATTAATTTAGTTTTTAAAATTTCTCGATTTTTAACGGCATAATAAGGTAAATATAAGCCGTTGTAACAAGATAAGCACAATGCTTTGAAATAATCCGAAGAATTAAAATCAATCAAGTTATTAATAATTGGTTTCGGGCAAGTGCATTTTTTATTCAGGCATGGAACGGGCGCAGAATATAATTTAAAATTTTTATCCTTGATATTTCCCATGGAATGAATTTTATTAAATCGAGAAGAATAACACCTGTATACTTCTCCCGTTTCATAAATAAAAATAAAATTTATTCCGGCATAACAAATTTTACCGTAGGTATCAGATTTTTCTCTGATTTTTTCAATCGGAAAATTTTTAATAAATTCTTTCGCTTCTCCTTGATATTCAACAAAAGCATTTTTAATTCTTAAATGTTGAAGCTCGAATTTTATATTGTTTTCTTTTAAAAATGCGGAAACTTTCTTCAATTCGGATAAATTTTCTTCACTTAAAACCGAACCTACGGTAAAATTTGTATTCCCTTTTATTTTCTTAAATTCAAGCGCTTTATCTAAAAATAAATTAATATCGTCAACTTGCCCTATATGTAAAGATATAAACAGTTCCGACAAATTATCGCCCGCTATTTCTTTTAACAATTTATACTTTTCAAAAGGAAAAGAAAAATTCGATACAACAGAAATTTTAAACCCTAAATTAACAATATCCCGAACGATTTTAAAAAAATCGGGATGACAAAGAGGCTCGCCGCCCGACAAAGTTATTTCGTATTCTTTATCTATTGTCGATAAAAATTTTAAAAATGCATTAATAACGTTTTTATCGGCATTTAACAATGTGTCCTTATTTTCAAATTTTTTGGATTGAGAACAATAAGGACACCTGTAATTACATTTTCTTGTTAATAAAAAGTCGATAGATTTTTTCATTGTTTTTCAATAATTTCAATTTCATTTCCGTCAGGGTCATTGATGAAAGCTGCTTTTACGGTTTTTTCGCCATTTTCCGTTTTTAACACAATATCAAACGGTTCATATAAATATTCATACCCCAATTCATGTACTTTTTTTGTAAATTCATCGAAATTATCCGTTTCAAAAGCAAAATGACCGAACGCTTCACCGTTTACATATTTATCCTCGGGCTTTTCAAAATTTTCCGTAAGTTCAATTTCAACCCCTGTTGATAAATCGGTTAAATAATAAAGCGTACAGTCTTCTAAATCCGCTTTATGGTTGAATTTCATATCGAAAAGTTTAGTATAAAAATCTAAAGATTTTTGAATATCATAAACTCTTATCATGGAGTGCAAAAATTTCATTATTAGACTCCTAACGTGATTTTTTGCGCATTTTTGGTTCTTAAAAGAACTTTATCTTTACCTAAAATCATCAAAATACCGACCATATCAGCGCCTCTTGTGCGCCCTGTAATTGCGGCTCTGATTGCCCACATGGTTTCTTTTGGTTTATATCCGAATTTTTCTTTAAAATCGGCTCTTAGGTCGGCTAAATCGTTATGAATTTTTTCTTCGTCGGTAAAATCGCCGTTACCGTCTGTTTCCCAGCCGTTTACAAGTTCAAGGAATTTTGTCAATACATTTTTTGAAAGCTCGCTTGATAACAACTCTTTCACTTCATCTAGCGGAACGTTTTTTCCAAAGAAATAAGGAACATCATCTTCAATATCTTTTAAAACGGTCAAGGGTTCTCTTGTAATTAAAACCATACGTTCCAATTTTTCTCTTGATAATTCGGATAAATCATATTTGCTTAAAAACGGAATAATCATATCGGTTAATTTTTTAATATCCATTTTTTTAATGTATTGCCCGTTCATCCAATTCAATTTGTCATATTCAAAAATTGAATTTGAACTTGAGATTTCATGAATTCTAAAATCTTGCGCAATTTCATCAACCGTTTTGATTTCCTGCCCGTCTGAAGGTGCCCAGCCTAAAAGCGCAACAAAATTAATCAAGGCGTCCGTTAAATAACCTTCTTTTACAAAATCAGAAACGGCGGTTGCTCCATGGCGTTTTGATAATTTGCTTCTATCGGGTGCTAAAATCATTCCCAAATGTCCAAATTCAGGAACCTTAGCACCAAGCGCCTCATAAATTAAAATTTGCTTAGGTGTATTTGAAATATGGTCTTCGCCTCTTATAATATGAGAAATTTTCATCAACATATCATCTATTACGACGGCAAAATTATATGTAGGCGTGCCGTTCGATTTCATAATGACAAAATCGCCGATTAAGCTTGTATCAAATTTCAGTTCGCCTTTTACCATATCATTGAAAACAAGTTCTTTATGTTCAACTTTAAACCTTATTGCGGGTTTTCTGCCCTCTTTAATATATTGTTCTCTTTGTTCTTTTGTTATATTCAAACATTTTCTTGAATAAACGTATGCTTGTTTATTTTTAACGGCTTCTTCTTTTTCCTGTTCCAATTCTTCATTGGTACACCAACATTCATACGCATATCCTTTATCCAAAAGCATTTGAGCGTATTTCGGGTAAATATCAAACCTCTCTGATTGCGTATAAGGACCGTATTCTCCGCCGACATCGGGACCTTCATCCCAATTTAAACCAAGCGCTTTTAGAGAATCAAAAATATTATCTATATATTCCTGTTTTGTTCTTTCAGCGTCGGTATCTTCAATTCTTAAAACAAAAGTACCGTTCATTTTTTTTGCATACAAATAATTAAATAAAGCTGTTCTTGCAGTACCTATATGTAAATTTCCGCTCGGCGAGGGAGCAATTCTAACCCTTATATCATCACTCATAATTAATTTCTCCAAAATGTATAAAATAATAATACAACAAATAAAAAATAATGAAAAACAAAAACCTCTGTACAAAAGGTATTAAATTTGAAAATAATAATTTAATTCATGCGGCAAAGAGTGTAGATATTTGAAGATGTAAAAAATACCGCTTTATCATCATCGATACCAAATCCCGCAAATTCACTCGTATAAAATGCATAAGGGCGATTAACGGAACCAAATCTATCTATACTTTCCGGTCCGGAAACAGTCAAATAATAGTCGGTGTCGGCAAATCCGTAAAAAGGATTTAGAGGAGTTGTCGGATCAACAAGTCCTAAATCACCTGCACTTCCTTCAATATATTTGCTAAAACAACATTCTGTGACATCAACACCACGCACATCCACAGCAGATGAAAGCTCCGCTTCATATTCTTCATACATGTTTAAAAAAAGTTCCTTAACTTCGTCTTTAGCGATTAAATTGGCTTTGCCGCCACATGTTTTTGCAGCACCTGCATAGTAATCGCCGCCATAATTATAAAAATCTAACTCAATCTCATCATTAGTTTCGCCCATACAATAAGTGAGCCCCCATTCGTCTTTATGCTCCATACATTCTTCTAAGCTCATCACTCCATCAGGTTGAAACATTGCCCCAAAGCATGCATCGCCTATTTTGATTATGCAATTGTCGCCTATGCCTGTTGCGTTAATGAAGGATATGTCTTTTCCTACTCTGTTTGGGGCTTTGTTTCCGTCTATGTCGATTATTGCTGCGATACAATTCATGGCATTATTATTTGTGCCGTTACTGTTCCAAGTGAAAATTTGAGGGTCAAGTTCATTGCAGTTTTTGTTATACGATAAGATGAAACGGGTTCCGTCAGTTCCTAATATTCCTCTTGTTTCATTATCATAATCATCGGCTAAGTTTTCATTTCCGCCGTTTTTAAAGAGTTTTCCGTTTAAATTTATTATTTTATATCCCCAACAATCATCTAAAGAATTAGTATCGCAAATTCTGTTTATTTTATAATATTGGCTTAATTTTTGTACAAATTCGCTTGTTGCATCGTATTTTTCTTCTCCCGTACCGTAGTATGGCCCTATACCGTAGTTTAGAGCCATATTTTCGATTGATTTTGCAAATTTATGTTTTGAAGCTATGGTATGTTTTGCTCTTACGTTATCCATAACTTTTCCGAAGATAAAATTTATCATAAGGATTGATATTATTCCTATGATTGCAAGAGCGATGAGGGTTTCTGCGAGAGTGAAAGCGACTTTCCTATTGTATTTCTTCTTATTTTTCTTCTTAACCCCGCTTAAACCCCGTTTTTCTTCGGGGGGGGGGGTAAACCGTTTTAAATTCATAAATTACCCCTTTTTGATATTTTTATTATAAAAAATTTTTTATTACATTGCAAGGAGAATAGAGAAAATTAAGGTAAAAAATTACTCTCAATATAAATTTAACAAAGTTGAAATCATCTTATTTTAATTGTAAAATCAGCGTATGATTTCATTTTTGGGAAAATGTATAGAAAATTTTATAATTTCCGTAAAATATACTCTGCAAGGCAATGTGACATTTAAAAGCGTAATTTCGCAAGCGGCAAAAATCGGGTACGATTCTTTGGGGATATGTCTTATGATTGTTATAATCGCATCATCCGTTATTGCGCTTCAAGTTTCAAAACAGTTTTTATTATCGGGTGCCGATGATTATATCGGAGGGTTTTTAGGAATTGCACTCATAAGAGAACTTGCTCCGGGGTTTGCTTCCCTTGCTATGGGCGCAAGAGCGGGAACCGCAATAACGGCGCAGGCGGCGAATATGAAAGTAACATCTCAAGTGAGCGCTATGGAAGTTTTAGGAGTTAATTCAATCGGATATTATTTTGCCCCGAGAATTATAGCAGGCGCAATAAGCTGTGTGCTTGTAATTATTCTTGCGGAATTTTTAGGCGTTTTGGGCGGAATGGCAGTATCATATTTTACGATAGACCTTCACCCGAACAGATACTTAAACTCCGTTTGGCTTATGCTTAATACAAAAGATATTTACATTAGCCTTTTAAAAGGACTGTTATTCGGCGGAATTATAGCAACTGTTTGTGCAACGGTCGGTTTTGATACCGAAGGCGGAGCGAAAAACGTCGGAGATTCAACGACAAAATCGGCAATTTTGTGTACGGTTTATCTTCTTTTAGCTGATTTATTCATGGACTTTTTATTCTATACAAGCGATATTATTCAGCAATTAAATTAAATTTCTTCCAATATAGAGTTTAAAAGCGTTACAATTTTAAATGACGCCGTTTTACCCGCTTCAATAACTTCATTATGACTTAATTTTTTTCCCGAAATTCCTGAAGCAAAATTTGTAACAAGACTTAACCCTAAAACATTCATGCCTGCCCAATTTGCAACGATAGCTTCAGGTACGGTAGACATACCGACGACATTACCGCCTAAAATTTTCAACATTTTAACTTCTGACGGTGTTTCATAAGAGGGCCCCGTTGTCCCGACGTACACACCCTCATGTAAGGGAATATTATTTTCTTTAGCGCATAAAAGAGCAAGTTCTCTTAATTTTTTATCATAAATTTCACTCATATCAGGAAATCTTTCCCCCGTCAAATCGTCATTTTTGCCGATTAGAGGGTTTGAGCCCATAAAATTAATATGATCTTTAATCAACATTAAATCCCCGGGGGGCAATTCTTTATCGAGAGAACCTGCGGCATTTGTTATAATAAGTTTTTGAACGCCGATTTTTTTAAAAAGTTTAACGGGAAAAGTAACCTGTTCCATTGAATATCCTTCGTAGTAATGCACTCTACCTTGCATTACCACAACGGTTTTACCGAATTTTTCCGTAAAAAACAAGGAGCCTTTATGCCCTTTTACGCTCGAAACGGGAAAACCGTCGATTTCAGAATAAGGAATTGTGATTCCTTCCATGCCTGTCGTATAATCGCCGAGTCCGGAACCTAAAATTAAAGCAGTATCGGGCTTTAAACCGCCTGTTTTTTCTTCAATGAATTTAATGGCAGAATTCAACTAAAATTCCTTTTTTATTATCCGACCAAACCGCTGTCGTCCGATTCTGACGCCTTAACCATGATTGCATGTTGAACGGGTTTTTCTTTTTTTATATTCATGTCATAAGTAGTTTCAAAATCATACCCGAAATCATCTTTATTTTTTTTGATTTGGGATTCATCGACGAGCCTTTTGGCAATTTCAATTAATTCATATACCAATTGATATCTGTTTTCCGTTTTTTCGTTTAAATCCCATGCAATTTTAGTAATTTGATTCATTGTAAATTCTCCTAGATAAAATAATACAATGATATTGATATTCTTGCAAGAAAAATTTTGAATAAAAAAACACAATAACCCGCCCATTTAGATAAGAGCGGGTTATTTTTTTAAAAATTGAAATAAAATTATAGAACCGCAGTTCTTGTTCTTTCTTCGGTTTCAACAAGATTTTTGTAACGAAGAGTTCCTACTATTTCTCTTACAACTTGAGCCATAGCAATTTGGGTTCTCAATTTATTAACCGCAGAACCTACGCCGACTGCGCTTGCACCTGCAGCAAAAGCTAAAGGAGCAGTTTGAGCGGTAATTCCGGAAGCGGTCATAACGGGAGTTGAAACAGCTTTTGCTATTTCCATTGTATTTGCAATTGTCATATGAGCAATTGATAATAATTTATCGGAAGAACTTCCATTAGAGAGCGTTGAAGGTTTAACGCCTTCCGTTTGGATAAGGTCAACGCCCAAAAGTTCAAGTTTTTTAGCAAGCTCGATTTGTTCTTCAATGGGAACGCACCCCGGAATTGTAACGCAAGTGAAAATTTCATCGTTTTGGGTTAAATCCATTGTTTCTAACGCAACATCATAAACCATATCTGCGGTAAAGGTTTTACCTTTTGCGTATAATGCATCAAAATTCCCGACTTCAAGAGCATCCGCACCCCATTTTACGGCTTTTTTCAAGCTAAAAGGGTCAACCGAAGAAACAAATACGGGAAGGGCCGTATTTTCCTTTGCCGTTTTAATTATTTTCTCGTCGCATGCAACGTCGACTGCGGAAGCCAAACCGATTTGCGCAGCTCTCGCAACGCTTGCAACATTTTGCTCGTCAAAATTATTAATACCCGCAATAATTTTGACTGCTCTTTTTTCTTTCATGTGTCTTTTAAAAATTTCTAAACTTCTCATTTCTCTTCCTTTCGTAAAAGCTAACCGAATTATATCACACACAACCGCAAGGAGCAATGAAACTTATTCAATGAGATGTTTAAATTTAATATAAATATTTAATAAAATACGGGAGAAAGGGGCATAATATGACGAATGCGGGATATAAAACGGTTTTACCCGTTTTATTTAGTATTGTAACATTTTTTAGTTGTTTTTTCGGAAATTTTGCTTATGCGGAAAATTCGGATAACAGATACAGTCTTGTATATGAAAAAATTTCCCCCTCCGTTGTTGCAATCGAAGCAAACATTGATATCGGAATTTCATCCGGAACAGGTTGCATTATAAGTGATGACGGAGTAATTTTAACAAGTTTACATGTTATAAATAAAGCAAAAGATATTGAAGTTGTAACATCAAGCGGAAAAACATACAAAGCAAAAGTAATCGGGGTTTTAAAAAATAAAAATGACCTCGCCTTAATTAAAATCAACCCGAAAGAACCCCTAAAAACGGTAAAACTCGGAAATTCCGAAAGCATAAAAGTAGGTCAGGTTGTTCTTGCGATAGGAAACCCTTTTGGTTTTAGAGGAACGCTCACAACGGGAATTATTTCAAGAATAGATTATCAAAGAAAAAAAATTCAAACGGATGCGGCAATAAACCCCGGCTGTTCGGGAGGACCTTTGGTGAATTTAGAGGGAGAAGTTATAGGAATAAACCAGTCTATCTACAATCCCGACAACAACCGCTCTAATATAGGAATAGGGTTTGCCGTTCCGTCTAATTACGCAAAAGATTTTATTTTAAGTTGGGAAAAAAGCAAAAAATAAAATTACGCTTTAATGGTTTCAATAACATCCAAAACATCCTTAAATGTATTGAATTGAAAATATTCAAGTCCTTCCGTTTTGCAAAATTGTTCCAGCTCACACTTTGCAAACAACAGATCGGCCTTTTTTGCAATACACCTGTCAGAAAGCCCGTCACCCGTATAAACAAATTTATTCGAATATTTATATGCCATGGCACACTTGCAGCATCCCGATTTAATATCGCATTTTGAATAAGAGTTCGGGTATCCCGTTTTAAAAGTCATGTAACCGTTTTTTTCACCTAATTGAATGGTATTTGCAAAAATTTTGACGTTAATATTAAATCGTTGGAGAGTTTTTTCAATAAAAATATCGAACCCGTCAGATAAAACAACAAGTTTTTTGTTGTTTTTTTCAAGATAAGAATAAAATTCCAAGAAATAAGGGTCAATTTCAACGGAATTTATAAAATCGTCAAACTGTTTCTTTGTAAGTTCGGTTATTAAAGACATTTGGATATCAAGACATTCTTGGGTCGACAATTTGCCTTTGGACCACAATATTTCGGGCGTCATATAATCGCCTTTTGAAAAATTTAAAATAAAAGCGTTTAAAACGTCTTTTTTCGTAATCGTACCGTCAAAATCCGAGAAAAAATATTCGGGCAATTTCATTATTCATACCTCAACGCATCGATAGGATTTAACAAAGAAGCCCGATATGCGGGGTAAAACCCGAATACGACTCCGACAAAAGCAGAAAAGCCTAAAGATAACAATACGGAAAAAAGAGTTATCTCGGTTGTAAGAGAAGTCAATTTTGAAGCTATGTTTGTAACCGAGACTCCGACTACAACTCCTGCAATTCCGCCAATTACGGCAAGTAAAAGCGCTTCAATCAAAAATTGTTTTCTTATATCGGAACTTCTTGCTCCTATCGCCATTCTAATTCCTATCTCTCTTGTTCTTTCGGTTACGGACACAAGCATAATATTCATAATTCCAATACCCCCGACAAGTAAAGAAACGGAAGCAATCGAACCTAACAATATTGCAAATGTCTGAACCGTAGATTTTAATTTTTCCTGAAATTCCGCAGAATTTCTTATTTCAAAATCGATCAACCGGTTTGAACCGATATTGTGACGAATTTTTAAGAGTTCCGTTATGTCGTTTTCCGTATCATTCATGGTGTCGGGATTATCACACTTAACGACAATCATATTAACCGTCCCCGGAAATGCCGTACCGAAAACTTTTTTCTGTGCGGTTGTAATCGGTATAAAAGCAAGGTCGTCGTTATCCATAGGTCCCGTTGAACCTTTAGCTTTTAAAACTCCGATTATTTTAAAAGGAACTCCTTGTATTCTTATTTGTTTATCAACCGGATTAACATCTCCGAACAATTCCGTTGCTACGGTTGAGCCGATAATTACAACTTTTGTCGAATTTTTAATCTCTTCGGGAATAAAATTTCTCCCGAGAAGAATTTCATAACTTTTAATATCAAGGTATGACGATGTTGTGCCGTATATAACGGATGACCAATTTTGATTACCGTATACAAGCTGTTTATTTTCGCTTGAAACGGGAGCTACGGCTACAATTCCTCTTACATAACGACTTATGGCATTAGCATCATTCAACGTCAAAGAAGGTTTTGAACCGACACTTTGTCTGACGCCCGCTTGATTGGAAGAAGACGAGCGAATTGTAAGAAGATTGGAACCCATAGATTCCATATCTTTTGTAACCTTTGAACTTGCGCCGGAACCTATCGCAAGCATGACAATAACCGCCGCAACGCCTATAATAATCCCCAAACTTGTGAGGCAGGAGCGCATTTTATTTGTTTTCAAAGACAGTACGGCGATTTTAAAAGTAGAGATAAAATCAATCATTTTCTGCCTCCTTGCGCAATATATTTTGAATACGAGGCGTTTAATCTTCCCGTATCGGAGATAATTTTTCCGTCACGAAATCTCACCACTCTTTTACAAAAACCCGCTATGTCGTCTTCATGGGTCACGATTATAATTGTTTTTTTATGAACTTCATTAAGTTCGACAAAAAAATTCATAACATCAACGCTTGTTTTGGTATCGAGGTTTCCCGTAGGTTCATCCGCCAAAATAACGGGGGCATCGTTTACGATAGCTCTTGCAATTGCAACTCTTTGCTGCTGTCCGCCGGACATTTGATTCGGGAAATGTTTTATTCTTTTTTCGAGTCCGACAATCTTAATTGCTTCAAGCGCCTTTTTTCTTCTGGTTTCAGGGTCTATCCCTTTGTATACCATGGGAAGTTCAACATTTTCAATTGCGGATGTTTTTGAAATCAAATTAAATCCTTGAAAAACAAACCCTAATTTCAAATTTCTTATTTGCGCAAGTTCATCCGAAGTCATATTTGCAACATTTGTACCGTCAAGATAATATTCACCTGACGTCGGCTTATCAAGACAGCCTATTTGGTTCATAAAAGTTGATTTTCCTGACCCAGAAGGACCCATAATCGCAACCATTTCACCGTAATCAACGGAAAGAGAAACACAATCAAGCGCTCTGAATTCACTGTCGCCCGTTGAATAAACTTTAACAAGGTTTTTAACTTCAATAACCGCCATTACATCATCCTCAAAGGACGCTGCGATTTATTGCCCGAGGATTTTTGTCCTTTTTTTCCGATTATGACGGAGTCGTTTTCTTTTATTTTATCGGAAATAATTTCCGTTCTTGAATCGTCATAAACACCAACTTCAACGGGAATTCTCTCGGGTTTTTTATCAACCAAAATCCAAACTCCTTGAGTATCATATTTGGTATCCGTATCAACGGGAGTAAATTTTAGGGCAGGGTTCGGTACAAGCAAAATATTTTCTTTCTTTTGCGCAACAATTGAAACATTTGCCGTCATGCCCGGCTTTAATTTTAAATCGTCATTATCTACGGCAATAATAACGGTGTAAGTTACGACGTTTGACGTTGTCGTTGAAGATAATCTGACTTGTTTAACTTTTCCCTTAAATGTTTCATCGGGGTACCCGTCAAGCGTATATTCAACGTCCTGTCCTTCGGTAACGTTTCCGATATCCGCTTCCGATACGTTTGTTTCAATTTGCATTTTGGTTAAATCTTGAGCAACCGAAAACAATTCCGGAGTTTGGAAACTCGAAGCAACCGTTTCACCAACTTCGACGTCTTTTGATATTATTACCCCGTCAACGGGAGAAACTATTTTCGTATATCTTAAATTTGATTCCGCATTAACCAAGGAGGCTTGAGCTTCCCTGATTTGAGCTTTTTGCGCAAGAATCATTGCATTATCCGCCTTGTAAACGGATTCCCACTGGTCAACTTCAGATTGTGAAACGTATCCTTTTTTCAAAAGATTAGAATACCTCTGATACATTAATTTATCATAGTTTGCGGTAGCTTCGAGTTTTATAAGCTGCGCTTTTGCACTTTGGATATTTGCTCTTTGCTGGTCAACATTTGCCTGAAAAATTGACGTGTCGATTTCCGCTAAAAGCTGACCTTTTTTAACGGGAGAATTAAAATCAACGTAAACCGCAGTAATCTTTCCCGATACTTGAGCGCCGACGGTTGCCGTCTGAACGGGGTTAATTGTTCCTGACGCATCAATTACTTTTGTTATTTCGCCTCTTTTAACGGGTACCGTTACGTAAGAATTGCTCTCGTCCTTTGATATTTTAGAGAACAGGAAAAATCCTAAAAAAAGAAAAACTGCAGCAACTATTATCAAAATTAAAAATTTTTTCTTCATTTCAACCCCATTGCAAAATCAAGTTCCGCCCTTGCGATACCGTAATTATAAACGGTATTGATATATTCTTGCTGGGCACTCAGATAGTTGCTTCTTGCATCTTGCAATTCTATATAATTTCCGATTCCTTCGAGATATCTTCCTTCGGCAAGCTCGAATTCTTCTTTTGCAAGTCTTATTTTATCTAAAGTTAAAGGAATTTCATTTTCATAAATTTTTGTATCACACAAAGCCGATTCGACATCAAAATAAACATTCTGATAAGCAAGAATAATATCGTCTTCGGTATCTTCAAGCTCGGCCTTTGCAATATCAATTTCGGATTTTACGCTCAACGGTCTTAACATTGGAATTTGTAGTTCAGCACCGTAAGAAACGGTATTTGCTCCGTATTCGGCTTCACTTTTTGAAAAAGAATAGTTTGCGCTTGCCGATAACTCCGGAAGCCAGCTTCTTTTTGCCGCTTTTAAAGATTCTTTTGCCGATTCTTTAAGCGCCAAATAAGTTTTTAAATCGGGTCTTTGTTCATTTGCGATTTTTAAGACTTCTTCAAAAGTTTTATCAAATTTTTCAATATTATGGGTTGCAACGATTTCGCTCTCTTTGATAATTCCGGTTAGAGAAATTTCTTCAATTTCCTTTTCTTGCAATTCTTCATGATGATGGCTCGTATCATGCTCATGTTCCGAATCTATGTCATGAACTGCAGGAACGGGCTCAAGAACTACGCTGGGGTTAAATTTTTGCAATCTTGCAATTGAATATTTCGGCGGATGAGTAAGATATAATGCCTGATTAAGGTTAATCGTCGCTTCATGATAGGCATCATGCGCTTCAAGCAAGGAAATTTTTGCTTTAGATAAATTAACCTCGGCATTAATAAAATCTATTCTCGATTTCACACCCTCGTCAAAAAAAGCTTTTGTTTGTTCATAATTTCTTTCGTTAATTTCTACGTTTTGAACCTGAACATCATTATTTGCATAAGCAGCTAAAAGGGCATAATAAGCTCTTTTTACCGCAAGCGAAGTTTCTAAAATCATCTGTTCCAGTTCAAATTCCGCAGCAGTTACTTGGAACTTTCTTGAATTAATTTCGGCATTGGTTTTACCAAAATCATATATCATCTGAGAAATTCCCGCATTTATGCCCATGGAATTTTCGTAAGTTGTTTTATGGTGTCTTCTGCTATGATACCCGTCGTACCCTATTCCCGCACCAATTGCGGGAGTCCAAGCCGATACGGCCTGCCCTTTACTTGCTTTAGCGATTTTAACACGACTTTGAGCTTTTCTTATTTCCGGTGAATTTTTTAGAGCAATTTCAATACATTGGTCTAAATTCAATACGTCGTTATCCTTTATTTCCTCAATTGCAAAAGAAGGAATAACCGTAAAGCACAAAGTTATTAATATTAAAGACAGTTTCTTCATAATTACATTATATTATCCGTTCAAACAAAGAAAATTGCAACAGAATGTTAAAAATACAGTATCGGGATGATTTATTTTTGACTTAAAAAAAATTTTATTTTAAAATTAGGTTATGGGTGCGAACAGAACATTTACCGAAACAAAAACTCACGAAGTGACGGTTGACGTCGTCATTTTGACGATTATAAAAAATAAACTGAAAGTTCTTTTATTAAAGAGAATGAATGAACCTTTCAGAGGACGTTGGTCAATCCCCGGAGGTTTTATAAGATTATCCGAAAACCTTGACGATGCCGCTTTGCGTGTTTTAAAAGAAAAAACCAATGTTCAAAATATTTATCTTGAACAATTATATACATTCGGTGATCCTTTAAGATATCCTAATACAAGGGTTATTACCTGTGCTTATTTTGCGCTTTTAAGAGCGGAAGACTTGGATGTTAAAGTTTTGGAAGGTTCGGGAGTTGCGGAAATTGAATGGCACAGCGTAGAAAAACTCCCGCCCCTTGCTTTTGACCACAAAGAAATTATCGAATACTCTCTGAAAAGAACAAGGGAAAGGCTTGAAATGTGTCCTATCGCTTTTCAACTTTTGCCCAAAAAATTCACTTTAACCGAACTTCAAAAATCTTACGAGCTAATCCTTAAAAAAGAATTGGACAAGAGAAATTTCAGAAAAAAAATGCTTGCTTCAAACATCTTGATAGAATTGAACGAATTTTCAAAAGCGGGTTCAAAACGTCCTGCAGCTTTGTATTCCTTTAATTCCATTACTTTAGATTCAAAAAGAGGACATTTTTTCTCTTAATAAGTTCAATTAAGCAATAAACCTTTTAATTTAACAAGTCAGGGCGCCTTTTTTGGGTTCTTAGTTTTCTGTCTTTGTTTTTAAATTTTTCGATTTCAAGGTGATTGCCGCTCAATAAAACTTCGGGAACCTTCATTCCCAGATATTCTCTTGGTTTTGTATATTGAGAATGTTCCAAAAGCCCCTCTAAATCATCCGAAAAACTGTCTTTCAAAGATGAATCTTCTTTGTTCAAAACTCCCTTAATATGCCTTGATACACTATCCATAATACAAAGCGCACCTAATTCTCCGCCCGTTAAAATATAATCACCGAGAGAAACTTCTCTCGGGTTTAAACCAAGCCGTATTCTTTCGTCAAACCCCTCATAATGACCGCATAAAAATATAAGCTGCTTTTTTTCTGACAGTTCAAGACTTAATTTATGATTGAATTTTTCCCCTTGAGGAGTGAGCATGATAAATTCAAAATTATCAAGTTTTTCTATTGAATTATACGCTTCAAAAATAGGCGGAGCCATTAAAACCATGCCGGCACCTCCCCCGTAAGGAGTATCATCAACTCGTCTGTGCTTATCGTGGGTAAAATCTCTGAAATTGACCGTATTTAATTCAATTAAACCGTTTTCTACCGCCCTTTTCATAATTGAAAACTTAAAATAATTCTCAATCAAATCGGGAAACAAAGTTAAAACATCAAACCTCATAACAATCCTTCTATCGGCTTGATTATGATTTTTTTAAGTTCTATATCAACAATCGGCACAATTTCGGATACAAAAGGAATTAAGATTAAATCTTTTCTGTTTTCGGATTTTACGCAAATGATATCGTTTGCGGGAGATTTTTGTATTTCTTGAACAAAACCGATATAATTTTCTTCGTTGTCAAAAACCTTCATATCAATTAAATCGTCAATTAAAAATTCGTTTTTATCCAAATTCTTTTGAATTATTTTTTTATCAAGGTAAATATTTTTGCCTTTAAATTCAAGAAGTTCGTTTATTGAATTAATTTCTTCAAATTTTATAATGGCAAAATTTTTATGAAAGCGAATTGAAGAAACGTTTAATTCCTTCTTGTTTTCGCCCGCAAAGACTTTTTTTGATTTTTTTATTAGCCCTTCCGTTGAAAAACCGACTTTTGCTTCACCTTTAATTCCGTGAAAATTTAAAATTTTACCGATAGATATATATTCCATAAAAAAATTATATCAAAAACAAATTATTATTTTTCAACATCAAAATGATAAAAGTGCCAATAAAAACAATCGGTTTGTTCGCAATTGGAACAATTATAATCGGCCGAATGAAATTTATCTTCTTTTTCAAGTTTAATCGGTTCGCAATTTTCTTCATAATTTTCCACAGACTATATTCTCCCCAAAAAATCCATCATACAAAGATATACTCTTTGAGTATCAGGCGACAGAGTCCGCCATAATTCATAAACCGCCCTGCCTTTTTTACCTTTTAACCTTTTTGAAATAATATTTAGAAGCCTTTTATCGCATGCCCTTACGTCTAAAAAAAGAGCAAGGTTAATGGCGGCAGCTTTATCGTCGTCAGATAGCAAAAGGGTTTTATTAAAACAAAACAAAATATCTCCTTTATCCAATGCTTGATATACCACCATAACCCTGCTAAGATGAAAACAGAGTGTAAGTGTATTTTTATAATACAAGTTAGCATTATAATAGTCAACTTGTTAGTATTATTATTACTAACATTGTTACATAATTTAATAATAGAGGGGCATTTATGCTGATAAGAAAAATCCGCCAAGTAGGAAACAGCGTTGCTTTGGCAATACCTAACGAAATTTTTGACTTTCTTAATCTAAACCCCCAAAAAAACAAATATAAACTCTGTCAGGACGATACGGGAAGCGTTTTCATCATCATATTGGATGAAAACGTAAGTATGATTGACGAAAAGAAATTTCAAAAACAAGGAACAGTATACGCAATAATTATTCCAAAACCTTTATGCAATATGTGGAATGTCGGTTTACATGACGGAGCAAAAAGAGAAATTGCCCTTTATTTGGATGATTCGCCCCTAAAATGGAAAATTGAACCCGTTTAGGTTTTACTTCCAAAGGGCTTACTTCCTTTTAATAAAGTCTTTGATTAAGGAGGAGTCTTTAATCCAGAAATCAAAGTCGGTTAAAGGGGGTTCAAAGTAGGCTACCGCTTTGTAGTCGTCAAAGAGTTTAAAAAGTTGAACGTAGAATTGTTTTATGAATTTTTTCTTGTTCATAATAATATCCATATCAACGGTTGCT
>CAJOJE010000005.1 GCA_905234865.1 Candidatus Gastranaerophilales bacterium
GTCAAGCGATAATATTGCTTTTATGACGGTTGACGGCACAAGATTTCTTGTTTCATACAATAAAAAATGTCAATACGTTACCCCCGGAGTTTATGAAGGGGGCGTATCCAAAGGGTGTGTTTCGGGGTTAGTCGATATAGACGGAGATAAAAAACCGAATACAATAGGAAAAGACGCTTATTTATTCGGCTCTGCCAAAGGCATAGGTAATGCATGCGGGTTTGGAGGTTCTTTAGGGCTTTGTTATTCGGCGGTTGTTTCCATTCAAGACAGCACTACTTCGGTAAACGAAGAAGATTGTATTGCTAATGCCGACAAATGGGGTGTTGATGCTTCGAAATGTTCAAGCTTCACATACAGAAATGATATAGGCTACTTAATAGATGCTTGTGGCAGTATAGATAAAGTTATGAGCTATGAAGATGCAATTAAGGTTGCAAAATATATTCTCGGAACAGACCCCGAAACTACAAGATATGACGGTTTCGCATATACTTCGGATATGACTTCAAGAGCGGCAGGACTTGGAATAACGGGTGTTGATGGCTCTAACTACATTGGGCTCTTAACAAATAAAACTGTGCCCGGAGGTCTTACAGGTTGGTATCAAATTGCAACCGTAAGATTAAGCGGACGTCCGTCGGGTGCAAATGTAACTTTTGTTGTTGATAGTGGTGTAAACAGAATGATAGATGTGGCATATTGCAAATTATAATTTAAAACCATGATTAAAATGAGGCTGTCTTTTAGATAGCCTCATTTATATATTTATATCTTTTCTTTCGTTTAATGAGATGATATAATATATCTTGGATTATGGAGGAAAAGTTTATGTCAAATCCTGTTTTAGAAGAAAAATATATTGAAAAATTTCAAAATTACGACAATGGATTGGAAGTTGTTTCAACATCGGGCGTTGCGCTAAAGGTTATGTTTTTATTTGCAATAATGCTTGTAACGTCGTATTTGTCGTTTAAACTTGCAATAATAGGCTCTGATAGGGCAAGCATACTATCAATGGCGGGAATTATTATCGGGGGAATTTTTGCTTTTGCGACAATTTTTATAAGAAATTTTAAGCTCCTTGCACCATTGAGCATGGGCTATGCTCTTTTTGAGGGGCTTGCAATCGGTGCAATTTCAGGCTGGTTTACTACGGCATACGGTAGCGGCATAGTTTTGAATGCTGTTCTTGCAAGTTTTGCAACTTTATTTGCCGTAATGTTTTTATATTCAACAAAAATAATCAGATGTACGGAAAAATTCAAAAGTGTTATATTTGCAAGCACTTTAGCAATAGCAATAGTATATTTTATAACTATTATAATGAGTTTTATTAATCCCGAATCAACTTCCGTTTTAATGGGGAACGGGCTTATGGGTATAGGCTTTAGCGTAGTTGTTTGTATTGTTGCTGCGCTTAATTTCGTCATTGATTTTGATATAATAGACAGAGCAAAAGAAGCGGGACTTACAAAAGATTTTGAATGGTACGGAGCTTTTTCAATTCTTGTTACTTTAATATGGCTTTATATTGAAATTTTAAAATTGCTGGCTAAATTAAATAAAAGACAATAAAAAATTTATACCAAAAAAAGACGGGCTAAACGACCCGTCTTTTTATTTTATGGGATTGGTTAAAATCGGTAATTGCAGCGAAGAATTTAAAAATGAATCGAATTTTAACATATAGTAAAAAGACGAACAAATAATTATAATGCAGCAAATTACAATTGCAAAAAATAAAAATCCTTTATTATCATCCATTTTAAAATCCTTATAAACTTATATTTTAAATATAAATCCCATTCAAAATAAAATCAACTTTAAAACTAATTTTTCAAAATTACCATTTCACAATTTTTACAATCAAATATTAAAGGAAAAATCTCTCCTTTTTCATCCTTTAAAAATAAGGGAGTAGGGTTTGCGCCTTCTTTAAGACATTTGTTGATTTCATATCTTATACAGTATTTTGTTCTCATAAGTTCTTTATTTTTGAAATTTCTAGTTTTTTCGGGCGAATACTCGACTTTTTCAATGCCGCATTTTTTATAAAATTCTTCTGCCTTATTATTATGAATATTCAGCCTGTAATCTTTAATATTTTCTTTGTATTGAACCGGGGTAATTTTATTTCCTTTATTTCTTTTATAATTTTTAAGTCTTATTCTTTCTAAAGTGCTAAACAAAATCCGTCTTAATTCGTTTAATTTTGAAATCGGAAGATAGGAAATGTTTTCCGTTTTAAAATTAATATTTTTTACTTTAAAAATTCCCTCTCCCGTTTTAGAGAATGCTCTTATAAAACTTTCCTTCGCTTTTTTAATATCGTTTGCAATTTCGCCTTCAAAATCAATTTCTGTTTTGTATTTTTCATCTTCAAAAACGATTTTATTTTCCAAAACGGTAATATCGGCGTCTATTAACCTTTTTGTTTTTGAATTTTGAATTATGTTTTCAAATTGAGTATCTTTGTTTCTGAATATTTTATCTCCGATTGAAATTTGAACTTTTTTATTCGGATAAATTTTATTATTTTCGATTTTATTTACGATAAAACCGCTTAATTCTCCGTTTTGCAAATAACAAAGACCGTCTTGGGGGTTAATTTTTTTATCGGTGTCGATTTTTAAAATATTGTTTTTAAATTCAATAACATTTCCTAAAAGCTCCCCCGTTGATTTTGGGGTATCAAAATTTGCAATTTTTTTTCTTTTGCCCGATAAAAAGTATGTTGTATATCCCCTGTTAAATGTTTTTTCAATATTAGGTTCGAAATCCGAATAAATTTTACCGTCTGAAATCGTTTTGTATTTTTCAAGCATTTTTGCATAATATAAAACTACATTTTTAACATAATTTTCATCTTTTAATCTTCCCTCGATTTTAAAAGATTTTACGCCGATTGATACGAGCTTGTCCAAATAATCTTTTGCGCAAAAATCTTTCAAGGATAAAAGATGTTTATTATTTTGTATAATTTTATTGTTTTGAATTAAGGAATATTTTTTTCTGCATGCCTGGGCGCAATCCCCTCTGTTTGCAGACCTTTCACCGATTGAAGCACTCATGTAGCATTGTCCCGAATACGATGTGCAAAGCGCCCCATGGATAAAAACTTCAAGGTCAATATTTGTGTTTTCTTTTATCTCTTTGATTTTATCGAAAGAAAGCTCTCTTGCAAGAATTGCCCTTGAAAAGCCTAAATTTTCAATGAATTTAACTTTTTCCAAAGTTCTTATGTTGCATTGGGTGCTGGCATGGAGTTCCACATCGGGCAAATCAAGTTCAAGAAGCCCCATATCCTGAATTATAAAGGCGTCTGCGCCTGCGTTATATAAATCAAAAGCCAGTTTTTGCGCTTTTTTAAGTTCAAAATCGTCTAAAATCGTATTTAGCGCTATATAAACTTTTGCATTATATTTATGAGCGTGGTTTATTAATTTTTCAATATCAAAAATGGAATTTCCCGCATTTTTTCTTGCGCCAAATGATGATGCACCTATGTATACGGCGTCTGCGCCATAATTTACGGCTGATATTCCGGTTTGTAAATTTTGCGCAGGAGCAAGAAGCTCGATTGTTTTTTGGGGATTAACCATTTTTTTTGCCTTTCTTCATTTATTATATAATAAAAGCGCTTTTGGTTGAATAATGGTGAAATAAATAACAATATGATTTATAATAATAATATGAAAAAAATATTTTTGTTCGGGTTAAGTTTTATCATATTTATATCCCCTGTATTTGCTCTTAATACAAACCTTAAAACAATTAACACAGGGGCACACATGACGCAACCCGGCGCTTCGATTAATTCTTCAAAAGGCTCTATAAATTCCGTTTCAGGGGCAATTAATTCTTCTTACGGTTCAATTAATACATCAAACGGCGGCTCGATAAATTCGACTTACGCTTCAAAAAGTTATTCGATTGATACCAAGACGGGACGATTTACAAATACAACATCGACAAAACAAACCGAAAATTCTAAACCTTCTTCAAATTCAAACCGTAACGGAAGAAGAAGACATCATCCAAGACATGAATTGTATGAAACATGCTATTCATATCCTGACGGAACTTCTTATTGTTATCAGGGAAACAGATAATGAAAAGAAAAATAATTTTATCCATGGTATTCTTTATTTTCTTTTTGGTACCCGTTTTTGCTTCGACATATCAAAGACAAACCCCGCTTTCTCTTGAGAGAGCAAAACTAAAAAGAAAATATATAAAAATTATTTCAAATCATACCTTATCCCATGCTCAAAAATGTTCCCTTTTAACCGATGAATTTTGGGATGAGGGGAATGATGAACTTGAGAGAAAAATAAATTATGTTCTTCAAATGAATTGTACAAAAGAAGAAATTTATTCAAAAAGGGCTCGTTGATATCTTGATAAAAAGAAATTTTTCAGGTAAACTCATTGTAAAATACACACAAAAGAGATGATTATGGAAAAAGTATTGTTTGATCCCGGGTATTCATCTTGTTTATACGGAATATCCGACAGCATAGAATTTGTTTACAGCGCATTTCATGATTCTACACTCCCTTTAAAGCAAAAGAAGTTTCAATTTTCTTTGCTTCTCCCGAAACTTAAGATTATGCTGCGCAAGAATACCGCATTTTATTTAGGGTGTTTATTGTGGGCATGTTATATATCAAATGTTAAAAATGCGGAAATTGAAGATAATCCCTGTTTGGACGAAGAATATAACGAAGAAGAATCAATCAGAGAGCCTTTGTATATGATTGATTTTTTAAAGGAAAAATTAAACAAAGAAACTAAATTCTATTTGGGCAAAACCTACGTTGCACCTTTAGAGTATGTTAAAATATTGGAAACATACATTGATTTTATAAAGTTAAATCGTGGATTTGCAAATACCAAAAATACGGATGAAATTATTCTTCCGAAAAACATCAAAACTCAAAGCGCAAAAACATTAACCGAAATTAAAACTCAAATAGATAAAGCGCTTGAAGCAAAAGATTTATTGAAGCTTTTTAACGTGTACAGTTTGATATTATGAAAAAAAAGAAAAAATTCGTTCTTGATATAAAAAATATGGGTGTAAATATTGATAAAAACGAATACAGAGAAATTGTTCTCTCTAATTCTAACCGCCCCGAGTATATAAGCGTTAAAAAAGAATATATAAAGAAAAAAGAATTGTAAAAAACTTTTTCGTGATTTTATAAATGTTTATTGATATACTTCTTCTTCTTTACCGATAAAAAGAGGAAAGAAAGAAGCATATTAAAAAAAATAAAGATATTTGTACGGTGAAAATTTTTGTTTTATTTCTTTTCAAATCTGAACGGAGTTTATTATTTATGCCAGATTATATCCAAATTCAAAAGAACTTAAATTGACTTTTAAAAATTCCGGTTTTTTAATGGAAGAAACTTTTTCAAGCGCTTTTATGACGTTTTCTTTTTGTAAAATACCGGTTTTTTTGATTAAAGCGCCGAGAGCAACAATATTTAAAAGAAATTTTTCTTTTTCTTTCGATAATATATCGTTCAGGGGTTTAAAAACATAAGTTATGTCTTTTCTTGATTTAACTTCTCCCGTCATGGAAGAATTTGCAAGAACAAAGCCGTTTTTTTCGATTGAATTTTCAAATTTTATTATAGCCTGTTTTGACAAAAATATTCCGATATCCGCAAAATCAAAAACGGGCGATGCAATTTCTTTATCCGATACTATTACATAACAATTTGCGCTTCCGCCCCTCATTTCCGCTCCGTAGCTCGGTATCCACGTTGTATTTTTATTCTCAAAAATAGCGGCTTCCGATATTACCGTTCCGAGAAACAAAACTCCCTGTCCTCCAAAACCCGAAACTATTATATTGTATTGAGATTTTTTCATTTTGTTATATCCTTAAATACCCCTAATTTATGGGTTTTGATTAGTTCTTCCTCTATGTATTTCAACGCTTGAACGGGAGTTTTTTTCCAACCCGTAGGGCAGGCGCTTACAACTTCAACAAAGCTGTACCCTAAACCTTTAATTTGATTTTCAAAAGCATGCTTAATTGCTCTTTTTGTTTGAATTATGCTTTTCGGGTTATATATTGCGCATCTTTCAACGTAAACCGCACCGTCACACTGTGCTACCATTTCCGCTATTTTAACCGGATATCCGAACATTTTTGAATCTCTGCCTAAAGGCGTTGTAGTTGTTTTTTGTCCCAATACGCTTGTAGCGCTTGCTTGACCGCCTGTCATACCAAAATTTGTATTATTAATACAAATGACGGTAATATTTTCTCCTCGAAGGGCAGTGTGAATTGTTTCATTCATACCTATCGTTGCGGCATCTCCGTCCCCTTGGTACGTAAAAACGATTTTATTCGGTCTTGCTCTTTTTACTCCCGTTGCAACGCAAGGTGCTCTGCCATGTGAAGACCCTACAACGTCAAGGTCAAAGTATTTTTCCAGACAAATTGAACATCCGACGGAAGCTACCGCAATTGTATCCCCCTGAACATCAAATTCATCCAGACATTCCGCTATCAATCTTAATACGATTCCATGCCCGCACCCGGGGCAAAAAGTATATTCGTAATCTTCTTTTATTGTTTTTGGTCTTTGAAAAACCGTTTTTTCCATTAATTCAGACATTATATTATTTCCATGACTTTATTTACGATATCGCCCGTTTTGACAAATTCTCCGCCCAATTTCGATAAAATTTCAAATTTAACGGGAGTATCAATTGCGGCTTTTACGTCCAGAGCCATCTGCCCTTCGTTCATCTCTACGTCAAGTATTGTTTTTACTTGTTTAGAATACTTGTTAATAATTTTATCGGGAAAAGGCCACAAAGTAATCGGACGAACAAGCCCTGCCTTTATTCCCTTTTCTCGAAGTTCAAGAATAGCGCTTTTTGCTATTCTTGCAACGGTTCCGAATGCCGTTATCATTATTTCGGCTTCATCCATCATAAATTCTTCGCACAAAGTTTCGTTATCTTGAATTTCTTTGTATTTGTTTTGAAGCTTCCCGTTTAAAACAATAAGGTCATCTCCGCCCATATGTAATGAAACAAGCTTTCTTGGCGGTCTTTTGGCATCACCCTTGCCTACACCCGTCAATTCCCAATCGGCGGAGGATGTTTTTTCAAATTCATAATGTTTAAATTCGACAGGCTCCATCATTTGCCCTAAAATGCCGTCTGCTAAAAGCATTGCGGGGTTTTTATATTTCCATGCAAGATGAAAAACTTTATGGGTGTATTGAACCGCTTCTTCAATCGTTGACGGTGCAAGAACTATTGTATGATAATCGCCGTTGCCGCCGCCTTTTGTTGCTTGAAAATAATCGCCCTGCGAGGGTGTAATATTTCCTAAGCCCGGACCCGAGCGCATAACCGAAATTATTACCCCCGGTATTTCGGCCGTCGCCATGGCGGAAATTGCTTCCTGCATAAGCGCAATGGCACATGAGGATGAACTTGTCATGGCTTTTATTCCCGCAGCACATGCGCCTATTACCATATTAATCGCTGCGAGTTCCGATTCTGCGTTAATATAAGTTTTATTTAAACGGGGCATTTCTCCGCTCATAAACTCCCCGATTTCATTTTGCGGAGTAATGGGGTATGCAAAATAGCACTGAAGCCCTGCATCAATTGCGGCTTTTGCTATTGCAAGATTACCTTTTATGAGTGTTTTTGTCATTATCTTCTAACCTCTTTTATCGCAATTTCGGGGCATGATATGGCGCACATCGTACATCCCGTACATTTATCCGAGTTTGTAAACTCTGCGGTTAATACCCCGAATTTATTCGTGGTCGTCGAAGATTTAATTAACCCGTTAGGGCAAACCTCCATGCAAATTCCGCAATTTTTGCATTTATCTTTGTCAATTACTATCTTTCCCATAATTTGATTGTAACACTTAATAAAAAAAGAACCTAATTGATACGAAAAATTTACAACATCTTTCAAGGCCCTCCGATAACGCCCAAATCTTGCTTTTTTGCGGCTGAACTTTAAGATATGTTTGGTTTTTAAACTAAAAATGCTATGGCAGAATTTTAATGTAAAAAATGTAACAAATAATAAAAACCTTGCAGCGTGCGATTATCTCACATTTTTTCCAAAAAAAACATCGGTTAAACATATTATTTATTAAAACTTTAATTGACATGACAATTTAATTAATAGTACAATAAATTAACAATCAAAAAGCGCTAAGAGATAAGATATAATTGAATTAGCGCCCTAAAACCCAAAACATCACCCATGCCGAAAAATTAAATTAAAAGTGAGTGAATTATAGAGTAATGATAAAGTGTTCGGATTGGTTCCCGTAATGTGAATGCGACACAGGTTTTATGCGTACTTAAAAGGGCTTTTTGAATTGACGGATAATTAAAATTAACTGAAGGAGTTACTGAAAACTATGCAACAGATAGTAAAAAGGGACGGAAAAATTGTAGATTTTAACAGCGAAAAGATTACCAACGCAATACAAAAAGCTGCTGAAACCACGAACGAATTCAATGTTCAAACGGCAAGACAATTAACAAGACAAGTAATTGACATAGCACGCAAAATGGTAGAGAAAAAGCAAGGGAATTTCAGAGCTCCTTCCATTGAAGAAATTCAAGATATCGTGGAATATGTGCTTATGTCCTCGGATTACAAAAAAACTGCAAAAAACTACGTTTTATACAGGGATCAGCATTCCAAAATAAGAGAATTTATCGAATCGGCTAACGTTGATATGGTTGATGAATATGTTCAAAAACTTGATTGGCAGGTTAACGAAAATTCAAACATGAGTTACTCAATTCAAGGTTTAAACAATTATCTTGCTTCAAATATCTCAAAAAGCTACTGGTTGAATAAAATTTATTCAAGCGAAGTTAAAACGGCGCATCAAAACGGCGATATTCATATTCATGATTTGAATATTGTCGCAAGCTACTGTGTGGGTTGGGATTTAAAAGATTTGCTCTTGCAGGGGTTTACGGGCGTAAGAGGAAAAGTCCAGTCAAAGCCCGCAAAACATTTTAGAACGGCTTTAGGGCAAATCGTTAATTTTATGTATACGATGCAAGGTGAAGCTGCGGGCGCACAAGCCTTTTCAAACTTTGATACTCTTCTTGCGCCGTTTGTAAGATACGACGGCTTGACTTATGAACAGGTAAAACAAGCTATGCAGGAATTTGTATTCAATTTGAATGTTCCGACTCGTGTCGGCTTCCAAACGCCTTTTACGAATATTACAATGGATTTAACCGTTCCTTCATATTATAAAGACCAATGCGTAATTGTCGGCGGCGATATCATGGATGAAACTTACGGTGAATTCCAAAATGAAATGAACATGATAAATAAAGCTTTCTTTGAAGTTATGATGGAAGGCGATGCTCAAGGTCAGGTTTTAACGTTCCCGATTCCTACATATAACATCACAAAAGATTTTGATTGGGATAATAAAGAGCTTGACGGACTTTGGGAAATGACCGCAAAATACGGTATCCCGAATTTCTCGAACTTTGTAAATTCAGACCTTAACCCTGAAGATGCAAGGAGTATGTGCTGTCGTTTAAGAATTGACAATAGAGAACTTGCTTATCGTGGCGGCGGCTTATTCGGTTCAAACCCTCTAACCGGTTCAATCGGAGTTGTTACGGTTAATCTTCCGAAAATCGGCTTTATCGCAAATAATGAAGAACAATTCTTTGAAATTTTAAAACAAAGAATGGATATTGCAAAAACTTCTCTCGAAGAAAAAAGAAAAGTTGTTGAACAATTGACGGATAATAACTTGTATCCTTATACAAAATATTATCTGAGAGATATTAAAGCAAGATTTGGAGTATATTGGAAAAACCATTTCTCCACAATCGGACTTGTCGGCATGAATGAAGCATGTTTAAACCTTTTGGGCGTCGGAATTGCCGATAAAAAAGGAAAAGAATTTGCCCTCAAAGTTATGGACTTTATGAGAGCAACAATCAGAAAATATCAGGAAGAAACGGGAAATAACTATAACTTGGAAGCAACTCCCGCTGAAGGAACAAGTTACAGATTGGCTAAAATGGATAAGAAAAATCTTATTTCGATTAAAGTTGCAAACGATAAAGAATATTATGAAAAAGGTGCTAAACCCTTCTATACGAATTCAACTCAATTGCCCGTAAATTATTCCGACGATATTTTTGAAGTTTTGGATCATCAAGACGAGCTTCAGACAAAATATACAGGCGGTACTACCGTACATATTTTTGCGGGTGAAAGAATTCATGATATCGAAACGATGAAAAATTTAGTCAGAAAAATTTGCAACAACTATAAACTTCCTTACTTTACGTTCTCTCCGACATTCTCTACCTGCAAAAACCATGGTTATATTGCGGGTGAACATTTCAAATGCCCTAAATGCGGTGAAGAATGCGAAGTTTATTCCAGAGTCGTAGGGTATATCCGCCCCGTTAAACAATGGAACGAGGGAAAAAGAACCGAATTTGAAATGAGAAAGACTTTTAAATTCGATGAGGCAAAATTAAAATCCGACTCGGAAAATTGCGTTACATGCTAATAGGCGGATTTCAAAAATCTTCATTAATTGACTATAAAGGAAGAATTGCAGCCGTTGTATTTTTACAAGGCTGCAATTTCTTGTGTCCGTATTGTCATAATCCGGAGCTTGTTTTTCCTAAAGTATTCGGTCTTTTTAGAGAAGATGAGATTATATCTTTTTTAAAAACAAGAATAAATAAACTTGACGGCGTTGTTATATCGGGCGGAGAACCTACATTGCATAAGAAATTGCCTGAATTTATAGAGAAAATAAAAGAGCTTGATTTTGAAATTAAACTCGATACAAACGGAACAAATCCCGATATGATTGAGCAATTGGTGCATGAAAATTTAATTGATTATATCGCAATGGATATAAAAACATCTTTTGATGATTATGAAAAAGTCGTAAAAAAAGAAGTCGACATCAATAAAATAAAAAAAAGTTTTGATTTTATAATTAATTCAAATGTGGATTATGAATTCAGAACAACGATAACAAGCGGTTTAATTGCGTATGATAACTTTGTTAAAATAAATGACGAATTTAAAAAATACGGAAAAATTAAAAGATATTATCTGCAAAAATTCCAACCGTCAAAACATGTTGACCCTTCTTTTTCGGACAAAAAAACTTTCGACGATACGGAATTTGACAAATTAAAAGAATTATTTAAAGATAGTGTTGAATTTATAGAGGTAAGATAATGAATGACATAAGACCGATAATTTTAGTTCCGACGTATAATGAAGCATTAAATATAAAAACTTTTTTACATGAAGTTTTTAAATTTGTTCCCGATATAAACGTTTTGTTAATTGATGATAATTCCCCCGACGGCACCGCAGATATTGTTCATAATATGTGTGATAAGAGAATTTATATTCTAAAAAGAACAAAAAAAAGCGGTCTTGCCTCAGCCTATATTGACGGCTTTAAATATGCCAAAAATTTAGGCTTTAATCAATTTGTAGAAATGGATGCGGATTTTTCTCATAAGCCCGAGTATTTACCCGTTATGCTTGAAAATTTAAAAAAATACGATTTCGTAATAGGTTCAAGAAACATAAAAGGCGGCGGAGTTTCCGACTGGTCTTTTATAAGAAATATGATTTCAAAATTAGGCTCGTTATATTCAAATATTATTCTTTTTTGCCCGATAAGAGATTTAACGGGCGGGTTTAACGGGTGGAATTTAAAAGTTTTGGACGAAATCGGCTTAGATAATATAATTTCCAAAGGATATTCTTTCCAAATCGAGTTAAAATACAGAGCTTATAAAAAGAAATTCAAATATATTGAATTTCCGATAATTTTCCCCGATAGAAAACTCGGAGAATCTAAAATGAGCGGAGATATATTTTTGGAGGCAATGAAAAATGTCGTTAAAATTAAGATGTCTGTATAGCTTTTTTCTTTTATCATTTGTTCTTTTTTATTTATTTTTTATTGGAAATTATGTAAAAATCCCTCTTTTGGGCGGGATACATTCTGATATGAGAGTAAATACAGACGGATTGGGAGTGGTTATTGCGGATAATGTCGAACTTAGCCCGTCATCAAATTTTGAAAACGGGTATAATGTCTATATAACGGAAAACTACCCTATAAAAAGTCTTTACATAAAAGGAAAAGACGTTTTTGTTTCATTATCCGATAAACTTTTTTATCTTGGCGATTATGACGGGTATTTTTCAAAAAAATATAACGATTTTTCAAATAACATAACAGGAAAAGGTTTTTTTAAATTTTTCCAGATTAAATTTTTATCAATTTTTTATAATTCAATGATTTTTCTTTTTATATTTTTTGTCCTCTTTTGGCTTACCTTTTTAAAAAGTCCGCCAAAATTCGGGATTTTATTTATTTTAATTCTCTCTTTAATTTTAAGGTTGCCGGATTTATCGGTTTCTCTTTGGACGGATGAAACGTATTCTCTTTATATGGCAGGAAATTCAAAGTTACCTTTTTTAAGCGTTTTTATGGATAGCGGAAACCCGCCTTTATTTTTTATTTTGGTGAGATTTTTAGAAATTTTTTTCGGAAAATCGCCGGAAATTTTAAGATTTTTTTATCTTTTTACATCCGTTTTTTCAAATTATCTTATATATCTTATTTTAAAAAATGAAACGGGAAAAAAAGAAGCATTATTTTCTTCATTTCTTTTTTCCGTCAATATTTATTCAATCGTATCTTCAATAGAGCTTAGAGCTTATTCACTTTTAATATTTTTATCTTTATCTTTGTTTTATTACCTTTTAAAATTACAAAAAACCCCAACGACTAAAAACTTTGTAATTTATGGAATTTTGGGCGCATTAATATTAAATACTCATTATTTTGGCGCAATTATTTTATTTTTTAATTTTTTGTACGGACTTTTTGTTATTTCAAAAAAAACATCTTTTATTTATGCAAATTTAATTTCATTTTTATTTTTCCTCCCTTATCTTTTATATAACGGCTTAAACGGGCTTATTGATTCAGGGTTTAATAAATTCCCCGCACCTCATTTTAAATTTTATTTTGATTGTTTTATAAAGTATTCGGGCGGTTTTATAAGCGCTTTTATTCTTTTTGTTTTTTCTATTTTTGCCCTTCAAAAAAGGGATAAAATTTATTTATATTCTTCATTATTGATTTTTGGAACTTTTTTATTCTCTTATTTATTTTCTTTAATAAAACCCATTTGTCAGGAATATTATTTTATTTTGCTTTTGCCCTTTTTTATTATTCTTATGTCTTATGTTTTTTCTTTTAAAAATTTATATTTAAAAATATTTATCTCAATTTTGCTTCTTGCTTCTTATTTTTCCTTTAATCCTTACATACCAAGAGATAGGCACAATTTTTTAAACTTTGACAATATAGTTTCATTTTATATGAATAAAACAAACGGGATAAACTCCGCCTTAATCGTTCCACATTCAAAAGATATGGTAAAAATTGCGTATAATCTCCCAAACGATATTGAAATAATCCAGCTTAATTCTTTTTATAGTGCGGATAATCTTATAGATGCAATAAATGAAACAAAGTCAAAAGAGGTTTATTTTAAATTGGAATATAAATTTGCAAAAGAATTTCTTTTTAAAACTTCAAAAATGTTTAAGACATCTTTCATCAGGGTTGATAATGATGTTATTATTGCAAAAGTTACAAAGGAGAGAAAATGAACATTTTAGAAAATAAAAAATTTATAAATTTTTTATTTGCAGTATCCGTTTTCTTTTTTATAATTTCTCTTCTGTGGTCGTTTTTATCGCATATAAACGATGTAGAAATTCCGATTTTAGGGCATATAAATGCCGATATAAGAATAAACATAGAAGCCGATAAAAATTTAAGAAATAATCTTCATGTTTTTGCGGATAATGAAGAATTGAACCCCGAAATTTTAAATTTTGCGGATACTTATGCAACTTATGCGGTTGATAAACTCCCTGTTCATAATTTTGTAATCAAAGTTGATAATAATAAAGATGTTTCAAAAGTTATTAACAATATGATTGTTTTTACCGCCCATAAAATGAACTATTTTAGCGGTAAAGACATATCGGAATTTAAAAATCGGAATAACGAATTTTATCTTATTCCGTTTGATAAAATAAAATATTTTGAAAACTCAAAATATGTAAACGATAAGGGCGTGTTGAAAAAAACGGCATTTTTCTTTATGTCTTTATTTTATAATCCGAATTTTTACGTTATTCCTTATTGTTGGTTTTTAGCTTCGGTTTTAATTTATCTTAAAAATAAAGACAAAATCAATTTGCGATTTACGTTAGTAAAAACAAATGCAATTTGGATAATTTTGTTATCGGCTTTGATTTTCAGATTGCAGGATTCAGGCTTTCCTTTTTGGTCGGATGAACTTTATACGTCAACCGTAGCGGGTAATCCGAACTTGCCTTTAAGCGCAATTTTTCTTGACCCCGATAATCCGCCTTTGTTTTTTCTTTTTGCAAGGATTCAACAAATTATATTTGGCCGGAATGAAGCAGTTTTAAGGCTTTTGCCATGCATATTTTCGATACTTTCGATTATCCTCCTTTATTTTGTGCTGAAAAAGTTTGCGGATAAAAAATGTGCGCTTGTTTCATCTTTTTTATTTGCTTTAAATATTTATGCAATTCATTCGGGGCGTGAATTCAGGGTTTATTCTTTGTGCATTTTGCTTTCGATATTATCTTTTTATTTTTTGTTTGAAATAATCCGAAAAAGGAAAAACAGGGATTTTGCAATATATGGTTTTATTGCCGTTTTAATGGCAAATTCGCACTATTTTCAAATTCTTGTTCTTATTTCAAACTTTATTTTCGGCATGTTTTTTCTTGATAATAAATCTCGTTTGAAATTTTTTATTGCAAATATCATAGGTGCCGTTTCATTTTTACCCTATTTTCTTGTTACATGTTTGCAAAAAGCACTTTTGGACACATCTTTTAATAAATTACACGTCCCTTTAATAAAAGATATGTTTGAATATTATAATGATTTTTGGATGGGCGGTTTTATAAGCGGCAGCGTTATTTTAACTGCTTTAATTTTGATTATTCCGAAATTGAAAAATTTGGTTTTTGACTTCACGAAAAATGATAAAAGACCGATTCTGTTTTTATATTTTTTGTATTCCGTTTTATTTATTTTTGTTTCTTCTTATTTAATTTCTCAAATCCGCCCCATTATAAGACCTTGGTATTTTATCAACGCTCTGGGGTTTGTAATTGCTTCGATTGCTCTTATAATCTCTTTTCCGTATAAAAATAAAATCTTCGGACGAATTTTTATAATCTGTATTCTTTTTGTTTATTTTTGTTTTGGAAATTATGTTAATAAGGACAAAACCATTCTTGTTACTTTCCAAAATCTTATTGAATTTTCTTATTATGATTCTCCCCGCTATTTCGGAAAACAAATAGGGCTTGCATTGCACGATACCCCCGATTATACGCTTTTTTACAAAGATAAAACAAGAGATTATATATCAATTGTGATGTATATGTTTGCTTGTAGCGAGGATGATTTTATTGATATTATCGAAAAAGCTAAACAAGATGTTATATACACCCGTCTTGAATACAGGTCTTTTATGTATGTTATAGATAAATTATCGAAAAATTATAAAGTTTCAATAATCAGAGGCGATAAAGACGTTATTTATGCAAGGATTGAAAAAAAATGAGCTTAGAAGAAGAATTAAGGCTTGTGAAAGAAAAATGTCTGTTGTGCGAAAAATGCCCTTTATCAAAAACAAGAACAAACGTTGTTTTTGATGACGGCATACCAAACGGAAATCTTATGCTTATAGGCGAAGCGCCGGGGTTTTATGAAGACAAGGAAGGAAAACCTTTTGTCGGAAAGGCGGGGCAATTGCTCGATAAAATTTTCAATTCCGTCGGTTTATCAAGACAAAAAGATGTTTATATTGCAAATACGATAAAATGTCGTCCTCCGAATAATCGTGATCCTTTGGATACCGAAAAAGTCTCTTGTAGAGAGTATCTGGATAGACAGGTTGAAATTTTAAAACCTAAAATAATATTGCTTTGCGGAAATGTTTCGCTAAAGAGTTTTTTAAATTTGCCGTATGGTATAACAAAGGCAAGAGGAAATTGGTTCGAAGGACCTTTTCAATCAAAAATGATGCCGATATATCACCCCTCTTACCTTTTAAGAAACGATTCAAGAGAAAAGGGTTCTCCAAAATGGCAGATGTGGCAAGATATTCAAGAAATTAAACGTATGTATGAAAGGCTTAAAAGTTGAAAAAGATTATATTATTCTCGATTCTTTTTACGGTAAATCCTGTTTTTGCTCATGTGAGCGAAGTTTTTCAAGGGCAGGATATTAATATGGTAAAAGCGGGAATTTCAAAATACATTCTCCAAAAAGGCGGAGCAATTGACCATGGCGGTTCTTACGAATCAAATTCGATAAGAGCAATGGAAAAAGTAAGAGAAAAATACGGAACGTATTCTTATATTTATTCTTTCAACATTACTCCTTTGGAAAACGGAGTAAAAGTTGATTTAAGCGGCGTAAAAAAGCTGTCGGGAGGCGAAGCGCAGCCGCTCGGCGAAGAAATTGAAAGAATTGTCATGAATAATATTCTTAATTCTTCAAAAGGACGCTTTTTATACGGCTTAGGATTTGATTTTGATTACTATAATACTCAAACAGGTAGTATTAAAGCTCCAAAAGGCAAAGAAACAGGTATAAAAATTACTAACGTAAAATACGATGCCCAAAAACAAGGGCTTCAGGCAGGGGATGTCATTGTTAAAATTAACGGGAGATATCTTAAAGATATCCCGATTGATGAATATGCCGCAATACTCCATGCGAAAAGTTTAACCGATACCGTCGAGTTGACTTATATAAGGAACGGCATTGAAAAAACGGTCATTCTTTCGCCTCGTTTAAGCAACCCAAAAGTCTTTTAACTTATTGACATTTTGAGGGTTTTTTAATATAAATATAATATCATTACAACTATGTTGGAAACAAATAGGATAGGAGAAAATGAAAGTTATGAAAAAACTTTTCGCAACAACATTGGCTATGTGTGCGCTTTCTTCGGTAGTTTTCGCAGCTGATTGCGATAACAAATTGGTGAAAAAACAAGCGTATGCGCACCCTACATTATTCAAAACACAATCACAAGTTCTTACTGATGGTTATGCAAAATCTTCCTATGTTACGGGCGGCAAGATTTTGAAAGCTGATAAAAAAAGTAGAGCTGTTGCCAATAAAGATAACGTTTACGTTAAATCTTGGGCAAAAGAACAAACAAACTTAATGCGTGATTTACAAATTAAAGCAGGATATACAAACGATTTCAATCCTAATGCACCTACATTAAGATCTGAAGTTGCATTCCTTTTTGCGCATGGTTTAAATCTTAAAACTCCCGCAACATACAAAGCATACTCCGATATCTCAAATTCATACTGGGATAAAGATGAAATTTATGCTGCTTTAGAACATGGTGTTATGATTGGTTATCCTTCAGGCGTATTCAAACCCGATCAACCGATTACAAAAGCCGAAGTATTTGCCGTAATTGCTCAATTAATCAAAGTAAACCACTCGGCAAGCGCAACTCCTCAATACAAAAATCAAGCTGTTCAATATATCCCTAAATGGGCTTACAGCGCTACAAATGAAGTAATCGCTTCAAACCTTTTGGATTATGTTCCTAACTCAAAAGAAGTTATTGAAAACGAATACTTATCAAAAGAACAGGTTACATACCTTGTCGGCGCTCTCAGAGATAATTGGGATTCGTTAAAAGACGGTTCAGCTATTAAAAATACTTCGGTCGGTACGGAATCATGCTGCATTACTACTGTAAAAGCTAAACTTTTAGACAGACTTTCCGCTAAACATTCAAACATTGGCGACTGGTTTACCGCTAAAACAACCGAATCGGTTGTTGTTGACGGTGTAACATTCCCCGAAGGTTCGATTGTAAGAGGCGAGGTTATCGCTGTTCAAAGACCCGGAGTTAAAGAACCTGGATTTATTAAAGTTGAATTCAAATATATCAAAAACGGCGATGTTAAAAAAGATATTCCTAACAAAATCGCTTCGGCTAAAGTTGAGGACCTCAAAAATCCTAACATCTTAGCAAGACTTTTAGGCGCTCCTCTTTCTGCATCAGGACGTGTAGTCGGTGTTGTAGGCAGATCGGGTGCTGAAATTGCTAATATCACAGGTAACGGACTTGAAAAAGTCGGTGACGAATTGTCAAATACATTGGTTGAAACTTTCACTCTCCACCCCGGTCGTGGTATGGCAAGTTTCGGTCAATCGGTTGCTACCGTATTCAAAGGTACGTTTGATATCGTTAAAACTTGTGTATCAGGTACATTCGGTATCATCTACGAAGTCGGTGACGAACTCGTTTATGTATTCGTTCCGAGCCTTTCAAATTCTTCAAGTTTGAATCCTAACGAAGAAATTACAATTATTTTCTAATTTAGAAATAATAAGTAAAAAGCGTCCTTTCGGGGGCGCTTTTTTTATTGTTTTCTTGCATGTATTTAAGTTTTTTTGAAAAAAATACAAAAAGAGAAATATTCACCATATAATTTGGTATTGCCGAACTTAAAAATACATGATAAACTTGAAATGTACTAAAATAAGGAGAAATACAATAGTTAAAGAAGATTCCAAAACCAGAGAGCTTGTAAATGAAGGCATAGGAGCTCGTGAAGTCAGGTTAATTGATGATGAAGGGAAAAACCATGGTGTTGTTCCGACAAATAAGGCCTTAGAATTAGCAAAAGAAAAAGATTTGGATTTAGTTGTTGTATCTCCTAATCAAGCCCCTCCGGTAGCTAAAATTATAGATTGGGGCAAGTATAAATACGAAACAGAGAAACGTGCCAAAGAGGCAAGAAAAAAACAGCACGTTGTTGAAGTTAAAGAAGTCAAAATGCGCTATAAAATAGATACGCATGATTATGATGTTAGAATGAAAGCTGCAAGAAAGTTTTTGGCTCAGCAAAATAAGGTAAAACTTGTCGTAATGTTGAGAGGCAGGGAAATTCAACATAATAAACTTGCTTTTGACCTTGCAAATAAATTTTTGGAAGATATTCAAGATATAGCGCCCGTCGTTGAAAGGCGCCCAATGCTTGAAGGCAAGAATGTTGTTGCTATTTTGGCTCCCGGGCAGGCAAAGTAAAATTATTTTTAATTAAATCAGTTTAAAATACAGTTATAATGCCATTTTGGACTTGTTTCAAGTAAAATTTTAATAAGTCGTAAGGTGGCATTTTGTTTATTGAAAACATGCATTTATTTTTGTAACTATATGCTGCGGTAAAAATGACTAAAGTTGCCATGTTAAAAAGTTTTGGTATCTTAAAACGTTTTATAAGCTAAAATAAAATGTATGCTGCATTGAATTTATTTTTTTTATTTATTGTTTGTGTAATGATTGAATTTAAAATACTAATAAGCCCGTCTTTATGACGGGCTTATTTTTATTGATTATTGTTTACTGATTTTTTTAAATTGGTAAAATCTTCGGCAACGTTTTTCTTTACCATTTCCGTTGTTTCTAAAGGTAAATCTTGAAGCCTTACGACAGTTTCTCTTGATGTATTTATTCTGTTTTGAATTTCTGTTTTCTTAGCTTCATTTGCTTGTTGCATTTGTTTTGTTTTTCTGGCTTGTTCTTCTTGCTGCTGCTGATATTCAGCTTGAGTTGCGTTGATTTTATTTTTGATTTCTGATTTTTTTGTTTCAATAGCTTCTTTACCTGCCTTTACCTGAACTTCTTCCGAATTTTGAAGCATTTGTGTAAAAGGCACAAGCTGTCTTGTTGTTGTGGTTGTTTCTGCCGTAGCCGGAGCTGCAACCATTGTAATTGCTAATAGCACTAAGAGCTTTTTCATATTGCCTCCAATTTGTTTTGTAGAATAATTTAAAATTTCCTGAAAAGATTTAAAATGTTTAATTTTTCACTTGTTTTTGTTACCGTATTATTTACGTTTCACAAAAGATTTTTTACGTTTTCTGCACCCATGGAAGTAAGTTTCGGGCTGCACCCTCAACAACTTCCAATGTGGACTGAACCCGATTATAATGCTTTGCATTATGTGGCTTCTCGTCCGTTTATCGATTGTATCAAGTTTCAAATCCGGGCTTGGTGGGCAGACACTTAAAATCTATTTGTTCAACTTACGTTTCACAAAAGATTTTTTACGTTTTCTGCACCCATGGAAGTAGGTTTCGGATTTCATCCTCAACAACTTCCAATGTGGACTGAACCCGATTATAATGCTTCGCATTATGTGGCTTCTCGTCCGTTTGCCGATTGTATCAAGTTTCAAAAACTGGGCTTGGTGGGACTCGAACCCACGACCAAAAGATTAAGAGTCTCCTGCGCTACCAACTGCGCCACAAGCCCTTATGATATTTTTATTATACTCCAAACAAAATCACTTGCAATTTTTATTTTCTTGCATTGCTTAAAATTTTATTGTAAACTTTTTTTGTCGTTCCGGGATCGTCTAGCGGCAGGACGGCAGACTCTGGATCTGCCTACGGTGGTTCGAATCCATCTCCCGGAGCTTTTTATTTTAAAAATAGATTTTTATTAATTATCTATTCCGCATAGCAAAATACGTAAGAATGAGTATCAACTTCCCCGTTTTCCGAGAAAAACGGAGTGAATTCGCTTCCGTTCTTTTGTCTTCCTATTAACGTTGCCGTATATTGTCCGTTGCAACAAAAGCTTGAAGAATTAACAGCAAGTTTTATCCATGTTTTGTAATCTTCCGCTTTCATGCCAAGTTTTTCTACTCTTTCGTGTCTTACCTCACGAGTTGTAGATTTTCCCGTATCTTGATTTTTTAAAATCCACGAATATAACTTACCGGCATCAGTCATGGATATAATATTATCCATAGAACCGCAATATTCAACTACTCTAAAATTGAATTAAAGCAGACATTGAAGGCATCATAATTGCAGCAACAATACCTGTTACAATAAGTGCAATTAATGTTTCTGCAAGCGTAAAACCTTTATTCCCCCCCCTGCATGAGTGAGGTTATAAAATCTTTCTTTTTCATAAAAAAAGTACCCTTACAATTTCTGACCAACAAACCCGCCGCATACTTTTTAGTATACATTTCATATTGCAACAAATCTTACAATCGGGAGCAATACATAAAAATTAAAGCCGTTATTCTCTTAACGGCTTTTATAAGGTGTTGATTAGGTAAAAGTTGGTATTTATAAAATTTTTTTAAGGTGCCAAATAAAATTAAGCGGTTAACAAAGAGGTCATCATCAAAATTTATTAATACATTACACCTTGTGTTTTAAATCTTTCTCTAACAAAATTATTTATCACCGGACCAACCGTTTCATTCTCACTATTCTTATAAACCTGCTCAAATAAAAATTTGCCGTTAAATTTTGTAAATTTTATTTTTCTGTTACAATAATTTTGAGAGAGGTCTTAAAATGCTCAATATTAAATTAAATTCACTTACAATTGAAGGCGAAGAAAAAGAAATTTCACTATCCGATTTTTTAGGTAAAAAAATAATTTTATATTTTTACCCTAAAGATAATACAAAAGGCTGCACCGATGAGGCATGCGATTTTAGAGATAATTTAAACCGACTCTCGAAATTCGGGGTTTTAATCGGTGTTAGCCCCGATACGATTAAAAGCCACAAAAATTTTAAAGAAAAACAAAACCTTAATTTTATTTTAATGTCAGATACCGAACACAAACTTTCGCAAGAATTTAATACTTGGGTTGAAAAATCAATGTATGGCAGAAAATATATGGGGATTGAACGTTCAACCTTTATTATTAACGAAAAAGGCGAAATTGAGAAAGAATGGAGGAAGGTTAAAGTAAAAGGACATGTTGATGAAGTTATAAAATATTTTTCTTAAAATAGAATTATTAAGACATGTAACGCAATGTACGATTTTTATTTAACTTTTTAAAAAGCTGTGCCGAAATCAATTACATAACACCGAAGAACAACCAAACAACACATAAAAGAAGGGGATTTTTAAACCATGACCAAAAAAGATAGTGGCAACACTATATTAAAACTTGCCGCAATAGTTAATTATTTTAATAAATTTTCGGTAGATGACCTGAAAGAAGCTCTTAACAACTCTGATGCGACTAATCTTGAAATTTCGGATACGTCAAATCCGGATGATGTCATATCGGCAATTTATTCGGATATTACAAAGACGGGATATTCGCCTGCGAGTGATTGGAATTTAAAATATAACGCAGCGAACAATTAAATTTTTTAACCTCGTTCGTTTAAACGAAAAGAAAGGCTCTTTTTTGTATAAAAAAGGGTCTTTTAATTTTAAAATATTTTATCTTAATAATCCCTTTATTTTTGTTTTAAAAAAAACTTTTGTGGTAAAATTTAGGCTATGTTAAGTAAGAAGAAGATTTATACAATTCTTTTTTCCCTGACGGTTTTCATCTGTCTGTTCGGCTTTATTTGGTCTTACGTCGTAACAAGCGATATAAGAAAAAGCCAAAAAGCGGGAGCGGTCGATGCGGATATAAAAAGACAGGTTATTTCGGTAAAAAATCTTGTTTTAACCGAAACCAAGGATGAACGTATTTATTGGGAGTTGTATGCCAAAAAAGGAAATTATGATTCCAAAACGGGCGATGTTGTTTTAGAGCAGGCTACGGGAAATTTTTATAATTCCGACAATGAAGTCGTTTTAAGTTATGAGTCGGATTTAGGGACGTATTCCGAAAAAACCAAAAAGATTGTCCTTGAGGGAAATGTTTTGGTTGTTGCAAAAGACACATCTTCAATAAAAGCCGATACAATTTCCTTTACGGGAAAAGAAGATGATATAATTGCAAAAGGGAACGTTTTTGTAAAAAGGGGTAAAGATTTTACGGCAACGTCAGAAAGTGCAAGATTTAACAGCGACTTAACTTTTTTTGAAATATCGGGTAATACCGTAACTAAGGTTTATTCCGATGATGAATCGTTTGAAACAGGACTTATGAAGTAGGGTTGAAATGAAAAAAATATTAATATTATCAATTTTAATTTTGTCGGCTTTTCCCTTAATTGCTTTTGCGGGGAATAACGTAGTTATTGAAGCAAAAAAACAAGATATGAAAATTGACCAAAATAAGGGATATTTTGACGGGGATGTTAAAGTAACCGTCGGGGATATAACGGTACAAAGCCCAAGAGCCGAGCTTGACCTTGACCCGAAAACAAAAAAGCCCTCTTTAGCGGTATTTTATGATAATCCTTATGCTTTTCAAAACAAAGACAACAAAAAGCATGAAATTAAATCAAGAATAATGAAAGTTTCCTTAATTAAAAAAACGGTTTTAGCCGAAGGAGATACTCAATCCATTATCCTTCAAAACAGACAACCGATTGTAACAATAACGGCTGACACGCAGCAATATGATACAAATACAAAACTTATGAAAGCAAAAGGAAACGTTATCGTTAATTATAAAGAAGTTGAAACGCTTTCAGGGTATGCGCAGGCATATTTGGATAAAGACGGCGGAGTAAGAGATTTAAAATTGGAAGAAAATGTCGTCATTAAAGAAAAACAAAATATTTTAAAAGGTAAAAAATTTGAGTACCTTTCCGCAAAAGACGAATATTATTTATCGGGAAATACATCCTCCGACCTTACTTTTGAGGACGGTTCAAAATTGTTTCTCGTTTCCGATTATCAACAATATAACAGAGCTACAAACAATGTAATTGCGGGCGGAAACGTAAACGTTAAATATAAAGATTACGTTGCTCAAGGTCCAAAAGCCCAATTATTTGTTGATACAAAAACTCAAAAGCCGAAAGAAGTCGTATTTACGGGTCGTTCAAAAATTACCCAAAACGGAAATACGGTAGAAGCGGATAGGATAAGAATGACAATGGAGCCAAAAGAATTTTATGCGGACGGCAACGTTAAAACAACGATTTCAGGAAACGACAGTATGGAGATAATGCCTTAATTATGGATATTACATTAGAACATAAACAGTGCTTGATAGCGGGAAACGGAATTTTACCCGTAGAAATGGCAAAAAATGCTAAGAAAAACGGGTTTGAGGTTGTTGCAATTTCATTATCATCCGATAACCACAAAGAACTTGCAAAATATTGTTCAAAAGTTTACTCTTTTGCTCCGGGGCAGGTTGATTCAATTGAAAAAACGTTGGTTGACGAAGGCATTAAGCAACTTACGTTTTTAGGTAAAGTTTCAAAAACCATGCTTTTAAAGAGGCTTAAACTCGAACCGAAAGCCATTCAACTTTTAAAAGAAATGAAAAAATTAAACGACGATGCTATTATGCTTAAAATTGTCGAAGAAATGGAAAAAATCGGGATAACGATTTTGGAACAGACAATTTTTATAAAAAGTTTAATGGTTCAAAAAGGTAATTTGACAAAACTTACCCCTGATGAAAAGCAGCTTGCCGATATAGAATACGGCTATAAAACCGCAAAACAAATGGGACAATTGGATATCGGACAATCCGTCGTTATGAAAGACAGGATGATTTTAGCGGTTGAAGCAATTGAGGGTACCGATAAGTGCATTAAAAGGGGCGGAAAACTTGCAAGAAAAAAAGGCTGTGTTGTGGTAAAAGTTGCAAAACCCAATCAGGATAAAAGGTTTGATATTCCTGCCGTCGGTATAACAACTTTAAAAACAATGAAAAAATACGGCGCAAATGTCCTTGCTCTTGAATCGGGCGAAACAATTACCGTTGAACAATCAAAAATGATTGAATACGCAAATGCGCACAATATTATAATAATGGCATTTTAAGGGGTTTAAATGTCAAAACTTTTCATTGTAACGGGAGATTACTCCGGAGATAAACATGCGGCAGCTCTTGTAAAAGCATTGTTTGAACAATCAAAAGACATTACGATTGAGGGTGTCGGGGGAGTTAATCTTGAAAATGAGGGCGTAAAGCTCCTTTTTAATCAAGATAAAATGAATTCCATGGGAATGACCCCGAAGGTTATTTTTGACCATATTTTAATGGGCAAAAGAATAGTCGATTATCTTAAAATTTTCAAGCCCGATATTGTTCTTTTGATAGATTACGGAGCGTTTAATCTTCAGCTTGCAAAAGCGCTTAAAAAAGAGGGCTTAAAGGTATTTTATTTTATTCCTCCTCAAGTTTGGGCTTCAAGAAAATGGCGTTTAAAAACAATTCAAAAGTATGTAGATAAAGTTTTTACGATATTTCCTTTTGAAAAAGAATTTTATGAAAAGGAAGGAGTAAAATCAATTTATGTCGGACACCCCCTTTTAAACGAGCTTAAACCGAAAGCGGACAGGGAAGAGTTTTTCAATCGTCATAATTTGGACAAAAACAAAAAGTTAATCGGTGTTTTTCCGGGATCGAGAAAATTTGAAATTAAATTTTTGTTTAAAATTTTTGAAAATGCGGTAAAATTAATTGAAAAAAAACTTGATAACGTTCAATTTGTTTTTTCCAAGTCAATAAATTTACCCGATGATATTTACAATACGAAATATCAAGTTATAAAAGGCGAAAATCAAGAGCTTTTATCGTGTTCGGATGTTTTAATTTTGGCATCGGGAACGGTTGCTCTTGAGGCTTGTTTATACGAAACGCCGATGATAATAGCATATAGGGGACCTTTTTTATTTTATTTAATTTATTTATTGGTAAGAACAATTAATAAGGCATGTTTAGTAAATATAATTACAAATAAAGATATCGTGCCCGAATTTTTAATGTATAATGCGGATGAGAAGAAAATATCCGATGAAATAATATCTTTGCTTTCCGATAATAAAAAATATGAAGCTCAAAAAGAAGGATTAAGGGAAGCCAAGGCACTTTTAGGCAATTCGGATTGCATAAACAGGGTATGTTTTGAAATTATTGAGGAGTTAGAAAAAAATGGCTAATACAATTACGATTTTAAGAATTTTGCTTGCTTTTATTGCGCTCGGTATTTTATTTATAGGAGAACCCTCTCATCCAAAGTATGCTCATATATCTTTTATTTTAACGATTTTTGTTATGTGGTTTGACGGGCTTGACGGTTTTATTGCAAGAAAATTTAACGAAGTTTCTAAACTCGGCGCAGTTTTGGATATTATGGGCGATAGAATCGTTGAAAATTTGTTTTGGGTAATTTTTGCATCTTTGGGGTGGATTACTCCTTTTATTCCCGTTGTTGTTTTAACAAGAGGTATTGTAACGGATTCTATAAGAAGCCTTGCCCTTGCTCAAGGCTATACCGCATTCGGAGATAAAACCATGCAGCAGGGAAAAATTGAAAAATTCATAGTGGCGTCCAACTTTTCAAGATTTACATACGCCGTTTGTAAGGCGACCGCATTTTTATTTATGCTTTTAGGACACAGCGAACTTGATTTTCAAGGAAAAGAAATTATTCTTCAAATCGGGGTTATTTGTACGATAATTTCCGTTATATTCTGTGTTTTAAGAGGGCTTCCCGTTGTATTTGAAAGTAAAAGATTTTTAAAATAATGGATAAAAAATATATTAATATCGTTTTATATGAACCTGAAATTCCCCAAAATACGGGGAATATAGCAAGACTTTGCGCTTGTATCGGAGCAAAATTATTTTTAATCGGAAGATTGGGATTTAATATAACAGACAGGCACCTGAAACGCTCCGGTCTTGATTATTGGGATAAAGTCGAAATTGAAAAAATATCTTCTTTTGAAGAATTTTTGAAAATGTTTCCTATGGAAGAAAACCCGATTTATTTTTTCACGACTAAAACCAATAAAAAATATACAGACATAAAATTTGCAAAAGGCTCGTTTTTAATGTTCGGGCCCGAAACAAGAGGAATACCCGAGGATATTTTAAATAAATATAAAGAAAATTGTGCAACAATACCCATGCGAGAAGAAACAAGGAGTTTGAACCTGTCAAACAGCGTTGCAATCGGAGCTTATGAAGCAATAAGGCAATTTGGAGGAATTTATGAGTAATTGTATTGAACTTGACAGAAATTATATATCTAAATTTATTCCAAAAAGAGAGGAAAACTCTAACAAAGGTACATTTGGCACCGTTTTAAACATAGCGGGCTCTATTTATTATCCGGGTGCTGCATATTTAAGTTCGATTGCAGCTCTAAAATCGGGTGCAGGGCTTGTAAGGCTTGCAAGCGAAACAAACGTTATACTTCAAACTTCAAACAAAACTCCCGATGTCACATTTATTGATATGGGGCAGACTGATGAGGGAACCGTTCCGAAAAACGGGCTTAAATATATAAAAGATGTTCAACATATAAATGCAATTTCAATAGGTTCGGGCTTAACAACGCTTCGTTCGGTTAAAGAATTTTTGGATAAATTTTTAAAATTTTATTTTAAATCTTCAATTCCGATTGTAATTGATGCCGATGCAATTAATCTTATTTCTCAAATGTCAAAACCGTTTATTCCCTTAAATTCGGTCATTACTCCTCATCCTATGGAACTATCAAGGCTTTTAAAAATCGGAGTATCGGAAATTCAATCCGATAGAATAAAATATTGTAAACAAGCAAGTATGCAGTTTGATTGCATTGTTGTTTTAAAAGGCAAAAATACTGTAATATCAATACCTAACGGATTAACTTTCGTAAATACGACGGGTAATTCGGCTCTTTCGCATGCAGGAACGGGGGATGTTTTAACAGGCATGATAGCAGGGCTTGCGGCACAGGGAATGAGGCTTGAAGATGCTTGTGTTACGGGTGTGTACCTTCATGGGCTTGCGGGAGAATTTGCTTCCTTGGAATTAAGTGAGTTTTCAACTCTTGCAAGTGATGTTTTAAACTATATTCCAAAAGCATTTAAGGCGGTTATTTAAAAGGGCTTTACAAGATGAAAAAAATTGCGATAATTACTCTGACTTATAACAAATTAGAAGAAGCGACAAAGCCTTTTTTGGAGTCGTTATATAAATTTACGGATGAAGAAAATTTTGATTTAATTCTTGTTGAAAACGGGTCAAAAGACGGCACAAGAGAATATTTGGAAGAATTTAAAAATACAAAATCAAACGTTACTCTTATTGTAAACGATGAAAATTTAGGGTATTCAAAGGGAAATAATCAGGGTTTAAGAGAGGTCTTAAATAAAGATTATGATTATATCGGATTATTAAATAACGATATTCTTTTTACTCCGAATTGGCTTTTCGATACGTTAAAAATTTTCGATTTAAACCCTGAAATCGGAATGATATCTCCGAGAATTCAAAAAAAATGCAATTTTAATTCAAAAAATTATCTTGAACATTATAAAAAATATTTATCAAAATTTAAAGGTGATTATAAACAGGTTTTAGAACCTCTATTTTGTTGCGTTTTAATTAAAAAAGAAGTATTTGATAAAATCGGGCTTTTTGATGAAAATTTCACTCCCGCTTTTTTTGAAGATAATGACTTATCTTTTAGGGCGATGTATCAAGGGTATTTGCTTGTTTATTCAAACAGTACTTTTGTATTCCATAACCATTCGACAACTTCAGGCTCGCTTCCTTCCCAAATTTTTGAAAAAAACAAAGATTATTTTTTCAAAAAACATCCTCTTGCAAGGTGGTGTTTTAATCATAGAAGAACAAACCTTATAAAAGACATTAAACGCTATATAAGGGAGAGCTTTGAATGAAACTTTTTGAAAAAGTTTGTGTTGATGAAAAAACAAGGATAATCAGAGTTTTTAATCTTCCTTTTGAGTATAAAAAAAGCGTTGATGAAAAAAATAATATTTTATACGATGTAAAAGTATTAAATTTCAAATTTTCAATAACAAAAAAAAGAAAGAAAAAAAATAAAAAATTTGTGCAAAATACTTGTTCTGATAAAATCATTAAAACCGACTCTTTAATTTATGCAAGATGTATAAGAAATCTCTTTGAAAAAGTCGACAACATAGAAACGATGTGTATAGGTTCTTCAACCGCAAGGTGTGGTTTTATTGAAGATGAAATAAGCGTGAATATGGGAATTGACGCACAGGATTTATATTATTCTTATCAAATTTTAAAAAAATATATAACGGTTATTCCGAATTTAAAAAATATTGTCTTGTATTGGGATGTTTTTTCTTCGGGCAACGATTTGGACAGACACCCTGAAAAACACAGAAGGGCTTTTTATAAAGTATTTTATGATATTCCGTACAGAAATTCTCTTTGTGCTTATAAAGATAATTCCGTTGCTTTAGAAAAAAAGATACGATATTTTATGAAACATACCCTAAAAGCGCTTAAAGATGTTCCGAAAGACTATTCACCCCCTTTAAGCGGAGGGCTTTATACAAAAGAAGAAATGGTTCTTTGGGCGGAAAACGAACTCAAACTTTATAAAAGAAATCAGTTTTTGCATTATTTGAAATTTATAATTAAAGAGTGCAAAAATTCAAACTTAAATTTATTTATCGTAACTATGCCAAGAAACCCTGTCGTAAAACAATGTTACCCAAACTCAAGCGAATTATTTTCAAGTTTATACGATATAATAAAAATAAATCCCGAAGTTAAAATAATAAATGCGTTTGATGAAATTGAATTTAAAGAAACCGATTTTGCCGATTTATTACATTTAAAATATTCGGGCGCAAAACTTTTAACCGATTATGTTAAATCTTTTTATACAAAATAACCGAAAGAGAGCATGCGAAAAATGATTTATGATTGCATAACTTTTTTTAACGAACTTGAAATTCTTGAACTGAGATTGAATATTTTAGCCGATTATGTCGACAAATTCGTTATAGTTGAAGCAAATAAAACCCATACGGGGGGGGATAAAGAATTTATTTTAGAAAAAAACTTTGAAAGATTTGAAAAATTCAAAGATAAAATAACTTACATAAAAATTGAAGAATTTCCCCCCTTAAAAAAAGATGATGAAGATTCTTTCGGAAATAACTGGCTGTATGAAAACTTTCAGCGTGATGAAATTATGAAAGGGCTTAAAGATTGCAAAAATGACGACATTATTTTTGTGTCCGATTGCGATGAAATTTGGAATCCCGATGTTTTAAAAGAATATAAAGAGGGAATTTGTTCTCTAAAACTTTATAACTGCTATTATAACTATAATACGGTTGATTTATATTCGTTTTATACAAAAAAAGTCAAAGTTTGCAGATACAAAGACTTAATTGACCCAAAACAAGACTTAAAAGGAATAGAATATTGTGCGCATTCAAAATACGGGCTTCCTACATATTTAAGATTTTGTAAAGGAAAAAACATATACAACGGCGGTTGGCATTTTTCTTACATAAACGATATTAAAAATATTATTTTAAAAAGAAAATCAATCGTAGAACAGCAATATAATACTCTTGAAAATATGGACGAAGAAAAAATAAGAGAAAATATTGAAAAAGGACGGGATATTTTAGACCATGGCGGAAAATACATAAATATTTCGCCGAAAGGCTTTTTGCCAAAATACATGATTGATAATATCGAAAAATATGAAAAATTCATAAATAAAAAAAATAATATCCCAAAATCTCTTGTTTTCATTCCTCTTTTTTGGTCAAAACTATATTCGGACAGAATCTATGATACGGAAAGAGTAATTAAAATTTTTGGAATAAAATTTAAAATGAGGGTAAAATGATTTCAATTATTATTCCGACTTTATTGCAAACGGAAGATATTTTAAAAAAACTTATTTTTGAACTTGTAAATAATAAACTTGTCGGCGAAGTTATCGTAATTGATAATTCGACAAAAGGTTTCTCGTACAAAAACGAAAAAGTAAGGGTTATAAATTTGGATGAAAATATTTTTGTAAACCCTGCTTGGAATTTGGGAGTGAAAGAAGCAAAATTTGATTTTTTGGGAATATTAAATGATGACCTTTTATTGCCTTTAAATTATATTGAACAGGTTTATGAATTTATGAAAGATAAAAGGGGGATAGCAGGCTTAGGCGAAGCTAAAATCGTCGATAAAGAAAAAATAAAAAATTACCCTAAAAATTCAAAATTAAAATTTAAAGAAATAAAAAATTTGGCAAAAGATATTGTTTTAGGGTTTGGAAGCGCCTATTTTTTAAAGAAAGAAGATTATTACTTTATCCCTGAAGAATTAAAAATTTATTGCGGTGATAATTTTTTAACGGATAAAACTTTAGAAAATAATAAAAAACTTTATTTAATTAAAGGCGCAACGGTTTATCATTGTCATAGAGCAACAAGCGGAAAAAAAGAATTTAACGAACTATTGTATAAAGACCAAAAAAAATACGAAGAAATTAACCCGAAATATATAGAATTTTGTAAAGAAAGAAGTAAACCAAATTTTATACAAAATATTTTTTCAATAAAAAATGAAGGTGAATACAAAATTTTAAGAATTTTTTATGTTAAAATAAAATTTAAAAGAAAGCAAAATAAGAGCAGAGTTTAACCTTATGAATTATAAACTTATTAATATGAAAGTGTTCGGAGATGAAAGAGGGAGATTAATTTCACTTGAGGGCGGAAGAAATTGTCCTTTTGAGATAAAAAGAGTTTATTGGATTTTTGATACCGTACCGAATATGGACAGAGGAATGCATGCGCATAAAAACATGGAACAGATTATTGTTGCAATGGACGGGGCATGTCAATTTATATTGGATGACGGCAAAAAAAGGGAAAGCCTTTGGCTAAATCGCCCCGACATCGGACTTTATATCGGAAAAAACATGTGGAGAGAAATGAAAAATTTTTCATACGGGTGTAAATTAATGGTTTTAGCTTCCGATTATTATGATGAAAGAGAATATATAAGGGATTATAACAGGTTTTTGAAAGAAGTAAATAATGACTAAAATTTTAATTACGGGTGCAGGCGGTGCGCCGTCTGAAGGGGTTATTAACTCTCTTTTAAAAAGTAAAAAAGCTGAAGAAATAATCGGAATGGGGTCTGAACCTACCGATTTGGTTTTATCTTGCGCAAAAAGAAAATACCTTGTCCCTTATGCAAATACCAAAGGATATAAAAATGCACTCATTTCCGTTTTAAATAAAGAAAAACCCGATTTAATCCATTTTCAAAACGATTTAGAAGTATACCATGCTTCTTTACTGAGGGATGAAATCCATAAAACGGGTTGCAAAACATTTATGAGCGAGCATAGCGTAATTGACACCTGTGTTAATAAATGGAAATCATACCTTGCTTTTAAACAGGCGGGCTTAAAAGTTCCTTTGAATATGCTTTTAAATGATGAAGAAGATTTAAAAGAAGCGTTTAAGAAATTAGCGGACGAAAAGGGTAACGTTTGGTTTAGAGCTTCATCCATCGGAGGCGGCGGCAAGGGCTCAATTCCGACTAATGATTATAACCTCGCAAAAAGCTGGATAAATAGAGCAAACGGCTGGGGTGATTTTATTGCGGCGCAAATGCTTACTCCAAATACAATAACTTGGCTTTCAATTTGGTATGAAGGTGAACTTGTCGTGGCGCAAACAAGAAAAAGAACAGGCTGGGTTCATGGCAACAGAAGCGCTTCCGGAGTAACCGGAGTTACAAAAGTGGGTGAAACCTGTTCGATAAAAGAGGTTGACGAGATAGCAATTAATACGATTAAAGCCGTTTCAAACAAACCCCATGGTATCTTTGGCGTTGATATGGCGTATGATAAAAACGGCATTCCAAATCCTACGGAAATAAATATTTCGAGGTTTTTTACAACGGTTTTATTTTTTACGGAAGCCGGTTTAAATATGCCTGAAATATTTAAAGATATAGCATTATACAATGAATTTCCGAAACTCGATAAAAAAATAAATCCTCTTCCAAACGGACTTTTGTGGCTTAGGGGAATGGATACAAAGCCAAGGCTTATGAGCGCAGAACAAATGGAAAATGAGGTTATAACCTTGTGAATATCTTAATAACAGGTGCCACAGGTTTTATCGGTTGTTCATTTTTAAAATATATAAAAGATAACAGACTTTTTAAAAATGATAAAATAATTCTTCTTACCTCTAAAAAACTTGAAGAGTACGAGTGTGTTTTGCATAAAAATTACACTTTTGCCAAAAGTGATTTCAAAGACGTTACAATTGATGTAATTTTACATCTGGGCGGTTTTTCTCCCCATGATAATGAGGCTCAAAATGATGTATTGAAAAATTTATCAAGCATCGTTAATACAAAATATTTATTGGATAATTTGCCGAATATTCCAAAGAAAATCATATTCTCTTCATCAATTGCCGTATACGACTTTTTGAAAATTAATGAGCCGATAACGGAATTAACTCCTGCATGCGGTATGTCTATGTACGGTTTATCAAAATTAATGCAGGAAAAAATATTGGAAAGATATTCGACAGAAAATTCGATATCAAGTTCGATTTTAAGATTGGGTGTAATATATGGCGGAAACGTAGAATATTCTCAACTAATTCCGGTTTTTGCAAAAAACATAATTGATAATAAATCCCTAAAGCTCTTTAACGGAGGGGATAATTTAAAAAACTTCATTTATATTGATGATATTAACAGAATACTTTATAAATGTATTTCTTCTTTTGAAAGCGAAGGCATTGTAAACATTGTGGGAGAAGAAAATGTTGCAATAAAAGATGTTGCCTCCATGCTCTATAAAATTGCACAAAAAACTCCCGATTTTCAATTTGTAAATTCTGTAATAGGAAAATTTGATTGCGTTTTTGATAATTCAAAAATGGTAAAATTGTTTGGAAACAATAAAATAAATTTAGAACAAGGACTGAAACTTGCATATAACACCATTTATAATAAGGAGCAAAAGTAAATGGGTATTTTTAAAAAAATTTTTAAGAAAAAGAAGAAACCCGTATATTCTATTAAAGGGCAAAACAATAAAATTTTCATAATTGAAAACGGAGAAAAAATAGAACTCGAGAATGACGTAATTTCGGGGTTGAATATTGAAATTGAAGGTAATAACAATGTTATTACTCTTGAAAAGCCTTTTCGATTTATTGATTCAAGAATTTTAATCTTGAAAAACGACACTGTTATAAATATCAAAAAAACAAAATATTCAATAGTTAATACATACATTGAATGCATACAGCCAACCGGCGTTCAGATTTTAAATATAGGCGAAAACGTTTCAATAGGAGGAAGTAAAATCTATATATACGGCAACGGCGCAAAATGCAATATAGGTGTAGATTGTCAATTTTCTGACGGTGTTATTATTATGACGGGTGACGGTCATAAAATTACGGATAATATTACGAGCAAAATAATAAATTCGGGAAAAAATACCGTTGAAATAGGTAACCATGTTTGGCTTTCAAGAAATGTTACGGTTTTAAAAAACGTGGTTATTCCGAACAATTGCGTAATCGGTACGGGAAGTATCGTAACGAAAAGTCCCGAACAAAAAGAAAATTGTATTTTGGCAGGAACTCCCGCAAAAATTATAAAAGAAAATATTACTTGGGATAGGGAAGAAAATTTTTAAGGCAAATGAATGAGAGTCTGTGATTATATTGCAAAATATTTTAAAAAAATAAACATAGATAAAGTTTTTGGATTTCAAGGAGGCGCAATTACTCCTTTAATTGATTCTATCGCACTTGAAGGAATAAAATATTATCAGGCTTGTCATGAGCAGGCGGCGGGGTTTATGGCGGATTCGGTTTCAAGAATAGAAGGCAGGCTGTCTGTCGCTATGGCGACAAATGGTCCCGGAGTCACAAATTTAATTACATCAATTGCAAATGCTTATCTTGATAATGCACCTGTTTTATTTATAACGGGACAAGTAGCAACTGCCGATATCAAAACCGATAATATTCGCCAAAACGGTTTTCAGGAGGTTGATACCGTAAAAATAGCACAGTCTGTTACAAAATACGCAGCTTTAGTAAAAAACACGAATGATGTTTTGTACGAGCTTCAAAAAGCGGTATATATCACAAAAGAAGGAAGATGCGGTGCGGTTTTATTGGATTTTCCGCTTGATATTTTAATGAGCGAAATTGATATTGAAAAACAAAGGGAATTTATACCCGATATAAAAATAAAAAATGATTTCAAAATTGATGAAACACTTGAACTTTTAAAAAAATCAAAGCGCCCCGTTGCACTGATTGGAGGCGGAGTAAGACAAGCAGGCGCAATTAAAGAAGTAAATGAATTTATTTCAAAAACCTCAATTCCGACGGTTTCAACTCTTATGGGAAAAGATACGGTGTTTGGAAATTCTGCGGGTTTTTCAGGGTTATACGGCTTAACGGGCGCTAATTTAGCAATTTATAATTCTGATTTATTGATTGTGTTCGGTTCAAGATTATCAAAAAGGCAATTTGGAAAAAATATTGAAAATTATGCTCCAAGTGCCAAAATAATTCAGATTGATACAGATAAAAGCGAATGTAATCATGTTGTAAAATCTGACATTTTTATTAATTGTGATATAAAAGAATTTCTATCAAACTTAAATAAAAATAATCTTCCCGTATGCCCGACGGAATGGATAGAAAAAATTAAAGAATATAAAGAAAAATACAAAAACGATATTTATGTAAATCATGATAACGATCCGATTAAAATAATCGAAAAAATAAGTTCAATTGCCCTAAATAACGCAATTATAACGACCGATGTCGGACAAAATCAAATGTGGTGCGCCCAAGGCTGGAAAATTAAAAAGGGACAAAGATTTTTAACTTCAGGCGGTTTAGGCTGCATGGGATTTTCGCTTCCTGCGGCAATCGGGGCTTCAATAGTATCAAATGCTCAAATTATTGCATTTACGGGTGACGGCGGATTTCAGATGAATTTGCAGGAATTGCAGACTATTAAAACCTATGATTTAAATGTAAAAATCGTAATTTTTAACAATAATTCTTTGGGAATGATACAAGAAAACCAGTATAAATACCTAAATTCCCGCTACATCGGAACAAAAGAAGGATATTATTGCCCGGATATTAAAAAAATAGCATTTGCTTATGATATCAATTATTATAATGAAAATAAAATTACGGATTTTTTAGCCGACAATGAGGCTTCTATACTTGAAATAAAATTAAAACAAGAACCGACAAGGCTTCTTATTAAATATGATAAAAAAAATGTGTATGATGAAGAAAAAATATTTTAATTATTTTATGTTAGAATTAACTAAAGCAATTTGAGGAATTTACGGATGAAATGGATTAAAAAAGGTTTTCTTTGTGATTGTAATACTTTTGACCTTGATTGGTACAAAAAAAATACAATGACGCCCCTGCCTTATTTAAAAGGAGATGTTTTAAGAATTTACCTTACGATGTGTGATAGTGAAAATCAAGGAAGAGTGGGTTACATAGATTTAAACCCGAATAATCCTTCCGAGATTTTGGGTTTTTCCGATACTCCCGCACTGGATTTAGGGGAGGTTGGGACTTTTGATGAAAACGGGGTTTTGCCGACATCATTATTAGAAGAAAACGGAAAATTATACCTTTATTATTCAGCTTATCAAAAGCAGGTTTCAATTCCTTATACGATTTATTCCGGGTTAGCTGTGAGTGAAGATTATGGTGATAGCTTTAAAAGAGTTTCAAATGCGCCTATATTGGATAGAATTAATAACGAACTTCATCAGCGCTCCGCTATTGAAGTTATGAAAAAAGACGGGCATTATAAAATGTGGTATACGGCAAACGTCGGCTGGATTGATAACGGAATTCATCTTGCGCCAAAGTATGACATAAAATATTTAGAATCAAATTCAATCGATAAATGGTATGATATTCCAAAACCCTCTTTAGAATTAAAAGGGGATGAATACGGGCTTACAATGCCTCAAGTTTTCTTTGAAGACGATAAATATAAAATGATTTATTCGATAAGAAGCATTTCAAAAGGATACCGCTTGGGGTATGCCGAATCAATTGACGGCATAAAATTTATCCGCATGGATGAAAAAATGGAAATTGACGTATCAAAAGAGGGGTTTGACTCTGAAATGATATGCTTTGGAAAAACTTTTAAATATAAAAATAAAATTTACTTATTCTATTGCGGAAATCATTACGGCATAGGCGGTTTGGGGTATGCTGAATTAGAAGGAGAAAAAATTGGCTAAAATTTTATTAACGGGGGCAGGAAGCGCACAGGCAACGGGAGTTGCAAATTGCTTATCAATGGATAAAAGCGAAAAAAACGAAATAATAGGAGCAAGCTGTGATAAGTATGATTTAATGCTCTCTCGTTTTGACAGAAAATATCTCCTCCCTCATTCAACATCAAAAGAGTATGAAGAAAAATTGTTAAATTGCTTGAAAATCGAAAAGCCCGATATGATTCATTTTCAACATGACAGAGAACTATATTCCGCAAGTAGATTCAGAGAAAAAATCGAAAATTTGGGAGTAAAAATGCTTATTCCCGATAACGAAACAATTGATACCTGCGTTCATAAATATAAATCGTGGAAAAAATTTAAAGCGTACGGAATTAAAGTGCCCGAAAATATTATTATAAATGATGAAACCGATTTAAAAAGAGCTTTTGAAGAATTGGGCGGCAAAAAAGGTACGATTTGGCTTCGTGCAATGTCAATCGGAGGCGGAGGAAAGGGCTCATTACCCGTTAGTGATTATGAAACGGCTTACGATTGGATAAATAATGCAAACGGCTGGTGCGATTTTGTGGCGGCCGAATTATTGACCAAAGAAACAGTAACTTGGCTGTCTTTATGGTATAAAGGCGAACTTATCGCAGCGCAAGGGAGAAAAAGAGCGGGCTGGGCACATAGTGCTTTAGCTCCGTCAGGAGTAACGGGAGTTACGAGAATAGGCATTACATATTCAAACCCCCTTGTTGATGAAATCGGGAAAAAAGCATGCCTTGCCGTAAGCGAATGCCCAAACGGGGTGTATGGCGTAGATATGACTTATGATGATAACGGAATACCAAACCCGACCGAAATTAATATCGGAAGATTTTTTACGACGGTTGAATTTTTTGCTCAAGGAGGGCTTAATTTACCCGTTATTTTAAAAGATTTATGTTTATATGATAAAAAACCGGACGGTGCACCCTTTATTAACCCTTTGCAAGACGGGTTATTATGGATTAGGGGAATGGACACTAAACCCTTGCTTACGACGGAAGAAAATATTAATTCGGAGATAAAAGAAATATGATAACCGTTGCAAAATACATTGCAAAATTTCTTATATCAAAAGATGTAAAGCATATATTCGGTTTTCAGGGTTCTGCCATGTTGAAAATTTTGGATGAAGCGGCAAGTCTTGGTATTAACTATATCCAAAATTTTAATGAGCAGGCTTCGGGCTTTGCGGCAGACGCTTATGCAAGAGTAAATAAAAAATTGGGCGTTGCAATTGCAACTTCAGGCCCCGGTGCCGTTAATTTAATCGGCGGAATTGCAAATGCTTATCAAGATTCAATACCCGTTTTATTTATAACGGGTCAAGACTATTTAACCTCTCTTAAAAATGATAACGGCGCAAGACAAAACGGTTTTCAGGATTTAGACATTGTAAGTGCGGTTAAAAATTTAACAAAATATGCGGTTTTATTGGATGACCCGAATAATGTAAAGTATGAACTTGAAAAAGCATATTATCTTGCAACAAACGGAAGATGCGGTTCCGTTTTAATTGATGTTCCGATTGATGTTCAATTTATGGAGGTGGATGAAAACAATTTAAAAGGGTTTGAAATTCCAAAAAAAGAAGAATTTGACTATAAAATAAATGATGTTATTAAACTTTTAAAAAATTCTAAACGTCCCGTCATTTTAGCAGGAGGCGGAATACAGACTTCATGTGCTAAAGAAGAATTAAAAGAACTTAACCTAAAAACAAAAATCCCCGTTGTTACAACTCTTATGGGGGGTGATTGTTTTGAAGATAAATTGGGCTTTTCGGGGTTACACGGAAACAGTGTTTCAAACCTTGCAATTTTAAAAGCGGATTTAATTTTAGCGCTCGGCACAAGATTATCCATAAAACAAACGGGAAAAATTAAAGAAAATTATACAAATGCAAATATTGTTCACGTTGATATCGATAAAACGGAATTAAAAAGAACTTTTTTAAATGAAACTTTATCGATTAAAGGAGATGTTAAGGAATTTTTAAATAAAATAAATAAGGAAAATTTCTCGATTAATATTGAAAATTGGCTTAGTTTAATTGAAGAATGGAAAAATAAATTTGAAGATACGATTTGTGATAAAAATTCAAAGTTAGACCCCGTTATTTTTTTAAGAGAAATAACAAAATATATTAAAGATGATACGGTAATAACAACCGATGTCGGCGCAAATCAAATGTGGACAAATCAGGCGCTAAGATTAAAAAATAATCAAAGACTTTTAAATTCAGGCGGTTTTGGCGCTATGGGATATTCTTTACCTGCCGCAATAGGAGCGTCATACGTTGCACCACTTTGCGTTTCAATAACGGGTGATGGCGGATTGCAGATGAATTTGCAGGAATTAAATACTTTATCTTTAAGAAGAAATAACGTAAAATGTTTTGTTTTTAACAATAACAATTTAGCGCTTATGAGGGATTGTCAAAAAAGATATTACAATTCTCATTTTTGGGGAAATAACGAAAAAGAATTTACATGTCCCGATATTAAAAAATTAGCGGATACCTTTAATTTAAAATATGAAAAAATTGAAGATAAAGACGATTTTTCAAAATTAAAAGATATTTTTTCAAATAACGAACCATATTTAATTGATGTTATTTTAGATAAAGATACAAAACTTTTAAACAGATATGATGATAAGGCGCTAAAAAATGAGTAACATATTCTTTGATTTGGACGGAACCCTGATTAATTCGGAACACAGGCTGTATAACCTTTTTGTTGAACTGTGTCCGAACTGTAATATGACTTATGAAGAATATTGGAAAATAAAAAGACAAAGATATACACAAAAGAATTTTTTGAAAAAATATTTTAATTTTACCGATATTGAATGTGAAAATTTTCACAAAACCTACCTTTTAAAAGTGGAAGAGGAAAAAAGACTTGAAGAGGACTTTTTAAAAGAAGGAGTTATTGAGGTTCTTCAAAAGCTTTATAAAAAGTATGATTTATACGTTGTTACAAATCGCCAATCAAAAGAATTAACCCTGAAAGAATTAGAAAAATTCAATATTAAACAATATTTTAAAGATATTTTAGTGACCGAACAAAAAATAACAAAAGTTGATTTAATTAAAAAAAATGTTCAAATTTCTCATATTGATGTTATGATTGGTGATACGGGCGAAGATATCAAATGCGCTAAAGCACTTGGTATTAAATCAATAGCAATAAGCTGGGGCGTTTTAAATAAAGAAATTTTAAAAGAATACTCCCCAAACGGTATTATAGATGAGGTTATGGAACTTGAAAACCATATTATACAATAGCGAATTTAAAAATATTTGGGATGAATTTGTTGATAATTCCAAAAACGGAACGTTTATGTTGAAACGTGATTATATGGATTATCATTCAGACAGGTTTAAAGATTTTTCTTTAATGTTTTATGAAGATGAAAAATTAATTGCAATTATGCCAAATTCAATTCATAACGATGAAATTCGCTCCCATGGCGGTTTAACATACGGCGGAATCGTCACAAACAGAAAAATGACCGCCCGGAAAATGCTTGATTTATTTTCTTCGATGAAAGAATTTTTAAAAGAAAACGGAATTAAAAAAGTTATTTACAAAGCAATTCCCTCTTTTTATCATCTTTATCCGTCCGATGAAGATATGTATGCTTTATTTAGAAATAATGCAAAATTAATAAGACGTGATATTTCAACCACAATTTTAATGGAAGATAAAATTAAATTTTCCGATTTAAGAAGAAGAGGAGCGAAAAAAGCCTTAAAAAACGGTTTAGAAGTTAAAACAAGCGAAGATTGGGAAGAATATATCAATCTGTTGGCAAAAGTTCTTGAAGAACACCATGGTACAAAGCCCGTCCATAGCGCAGATGAAATTAAAAAACTGGCAGATAATTTCCCGAATAATATTAAACTTTATTGCGCTTATGATAAAGAAAACAAAATGTATGCGGGCGTCGTAATTTTTGATACAAAACAAACGGCGCATGCTCAATATATTGCAAACTCTAACGAAGGCAGGGAAATCGGCGCACTTGATTTAGTTTTTGATTATTTAATTAATCAAGAATATAAAGATAAAAAGTTTTTTGATTTCGGTATTTCAAATGAACATGGCGGTTTAATCTTAAATAACGGACTTATAAGCCAAAAAGAAGGTTTTGGCGGTAGGGGCGTAGTTTATGATTTTTATGAAATGGAGATTTAAAAATGGCAAAAGTTTTGGTTATGGCATACGGGAATTTTCGTTATTTTTCCCCCGTTTCGCTTGAACCTTATATTCAAATGTTCATTAATTCTTTGGTTAGAAACGGTAATACCGTTATGCCTTATATTGAAAAAGACATTCAATCGGATAAAAAATTCAAAAACTATAAAAATCATTACATAGCATACCGTAACGTTAAAGATTTTAACCCCGATATTGTTTTTACATTTAACAACCTTATGGATGAGAGGCTTTTAAAAAAACTCGATGTTCCCTTTTATGTAATGGACGCCGATACTCCTCTTTATTGGATGAATAAAGAATTAATCAAAAAATACAATGAAAAATATTTTGCTCTCATTTTGAATACGGAAATTTCCGATTTATTGAAAAAAGATTTCAATTTGAATGAAGAAAAACAAATTTTTATTCCCTATACAACTGATATCAGAGCAAAAAACATCGACCAAAATAAAGACATAACTTTTATAGGTAATTTTATTCAATCACAATGGGATTCTATTAGTTGTAGTATTTTTAATTCAAAAACAAATATGTTGGAAAAAGAAAATATAATGAGAAAAGTTGTTTTTGAAATCAAAGATAATTTCAAATTAACAAATGAAACTTACGAAGAATATAAGAAGGCTTTTCAAAACCATGCCATGAGTAAAAATTCCCTTGAAGCGACAATTGGCATGGTACATACAAATTATATAAGAAATTCTCTTTTAAATAGTTTGGTTGATTTAGACTTAAATATTTATTCAACTTCATACAGTTTAAGCTGTATTGATTATAACTATAAACTTTATTCAAAATGCCACTATAATACGGTAAGTACGGTTGAAGAAAACGAAAAAGTTTATAACGAATCAAAAATTTCTCTTTCCTTTCCTCATCACCAAACAAAAACGGGCTTTTCATGGAGAGTATGCGACATTTTGGCGACAAATTCCATGCTCATTTCAAATAAAACCGAAAAATTAACTCAATTTTTCGGCGATAATGTCGTAACTTTTAAAGATGAAAAAGATTTAAAAGATAAATGTCTTTATTATTTAAACCATGAGGACGAAAGAAAAGACATAGTTCAAAAATGCCAAGAGATAATTAATAAAAATCACAGATTTGAAAATTTATTTAAAGTTTTTGAGGAAAAAACGGGTTATTCTCTTATAAATAGTGATATTAAAGGACAAATCATAAATACGACAAGAACTCAAAAAATTTTGGATAAATATAACCGAAAAAATAAGCCCGTCTGATTTCTTGCATAATTTAAGTCCTCCTTTCAATCGGACTATCAACCAAGGTCGAAGTATTTTGTCGTCGTAGCCCTTAAAAAGTTTCTCGAGGTATGTCTGTTTATATTTAGTTTTTAAAGCTTTCTGTTTTACCATGCCTATTTTTTAAACTTTTTGTCCATGGCGTCATAAAAAATCTATTTATAGCAATATAGAATTTTTTTAAATTTGAAAACGTAAATGCTTATGATGTTTGTATAATTACTATCATTAAAAAATTTAAAGCTTGCAAATTTATTCGGAACAACCCCCGAATTTTGGATGAATGCTCAAAGCGCTTATTATTTATATGTTGCATACGAAAAAGAAAAATAAAATATTGATAAAATAAAAAAATTGCATAAATTCTAAACACCCTTATTTTTTAAGGGGTCTTTAATATAAAAAGAGCTAAACCAAGCCCTTTTTTTTAAAATGAGGTCTTGCATTTTTTTTTTTTGATATTTTGGGTTTGTGTCAAAAGTAGTTTTTGTTTCATACTCTAATGTAAGTTTTTTAAAAACTCTAAGCCAAGACGGGTTTATAGACGGTTTTGCAAATGCCTTGGCAAGATTAGGCAATGAAGTTTGCTGCTTTTTAACAAACAGGGTTTTTATAAAGGAAATTGAATCAAACATAATAAATGCAAAGCCTGATGTCATAATTGCTTTCAATAACTCGGGAATTACGGAAAACGTAATAAAAAATACAAATTGCCCGATATTGTGCTTCGGGTCGGATTCCGTTTCTTTTTGGGCAAAAAGCGATTTAATCGAAAAATATTTTTCAAGATATTATTTTTTGCACCATTCGACTGATACATATAGTCAGGCAAAAGAAATATTTAAAAATTTTCCCGAAGATAAAAATTTTATGTTCTCCCATGCGACAGACCTTAGAAAAATTGATATCGAACAGGATATCCCAATTTCTTTTGTAGGGTCTATCGGTAACTGGGATAAATCGGGCGTTGAATATTTTAAAAGAATGAGCAAGGCCGTTGAATTTTTGCCTGAAAAATATCCTTATAATATGAATGAAATTAAGGCAAAATATATAAGCCATATAAATGATATATTAAATAACCCTTTAACGGTTATAAAGGAAGAACTTCCCTTATGGAGAAAATTTGCTTCCGTTCCGTATAAACAAAGCCTGATTACAAATGTTATATGTTTAAAAAGATTTTCCGTTTTAAGGGAATTGGAAGATTTAAGCATTAAAATTTTTTCATACCCTGAAGCAATGGTTGATGTCTTAACTTATGATATTAATTTGTTTAATTCCTTTGATTTTACCACCTCAACCACATTAGAAGATAATACCATAACCTATAACCGTTCAAAAATCTCTTTGAATTTACCCCATGCCCATGCGCAAAACGGTTTTTCTTGGAGAGTGTGCGAAGTTATGGCATCAAATGCTTTTTTATTGTCTGATTACAGACCCGATTTAGATAGGCTTATGAAACCTTATTTTAAAGATTTTCCGATGTATCACAATTCAAAAGAAGCGTATGAACTTGCAAAAAAAATCCTGAAAGACGATAAATACAGGCTCGATTTGGTGGAAGCCTCAAATAAAGCGATAGAAGAAAATTGTCGCTTTGAACCGAGAATTAAACAAATCGAAGAATTGATAAAAGTAAAACTTGTTTATGATGATAAAAAACAAGGGTCGGTCGATAGGAACTCTTATCTTTCTTTAAAATTGTCGGATAGAGAATATCAAAACATACAAAAATCTTCTAAAAAGATTTCTTTTGTAAATAAGATAAGATATCAAATATGGTGTAAACTGACAGAAAAACTTACGAAAAAGAAAATAATATAAAATAACTACTTTAAAAATCAATGTAAAAGTTTATAAAAAAGTTTTTTTGGTGGTAAAATAAGGTATTATTTGTAATGTAGACCTATTTAAAGATATAAAAGAGAGATAAAGAATGATTAAATTTTTGGACCTTTATAAAATTAACGAGAGATTTAGAAAAGAAATTGATTTAAGAATTAAAAATATTTTAGATAAAGGTTGGTATTTATTAGGGGACGAAGATAAAAAATTTGAAGAAAATTTTGCAAAATATATAGGTGCAAAACATTGTATAGGCTGCGCTAACGGGCTTGATGCCTTAAATTTAATAATAAGAGGATACGGGTTTAGAACGGGAGATGAAATTATTGTTCCCGCAAATACTTATATTGCTTCAATTTTAGCCATTTCAGAAAACGGCTGCACGCCCGTTTTGGTTGAACCCGATATTAATACGTATAATATTAACCCTGATTTAATCGAAGAAAAAATAACGGAAAAAACAAAAGCAATCATGGTTGTTCATCTTTACGGGCAAGCCGTTCAAATGAATAAAATTTTAGAAATTGCAAAAAAATATGATTTAAAAGTGATAGAAGATTCCGCTCAAGCGCATGGCGCTTATTATAACGGTAAACGTACGGGAAATTTGGGCAACGCTTCGGGGTTTTCCTTTTACCCCGGAAAAAACTTAGGCTGCATGGGCGATGGCGGCTGTGTTACGACAAATGACGACGAGCTTGCCGCAAAAATAAGAGCAATTGCAAACTACGGCTCAGACAGGAAATATCACCACATTTATAAAGGGGTTAATTCAAGGCTTGATGAAATTCAAGCGGCAATTTTGGATGTTAAATTACCATACCTTGATAAAGATAACCTCCGCCGCAGAGAAATTTCAAAATATTACAGGGAAAATATTAAAAACGATAAAATAATTCTCCCGAAAACATACGATGAAAATGCGCATGTCTGGCATGTTTTTGTCGTAAGAACGGAAAATAGGGACGAATTACAAAAATATTTAGAAAATAACGGCGTTCAAACAAATATTCACTACCCTACCCCTCCTCATAAACAAGGCGCATATAAAGAGTTAGAAAAATTAAATCTGCCCGTTAGTGAAGAACTGCATAAAACGGTTATTTCACTTCCGATTTCGCCCGTTATGGAGGATAATGAAGTGAAAAAAGTTGTTAATCTTTTAAACGATTGGAAATAAAGCCGTAAATTTAAAGTAGTCATATTTTTCAATACGGATTGCCGAATTTTTATGCTAATACCAAATTTTTTAAAAAGAGGTTTACTCTGAACTTTTAATGGGATAAAATATGAAGAATGCGGAAGATAAAACGTATATTTGTCGATTTATTCAGAAAAAAAGAAAATAAGTTTGACCATATTATGTCCTTAGGATACAACTGCGAACCGATGTTTCGGTTTGTGAGGTATTTTGGTTTTGAAGAATCGAGCATTTTTAATTGGGTCGGAATTTTAAATGCCAAACATTTAATCTTTGCGATAAATAATTTTGATAATATAGGCGAAAACGGCTTTTTAGACCCAACGCCTTTATATGAGTGCAAAAATTCCCATGTAAGATTTCATGGCAATATTTTTAACGTGGAAGAAAATTCTTCAAGAGAAGTTATTGAAGAAGATAAAAAGAGCTTATATGAAAAATTAAAATATTTAAAAGAAAAGTTTAAAAATATTGCTTTTGATAATTCAAAAAAACTATACATGATGAAACTAAAAAGTGAAGATGTCAGTTTTGAAGTTATGGATGAAGTTCAAAAAGCATTTGAAATTTTTGGGGCAAAAAATTTTAAAATTCTTTTTATAATTGAAAAGAAAGACGAAATAAAAACAAATAAAAAACTTCCTTACATAATCAGAACGGTAAAATATTTTGCGGATGATAACGAAGTTGTGAGCAAAAAATATCTAAAAAACGGATTTGATAAAATTTTTGACGAATTTTGGATGCCAAATATTAAGAAAAAAAATAAAGTATACAAATTTGATAAAAAGGTAAAGAAAAATGGGTAAGAAAAAATATGATTTAATTTGTTCATTGGGCGGAAACTGTTCTGCCGCAAATAATTTAAAATTTCGCAAATTAAGAACGTTTTCTCTCCCCTTCGATTGGACGTATATTCTAAACGACAAGCCCATATATAAACTTGTTGAGGGGCTTAAAGATAATTTTGAAAATTTTTTCAAAAAGGAAAATTTGGAAGAATTAAAAGGAGAAGAATATAACCCGAATCATAGAGAACATCTTCAATATAAAGATAATTTTACGGGATATTATTATGTTAATCATTTTTTAAAAGATTTTGAAAAAGAATACGATATCGTTTATAAAACACAAAAGAAAAGGTTTGCCAGGTTTATTCAAGCGATTGAAAAAAGCAAAAAATGTCTTTTTATTTTATCTACCTCTTTTTATATTAAAGAAGATTCTCTTTTGGAATTATTGAATTATTTAAAAGAAGCTTACCCGAAAAAAGAATTTAACATTGTTTTAATCAGCTTTAACTGCGAAAAAGACGAAAACATTAAAACGGATAATCTTGAAATAAGAAGATACAGAAGAAATTGGAACTTGTATGATTTCAACAAGACCAATTTTGAGTGGAATTTTTTGGATGATGTTAAAATAAACAGAAACTTTATGTTAAACCCGATTTTCCGTTTTCTTAAAATTAAAAAAGGGTGTAAAGTTGAAATTTTACCCGTTTTGCCGTCTATTTTCGGAATAAATTTATATTTTTTGGGACTAAAACTTAATTTTTCTTTAGGTAAAATCAGAGAGGAATAATTTTATTATGACAAATCAACCCTTAGTTTCCGTTTTAATACCTTCTTATAATCATGAAAAATTTATTCAAAAGGCAATAAAATCGGTAATTAATCAGACTTATGAAAATCTTGAATTAATTATCGTAGATGACGGTTCGTCCGATTTAACTTTTCAAAAAATGAATGAAATGAAAGAAGAGTGCGAAAGAAGATTTAAAAGGGTTCATTTTGAAACAAAGGAAAACGAGGGAGTTTGCGCTACCGTAAACAGGTTAATTGAACTTGCAAAAGGTGAATATTTTTATGAAATGGCCTCCGATGATTTAGCGAAAGAAAATATTGTAGAAAAAGAGGTTAATTTTTTAATTAATAATCCAAAATACGCAGTTGCCGTCGGTAACAGCGAATTTATCAATATGGAAGATAAAATTGCGTATTGGGATGAAAATAAAAACCTTGTTTATGATAAAAATAAGGCAAAATACCTTACTTTTGTCGATTTTTTAAAAACTCAAAGACCGTATATTGATTTTAATTCGGAAGAATTCGGAACTTATTCGAGTTTTACGTTCGGAAATTATATCCCGAACGGATTTACCGTCAGAAAAGAAGTTTTTGAAAAAATAGGTAAATACACAAAAGAAGCACCTTTAGAAGATTTATGGTTTATGCTTCAAGTTTCAAAATATTATAAAATAAAATATTTGGATGAAATTCTTTTTCAATACAGATGCCATGAAACAAATAATATTTCAAATACCGAAAAAATGTATACAATGTTTAAAAAAGTTGTCGAATATGAAAAAAATGTGTTGAAAAATATCAATCCGAATGAAGTTTTGCCTTCCGTCAAAGAATTTTTAAAGGATGGATATTGCAATAAAATTAAGGGCAAAAAGGGTATATTTGAAATTATGACTTATAAAAATTATGAGTATAAGTTCAAGGTTTTAAAAATTTTCAATGTAAAAGTTTTGAAATTAAAAACAAAATTGATAAAATTTTAAAGATTTACATTAAATTGAATTTAACTCCAAAATAATTGAGTGTATTTTTTCAAGTTCTTCCAAAGAAAGTCCTTCTTTACAATATATTGAATAATTAGCGTTATTTAATTCAAAATTTGCGACAAAAATTTTAGAGTTATCCCCTCTTGTTTTAATTTTATAAGTATTGTCTAACGTAACGCTGCCGTTCATTGAAAAATAAGTGTAAACCCCGCTTATATCTTTTGCGCCGTCATCTTTAAAGTTACTTTTTCTGATAGTAACCATTCTGTTATTTGAAATCGGGTAGTTAATTTCAAATAAATTATCCATAGCTTGTATATTAAACCCCGAATTTAAAAAATTTACTCCGGATTGTTCAATGGCGCAATTAAAATCTTTTTTGCAATTTGTCCAAGGGTTTATCATGCCGACCGGTTTTTCTTCGGCATGTATGGATTGAAACGATATAATTAAACAAATAAAAATAAATAATTTTTTCATATACACCTTTTTTAAAAATAATTTATTTTATTTTATCATAAAACTAATTTCTGTATCCTATTCCCGCTCTATACCCCGATACCGAGTATAAAAGAGGGAGTGCAGGTTCAATCCATTTTAACCCTGATAATAAAGAAACCGTTGCGATATCGTCTGTGTGAAGTCCGATATCAATCAATTCGGGCGTTCTTTCTTTCTCTTTTTGTTTTTTGATTTCTTTCTTATATTCTTTTTTATTTTTAGCCGATTGAACGTAATCTTTTATGTCGTAGTTTGGTTTTTCCTTCTCTTTTTTGTCAAAAATCGGGTCTATAATATGTTTTCCGATGAAATTTGCGATTTTGCTTCCGCCTATGACACCCGTTAAAACAATTCCCGCAATCATGCCCAAAGCTCTCGTTGTTTTTGAAGTTACGCCTTTTTTCTCCATTAAATGAAGTGCGGCGCCTGCTCCTATATTGCACATAAAAATATTTGCAAGATATTGATATGACCCTTCTTTAATTTTATTCGGGAATTTTTCCTTCCAGTGTTTTTTATCGGTTGCAACATCTGCCGCAACTCCGCCTGCAATTCCTCCCGCAACGGGGACTGCGCCATAAATGGAAAGATATTTTATATCGTCAAAAATATCTTCTGCGGTTGTATTTTTAGGTGAAGGGATAAATTCTTCCAAAAAATTCTTCCCTTTTTCCTCTTTACCTAATTTTTCGAAAATATCTTTTATTTCGCCAATATTTAAAATTTTATTTTTCCCTTTTTCTAAAATTTTTTGAACAGGTTCAATCGGGTTATTTGTTTTAATGAATTCGTCTATTAATCCGGTATTTTTTTCTATGATTTCGCTTGATTTAGGGGGAGGGTCCTTTTTCGCAAATGCAGAAGCAATTTTTGGGGCATATACGGCAGAAACTACCGTTGCACCCATTGTCAATCCTGTTTTTATAAATGTATCCTTCTTTTTATCGTCGGGAGCGTTATAAACTTCTTTTGCCGTATATAACGTGCCCAATGTTCCCAAAATTAACGGAACGTTTTCTTGAAATTTTGAAACTAATAACGGCTGGTCTAAAAATTTACCTACTGCTTGAAAATTATTCATCTTTCCCACTTTTTTAAGATAATATGCTTTACTTTTTAATTGTAAGACAGGACTAACAAAATGTCAAGCTAAACTAACATTTAATATGTTAATAATTGTTAAAAAATTACTTCCATGGCGTAAATTTATTTAAAAAAATGACGAAGTAATAATCAGATAGGAAGTGAGTATTTATTATGACTGATTTTACAAGTTCAATCAAAAGCATTATTTTGCAAACTTTACACAGCATTAAAAAAACGGACAAAGCTGACCAAAATTCAAAAACAAAAACATCTCAATTATCAAGCAATCTCAAAAGCAGCCCTCTTATGAAGTCTGACGAGAATGAGCTTGTGGAATTTGACGAAACTCCCGCTTATGCAAGTTCTTCCGATACCAAAAAAACGGGCGGAGGCTCAAAAGACGGCGAAATAAACGATACAAAGCAGGGTTCGACCGGCGATTGCTGGCTTATGTCCGGAATAAATGCTCTTTCTTACACCGATGAAGGAAAAAAAGTAATTAAAGATGCAATCGACTACAATAACGACGGCTCTACAACAGTTCATCTTAAAGGGTTTGGCGACGTACAAATTACAAGCGCAGAGCTTCAGGAAGCAAAAAACTCGGACAAATTTTCAAAAGGCGATGATGATATGCTTATTCTTGAACTTGCAATAAGAAAAGTTCTTGACCAATTGAAAGCAAACGGCTCAAAACTCGATAATGCGCCTCCCGAGGTTCAAAAAGCCCTTCAGGCAACAATTAATGCCGATAGCGAAGAAACAATAACGGGCGGTTTTCCGATTGTTGCAATGTATCTTTTAACGGGCGAATATGCTCAATCGGAAACAGTGTCCGATGCGGGTTCTAAAGCCGATGTCGATACGATTTTAAAAGAATTTGAAAACAACAATAATAAGGATATGGCACTGACTGCTTGTTTTGATTCGGATATGTCAATAAATGACGTTTCGGGCATTGCGGTTGATATTGTAGGAAACCATGCTTATGCCGTTAAAGAGGTTAAAAGCGGTGTTGTTACTCTTACAAACCCTTGGGATTCGAGCAAGGAAATCAATGTTTCCGCAGATACTCTAAAAGCCTCGGGCTGCAGGGTTGATTACGTTAAAGTTTAATAAAAAGGCGGTTTAATTACCGCCTTTTTTAGTTTTCGTAAAGTCTTTTAGCTTCTTGCGTTTGTTCTTTTATATTGTAGTTGCTTGAATTATTTAAACCGTTTTTATATGCCTTATAAGCATAGTATTTTGCACTTGTATTTTGGTCGTTTTTACAAATTCCCGCAACGCTGAAAAACGGTTCAAAACGTCTTATGTCTAAATCGTTCGGGTAAAGATAATAAGTTACGTTGTATGATTTTTTGGCATATTGGCATGATTCAATCGTATTTCCTTGTAAAAGATAAGTTTCAGCCAGCATGTCATATATATTTTTAAGTTTTTTACTTTGTTTAATTACATCAATATTGTAATTTGCCAAAATAACTTCTGCTTGCTTATATTCTTGTGCGGCAATTATTGCATTATTGTAGTCTTTAATATTTAAACAAGTTTTATATGTATTCTCAAAAAAATCTTCAACGGCAATTTTTAAATTATTGTTCATGGAAGGAGTAACCATATTTTTAACGGCATTAATAACGGGAGGAATTTTTTGATAATTGCCTTCCATAATATATGTTGAAATCAAAGCGGAAGCAAGTTTCACCATAACGGGAGTGCTGTTTAAATTTTGTGCCTGCATTTGATTTACGATATTTTCAATCGTTCCTGATGTAATATAGCGGTTAAAATCTTTATTTTTGCCGTTATTAAAAATTTCCGCTTCGACCTTATTTGCTTCGATTGCGCAATTAGCTGCCAAAAGAGTATTTTCTTTTGAGGGCTTTTTAGAAAGCTCGTTTTTTGCGCCCGTCATTGCAACAAAATAATACCAGTACGCTTTTTCCAAATTGCCGTATTCTTGATTTTTTAAGCCGTAATACATATCGGCAGTCTTCTTGCTTGCTTTTATCAAATCCAAGCCGTAATATCCGCCGTTTTTGTCATAAAGGCTTTCTGTGTAGTCAACCTGAGCTTTAAGGGTATTTTTGTCCGTATTTGATTTTACGGCACCTTCGCTTGCTAAATTTAAAAAACAACACGTCAGAATAAAAAATGATATAAATAACCGCTTTTTCATATAAAAATCCTCATTTTAAGCAATACAACAATACTTACACGATTTTTAAAATTTTTTAAAATAAAATATCTTAAAAATCAAAAATCTTAATATTTTTTACATTATCTCAAGAGTTTTATTCTTTGTAAATACTTTGTTAAATACGGGTTTACAATTTTAAAAATCAAAGGGCGGTTATTTAACCGCCCGGGACACAAATGCGCTACATTTCTTCTCTTTTAAGGACATCGGTATTCGCACTTACAAGCATGATAAGAGCGCTTATTCCGACCAAAGAATAAATAATTCTGCTCCAAATGCTCATATCTCCGAAAATCGCACTAATTAAGTCGAATCCGAAAAATCCGATTAGCCCCCAGTTAATTGCGCCTGTGATAACTAAAACAAATGCGATAACTTTTGTTAAATACATAGTACTCCTTTCTTTCCTTTTTATTTTAACTTTATATATGCGAAAAATTATTCTCTTAAAAGATAACTAATTATTATCCCATACGGTAAAATTTTACAAACTAAACGATATATCTAATTTGTGCTAATATTGTTTTATGAAAAGAGCTGCAATTTATGTTTATTATGACAAAAACGGGTTAATAGCCGACTATGCGCTTTTTTTTATAAAATCCCTGCTTGAAGTTTGTTCAAAAGTTCAGGTTGTAATTAACGGCAAAATCATTCCTAAAGAATTAGAAAAATTAAAAATTGACGGAGTTGACGTTGTTCAAAGAAAAAATATCGGGTATGATTTTTGGGCTTATCGAGAAGGGGTTTTGCAATTTAAAGACTGTTTTTATGATATTGACGAATTAATATTGTGTAATTCTTCCGTATATGGTCCTTTTTATCCTTTTTTTGACATGTTTGATAAAATGGAAAAAAGCGAGGCTGATTTTTGGGGAATAACTCTGCACCCTGCTTCTGATTATAAAATTATCAAGAATAATAAAAATACGCAAATTAAAGAACACATTCAGTCGTATTTTCTTGTATTTAAAAAGAAAATGCTTCAAGACAACAGATTTCTTGATTACTTTTTAAATATGAAAAAAATTAACGGTAGAAAAGAAGCGATAGGATATCTTGAAATTCAATTAACGGAGTATTTTAAAAATTTAGGTTTTAAGTATGATACATATATAAAAAGAAACAATGAACCCCACGATAACGTTGCACAATATATGAGCGATTATCTCATTGCAAAAAAATGCCCCGTTATAAAAAAGACCTGTTTTTTTCACAGGTATGACCTGTTTCAAAAAAAATGCGCGGAAACTTCGACAAAAAGAGCGTATGAACTTATTAAAAAAACCGGTTATGATACAAAATTAATAATAAAAGACGTTTTAAGAAACCGTAAAACAGGCGATATTAAAAAATTTCTTCACTTGAATTTTGTAATTGAGGGAAAAAAAGACATTATTTTGCATGATAAAATAGCGCTTTGTGTTGAAAATGATTGCTTTTTGCCTGTGGCGGACAAATTTTCAAATATTTTTGACATTTTCCATATCGAAAATTCTTCCGACAAAAATTATTTTGACAAAATAAAAGAAATATCAAAAAAATACGATTATATTCTTTACCTGTCGGATAATACCGCCTTTTTACCCCCTGATATAAAAAGCGGGTACATTGAGCATATTATAAATTGTTTAATGAAGGATGAAAATTATATAAAAGGGATTGTTTCTTTATTTGAAAAAGACGATAATATTGGGGTTTTAACTCCTATTCCTTTTTTATTTCCCGATTTTGAATTTTATTTTAACTTTGTTAAAAAGGAAGAATTTTTAGAATTTAAAAATGAAAATAATATGAATTTTATCCCCGATGAAAAAGATTTGAACTTATGTTCGGGCTCTTTTTGGGTAAAGAGTGAAGTTTTATTTAATGTAGATAATATTAATCTTAATGAAAAATTGAATAAAGGGATGATTTATTCCATGCTTGCTCAAAATTCAGGCTTTTTAACGGGTTCTGTCGCACCTTCTTTTAAAATGGCGGAATATGCCGATAATCTTCAATATAAAGCGCAAAAAATTCCCCAGTTTCTTTTTCGATTGATTGAAAAAATTGAGAGAAAACTACATAAAATAGTTTTAAAATAAAAGCCCGAATTACGGGCTTTTTAAATTTTAATACAGCTGAACTTATTATCTGAATATGTCCTCATACATTGACGATAATGCAATGACAAGCATAACCGGCACCAATATTGCCGTTACGGCTATTGTCGTAATTGCTGCATCTTTAACCTTAAAGGGAAATTCTAAAGTTTTTCCTATAAATATTCCCGTATTTTTTGTCATTTCTGCTCTTTTTTCTTTTTTTCTTTGAGTTTTATATATTTGATTTACAATATCTTGATTTTCGGCGGAAAGCCCGGATTTTATTTTTTCTATATCGAATCTTGGCTGCATGGGAACTTTGACCTTTCCGTTTTTATCTATTATTTCCGTATTTTCTCCGTTACTTACAAAAAGTATATTACTGTTTGAAAAATCAATCCCTTTATAAGTAACCGTATATTTTTTCTCCTTTTCATCGTATGTGATTTCGTTTTTATCTATGGCGGGCAGAGAAAACATATCATCATATTGAAAATCAACTATAATAGTGTTATCTGAATTGATTATGCCCCATTTACCGTCTTTTTTGGCGCAAATTCTATTCGGGTTTGAGAGTGACTGTTGTTTTCTTTTGTATAATATATAATTTTTGTCGGGGAAATAAAAATCATCATACATATTTGGAATTATTTTTACTTTGTTATCTGTTTTAATGTTTAATCCGTATTTTGTTTGCCCGTTCCAATAACCGTTTGTGAGAAATATGCCTGTTGTCGGGAAATTTTTAAATTGTGTTAGGATACTGTTGCTGCGTATATATTCTGCCTTATTTTTATCATACAAATAGAAATTATCATCTTTTTTGTCGGGGTAATAAATAAATTCGCCTGCGTCAGTGTTTGCAAACTGTTTGAAAGTTGATTGAATTTCATTGTTTGTCGTGTTTATTTGTTCAATCATGCGGCTTGGTTCTTGAGTTATGTTATGGCTTTTTGAAATTTTATACCATATATTCGATTTTATGCCGCCAAACTCCTCTTTTGTTTTTTTACTTTTAAGAGAAATTGTATCTGTGGGTGCAAAAGAAATATTAAGATGTTTAAAAATTAATGTATCCTCATCAGGTACTGCATATTCGATAAATTGCGGTGTCGTAAATTTATAATATTCATCTTCGGGAACAATATACCCCCATTTGCCGTCTTTTTGGTATAAAATGACTCCGTTTTCGGGGTAGTTATAAAATTTTATGTTTGAAATTTTATTATTTTGTTCAATCATATCTTTAATCATGTGTTTTGAACTTTTTGAGGGGATTGCCGCAATATATTCAAATTCCGATGTTTTTCCGATAAAAATGGAGTTGTCTATTGTTTTTTGTTTGTCTTTATCGATTTTATACAACTTTATATTTTTAATTTCTCTGTCAATAACGGGCTTATTGTCATTTGTATAAACTTTGTAGCCGTCGCTTTTATCCTGCTTTACAAGTACGGTGTCATCGCCTAATTTTTTAATTTTTTTGTAGTTAAAAGGAATAACGGTTTCGTTTGTATCTTTGCTGATAACTCCGTATTTTTTGTTGTTACCTTTTTTAATTTGAACGTTTCTTGGAATATTATCTTTATTTTTTATAAAAGTATCATAATCAACATTGTTATTTGCGCAGGCAAATAAATTGTTTGAAAGTAAAAATGATAATAATAGAGCTGATGATACAAATTTTTTCATTGAGATTAACATACTTACCAACTTTCTTTAAATATACAAGAAATTTGCGCCTGGCGCGATTCGAACGCGCGACCTCTCCCTTAAAAGGGGATTGCTCTACCGACTGAGCTACAGGCGCAAATAATATTTAATTTTAAATTGTTTATCAAATCGTCAAACCAAACAGCTGACCTAATCAGAATACCAAGAACAAAATTTTCAGTCAATAGTTTTTTATAATTTTTTTTCAAAAAAATAAGCCTCTTTGTGATAAAAAGAGGCTTATTTTTAATTATTTGTTTTTTTAAGATAAATTGGAAATCAAATCTTCAATTTTTGAAATTTCGATATCAATTTCTTCAATTCTTTCTTTTGTTTTATTAACAACTTCAACGGGAGCGCTTTCAACAAATTTTTTATTGTTCATTCTTCCCGATAATGAAGCCTTTTCGCTTGATAATTTCTGAAGTTTTTTATTTTGTCTTTGAATTTCTTGTTCAATGTCAATTAATCCTTTAAGAGGAATGATAATTTTTGAATTTCCGACAATTGCGCTTGCCGATTGTTTATCTTCGTTTATGTCTTTGTCGATAAATTCAATGTTTTCCACTCTGCCCAAACGTTTTAAATATCCTTGAACCATAGTGTAGAGCGCTTTTTCTCCTTGAATTTTAATGTCAAATTTGACGGAAGGAGAAATGTTGAAGCTTGACCTTATGTTTCTTATGCTTCTTATTGCTTCAAAAACGGTTTCCATAGCGTTTGCTTCCGCTTCAAAGTTAAATTCTTCTCGGTATTTCGGATAATCAGAGAGCATAATTGCCTGTTTTTCTTTATTTATGGGCATTAATTGCCAAATTTTTTCCGTCAAATGAGGCATAACGGGATGTATCAGCCTCAAGAACATATCGAGTACATAAGTTAATATCGCCTCGTTTTTCTCGATTTTTGACAATTCAACATACCAATCGCAATAGCTGTTCCAGAAAAAGTCATACAAAACGGTTGTCATTTCGCCTATTCTGTATGAATCAAGATTTTCGACAACTTCTTTTATCGTTTTATTTAACTTGTTTAAAATCCATTTATCGGCAATTGACAATTCTTTTAAGTCGAGTTCTTTTTTCGGGTTTTCAAGATTCATTAAAACAAACCTTGAAGCGTTCCAGATTTTGTTTGCAAAATTTCTTCCAAACTCAAATTTTTCATCACTCAGTTTAATGTCTTGTCCGCCGTATGTACACATATTTGCCAGCGTAAATCTTACGGCGTCGCACCCGTATTTTTCTATTGATAAAACGGGGTCAATCGTATTTCCTTTGGACTTAGACATTTTTTGACCATGTTCGTCTCTTATGAGTCCATGGATATAAACCGTTGAAAACGGCGGAACTTTTGTAAATTCTAAGCCCATGGTAATCATTCTTGCAACCCAGAAGAAAATTATGTCAAAGCCTGTGACTAAAGTTGTTGTCGGATAGAATTTTTTAAAGTCATCAGAATTAACATCGGGCCACCCCATAGTTTCAAAAGGCCACAAGCCCGAAGAAAACCAAGTATCAAGAACATCCGTTTCCTGAACGAATTTTTCGGGGTCGGGATTTTCAAGAGCTACTACCATTTCACCCGTTTCTTTGTTGTGATAGGCGGGAATTTGATGTCCCCACCAGAGTTGCCTTGAAATGCACCAGTCACGAATGTTTTCCATCCACATCAGGTAATTCTTTTCCCAGCGTTTCGGAATAAATTGAATTGAGCCGTCTTTAACTTTTTCAATAGCGGCTTTTGCAAGAGGTTCCATTTTTACAAACCATTGCTCCGATAATAAAGGTTCAATCGTTGTGTTGCATCTTTGGCATTTTCCGACATTATGCTCATGGTCAGAGATTTTTACAAGAACTTCGTGCGCTTTCAACATTCTTATCGTACGTTCTCTTGCATCATATCTGTCACGTCCATGGAGTTCGGGGTGTACTTCGCTTCTTGCAATCATTTTTCCCTGTTCGTCAATAACTTTGATGAAAGGAAGATTGTGGCGTCTGCCTACTTCAAAGTCGTTCGGGTCATGTGCCGGAGTAATTTTCAAAGCGCCCGTACCGAATGATTTATCAACGTATTCATCCGCAATAATCGGAATTTCTCTGCCCGTCAAAGGAATAACGCAGGTTTTTCCGATTAAGTCTTTGTATTTGTAATCGTTCGGATTAACCGCAACCGCAACATCTCCGAACATTGTTTCGGGACGTGTCGTAGCAATTACGATAGCGCCCGTTTCATCTTTAAGAGGGTAAGAAATTTCCCAAAGATGTCCTTGTTCTGTTTCATATTCCGTTTCAATATCGGAAATTGCCGATTGACACCTCGGGCACCAATTTACAATGTATGAGCCTTTATAGATAAGTCCTTTATTGTAAAGGTCGACAAAAACTTTTTTTACCGCCTTTGAACACCCTTCATCAAGGGTAAATCTTGCTCTTGATAAATCAAAAGAAGCACCCAAGGTTTTAAATTGCCCCAAAATTCTTGATTTATGAGAATTTGCCCAATCCCAAGTGATTTTAAGAAATTCCTCCCTGCCTATATCGTGGCGGGTTTTCCCTTCTTTTGCAAGTTCTTTTTCGACGACGTTTTGCGTTGCAATTCCCGCATGGTCACATCCCGGGAGCCAAAGAGCTTCGTAACCCGTCATTCTTTTGTATCGGGTTAAAATATCCTGCAAAGTCCCGTCAAGTGCATGACCCATGTGCAAAATGCCCGTAACGTTTGGCGGAGGGATAACTATTGAATACGGAGGTTTTTTGCTTTTATTGTCCGCTTTAAAAAATTCGTTATTTTCCCAATATTCATAAATTTCTTTTTCAACTTCTCTTGCATTGTATGTTGTTGAAAGATTATCAATAGTTTCAGTCATATTTCCCTCTTTATCGTTTGTCACCTAAATATTAACACAAAAAAATTAATATTAAAACTTGAAAGCCAAAAGACTTAGCCCGATTTTGGTATTATATTCCGTTTTAAATTTGAGTATTTTTTATTAGTTATGAAGTTTAAAATATTTTTAACCTTTATTTTTCTCTTTTTAATTCAACCCCCCTCTTATTCAAAGCTCTATGAATTTTCAGACTTAGGGTTTGAAAATTCTTTTAATGATTTTTTAAAAAATAAAGACAGGGAAATTCAACTCGAAAAAGAAATAACGGATTTTTTGGATGAAGAACAAATTCCCGTTAGTCTTGACGAGTGCTTAGACGTTGCCTTGCAAAACAATTTTAATATTAAAGCAAAGTTTGAAACATATAAAAGTTATGATTATATGTACAAAAATTCCCTTACAAAATTTTTACCGAATTTTCTATACAGTTTTTATTCAATTTACTATGGCGGACAGGTTCTTGTAGGAACGGCTTTAGTCGATAATTTTAACGAACTTGCCTTATCTTCCATGATAAGTATTGAACATAATCTTACAAACGGCGGAAAAGATATATTTAATGCAAAAGTAAAGCGGTTTGAAAAAATGCAGAGCAGGGAAAATTTGGGCTTTCAACAGGATGAAGTAATTATGAATACTTCAATTTATTATTATCAATTACTTGAATCAAAAATTAACATAGAAATTCATATAAAAAATCTTTATGAAAGGATTATTCAGTTAAAATTAACGGAGAACCTTGAAAATACCGGCATGGGTACAAAGTTTGACGTAATAAGGCAAAAAAGCGAAGTTGCAAATGCAAAAAGAAACCTCGTCGAGGCGGTAAACGAATTCAGGTTAAGGCAGGCAAAACTTTCAAACATTATGGGAATTGAAATTACGACAAGTCTTTATCCGATTGAAAAAGAAGCAAATATATATAATCTCGTCGATGATGATATTAATATGAATATCCTCTATGAAACGGCGCTTAAAAACAGAAAAGATATAAAGGCTATGGAAGATAAAATTCAAGCATTAATAAACGAACGAAGGGAAATTTATACGTCTTTTATTCCCTCAGCAAAATTTGTATACAGGCACCAAAATCAGGGAACTTCAAAAGAGGGCATGGAAAATGCAAACGTGGTCGGGCTTTATGTTAATTTCGAGCTTGGAGAAAATTTAATTTTAGGTACAACAACAAAAGCCAAAGCAAAAACATGTGAGATTAATTCTTATAAAACCGATTTAGAAATTAAAAAAAGAGAAATTAAAGAAAAGCTTCTTGATTCATATTATAATTCAAGACTTTTATTAAAAAGAACGGAAATTACGAAAGAAAGAGTAAATTATGCGACAGAATCCGTAAAACTGGCTGAAATGAGACTGGATTCCGGTATTGGGATTTTGGTTGACGTTATTCAGGCGCAGGGAGAAAAAACCGATGCAAAAATTGAATACCTTCAAGCCGTTATTGAATATAACATTAATCAAATAGAGCTTCTTTTTGATGAGGGAATAATTTCAATTGATAGTGTGATAAAAAATTATAATCCGTAGTGTAAAATGTTTGTTTAGCTAAGGAGTATAAGAAATGAAAAAGTTTTTGATAACGTTGCTGCTGCTTATGATATCCCCCGTTTATGCGGCAGATATTCAAGAAATGGCAGGACAACTGATTATGGTGGGGTTTGTCGGAAATAAAGTTAAATCAAAAGGTTTTAAAACCGTTTTAAGACAGCTTGATAATAACCAAATAACGGGAGTTATATTTTTTGAAGATAATATAAAAAATAAAGACGAATTTAAAAAAATGACAAATGCCGTTAAAAACTCGAAAGCAAAGCACAAACCCCTTATTGCAATTGATATGGAAGGCGGAATTATTCAAAGAATGAATTCTAAAAACGGGTTTGAAGATTTCAAAACCGCAAAAGAAGTTTCAAAATTAACGGAAAATGAAGCGTATATCGAATATGACAAACTTGCAAAAATGTTAAAAGAAGCGGGAATAAATTATAATCTTGCGCCTTGCGTGGATTTATCCGTTAATCAAAATTCAATTATAGAAAAGAAAGAAAGAAGCTATTCTTCTAACCCTAAAACCGTTGTCAAATATGCAAAACAATTTATAAAAGCACACCATGACAATAATATTCTGACCTCTATTAAACATTTTCCGGGACATGGAAGCTCTGAAGGCGATACGCACTTGGGGTTTGTCGATGCAACGGGAGTGTATAAAGATGAAGAAATATACCCTTACTTGGAACTTGCAAATATTGATTCAAAACAAACCGTTATGATTTCTCATATTTTTAACAGAAATATTGATTATGAATATCCCGCAAGTCTTTCGTTTAATACAATTCAAAAATATCTAAGGTTGCAAACCGATTTTAAAGGCGTTACGATAACGGATGATCTTAATATGGGTGCGATTGAAAAAAATTATTCTTTGAATGAAACCGTTGTTCTTGCAATAAATGCGGGCGAGAATATTCTTTTATGGTCTAACAGGAAACCTTCCGATTTGAGCTTGCCGGAGAAAATAAATTATATTATTCAAGCCGAGGTAATTGACGGAAACATTTCAATAGAAACTTTAGAAGAGTCCTATAATAAGGTATTAAAGTTGAAAGAAAATTTGTAATGTTTAAATAAAATTTTAACGGTCAAAGGCGAATTTAATTTTTCCTTTGACTTTTTTATTTTTAAAATTAAAAAAGAAATATGATTTTTCGTGTGTTAAGTAAATTTTTTAAATGTTCCCACAAAAATGCAATACCGAATTCAAATGAAGGATATTGCCCCGATTGCGGAGAATATGTAAGAAAAACTTATTATTTGGTAAGGTGCTCAAATTGCGGAATAAAAAGAATAGCAAAGAAAACGTTTGATGAAATTGTTCCTGTCGGGAAATATTGCCAAAACTGCGGCGAATTTGAATATGTTGTCGAAAAACATGAAAAATTAAATATTGTCGATGTTAATTATGCAATTGAAGTAAAAGAAACTCAAAAAGAATTTGGCGAAAGCGAAAAAATAGAAATTTGGATAGAAGAACCCATGGGTCAAAACGATTACAAAAAAGACGATACTCTGAAAATACCGGAAGTTAAATATATAACGGGATAATTCGTGCGGTTTGTTTTGTGCTGTTAAATACCTTTCTTTATAAGGACCCAAAGGGAGAATGTCAACCGCAATTAAAAAGCCCTTGAGTGTTTCTCAAAGGGCTTTTTAAATTTTATTTATATTTTTTATTTATGCGTTTTCCGTTTCTTCAACGATTGCTTCTTTAATTGTTTCCGAAGCAGAAACGAGAACTTTGATTTGAGCTTTAACTTTTGAAGAAAGTTTAACCGTCATTAAAAATTCGCCGACCTTGTTAATCGGGTTATCCAAAATAATGGTTTTCTTATCAACTTCAATTCCCGTCTTGTTGAGAAGTTCTTCGGCAAGTCTTTTTGTTGTGATTGTACCGAATAATTTGCCTGATTCTCCTGCTTTTGCGGATAATTCGATTTTTTCCGCCGCTTCGATTTTTTCGGCTTTTTCAAGAGCTTCTTTATGAAGTTTTTCTGATTTTGCTTTAATTCTTTGAATATTTCTTTCTCTTGCATCCATTGCGCCTTGTGTTGCAACTTCGGCTAAGTTGTTAGGGATAAGATAATTTCTTGCGAAACCGTCTTTAACAGTGATTAAATCGCCTGCTTCACCAACGTTTTGAACGTCTTTTTTTAATATAAGCTGCATTATTATTCTCCTTTTTTCATTTCTTTAACATTATGTTAAATAAAACAAGGGTAAATTTCAAGGCTTTAGTTGATTTATTGTTACGTTATACAAGGCTTACGCTTCGATATTTTCCTTTAAATCGTCCTTTTTATCTTCTTTTTCCTTGTTTTTGGGTTCGTTTTCCGCATTTTCGTTATCGTCTTTAACATCAAGAGAAACTTTTTTTGCGGCTTCCTCAATTAAAGCAGGGTCAATTTCCCCTTCGGTCATAGCTTGTGCTCTTTCTTTAATTAAACTTTCAAGCTCTCTTACGATTTCTCTTGCTTTCTTTTGAATAACGATTTCCTGCTCTCTTATCGTTGCGTCAATTTCTTCATCCGTTTTCGGACGAATGACGGGAATTGATAAATTTAATACGGTGCTTCCGTTGTCTTTTGCGTTAATTTCTAAGCCAAAGCCCTCTGTTTCAATGTCCATATATTTTGAAACAAGTACAACCAATTCTTCTTTAAGGGCTTGAATTGCACGTTCCGAAAAACCTGCTCTGTCTTGCATTAATACGGCTTTTAGCCTGTTAAGCGCAACTTTTTTTGCAGGGTCAATCTCATCTTTTGTGCTTGTAAAAAGGCTTAAAACCTTATTATACAGTTCTTGAAATAAATCTCTCATTGTTGTACCTTCGCTTTCTTAGACAAAAGTTTTTTAATTTTACCAAGAAACGTGGTGGGTTGGTCAATATCAAGAAGCGGAACTTCTTCTCCTTTAATTCTTCTTGCAACGTTTAAGTATGCTTGCCCTGCAAGAGATTTTTCATCGTTTACGATAGGCTCGCCCCTGTTTGTAGAGGTGATTATGCCCATATCTTCGGGGATAACGCCGATGAGGTCTGCCGATAAAATTTCAACAACATCGTCGACACTCATCATATCATTGGTTTTAACTAAATTCGGGCGGACACGATTAACAAGAAGTCTGTATTTTTCAACTCCTTCTTTTGCTTCTAAAAGCCCTATTATTCTATCGGCATCACGAACGGCGGACATTTCGGGCGTTGTTACGACAATTGCTTCGTTTGCGCCTGCAACTGCGTTTTGGAAGCCCTGTTCTATGCCTGCCGGACAATCAACAATAATATAATCGTATTCTTCTTTTAGTTGTTCGCAAATTGATTTCAATTGTTCTTCCGTTACTGCGGATTTATCCCTTGTTTGCGCCGCTGCGAGCAGACACAAATTAGGATTTTTCTTATCTTTGACAAGAGCTTGTTTTAATTTACATCTTTCTTCAACAACGTCAACAATAGTGTACACGATGCGATTTTCAAGCCCTAACAATAAATCAAGGTTTCTAAGTCCGATATCGGTATCGATTAAAACAACTTTAGAACCGCCTTTTGCAAGTGCGGTTCCTATATTGGCGGAAGTGGTTGTTTTTCCTACTCCGCCTTTACCTGAGGTTATGACTATTACAGAACCTGTCATTATATTCTCCTTTAGTTTTGTGTTACTTTGTAAAGTACAATGTTATCATCCGCAATTCTCGCTTCCTCCGGCGTAAATTCGGAAGATTTTACGATATAGGGAATATTTGTGCCGTCGGGGCGCCTTGAGTAGCAATCCGCTATTCTGAGCTGTACGGCGTTCATTTTCAAAGCTCTGATTTTGGCTTCTTTATTTCCTTTTATTCCGGCATGGGCAATCGAGCCCAAAACACCCCAAACGGTAATATCTCCCGTTGCTTTGATTTCGGAACCGGGGTGGCAATCGCCTATAATAACCACATTGCCGTCATATTCAAGAACTTGTCCGTTTCTGAGCGTTTGATTGATATATATTGTATTTTTTGTATCGGCTACAACGGGAAGGTCGGTTTTTGTCGCATAAAAATCAACATCCTCATCGTCAATATCCGTATTTTCTTCTTCTTCCGCTTTGCGGTAAACACTTATTGTTTGTTTTGTGGAATTTGAATCTTCAATATTATTGTTTTCTTGTTCAAATTCCGTATTTTCTTTATTTTCAAATTCTTCAATTTTATTTTCGTTTGAAGTTGTTTCTTTGTTTTCTTCCGTTATTTGATTTTCTTCATTATTAAAGGCTTCTTTAACGTTAATTGTTTCAAAATTTGCGTTTGTAGAGTTAATTTGCATTTCGGAGCACAACTCTCTTACCTTTTCGCTTGTTGTTTGAACAAAAGTGAGTTTATGCCCGTAGCCTTCGATTAATGTTTTTATAAAAATCAATTGCGACTGATTAAGTTCAACCGAATTTAATTTTAATTTTATCGTAGAATTTTTCTCCCGTATTTGATCGAGTTCTCTTATAATGTCCTCAACGGGGAGTTCATCACTATTTCCTCTCGTTAAATCAATTTCATAAATATTTTGTGTCATATACTCTCGCTTATTAATACAATCCGTTTTATAAAACCATGACATAAAGAATATTTAAAAACAATTATTTGTAAAGAAAACTTACCTGAATGATTTTTTGGGGCAATCGTGCGTAATATTTTGTTTTATAGTGTATAGAAGAAGGTTTTTAAATAAGGAATTTTTGTATGGAAATTATGCCATATCAAAAATCGGACGTTTTTCAAAATTTTTATGATAAAAGATGTATTCTTGAACAAAAAACGCAAAATTATGAAAAAATTGAAAAGCAAAATTATAAAAAAGATGAAAACATAAAGTACAAAACCGCAATTTCGGGGCTTTTGGGGGCGGCTTTGCCCGTTTGCGCATTAAATATAAAAGAAAACGGCATAAAAGAAATCTTTAAAAATTCTTCAACAATAACGGATAAGTTAAAATCCGTATGTAAACTTTTTGAAACAAATAAATATCATAAGCTTATTGCTTCAATGGCGGGTGCAATCGGGTTTGCAACTTATGTCGGATACGGGTTGGATAATGACCCTAAAAACAAAAAAACAAAAATCGAAGAGGGCGCCTTTGAATTTTTAAATGCCGCAATCCCAACTACCTTGCTTGCTTTCGGGGAAAAATTCATCGAGAAAAAAGAGAATGAAAGCTTGTTAAAAGGAAACAAACAAAGCTATGCCCTTGCAAGGGGGCTTTTAACGGCGGCTTCCGTTGCGGGAGGAATGTTTGTCGCAAATAAAACTTCAAACAAATTGAATGAAAAAGTTTTTGAAAAAGATGAAGAAAATCCGAGCAAAAGACATTTTAAAATTTCCGATTGTCTTGTTCATATTGACGACATAACGGGTCTTTTTATTTTAACTAAAAACCCTGCCTTAAAAGCGATTGCGGATAAATGCCAAATGGATAAAATTCTGCCTCTTTTATATGCAAAATGCGGTTACGAGGCAGGTACAAAAGAAAAAGAATAGCCCGAGAATAAAAAATATGCTATTCTTTTTTCATTATGAAAAGAAAAAATTTATTGGCTCTTTTAATTTTAATGTGTGCGCCTGTTTTCGGGACGGAGCATAAAACGGCACGATACGGAATAATAACGACAAAAAGCTCCTATGCACCTGTTAGAACCGCAGCCGATATCAATGCAAAAAGATTTGCGCACCTTACAAAAGGAGTTAATCTTTATACTTATTTTGAAACTCCCGAATTTTACGGTGTAGATTTGGGAGAAAAGTCCCCCTATTGGATTGAAAAAAAATATGTGGATTGTCCGAAAGCCGTAAAAGAAAAGAAATTTCACAAAATTAAAAAAATAAAAATAACCGAAAACGATAAATGGAATTTTATTGAAATTAAACTTGACAATGTTTTTCCTTACAGGGAAGTCGAAAATAAAAATTCGCTCGATTTTATTCTCTATGATACAAAAATCCCCGAGAGAATTTTAAAGAAATATAAAAATAACGAGTTTTATACAATTAAAACAGGTTCCGATAATTCGGTAATAATAACGGCAAAACAAAGAAAAACTCCGATAAACGGATATGAAACGGTTAAAAAAGGCTCCTCGCTTGTTTTTAAAGTTAAAAAACCTTTTGATATCGACAAAAAAAATCCCTTGAAAGATTTGGTATTTGTAATTGACCCGGGGCATGGGGGAAGTGAATACGGTGCGGTTGCTTTTAATTTAAAAGAAAAAGACTTAAATCTTGCAATTTCAAAACTTTTAAAAGACGAACTCGAAAAAGAGGGTGCAATCGTATATATGACAAGAGAGAAAGATGAATACAAGGGTTTATATGAAAGAGTTGACTTTGCAAAAAAAGTTGACGGAGATTTTCTAATAAGTATACATCAAAATTCTCTTCCCGATAGGAAGAACGTTAATAAAAAGCATGGCAGCGGAGTTTATTATTATAATAAAGAAACTTACCCTCTTGCATTAGAAATTCAAAATTCACTTCTTAAAAAAACGGGGTTTAGAAATGACGGCGTAAATCATTCTTCATTGGCTCTGAATCGTGCCTCAAGTCCGTTATCGGTACTTGTTGAGTGCGGATATATAATTCATCCTGCGGAATCTGCAAAATTAAATAATCCTGATTTTCAAAAAACGGTTTCAAAAGCAATAAAAGACGGGGTTAAAAATTATCTTACGAAGAATTATTAATTTTTGTATAAAAAGATATTGCATTTATTCTTATAAACCGAATTTTTGTTTATAATTGTATAAAAAAATAAGTCAGGAGGCGCCTTTTGGAAAGATTTACCGGAATTATCGGCATAATTGTTATTTTAGGCATATCGTATTTAATGTCAAATAACAGAAAAAATATTAATTTGAAAACCGTTTCAATGGGATTATTACTCCAGTTCCTTTTGGCGGTTTTTGTTTTAAAGGTGCCCTTGGGTCAGGAAATTATAAATTTAATTTCAAAAGGCATAGAAAAAATTCTCCAATTTTCTAATGCGGGTGCGGATTTTGTATTCGGCTTTTTGAACGATTCTCCAAAGATAATTGATTCTATTTTTTACCCGGGAGCTTCGTTTTTATTTGCAATTAAACTTATGGCAACGATAATTTTAATTCTTGCAATAGTGAATATTCTTTATTATTTCGGCATAATGCAAAAGGTCGTGGCATTTTTTGCAAAAATCATGTATAAAATTATGGATGTATCGGGCGCAGAAGCTCTTTCTAACGTTGCAAGCGCATTTGTAGGGCAGGTTGAAGCACAAATTATGATAAGACCTTATTTAAAAACTGCTACGATGTCTGAGCTTTTGGCCTCCATGACAGGTTCTATGGCATGTATTGCAGGGGGGGTTATGGCAATTTATATCGCTATGGGTGTTCCTGCCGAATTTTTGCTTGCCGCATCCATTATGGCAGCCCCCGGTGCGCTTGTCGTATCTAAAATTATTTATCCCGAAGTTGAACAAAGCCAAACAAAAAACGAAGTTAAAGTTGATGTTGAAAAAACCCATGTAAATTTAATTGATTCAATTGCAAATGCTGCGGGGGACGGTATGAAAGTTTCCTTAAACGTTATTGCAATGCTTATTGCTCTAATTTCTTTAATTGCCATGGCGGATTGGTTTCTTGCAAAATGCGGAATGTTTTTATATGAAATTTGCGGAGTTCAATTAAGCTGTATTGACCTTTCAAATTTGAGCTTAAAAAGTCTTTTGGGGTTTATTTTTCAATTCTTTGCGGCAATAATGGGGACGCCTTCCTGTGATATTGCGCATGTGGGCGGCTTAATGGGCGAAAAACTTGTTTTGAATGAATTTATAGCATATTCGGATTTAATTCGATTAAAAGAAGTTTTATCTCCCAAATCGGTTACGATTGCAAGTTTTGCCCTTTGCGGTTTTGCAAATTTCGGTTCAATCGCAATACAAATAGGAGGAATAGGTGAGCTTGCACCCGATAGAAAACAAGATATAGCAAAACTCGGTATAAGAGCGTTAATTGCAGGAACCTTTGCTTCATATATTTCAGCTTGTATGGCAGGAATTTTGCTTTAATGATTAAAGATTTTGTAATTGAATTTGAATATAAAAAAGAAGTTCCGATAACCGTTTCTTTTTTGGAAAATCTGATAAAAGAAAATAAAATTGAACCCGTAAGATACGCTATAATAGAAAAAAAATCCGATATTTATAAACTTTTGGTGTCAGGAATAAAACTATAAATTCACATTCATTTTGTACGGTGAAAGTATTGAAAAAATTTATTCAGGCAATGACATCGGCAGAAGTTTCAAAGTATTTGGATTTTCCTGACGGTATGCTTTTAATTCTTGTATTTTCTTTTGTATATTTTTGTTTGACCATAAAAATCAGCGGTATTTTTCTAACAATAATGAAGCTTTACTTACCTCTTACGCTTCCTATAATCTTAATTATTAATACTTTGTGTTGTTTTGTATTGTTTAAAACCGAATATTTATCAACAGATATTCTATCAGAAGGGTATTTCTGCGTTTTACCTTTTTGTTTTTTCTGTTATGCTCTTTTTTATGTTAAAAAACAAAAACAATCTTGAAAGATAACTTGACCCAATGAAAAAAGACATCGTAAATCCGATTACATATTTTTTCGTTGCAATACTTCCATATTTATACGTTTGTATTCTTATGTTTAGCTGCGCTATCATATTTTTTGCGGCATTAAGAGGTTTTGATTTTAAATCATATACTCTTTTCGGTAATTTTTCGTATAATTAATAATTAAAATAATATTAATTTTTGTAATATCGGTAAAAATCATTATTAAAATATAAATATAAATGAAAGGTAATTATATTTATGTTTGATTTTGAAAAATTAACAAAAGTATCGCAAGATATATTAATTGAAGCACAAAATCTTGTAAAAATTAATAAAAATTCTTATCTGGAACCCGTCCATATTGCTCTTGCAACAATAAATACAAGCAACAACGAAGCAGTAGGAAAATTTTTAAACGGCTTAAAATTGGGCGGAAATCTTGTAAAAGAAGATATACAAAATATTATTAACGAGCTTCCGAAAATAACAAACTCCACAACCCAATTATATTTTTCGAATAATTCTCTAAAAGTTATGGATACGGCTTTTGACCTGTCTAAGCAAATGAAAGATAAATTTGTTTCTTACGAACATATTTTTCTTGCATTGTCAAAATTTGTTCAAGAAGACAAAAGTGAAGAAAAATTAAAAAGAATTTTTGATAAATATTCAATAACGGATGTAAAGATTTTAAATTTGATAAAAAATTTAAGAGGTGATAAAAAAGTGGACTCAATACAAGGCGATGAAGAATACAACGTGCTTGAAAAGTTCTCCGTTGATTTAACCGAGAAAGCTCGTGAAGGAAAATTAGACCCTGTCATCGGGCGTGATGAAGAAGTAAGAAGAATAATTCAAGTCTTAAACAGAAGAACAAAAAACAACCCCTGTCTTATAGGTGAAGCGGGCGTCGGAAAGACGGCAATAGTAGAGGGGCTTGCGCAAAGAATTATAAGAGGAGATGTTCCTTTAAGCCTTAAAGATACAAAACTTTTGGCGCTTGATATGGGCGCTCTTGTTGCGGGTGCAAAATATCGAGGCGAATTTGAAGAGCGTTTAAAAAAAGTAATTGATGAAATTCAAAAATCGCAAGGGCAAATAATTCTTTTTATTGATGAACTCCACACCGTTGTGGGCTTAGGCGCCGCAGAAGGGTCAACCGATGCGGGAAATCTTTTAAAACCTATGCTTGCAAGGGGTGAAATAAGAACGGTCGGCGCTACAACGGTAAATGAATACAGAAAATACATAGAAAAAGATCCCGCTCTTGAAAGACGTTTTCAACCCGTTTTGGTTGACGAACCGTCGGTTGAAGCAACAATTTCAATTTTAAGGGGCTTAAAAGAAAAATACGAAGTTCATCATGGGGTAAGAATTAAAGATTCTGCTCTCGTTGCTGCCGCAACTTTATCCGATAGATATATAACGGACAGATTTCTTCCCGATAAAGCAATTGACCTTGTTGATGAAGCGGCGTCATCGGTTAGGATTGAAATTGATTCAATGCCCGAGGAACTTGATAAACTTGAAAGGCAAAAACTTCAATTAAAAATTGAACTTGAAAGCTTAAAAGAAGATAGTGATACGGAAAAAATCGAAAGAACAAAAAAACTCCTCGATGAAATTACGGCTAAAGCAAGTATTTTGGAAGAACAGTGGAAAAAAGAAAAAACATCCTTGAAAGACGAGGTTTCGATTAAACAAGAAATCGAAAGGACAAAAATTGATATAGATAACGCAGAACGTGAAGCAAATCTTGAAGTTGCGGCAAAATTAAAATACGGAAAACTTCCCGAACTCGAAAAAAGGCTGAAAGAAGCTCAAACAAGCGATAATAAAAAGGAAGAAAATCGTCTTGTCAAAGAAGAAATAACCGATGAGGATATTATGGAAGTTGTTTCAAAATGGACAGGCGTTCCCGTTTCAAAACTTCAAGAATCCGAAAACGAAAAATTAATCAAAATGGAAGAAATTCTTCATAAAAGAGTTATCGGACAAAATGAAGCAATTGAAGTCGTATCGGACAGTATACGCAGGGCAAGGTCGGGTTTAAAAGACCCTAAGCGCCCGATTGGAACTTTTCTTTTCTTAGGTCCCACAGGCGTCGGAAAAACAGAACTTGCAAAGGCGTTATCTGAATTTATGTTCCAAGATGAAGATGCTCTGATTAGAATTGATATGTCGGAATATATGGAAAAACATTCCGTTGCAAGGCTAATCGGTGCGCCTCCGGGGTATGTCGGGTATGATGAGGGCGGTCAATTGACGGAAAAAGTCAGAAAAAAACCGTATTCGGTTATACTTTTTGATGAAATTGAAAAAGCTCATTACGATGTATTTAATATAATGCTTCAAATTTTTGATGACGGCAGATTAACCGATTCAAAAGGCAGAACGGTTGATTTTAAAAATACCGTAATAATTTTAACTTCAAACATAGGTTCCGACATTATTCTTGATAATACCGTAAAAGGTATGTTGAGCAGTGCGGATAAAGAAAAAACAAAAAATGAAGTTAAAGAAAAATTAAAAGAACATTTTCGTCCCGAATTTTTAAACAGAATTGACGAAACGGTATATTTTGAAGCCTTAACGTTAAGCGATTTGAACAGGATTGTTGATATTCAAATTAACTATTTAAGAAAGCTTTTGCTTGACAGGAAAATTGAATTCGAGATAACTCAAGAAGCCAAGGATAAACTGGCGCTTGACGGATATAATCCCGTTTATGGCGCAAGACCGTTAAAAAGGACGATAAGGCAGCAAATTGAAAATCCTTTATCAAAATTACTTCTGGAAGGCAAATTCAAAGACGGCGACAAGATTATAATTGGTTCAAAAAATGATGAAATTGTTTTTGAAAAGGCGGAGTAATAATTTAAAATAAAGAAAACGGGCGGAATCAATTGATTTTCCGCCTGTTTTTTGCATTAAATTTTAAATTAAATATAATTTTTTAAAAAAGTTTTTCTGTGAATTTCTTTTATGCCGAATTTTTTAATCGAATTAATATGGTCTTTTGTCAAATATCCTTTGTTATTTTTAAAATTATATTCAGGATATTTCTTATCGAGTTCGTACATGTAATTATCTCTTGAAACTTTTGCAAGAATGCTTGCCGCTGCAATTGCCGCACTTTTTGAATCGCCTTTTATAACCGGCTTATTTTGAAAATTTTCTTTTAAGCCCTTATTCCCGTCCACTAAAATTAAAACGTTATCGGTTTTTAATTGTTGAATTACATCTTTGGCGCAGAGCCCCATGCCGTATAGTGAAGCATTCAAAATATTTATTTTTTCGATTGTTTCTATTTCAATTTTTCTAACCGACCATATAGAGTTTTCTTTTATAATCGGGAATAAATCTTCCCTTGTTTTTTCCGAGAGCTTTTTTGAATCGTTTAATTTGGGTAAAATTTCATAAAGATTGTCGTAATTTTTAAAACAAACGGCAGCCGTATAAAGAGCTCCTGCCGCAGGTCCTCTGCCTGCTTCGTCGGTACCTATCAAAAAATTAAATCCTTTTGAATTAAAAAGGGTGGGGGTTTTTCTTTCGTTAATATCAAAATCAAAAATCGTTCGGGTCATCAAGCGTTATATTTCCTATTTTGCCGTCCCTGAAGTTTGTTAAAATAAATTGCGAGGTTCTTACAATATCGGGCATTCCGTTTTTTACAATCCAATTTCTTTTTTGCGCAATATCTTCGATTGTGATATTTTCAACGTCATAATATTCTTTTACCGATTCAGGGTAATATTTTTCAAGAATTTTCAATAATTCACCCGCAACAAATTCGTTATCATAAGCGTTTTCTGACACCGAATTTACCATGGCAAGTCTTAGCGCTTTCAATTGGTCATTTTGAATTGTGGGAATTATTCCGGGTGTATCCAACAGATCAATTTGATTATGAACTCTAACCCATTGCTGAGTTCTTGTAACACCTGCTTTTGCCCCTGTTTTTGTTTTTTTTGTTCCCGTTAATTTGTTGATAATGCTTGATTTTCCGACATTTGGCATGCCGATTACCATAACTCTTATCGGACGAGGCAAAAGTCCTTTTGATTTTAGTTTTTCAAAAACGGGAGTTGCGGTTTTTAAAATTTTATTAATTATAATTTTCGTGTCTTTTTGGTTTTTTGAAGTAGTAAGTAAGCAGGGACAATTATATTTTTCTTCGATTTTTTTCTTCCAAACGTTTGTTTTTTCAATATCCGCAACGTCGGATTTATTTAAGAGGACAATTTTTAATTTATTCCCCGTAAGTTTGTTTGAATTTTCATAAGCACCCGAATACGGTATTCTTGCGTCCAATACTTCAAGAATAACATCAACTTGATTTAATTTTTCCTTTAATTGCCTTTCGGCTTTTGCTATGTGCCCCGGGTACCAATGAATATGATTGTTCAAAATAATTCCTTTCAAAAAGGCGGTAATTAAATAAGAAATTTATGCCTTTAATTAAAAAAGCGCCATTTTCGGCGCTTTTTGCAAATTTTGTATGAGACAAAAAGGTAAATTAACCTCTTTTTTCCATTTTTTCTCTGATACGAGTAGCTTTGCCGGAGCGTTCTCTTAAATAGTAGAGTTTTGAACGTCTTACATCACCTTTTCTTAATACTTGAATTTTTTCAATTCTGGGTGAATAAATAGCAAAAACTCTTTCAACGCCTATTCCTTGGAATACTTTTCTGACCGTAACGGTTTTGTTTATTCCTGAACCGTGTTTTTTGATGACCGTACCTTCAAAAGCCTGTGTACGTTCTTTGTTTCCTTCAATAATTCTTACGAAAACTTTAACCGTATCGCCGGGGTTCATGGAAGGCATTTCTTTATTTGTATATTCTTTTTCTAATTCGTCAATGATGGGATTCATTTTCTTTGTCCTTTTTCTTGTAGTTTTATAAGCTATACTAATGCTATCTTAAACATTTTTAATATTCAAGTATTTTTTAACAAATATACATATAATAGGTTAATGAGAAAAAATATCATAACGATTTTTTTGATAACATTTCTGTATATTTTAACGTTTTTCTTTTTCGACAATTCCGATTTTGAAAAATTTTCTCCCTCTCTAAAGAAGGCGGATTTTGAGGATATCGTTGAAAAAGCGCTTGATTACGAAATTAAGAAAGTTGACGAAAAACAAAATTTACGGGTCTTAAAACATTATGAAAAATACTATCCCCAAAAATTTGATTACCCCAAATTTTATAAAAAAGGAAAAATCACTCTCTTTATAAATAATCCTCTTGAATATAATTCTCCCTCTTTCTCAACAAAAGCATTACCATGCCTTATTTTGAAAGATAAGATAAATTCCGCAAAAGAATATATCGATATTGCAATATACGGTTTTAACAATCAGGATGAAATTATACAAAGTTTGATATCTGCTTCAAAAAGAGGCGTTGAAATTAAAAGCGTTTTCGATTCCGACGAAAAAGGAATTACAACGTATAAGGATAATTTAAAGCTGAATAATTATTCAAAAATTACTTACGACAACTCAAAAAGTATCATGCACAATAAATTTTTCGTAATTGACGATAATTTTCTTCTGACAGGTTCAATGAATATTTCAAACACAGGCTGCGGAGGGTATAATGCAAACAGTGTACTGATTATAGAAGATAAGGATATTATAGCCGCTTATAAAAATGAATTTGAGCAAATGTTTGACGGTAAATTCAAAAATAAGAAAAAAGATTTTTCATATAAAAAGGAAGAAAACGGAAGGAATTTGGGAGTTTATTTTGCACCGTCGGGCAAGGTTTATGAAAAAATAATTTCAAAAGAAATTGATAACGCTAAAGAAAAAATCAAAATAAGTGTTTTTGTTTTGAGTAATTTTTCAATAAAAGACAGTTTGATAAGTGCGCTTAAAAGAAACGTCGACGTAAAAATTATTTTAGATGCTACAAGCGCTTACAAACAAAGAAAAATAATCGAAGAATTAAGACAATCGGGTGCCAAAATAAAAATTGAAAATTTTGGCGGAAAAAACCATGAAAAAACAATACAAATAGATAATGACGTTTTAATTTTGGGGAGTGCAAATTTGTCATACAATGCCATGACGAAAAATGACGAGAACGTTATTTATATTAAAGATAAAGACTTTGCAAAATTCTATTCCGATTATTTTGAAAAATTGTATGCCTCAATAAATGATATTTATTTATCAAGATATCCTAAAGCGGAAAGTCTTGAATCTCAAAATTCATGCTTTGATAAAATTGACAATAATTTTAACGGAAAAGTCGATAAAGATGATGTCGGGTGTAAAATTTAGTTACGTTTATTTGCACCCTGTCTTTTTTGTTGCTAGAATGTTGTCGTTAGATTTAGGAATTGAATTATGGAATTTTTAAGAAATAACAGGAGAATTATAGTTACAATTCTTGCCATAGTCGTTGGTTTTTGGCTTTTTGGCGGCGTTGTTCTTATGTCGATTTTACTTATAAAATAATATGAAGAAAAATTTATCCATACTCTTAATATTGGCTTTAACATCCATGCCGATTGGCGGCGGGTTTATTTGTTTTGCGGAAACTCAGACAAAAAGTCAGGTGGAAACAAAATATAAGCATGCAAAAGACCAGGTAAGAAAATTAAAACTTCAAGAAAGGCTTGAAACAAATAAACTTTATACAAACCAGAAAAAACTGGAAAAAACGGAAACAAGCCTTACAACCAATAAGCTCCAATACGAAAGAACAAAAGTTGAACTGGAAAAACTTCAAAACGATTTGGCGAGAGAAATTCGAGAATATTCGATATATCAAAATGCCACAAACAAAAGAATAGTCCAAATCTTTAAATCAAAACGCTCGGGGTATGTTGAATTTCTTTTATCTTCGGGAGATTTAAACGATTTTTTGGACAGAGTTTATTATGAAAATATCATAATGCAGATTGATAAAAAAACCATGGAAGAAGCTAAAATAAGAGCCGCTTCGATTAAAAACTTAAAGCAAAATATGGAGTCCAAAAAAGAATATCTTGCTCAATCAATTAAAACCATGGATAAACAACAAAAAACAATTCAGGAAGCCATCAGGCAAAATGAAAAAATGATTTATAAATTGCAAAACGACAGAGCTACTTGGGAGAAATCGGAAAAAGAGCTTGCAAGACAATCTGCACAATTAACGAGTTTTATTAAAAATACGACAAATTCCAAAACGCAAACTTCATCCTCAATCCCAAAAACAACGGGCGGATTTATCAGACCCGTATCGGGTCCCGTAACCTCGACGTACGGCACAAGGCTTCATCCCATATTTAAAAAATACATAACTCATACGGGAGTTGATTTAGGCATGCCGATTGGCGCACAGGTTAAAGCCGCAAATTCCGGAAAAGTAATTTATGTCGGCTGGTATGGCGGATACGGAAAAGTCGTAATTATTGACCATGGCAAAGTAAACGGAATACCCGTTACCACTTTATATGCTCATTTATCGAGTTACGGTGTTTCTAACGGTGCAAACGTTACAAAAGGACAGGTTATAGGAAACGTCGGCACGACCGGTTATGCAACAGGGCCGCATCTTCACTATGAAGTGCGTGAAAACGGGCAGCATGTTAATCCTGCGAAATATTCACCCATTTAAACTTGTTGAAAAGGTTTATAGGTGATAAAATTATAAAAAAATGAGAAGAGCAACTTTAAGAAAAATTTTATATTCGGCGTTATTATTGGGTTTTTACCCTTCGCTTTCCATGCCTTCTTATTCAAATGAAATCGTTTATTCTAATGAAATTAAAACTTTAAATCAAGAATACGACTCAAAGGATGAAGTTACCGTATTTGATAACAGGTTGGGCGGCGAGTATTATGAAGCTCAAATTAAAAAAGATAAACCCGAATTTTCGCTGAGAAACTGGGGAGATATTTTAAAAGAAAGACGCCAAAAAAAAGAAGCGGCAAAACAAGCGCAAAATGAAGCAAAAGAAAAAGAAAATTCTCCGATAGCGGATATTGCCTGTGAATATATGAACTATAACAGTTCTACAAATGAAATCGAAGCAATTAATGATGTTGTAATAACATCAAAGTCGGGTACTAAAGTTCGTGCGGATAAAGCCGTTTTTAACCGAAGCGCAAACACCATAAAACTTTTTAATAACATTTCTTTAGAGAAAAACGGTGCAACAATTACCGGTGATTACATGTTTATTGATTTGAACGAAGAAAACGCAATTGCCGATGAACCCGTAACTTCTGTTGAAACTCTCGTTATTACATCTCAAGAAGGATATATTTTACCCGATAGAATTGAATATGAAAACGGTCAAATTCAATCAAGCGAAAAAATTGAAATGGAGCTTAAAACGGGAGGTTTTGAAACTTACGGAAGGTCGTTAAACGATAAAAGACTTGTTGATTTTTCCTTGAAACAGGATCGCTCAAAACCCTATACGTTTAAGGCAAAGCAAATCGTAATTCGTCCCGAAAAAGACCATGATTCGATGGTTGTTGAGGGAATGAGCATATATTATAAAGATAAAAAAATTTTAGATGTTCCGACAACGGAAATTTTTCAAGATAAGGAGATGACCTATACCGAAGTTAATTTCCCTCTTGAAGCGGGTTCAATTAAGGGGCTTGGGATGTATGCGGGGCTCGGGTATACTTTCAAACTCCCGAAAGCACATACTTTAAGATTAACCGCAATCGGCAGCAACAGCCATGGCAAAATCGGTGCAGGCGGTATTGCTCATTTAAAATCAAAGAGAATGTCCCTTGCGGGTGCTTGGACCTCAAATACTCATAATCTCATAGTTGACGGTTCTTTTAAAGTGACAAACAGATTGACTCTTGATATAGGCAGGCATGCTTATAAAAACGAGTGGCTCGGAGGCGGTAATCGTGCAGGGTATATTGCCGAATTAAATTATGATGACAGCTATATAATGCGAGATTTGGAAAACACCAGATTCAGGCACAGATTTTCCGCAGGTTATGTCGCCGATTATAAAAGAAGTGGTCAAAATAAGCACATGAAAGACGGCTTCAGGTATCGTTATCAGGCTGAACTTTCCAACATGTTTAAAACCTACGGTTCAACCGAACAGGATATGTACATGAAGCTCGGAGCGGTTGCGCAAACCATGGCGACCGTATACTCGGAAACGGGCGATACAAACGCATTCTTTAGAATGGGTCCTGTTGTTGAATCAAGGTGTAAGCGTTGGTTTTCTTCAATAGTTTATACAATGGGCGGAGTTCATGGAAAATCTCCGTATAAATTTGATGAATACAGGTACGGACGCCAAACGGTATCTTTTGACGAAAGCTTAATTTTAAATAAATATTTATCCTTAGGATATAAAGGAACTTTATCCTTTCTAAAAGATAATGCGGAAAAAGATTTATTAACGGAAAACAGATTTTATGCCGTAGCAGGTCCCGAAGATGTTAAAGTTGCGGTATCGTTCGATGCCATAAGGGATACTTTTACTCTTGATTTTCTCTTCCTTTTGGGTACGAATAAATTAAAAATTGATTATGATAAATTAATTATAAATAACCCTGATGAAGTAGGGAAAAGAAAGAAAAAAATTACGGATAAAGAATTGTACAGAGTAAAAGTTCCAAAAACGGAACAAACGCTCTAGACGCTTAGATTTTATTTTTGATGTAGTCTTTGAATTTTTTGTTTTCTCCAAAACTGTATCCGCAATTATCTAAAGTGACTCCGCCAAAGTATATAAAATTTCTGTTTATTGCGGGATAATCTCTGCAAAATATCGGGCGGAAAAGGTATATTCCGCATTTATTATTTTTTAAATGTTTACACTTAAATAAAATTGCGCCTTCGAGTTCTTCGGTTTCGTTTGTTACTTTTCCGTTAGGAGAAAAAAATCTGTATACAAAATATTTTTTTTGGAGCTTTTTGAAATCTTCTTCATTTTTTATATATCCGTTTTCATCGGAAAAAAGCACGCATGTGCAACATTGACCGCATTGTTTGCATTTTCCTTTTAAAATATATTTTGATGAAGTCAATTTTGAATTTATCGTAAAAATGACATCTTCAATTAAGTTTTTAATTTTAATCGACAACTTTAATTATTCCTGTTATGACGGGTTTTTGGAAATTTGTGTAGTCAAAAATTCGGAAAATATAATATCCCGTATTATAAACTTTGACATAATCGGAGTATGTATTTTTATCCTCAAGCTCGCAAGTTCTGTTATAAAGATATTCATACCCCCAAAATTCTGATTTGGCACTTTCTTTTTTGAAAACCTGAACCTTTATAAGCCTTGTTTTAAAGCCTTTTTCATTGTATACGGAAAAATATATTTTATCTCCTTTATGAAAAATACTTTGAGGCTTATAATTCGTACTTTTATTAAAAGGTGTCGTAGAAAAAACAATGTCGGTTTTATTAAAGATAGAACCCGTAAAAATGATACTTGATAAAATAAGAACAAAAAGAAGAGATATCTTTTTCATTACTCAACAAGGCCTTTATACAGCTCGTCTATCTTTTCTTTCACTTTTGTTTTTTGCTCTTCATCGTTAATATTTTTTAAATACAATTCGTAATAATAAATTGCTTTATTTTTATTGTCGATTTTTTCGTATGTTTTTGCAATTCCAAAATATCCGATATTATATTCAGGGTTTAACTCTATCGCTTTTTCAAAATTTGCTATTGCATCTTCATATTTTTCTTCGTCAAATTTGCAAAGTCCTAAGTTAAAATATACGCTTTCATTTTCGGGATTTATATTAAGAGCCTTATTGTAATATTTGAGAGCTTCTTCATTGTTGTTTAAATATTTATACATGCTTCCGATTTTAATAAGAAGGTTATCATTATCTTGTTCTTGTTTTAACACTTCCTTATATTGCTCGATTGCGCCCTCAAAATCTTCCGATTTTGCACAAACATCCCCCAATAATTCTTTTGTATCGTAATCATCGGGGTTTAATTCAACGGCTTTTTTTAATGGGGTTTTAGCATCTTCAAAATCACCCATTTCGCTTAATGACGTGCCGTATTCTTTATAAATTAAATAATTATCGGAAGAAACTTCAAGCGCTCTTTCGTAATTTTCGATAACTTTACTTTTTGAACCTAATTTTTCGTAAGTTTTTGCAAGCCCTACATATCCTTTGGAAATATCGGGGTTTTCTTCAATAGCAAGCATGTAGATTTGTTTTGCTTTTTTGTAATCTTTATTATTAACGCACTCGTTTGCCCAAGAAATCGAATTAGAGTAAATGCTGTTTGAAATTTCCTGCTTTTTAATTCCGAATTCCAATAATTCACTTGCTTCAAAGAAGGAAAGTTTTCTGTATATCGTATCCGCTTCTTTATATTTTTTTAAAGCTTCAAGGCAAAGTCCTTTATTGTATGAAGCCCTTAAGTTGTTCGGGTTTTTGGATAATTCATTGTTATAAATATCCAAAGCTCTTTCGTATTCTTTTTCCATAAAATAACTTTTTGCAAGTTCGTTTTTAATGTCGAAATCGTTTGATATTGTAGAGCCTTTTTGTAATACGGCGATTGATTTTTGTCCTTTATTTTGTTTTCTGTACAAAAGCCCTAAATTAATATAAGCGTTTTTATCGTCGGGGTGCGCTTTTATGTATTCTTGATAAGCGGTAATCGCTTCATCGTTTTTGCCCATATTTTCAAGCAAAACGCCGTAATCAAATTTAAGATCATCCAAAGACGGATTTAAGCTGAATGCTGTTTGATAATTTGCGTATGCTTCATTATTTTCTTTAAGATAAGATTGTACGACCGCCAAATTTCCGTAGGCTGTGTAATCATCGGTATTTAATTTAACCGCTTTTTCAAAATTTTCTTTTGCAAGATAATATTGTTTATCTCTAAGATAAGCAAGCCCCAAATCCGAATAATCTTTAAATTGTTCGGGGTTTTTAATTCTTGTTTTTTCATAAGCTATAATTGAATTTTTATAATCTTTAAGGCGCAAGAAGCTGTTTGCCGTAAGGCTTCCCGCTTCAAGGTTGTCGGGATAACTTTCTAAAAATTTGTTATAATAAGAAATGGCGTTTCTATAATCGCCTGCGTAAAATTTTGCGTTGCCCAAGTTTAAAAAGTTGTAATTATAATCGGGCATAATCTCCTGTGCTTTTAAATACATTTCAAAAGCGTCGTTATATAAAGCTTTTTGCTGGTACAGATTGCCTATGCTTATATATAAAAAAGCGTCATTCGGGTTTAATTCGATAGCTTTTCTGTAATAAGTAATGGCATTTTCTATTTCGCCGTTTCTTGCATACAAGCCTGCCAATTTTGTTGTGAGCGTAATATCGTCTTTTGAGTTGTTTAGAGCCTTTAACATTAAATCAATAGCTTCATTAAACCTTTCTTTTGATTCAAAATTAATTGCTTCCATATAAAGCATGTTGGCTTCTCTGGACATTTTTGCGCTTGTTTGCTGAGTCAAAAAACCGATATTTAAGAGTATAATAAGTGCGATTATTTGTTTTTTATTTATTCTTTTCATATTAACTTACTTTTACCGCTTCCATTACTTTTATGGCTTTACTTTTTTTAGAGCTTGTTATTTCAATATACTTCTTTAACAAATTAAAACAACTGTTTACTACTTTTTCATTAACCAAATCGTCATATTCCGTTTTAATATCAATAGGCGCATCATTCAAACAAGATAAAAACTCTCTTATTTTAGGATGTAATTTTACATAAAATACATTGTCAATGCCGCAATCCATGCAGCAAATCCCGCCTGTCTGCGCAGAAAAAAGAACGGTCGAACTCGGTATTTTGGAACATTTTAAACATCTTTTTAATTCAAGTCCAAAACCTTCTTCTTTCATAAAAACGAGTTGAAACTTAATAATGTTCAAAAATATTTTACAAACAGAGTCTGAATTTTGGATATTTTCTAAAGTTTTGTATAAAATATTGTAGATAATTTCGTTTTGTTCTTTTTCTTTTGTATCGGTGCAAAAAGTGTTAATGACCTCCATAACATACATTGCGCCCGTTAATTTATCAAGATTGTATCTTAACTTATTAAAAGTGTTCAATGCACTTGCTTCTTTAATGATGTCCAAATTTCTTTTTTTATCAAGCATTAAAGTATTTGCGACCAAAGATTGCATTCTTGCGCCGAGCTTGCTTTTCGGGCGCTTTGCGCCTTTTGCTATTCCTCTTATAAGTCCCATTTCTTTTGAAAACATAACAATTATGTTGTCATTATCGTTAAGCGGATAAGATTTTATATTTATTGCGTCGGTAACGTAAGTTTCCATTATTCGTTAATCCTAATGCTCCGTCATTTCGCTTTTTATAAAATCTTCGCAAAGCGTATCCGTTCTTGTGAAATCACCTTTTATTATGCAATCGGGGTTTGAGCTTTGGAAAAGTTGTTTATAATATTCTCTTTTGCTTGTTTCTTTTGAATAAATATAAACTTTTTTGGGACGAGCAAGCTCAAAACTTTGTTTTAAAAATTCAACGACAAGTTCTTTATTGCTTTCAATCGGGGGGTTAATCAAAATCCAAGTTTTAGCCTTTGCAAGTTGTTTTGTCGCAAAAATCCAATTGTATACATGAGAATTTGTTTCAAGTCCTTCCGCTTCGTAAATGTCGGGGTATGTCGGGCTTGAACATTTTTTACATCTCAGCGCTAAAACTTCGTTGTGAAATCCGCCGAAAAATTCTTTCTCTCCGCATTTTGGGCAGGAAAAGATGTTTGATAGACCGAATAAGGGAATTAAAGATGTTGTTCTTCCTTGAAATTCTTGTTTTGTTACCATCGGTATTTCAAAACTTACATAATTTTCAATGAAATTTTTTATAACGTTTTCACTCTTTGAAGTTGTTGCAAAATAAACATCCCCTTTTATCATATTTAACATTTTTATTATTTCATTGATTTCATCTGTCGGAACATCAACAATATTTTTTATTTCTGCTAAAATTTGCATAGGGTCTTTTTCTTCGCCCATAGAAATCGAATTTATAATGTTTCTGTATATTTTGTTTTTCTTAAAATCAATAAATGGCGCTTTATCGTCGTAAAAAACCGCAACATGCTCTAAGCATGTTTTGTTTTCATCGTATGAAACTTGCCTGTTTTCTTGAATTTCGGGAGCTTGGACGGTTTCGGGTTTTTCTTCCGCCTTGTTTTCCGGCATATTATAAGTTTGTTCTTCTTTTATTTCGTTTGTTTGAACATTCTCTTTTTGTTGTTCAAATTGGTTGTTTTGAATATTATTTGTATCGTAAGAATTGTTTTGCGAATTAAAATCCGCAGCATTTGCCTGTTGAAATTCTGTTTTATTCTCTTCTTGATACGGTTGATTGTTTTGAATATTTTCCGTTGTTCCGTTATCTTTTATAATTTCAACTTTTCTTATTGTGAAATCGTTATTTTGATTTTCGTTTCTTTGCTGATATCCGTTGTTTTGCATTGTGTTCGGCTGCGGAATATTTTGTGTCGAATTGTTGCTCGGAGAAGTTGCGTAAGCAATTCTGTCGGAATTTACCAATGTCGGCTGAACTATGGGTGTATTCTGATTTTGGATAACGGTTTGTTCAAATTGTGCATTATTTTGTGAATTAAATTGCGTGTTTGTATTTTGGTTTTTTAAAATATTATTTATCGTGTCCACTAAAACTTCTTTTGTGTCTTTCGGAAGATTTATCATACTGTTTATGTGGTTTAAAATTTCTTTTAAATTATCAATTAGTTTAAATTCGTATCCCGTATGAAATTTTTCATGAAGTTTATGTGCGCCCATTTGTAAAAGCTGCATATCGCCTCTGTTCAAGGCAACGTACAACCTTTTTATCGTCATATCTTCGGATTCCGGAAACGGCGTCATGGTTTTTTCTCCTCTATATTAAATTATCCAAGTCTTGTTCTGATATTCCATGGTAAACTCCCCTTATTAACTGCATAAGTTCCGTCGGGTTGTCACTTGCCGCAATTGCGGATTCTTTCGAGATATAGCCTGTTTTATACAAAGTGTAGATTGAATTATTCATGGAACATAAATTTGCATTGTTGTTTGATTTTGCAAAAAGCTGGTCAATATCGTTCATTTTGTCTTTTGCAATGTAATCTGCTATTGCAGGGGACGTAATCATAACCTCAAGAGCAGGAGCAAGTCCGCCTTCGATTTTTCTGATTAATTTTTGGGCAATCGTCCCCCTTAATGTTGCAGCGAGCCTTTTTCTTATAAAATCTTTCTGTTCCGAGTCGAAAAGGCTTACGATTCTGGCAATGGTTTGTATAGCGGAGTTTGTATGAACCGTTGATAAGACAAAGTGACCTGTTTCCGCCGCTTGAATAGCCGCTTCTACGGTTTCTTTGTCCCTTATTTCACCGATTACTATAATATCGGGGTCTTGCCTCAGGGCATATTTTATGCCGTCCGGAAAATTTTCGACATCCAACCCCAACCCTCTTTGAGTTATAATACAATTTTTGTCCGAATATAAAAATTCGACAGGGTCCTCAATTGTAATAATGTGCTTGTTTTGGGTTTTATTTATAGCCTCGATTAAACTTGCAATTGTCGTTGATTTACCGGAACCCGTTGCACCTGTTACAAACATAATTCCGTTATTGAATTTTGTGAAATTTTCGATTGAAGGCGGCAGCATGAGCTGCTTAAAAGTTGGGATTTCATAAGGTATAAGACGCATTGTAATTTTTGGAACTCCAAGCTCCTTGCAATAATTTACCCTGTATCTTGAAACGCCTTGTAATTCGTATGTAAAGTCCAAATCGGTCGCATATTGCAATTTGGAATGCAAACTTTGATGTAATATTGTTCTCAAAATTTCTCCGAAATCTTCATTATTTAAAGGTTGAAGGTCGGAAAATTTAATAATTCTTCCTGCTATTCTGAGTGCGGGTAATTTTCCCATGGTAAGATGAACATCGGAAGCGTTAAGTTGTGAAACTTTTCTTAAAAATTCATTTATATTAAACATAATAAAATATACTCCCCTAAAAATATAATACTCTATGCTTATTTTTTTGCACAATTTGTAACAACTTTTAAAATTTAATATTAACAAATGTTAACAAAATTCAACTCTTTCATGCAATAATCCTCTCAAAATTGTTTTTATTAATGTGTAAGGTTAGTATTAGTATTTCGGAAGGAAATCGGTTATGGGTTTAGCTACAATTAACGGACAGTATAACGGTCTAAACGGTATGAATGCCGGTCTCGGCGGCTATATGGGCGGCTTTGGAGCGGGAACGGGCAGTCTTTATACGGGTGCTTACGTTGACAATGTAAAAAACAATATTGCAAACGGTTATGAAATAAGTGCTACTTCAAATTCATACGCAAATAAGGCTTCCGTTTCTTCATCCAGTTTTAATCAACAGTGCCAGTCAATCGGATATTTGCTCCAACAGGGAAGATCGGATGCCGCTATGAAAAAATATCATTCTTTATATGATGATATGGCTTCAAATTCTTATTATCAAGGATATAACGAAAATGAAATTAAAACATTAATTCAAGAGCAATATTTAAACGCAACGGGTTCCACAATCGTAAACGATGCGGTTGATAACGGAAAATCTTCTTTTGTGGCAGGTTTAGACAATACGATTCCCGTATTCGGTTTATTGAACAGTTCTCACTCAAAAGAAGAATTTGTTGCGGAAGTAACGGGAACAAGCGTTTCCAAAAAAGATAAAGTAAGAAAAGCAGCCGGCGTTGCAACGGGTGTTGCACTATCCGGTGCATTGGGCGCAGCTGCGGTTGCCGCAAAGCAGGCATTTACGACGGGCGGAACGACAATGAGCAAAATGACGGGTGCTTTGATTGCGGGCGGAGTTGCGCTTGCAACTTATATCGGCGGAAGATTTATAAAAGGATAAACCAAAAACTCTTAAAATACTAATACCTAATACCTAAAGCGCCGGTATAAAGCGCTTTTTTATTGTAAAAAACCTGTTTTTTTAATATTATTTTATTAAAATCTTTTTTCATGAAAAAAGATTTATTTTCATGTTTTGTATAAAAAAATAGTGAGGGATATATGGATACGGTTATATCAAATATACATCAAACGGATTTTACTCCCGTTGAAAATAAAAATGAACAACGGGAAGAAAACAATATGCCAAAACAACAAAAAGGTAACAGCGGTAAGATATTAGCAACGCTCGGTATTTTAGGAGCCATAGGACTTGCGGGAGTTGCAATCTATAAAGGCAGAAAAACAGGCGGTGCCGCTGCGGATGAAACCGTTACAAGTAAATTAAGAGTAACTCCCGGTAAGATTTTTGACAGAATAAGAGAGCAAACATCTCAAATAATTGATGAAGTCAGTGAAACCCCCGCTTTTCAAAGAGGAAGAGAAATGTTTGACAGAGCGGTGCAAAATCCTGCCGTACAAAGGGGTATTCAAAGAGGGCAGGAAATAATAGAAACCGTTAGTGCAAATCCGACTGTTCAAAAAGGTATTAGAAAAGGTCAGGAAATAGCACGCAATATCCAAGCAAGTCCGAGTTATCAACAAGGCATTCAAAAGACAAGAGACTTAACGCAAAGAGCAATTACGGCAATTGAAGATGCGGCAGACAGTCCTCAGGTTCAAAACGGTATTCAAAGAGTTGAAGAAACTGCGCAAAGAATTGTTTCAAGCCCTGCGGCAAAAAAAGCAAAAAGTTATACGGCGCAAGGACTTGAAATAGCAGGTAAAGGACTTTTAGATCTTGCGGATACTCTTAAAGACAAACCGAGAAGAATTTTAAAATAAAATTTTACCCGTATTTTATTTAAAAAATATAATATTTAATAAAAATGAAACCGCAGCATTATCGTGTTTTATGTAAAAAAGATAAATGTGCGGTTTTTATATCGTAAAATACAAATCGGTATAATTTTGTTAAAAAGGTGACCTGTTTAAGTCACCTTTTTAATTTTAATTTAACAACTTTTAATGAAGTGTTTATGGTTTTTTGATTAATTAACTTTGGGTTGGTTTCTTAATCTTAAATGCAATTCTCTTAATTGTTGCTCGCTTGCAACTCCCGGAGCATCCGACATCAAGTCTTTTGCTTGAGAATTTTTCGGGAATGCAATAACATCTCTTATAGACTCAGACCTTGTCAAAAGTGCAACAAGTCTGTCTAAGCCGATTGCAAGACCGCCATGCGGAGGTGTTCCGTATTCAAAGGCTTGAACGAGAAATTCAAATTTTTCTTTAATGTCTTCTTCCGTAAGCCCGAGAGCTTTGAATGCTCTTTGTTGAATAGCTGCATCATGAATTCTGATTGAACCGCCGCCCAACTCGCATCCGTTATAAACAATATCGTAAGCGATAGATTTAACATGTCCTTTGTCTGTTTCCAATTTATCCAAATCTTCGTAAGCGGGCATTGTGAAGGGGTGGTGTACGGAAACAAACCTGTCGTCTTCGGCCGAGTATTCAAATAAGGGAAAATCAACAACCCATAATAAATCATGCTTTGATTTATCTATTAAGTTTAATTTTTCACCGAAATAAAGTCTAAACCTTCCCAAAACATCATAAACAACTTTTGGCATATCGGCTACAAAGAATACTATATCACCCTTTTCGGCTTGTGCTCTTTTTTGGATTTCTTCAATTTGTTCTTCGTTCAAGAATTTGAATACGGGCGATTTAACCGTTCCGTCCTGCATATAAGTAACCCATGCAAGTCCTTTTGCACCGAATTTAATTGCAAGATTTCTGACATCATCCATATCTTTTCTTGAATAATGCGCAATATTCGGGATTTTAATTGCTCTAACCGTTCCGCCTTTTGAAATTACGCCTTTAAATGCTTCAAAAGTCGAATTTTCCATAATATCGGTTACATCAAACAATTCTAAACCGAATCTTGTATCGGGCTTATCGGAACCGAATCTGTCCATTGCTTCTTGCCAGCTTATTCTTTTGAAAGGAGGCTGAATTTCGACTCCTGCCGCTTTAAACGCTTCTTTGACAAGTCCTTCCGTCATTTTTATGATATCGTCCTGTTCTACAAAACTCATTTCAATATCAATTTGAGTAAATTCGGGTTGTCTGTCCGCTCTAAGGTCTTCATCCCTAAAACATTTTGCGATTTGATAATATTTTTCAATTCCGCCAACCATTAAAAGTTGTTTAAAAACTTGAGGTGATTGAGGAAGTGCGTAAAATTTTCCGTCATGAACTCTGCTTGGAACTAAGTAATCTCTTGCACCTTCGGGAGTCGTTTTAATTAAAATCGGAGTTTCGACTTCGAGAAAATCAAGTGAATTAAGATAATTTCTTACCGACGTAACAATTTTATGTCTTAGAGTTAAATTGTTAAGCATTCTTTCGCATCTTAAATCCAAATATCTGTATTTTAATCTGATATCTTCGGAAACCGTTTCATCCTCTAAGACAAAAGGCAAAGTTTTTGAAGATGATAAAATTTTAATTTCATCGGGGTACATTTCAATCGAACCCGTTAATAATTTTTCGTTAATCGTATCGTCGGGACGTTTTGATACTTTTCCCTTAACCTGAATAACATATTCCGATTTTAATTTTTGGAAAGTTTCATAAACCTGCGGATTAATTTTAGGGTCTGCAACAACTTGAAAAAGACCGGATCTGTCCCTTACTTCAACGAAAATAATTCCGCCTAAATCTCTTATTGTTGCCGCCCAGCCTGCAAGTACGGCTTCTTTTCCTATATATTCTTCACTTAATTGTGTGCAATTTTGTTTTTTATAAGCAAGTTCCATTTTTATTTCACCTTTTTGAAGTTAATACGGGAACAATTTTATATCAAACAAAGAAATTTTCCAATATCCTTGAAAAATCAAATAAAAATTCTTTTTATACCATGTATGAGCCCGTTTCTTCAATGGAATCGGCAAATACTTTAGAAACGGTGTTTAATCTGTCTTGAACCTTTTTTCCGATTTCAAGTTTGGTAAGTTCGCCTTCCGCATTAAATGAAAATGCTCTTTTATTTTTGATATCATCGGTCTTTTGGATATCATTTTCGTAATATTTTGCCACTTTTCCCCGAGAATTATCTTCCGAGGGTTTAAAAAATTCTATGTATTTTTCTATTGTTGCATCATTTTTGCCCGATGTTTCTCCTCCTTCGCAATAAGCTCTCAGGGATGTATCCTTAGAAAATTTATATGCTTTTGCAAAAGAACAAGAATCATCATCGGTGTATTTGGTTAAGCCGTTAATAAATCTGTCCAAATTTTCATCTTCGTTATATATGAAGGTTTTTGACTGATATAATTTATTATCGCTCCAAGATTGATTTTCCGAATAATTGGTTAATTTGCCGTTTATAAATCTGAAAATTTTATCCGTTCTTATCGAATCGTCGGAATCTTGAATAACGCCCATATATACGTTTGTTGCTTCTTCGGTTCTTTCTATGATATTTCTTTCTTTGTCGCTTATATGTTCTTCGATTAAACTTACAAACGGTTTATCGTCTTTATTATCGACAATAATTCTTCTTAAACAAATCCCCGAGGAATCATATTCATGGAACACTCCTTTTGCGTCGTCATAGCTGATAAGTCCTTGCGATTCGCTTGCAAGAGTCGATTTATTATTTGAGGCTTTTGAATATTTTTTAATCAAGGTTTCTATATTTTGTGCGCAAAGTTCGGAATTTTTATATACCCCCTTTGCTTCCTGCAGGACTTTTCTCCCTCTTTTACAGATTTTTGATGCCTTATCTTGAAGCAATCTGCCCGTTTGTTGGATATATTCTCCTTCAACGCCTGCAATTTTACCCTTTTGTTTATAAATATATATTCCCGCACCCAATGCAATTGCACTTGATACCGCAGCCAAAATTTTTAAGCCCGCATCTTTAATTTTATCTGTATTATGACCTTGAAAAAAATCCCGATTATTTTGTGACAGTACGCCGCTTCTTATAAAAGCCATACTCGTAGGGTTTACTGCTGCCGAAAAGTAAGGTTTTTTAGCGGGCGGAGTATCATTTTTTTTATCTGAAGACGTTGAATTTTCTTTCGTTACGAAATCTTTACCTGTTGAAAAATTAGCATATATATTTGAATTTATACTGCTTAATTGTTGCATTTTAATCTCCATATAAAAGATTATGGTGTTTTAAAACTTGTAAAAAAAAATTTTTGTTTATTTTTTTAAGAAATGTTATGTTATTATAAATTGATTATATAAAAAATATACTCAAAATAAAGAAGCCGCCTTTAACCGCTGGCACAATTATCTTATTGGTGGTATATTTTGAAATTGTTTCAATAAATTACAGGAGGAAAAATGGCTCTCAAAAACTTTTTATTTACATCCGAATCCGTTACCGAAGGGCATCCCGATAAAGTTTGCGATCAAATCTCGGACGCTATTTTGGATGTATTTTTGACAAAAGATCCCACATCAAGAGTTGCTGCGGAAACTTCGGCGACAACAGGCATGGTTTTGGTATCGGGAGAAATTTCATCCTCTTGTTATGTCGATATACCTTCGGTTGTTCGAGAAACAATTAAAAGAATAGGATATAAAGGCGAAGAAGGCGGCGGATTTGATTATAAAACATGTGCCGTTCTTACAAGTATCGACGAACAATCAACCGATATAGCGGGCGGCGTTAATAAGGCGTTTGAAACAAGAGAAGATAATTCAAAAACTTCAAAAGAAGAAACGGAAAATATAGGCGCAGGCGATCAGGGAATAATGTTCGGGTATGCATGTGATGAAACCGACGAGCTTATGCCTTTGCCTATTTCACTGGCGCACAGACTTGCTTACCGTTTGTCCGAAATAAGGAAAGAGAGAATAGTTAATTATCTGAGACCGGACGGTAAAACGCAGGTTACGGTCGAATATAAAGACAATGTTCCGTACAGAATTGATACAATAGTCGTATCGACTCAGCATGACCCTGAAATAAACGGAGTTTCCGACAATAAAGAAATTCAGGAAATCATCAAAAAAGATATCGTAGAGCATGTTATTAATTATGTTTTTAAATCGGAAAAAATTAAGCCTGATGAAACCACAAAATATTATATCAATCCGTCAGGAAGATTTGTTATAGGCGGACCGCAAGGAGATGCAGGTTTAACGGGCAGAAAAATCATCGTTGATACTTACGGCGGTTATGCTCGTCATGGCGGCGGTGCATTTTCGGGAAAAGACCCTACGAAAGTTGACCGTTCCGCAGCTTATGCGGCAAGGTGGGTTGCAAAAAACATAGTTGCGGCTAATCTTGCAAAAAAATGCGAAATCGAACTTGCTTATGCAATAGGCGTTGCAGAACCCGTATCAATTTTGGTTGATACTTTCGGAACGGGAAAAATTGACGATGAAAAATTAAGTCAAATCGTTAAAGATAATTTTGACCTAAGACCCGCTTCAATCATTAAACAATTCAAATTGAGAGAACTTCCCTCAAAATCGGGCGGTGTGTTTTATCAAAAATTAGCGGCATACGGGCATATGGGACGAAGCGATTTTTATGTTCCATGGGAAGACGTTTCAATGGCAGATAAATTATCAAGCCTTGCAAAGAAAGAAGTTCGGGTATAAAACAAAAAATTATACTGTTTTTAAGGCACGAAGCAATCGTGCCTTCTTTTTTAATGTTTTGCCGATTTTAATACCCCTCGCCGATTGTATCGATTGCTTCAACTCTTATATCCGTTATTAATTCCGAATAAGAAATAACGACAATCGTCGGGATGTGCCTTTCAAGCATTTGATATAAAGGCAGCCTTATTCTCGGGGAACATAAAATAACGGGCTGAACGCCGACTGCCTGATGAGCTTTCATTAAAGTGTTTGCCGTTGTTTCAATTAATTCTTGAACCTGCATCGGGTTTAATAAAAACATTGTGCCGAGTTCCGTTCTTTGACAGGAATCATCAAGGGTTTTTTCCCAATCACTCGATAAAGTAAGAGCATATAATACCTTTTCTTTGTTACAGTTTTGAAGGCAAATTTGTCTGCCTAAAGCCGCCCTCAGCCTTTCCGATAAAATGTCCGGTTCTTTAGAAAATCTTGCATAATCGCAAAGTCTTTCAAAAATAAATATAATATCTTTTATGGAAACTTTTTCTCTGATTAAGTTTACAAAAATTTTTCTAAGGTCGGATGTTGAAATGATTGTCGGAACAAGGTCGTTTACAAGCGTCGGGTCTTGTGATTTAACAAGTTCCATAAGTTTTAAAACATCCGTTTTTGTCATGACTTCATCAACGTATTTTCTGACACAATCTTGAAGATGGGTTACGATAACATCAACCGCATCAACTGCGACGATTTTAGAGTTTCTGTCTATGTATTGAGCGTCAATCCAATATGCTTGCGATTGATATGTAGGGTCAACCGAAACAATTACGTTATCGGGAACTTTTTTGCCCAATGCTTCCCATTGATCCGCAATAACCATAAATTTTGACGGATAAACGACACCCGTTGCAACGGTGTTACCTCTTATTGCGATTAAATATTCGTTGTCTTTTATTGCGGATGAATCCATAATTCTGATATTCGGAATAATATATCCGAGTTCATCGGTTACCCTTTGCCTCAAAGCCGCAATTTTAGTCAACAATTGACCGTCTTGATCGGGGTCTGCAATAATAAGAAGCCCTGAACCCACCTGCAAAGATAAAACGTCAACGCCCAATCTTTCATACATTTTGTTCGGATTAACCAAATCCTGCATATTTTTTCTGACGGCGTCCAATTGTCCCAATTGTGCTTGAACATCTTGATTAACAAGAACCGATATGCCTCCGAATATTAAAATTAAAGAAAATATGGTAAAAGGAAGCCAGGGAAGTCCTGTGACTCCGCTTGTTATTGCAATAAACAAAAGAAAAGTACAAGCCAAAAAGAGCGCTTGAGGTTTTTGTAAAATTTGCAAAGTGACATCTTTACCTAATGATGTACTTGCGCCTGTCGAACGAGTCATCACGATACCTGATGAGATTGACATTAAAAGCGAAGGTAACTGTGAAGAAAGACCGTCACCTATGGTTAAAACCGTATACTTTGAAACTGCGTCTTGAATGGGCATTTGATTCATTGCAACACCGATTACCAAACCGCCTATAATGTTGATTGCCGCAATAATAATACCTGCTATCGTATCTCCCTTAACGAATTTCATTGCACCGTCCATTGAACCGTAGAGGGAAGATTCTCTTTGCAGATCCTCACGTCTTTTGACCGCTTCTTCGGGAGATATAAGTCCTTGGTTAAAATCGGCGTCGATAGTCATTTGTTTGCCCGGCATGGCATCCAATGCAAATCTTGCGGAAACTTCAGCGATACGTTCGGCACCTTTTGTAATTACCATAAACTGAACAACGGTGATAATTAAAAAGATTACGCCTCCGACAACCATGTTTCCGCCCGTTACGAATTGTCCGAACGCATGGACGACTTCGCCCGCATCGCCCTTAGCCAAAATTAAACGGGTTGAGGCAATTGAAAGTACAAGTCTGAACATTGTTCCGATAAGAATAATTGACGGAAACGAGGCAAGTTCCAAAGGTTTTTGGACGTATAAAGAAAACATCAAAAGTACGACGCCCAAGGTTATATTTAATGAAATCGAAAAATTAATAACCCAGTTCGGCACCTCGATTAATAAGATTAAGATTAAAGCAATGACGAAAAATGCAAGCGCAAATTCACTTACGTTTGTAAAACCGCCTCCTTTTCCCGCTGCTTGTCCCTGCGCCATTTATTATTCCCCTCCCTGATAAATACCGAAGGCATTTTGAATAATTGCAAGCTGAGTTGAGAAATTAGCGTCAATTACTCCGTTATTTGCAATGACGGTGCAGCTTCCACGTTCTACAAGTTCATCACCCACAACAACTATTTTTGCTTCAATTGTAGAATTTGATAAAATTTCAGGCATGGAAGCCTTTGCAAAGTCAACATCGTCAGGATTAACTTTTATTGTTATTTTTTCTTCTTGAGAACCCAATTCCGATAACACTTCGTTTATAACCGATTTTAGTACGTCATTTGATAATTCAACTTCTTTTTTAATGATTTTTTTGGCAATTTCAAGAGAAATTTCAAGAATGTGCGGAGATATTTCGTCGTAAATGCTGTTTTTTGCATTAACAAAATCTACAAGAGCGTTTTTAACGTTTTCTATTTCTTCGCCTGCTTCCAAAAGCCCGTTTTTATACCCTTCTTTTGCGGCGATTTCTCTTATATTTTGAGCTTCTTCCTGAGCTCTTGATACAAGCGCTCTTTCATCTATTCTTCTAAAACCGCGTCTTCTTTCTCCTCTGCGCCTTTCGTATCTTTCTTTGAATTCAAGGGCTGTGACATCAATTTTATCAAATTCTTCCAGTTTTTCTTCAAGTTCTGTTTTTTTATGCTGTTGTTCTTTTGCGGTATTTGATTTTTCTTCTTTTTCCGGATTAAATTCAGACGCAAGAGCTTTCTCTTTTTTTTCGATTGCTCTTTGTTTTAAAGAACGGTTTTTAGGTTTATTGTTGCCTGCTTTAATAATTTTGGCAGAACCGCTTTGACTTCTGTCATAATTGGAAGCCGAATTTTCATCATTATCGCTATTGGTTTTCTTCCTGATAATCATTTTCTTCTTCTGAAAGTTTTTCTTCCAAATACTTGCAAATAACGTTTCCGACCCTGACGGGTATTCTCACGTCATCTTTTGTATATGGTGATAACACAAATTGTTTTATCACCGGTCTTTCATTATCTATAATATTTGAAATTTGTTTTTTATCACAAGTTTTAACAATTTTAAACAATTTTGAATACAATCTGTCCATGGATAAATTTTTCGGCTCCGGCAAAACGCCTTTAATTTCTTCTAAACTTTTAATGATTATGCCCGTATCTATTTTTTGTTCTAAATTAGGCATTTTTAAATATTGTGTTAAAACCTGCGCTTCCGATTGGTTTAATTTTGCAACAAGTTTGTTTACTTTTTCTTGAGGAAGTTTTTTAACAAGAAGTGCAAGCGATGCCAGTTTTAAAATTTTTGCATCGGATAAGTCATCTCCTATGCCTCTTTCTTCTTCAAACTGCTGTTGGCTCATAACGTCAATACTTGATTGTTTCAGCGTGTTTTGAGCGGTAGCTTCATTTAATTTGCCTTTATTTTTAAGATCCTCTATTGCATTTTTAAAGGCATTTTTAACATGGTGTTCAATAATTTGAATTGCTTGATTTTGAGGAATATTTCTGCTTATGGCTTGTTTTGCAACTTCAAATACCGTAAAAGCAACCTTTTGAAGTACGCCTTCTCTAAGCTCCGGCGCTATGCCTCCGTTTATAAGGTCAACCGACTTATGAAAAGTCCATTCGCCTATAAATTGAGTTATCATGCTTGCCTGTTGAGCGTTAAGGACAATTTTTTCATCCCTTGCAAGTGCTTCGCCGCACATATAACAAAATTTGTGGACAATATCAACAATAAATTTTTTATCGTTGCCTTGAATATTGTTCGGAATAACCTGACTTGCTTCAAGAGCGAGATTTTTTGCAAAACCTTTCGGGTCAAAACCTTCTATTGATTTTGGCGCATCCTTTGCGCCGTTTTGTTTTTTAGGCGGAGGATTTTGTTGTGTTTGTTGATTTTGCGGCTGAGGCGGCATAATTATCCTTTGTTTATTGAAGAACTACTTAAATTATACTATATTAGCTCGCTTCAATCCAGTTTTTTAACTTTTCTATCGCTTCCGTATCATCAAGCCCCGAGTAATCCGCCGCAAGCTCGTTTATGGCTTCTTCAAGATCGTTTCCCCGAGAATGTACGGGTGTTTCTTTGTGTTTTGTTTGTGTTTGTGCTTGAGCTTGCGCTTGTGCTTGAGCTTCCGCCTGAGCTTGAGCTTGCGCTTGTGCTTCTGCTTGCGCCTGAGCCTGAAGTCTTTGCAGGTTTTGTTGTTCTATTAAGTTTTGCGCCATTTGTTCCTGTTGTTTAATTAATTCCTGAGCTTTAGAATTAACTTCTTGCAATTGTCTTTCTTGTTCCCTTGCTCTTTCTCTTAATTGGTTTAATTCTTGATTATGTCTTGCTTGTTCTGCTTTAACCCTGTTTGCAATATATCTTAAACCGAAGCCTAATCCTATAAGCAGGATAAGTCCCACAACCCACCAATGATTCCCCGATTCTTCGGGAGAGGGCAATTTATTTTGGCTGTCGGGAGCAAGAATGGGTCCCGTTGATTCAATAAACGCAATTGAAACATTTTCGGGATCAACCAAAGGACTTGCAGCGTTTGCGATTAATTTTTTCAAATCGTTAATCGTAAGGCTCATGGGAAATGCCGATTGTTCAATTGAAACGGCAATTGAAATTTCTTCAATAACCCCTTCTCTTATGTATTCGTCTACTTGAGTTTTTGTAACTCCGTATTGAGTTTCATGAGCTTGTCTTACATATTTTCTGTCTTGTGAGGAATTTTGCCCCGATGTCGGAACGCCGTATGGAAGATAAACACTTACCGCATTTATTGCGGAATTGTTATCATTACTGTTATCGCCCAGTTTTTCGGTAAATCCTTGTTCGTTTACGGCAGTTTTGCTTGACGGGTCATATATTATGCTTGATTTTTCAACGGGAGCCTGAGTTAAGAAAGTTGAAACCGTAACGACGTAGTTTCCTTTTCCTACGAGTTTATCCAACTGCGTGGAAACTTTTTGCTGCATATATTTGTCGTTTTCCTGCACTTTGGATAATGCGTCGTTTGCACCGCCTATTATGCTTGAATATACGGTACCGTTTGTGTCGGTTATCGAAATATTTTCTGCCTGAAGTCCTTGAATTGCACCCAAAAGTAAATTTGTAACCGCTTTTACTTTCATTGCGTCAAGTCTGTCTTCTTCATCCAATTGAACCTGAACGGTTGCAGTTATCGGTTTTTGATTTTGAGTAAACATTGTTTGTTCCGGTATGGAAACAAAAACCTGTGCATTTTTAATCGGGTGAATTTTTCTTATCAATCTTGATAATTCGCCGTTCATAGCTCTTACAAGGCGAATTTTTTTATCGTCTTTGGTAGATTGAAAATCGCCCTTATCAAAAATTTCTAAGCCCACATGTTCATCAACAAGACCCGATTCGACAAGGAGGACAATTGCTTCATCCCTGTTATCTTCCGTTATTTTGTCTTTAGGGGATAAAACAACCGATGATTTTGTACCGTCTAAAACTCTTCTTGCCTTAATTCCATGGCGTGCAAGCATTGCCTGAATTTCAATTGCAAGCCCGATTTTATCGGTTGTCATTAAAGAAACATCTTCCTGAATGACTTTTGAAGGAGGAGCACTCGTTTTTCCGCCGTTTTTTGAACCGCCCCCAAATACGGCAGAACAAATTATAACGACAAGTACAAGTATTACTAATGCCGCACCTGCTATAATCCCGTAGAAAACGGGTTTATTTTCCGTTAATTTACTGAAATCCATTGCAATTTATACCGGTGATACAATTATTTATTATACATTGAATTTAAAAGTTGAGAATATCTAAATGGAAATTTGCATGATTTTTTCATACGTTTGTATGACTTTACCTAATGTTGTCGTTGCCAAGTTGAGCTGAATTTCCGATTTGTTCATTGCCGCCATTACGTCATGGATATCCGCTTTATCCATCATTAAATCATCCATAAGTTCATCGGGCGCATTCAAATCTTTATTCAACTGTTCGATAAGTCCGCCCATAACCGTTTGAAAATCGGCAGTTTCGGGCTGTTCAATACTTTTCATACGAACGGGACCGTTAAAAGTTGAAATCTTACTCGGTTCTATTCTTTCGCCGAGATTAATTTTTGGAGATATACCGTCGACCATATTATTTTACCTCATTTATAAGTACATACTTAAAATTGATTTAACATAATTTTGTGTTTCTTTGTAGGGCGGAACGCCGTTGTACTTTCTTACTGCATTCGGACCGGCATTGTATGCCGCAAGGGCAAGAATTTTATTTCCGTTAAATTTGTCGAGCATTTGTTTAAAATATCTTACTCCCCCGTCAACGTTTTGAACAGGATCCATGGGGTTTTCCACTCCCAATCCTTCTGCTGTTTGAGGCATTAATTGCATAAGCCCCAAAGCGCCTGCTTTTGATTTAGCATCGGGATTGAAGCCCGATTCTTGTTTTATAAGGGCTTTAACAAGTTTTGAATCAACATTGTATTTTTGACAAGTGCTGTCAACAATGTCCATAATTTCTGATTTTGTGTAGTTGTTTGAATTTGAAGAAACTCTCCTTGCTCCGACAGAAAGCGCTCCGAACGGAATTTTCGGCGGAGTATCAATTGAAAATACGCTTTTTTTGCCCGTCATTTCTTCTGCGGATGTTTTTAATACTTCATTAAACGGTTTTTCCCCGAACTCCGTTTTTTCGGCTGAATTTGCATTGTTATTATATATGGAATTCACATAAGACTGTAATTCTCTTGCCCTGTTTATGGCATTTGCTTCGCCCGAAGAATTTATGTAGTTTTTAAGCGATGATGTAAACATATTCTATGTAAATTACTCCCCTATAAAGACTATGATAGTCTTTATAGTTATTTAACTTCATTAAATTCCCTTGAATATCATCTAAATTAATGATTTTCGTAATTTAGTCATGAAAATCATCCGAAATATGTAACAAAAAATTTACAAAATAGGGATATAAGATAAGTAAATTTAGCTAATAAAAATTTTAATTATATAATTATTATGTGGAAACGAAAAAAGAAGAAAAAATTGCAATTTACCCCGGGAGTTTCGACCCCGTTACAAAAGGTCATATTGATATTTTGGAAAGAGCTTCCAAAATGTTTGATAAGGTCATTATCGCCGTTTTAAAAAACAGCAGAAAAAAATCATTTCTACCCGTTGCGGACAGAGTTGAACTTATAGATAAATCAATTAAACATATTGAAAATGCGGAAGTTGATTTCTTTGACGGTTTGACGGTTGAATATGCAAAGAAAAGAAATGCCAAATTTTTAATAAGAGGGCTTAGGGCAGTTTCCGATTTTGAATATGAAATGCAGTTATCGCAAGCAAATATGTCCATAGCGCCTGAAATAGGAACGGTATTTTTAATAACAAAACCCAAATACAATTTTATATCTTCGGGCATTGTAAAAGAACTTGCTTCTTATGGTGAAGATGTTTCCAAATTTGTCCCCGATAGTGTGGTAGAATATTTAAAAAAAGCAAAATAAAGAAAGGTTTAATAAAAAATGGTACAAGAGGGATTAAAATTATTTGCACTCTACGACAAACTGCAAGAGCTTTTTGAAGAAGGGTTTCATATTATCCCGTCACATTTAATGATTGTTAAAAGCAAAGAATTGAGCAGAGTTATAGACTCCTTCCCCGATGCTATCGACGAAGGCATAAAAATGGCAAAGATGATTTTAAGAAATAAAGAAGAAATGATTCAAGAAGCCAAAATGAAAGCAGAGCGTATTATTCAAGAAGCCGAAAACGAAAAAAAGAGAATACTTGACGAATCAACTTTAATGCGTGAAGTTGAAGAGCAGGCAATAGCATTCAGAGAAAAAGTTATTCAGGAATGTGAAAACATAAAAATGAAAGCATTCAGTGAGGCTGAAAGCGTCAGACTTTCTTCAAGCGAGGAAGCCCTTAAAATGAAAGACGGAGCACAAGCCTATGCGCAGCAAATTTTGGGAAAACTGGAACAAGATATAAATAATTTGTTCCAAGTCGTAAAAAACAGTCAGCAGTATCTTTCCGAAATGAGAAACGATAATGCGGATGACGGTACGGTATATCAAAAAAGCGAGAGAAGATAATAATGAAAAAATTAGTTACTTTAATTATTTTGGGCGTAATAGCCTACTTTGGTTATACTCATTTTGATGAAATTAAGGAAAAGGCAACAAGTGAGTTTTTTGGGCTTTTCAGCGGATTTCAAAAAGATTACGAAAAAAAGACCAATCTTGCAAGGTCGGGGTATGATGAAATATCCGTTCAATCGGAAATTGACCGTTTAAAAAAACAAAAAAGTTATGAAATAGGATTAATTAACAAACAAATTGCCCAAAGGGATAATCAATTAAAACAAATTATGATGAATAATGAGCTTAGTTTTTCGGATAAAAAAGCAAAGACCGAGCAAATACAGAAAAATATAGATAAACTTAAAGCTCAAAGACAAGACGTAGAGGAAAAATACAGAAAACTAATCAAAGAAACAAGAGAATAATATAAGTAAGATAAGGAAAAGAAAATGTTTGGTTTCATGGAGAAAAAACTAGAAAAAAGCACCTGTTTATCGGATGCTGTACAAACTATGCAGGCTATTTACGACGTTAAAAGCGTAGATGATAAGAGGAAGGAATATCTTAAAAATTTAATCGAAAATAACGGCGGATATGTTCCTTATCCTTATTTTAAAGTTTTGGACGAATTCAGCGAAGGGGAAATTATTTTCTGTTTGACGGAAATTTTGTCTAATCAGACAACAAATGATGAAAATGAATTTAAAAAAATGTCCAAATCTCCTTCAATTTTAAAAAGAACGGGACAAAACAACCCGAGCTGGTTCCAAAAAGAGGGACACAATATTAAATTAATTTCTCTTTCCGCATTGGGCGACGGCAACAAATCAGAAGAAACCGCTGATTTTATAAATTGGATAGCCCAATTGATAACTCTGCCCAAAGGTTCAAAAGAATCGGGCATTATGGCGGATACAATTTATCTTCTTCCTTTTCACCCGAGAGAATTCGGTTGTGCATATTTACCTTCATCGTCAGAAGTAAGTTCCGTTATGGAAGATAAAAGAATTGCAAAATTTTTGGGACTAAACGGCGAAGAGCAGGTAAAGCTTTTTATTTCAATTGCTCAAATGTGCTCACACCCTGTTATTTACGATGTTTTGCCCCAAACGGCAAGATTTTCAAAGATTATTCTTTCGCACCCCTATGCTGCAAGGTGGGCTGATATAAAAGAACTTTTAAAAGAAGTAAAAGATAAAGTTTATGAAGTTACATATCAATTCAATGCTTCGGGTGAATTTTCAAAAGAAGTGATTGATTCCGTTAAAGATAAATATGTAAGAGAACTTGAAGGTGAAATCGATGCGCAATATACCGATATCGAAAAGCCCGTTTTTGAAAAACTCAATGCTCTTATGAAAGATATCAAAATTGAACTTTCAAATAATATGAGTTTGCGCAAAACGCAGGAAATTTTATCCAAAAGAGCGCAAGATATTATTAATTCGGTAAACGGCAAAAAGGTTCATAAAGAAGAAGACATAATAAAACACAATGAAACAACAAAAGCTCTCATTGATAACGGTCTTTGGCCAAATCCCGGGGGTGCTTGGTGTTCCGCTTATGTTCCCGTTTTTGATAAAATGAACAAAGGAAAAGACTATCCTTTATATAAACATTATGATTATAAAGGAGTTGACGTTACGCATTTTGCAAACCTTGACTGTCAAACCCCGTATTACTTTGCTTATCTTGAAAATGGCGAATATAACAATAAAGTGGTTGATTTTTATATTGATTATCTGCTTAATTTGCAGGAAAAATATAATTTTGACGGCTTTAGAGTTGACCATATCGACCATATAGTGGATTCTCTCTCCGAACGGGACGGAAAACCGATTAGTTACAGAATCCCAAGAAAGGTTTTGGGAAAAGTTAATTCCGCCTTAAAATCGAAAATCCCGTACTTTGCAACGTTAGCCGAATATATGCTTTGGGATGATTATTATAAAGAATATAATCAAGATATGAAATTTGATGTATTGTGGGGCAATGATATTATTGCGCAATCTTCAAAAACACCGAAAGCTATTATTCAAGACAACAATAAACTTGAAAAATACAATTTTGAAAACCAAACATTAAAAATGCCGCTTTCATTTTTAAAAACGTACAATAACCAAGACGGCGAGTTTGAAGCAATTGACAGATACCCTGCCCAATTGGGTAAAGACGGCGCACTTTTTAAATGGTTTAAATATAAATTTCTCCCCGGGGGAAGTTATGCGCAAAGGCCTTCTTTGTACATTGACGGCGACGAAAGTTTTACAAACGGCGGAATTGAATATGTAATAGGCAGGGAAGTTTCTATGAAAAGGAATAATGACCTTGACTTTTATGAAAAGTTCAATGCCATAAACTATTTTTCTCAACATTCAAAAATTTTATCTTCAGGTAAAGCTAAACTTTTAATGCAGGAAGACAACGGGCTTTGCGCCTGGGAAGTTAATTCTAAATTCGGAAGTTTGCTTGTGATAGCAAATTATAAAAATCCGTCGGAAAAAACAGAAGTTAAAAACGAGGACGGTTCAAGCCATACGACCGTAGTTTACGGCGAACCCGTTTATAATAATTTAATTAAATTCGGACAGAGAAAATTGAAAACATATTTTTCCTTTGAAAGAAATTCTTACGGCGTTTTAGAATTTAAAGAAAAAAATCTCGATAATTTAATTGAGAACGAAATTACGATGAATGTTCTAAACCCTGCCGAATTTAAAGTGTACGGGTATGATGAATAAATTATTAACGCACCGTCTAAAAGATTAAAATTGATAAATTTTACGCTTTTCATAACTGTTATTTTAAGTGTGAAAAGAAAACAAAAATAATTCTTTAGTTTATTAACAAAAGTGACTACAACGCCGATAATAGTATTATTAGCAGTAGTCACTTTATTATATTCTTTTCTTGTGCTCTATTTCCTTTGAAAGATGTTATTGCAATATGCTTATCAAAAGCTAATATTTACGGCATTACTCTCAGGAATAGTTAAGCTCTCTATTTAAAATATTTTAATTATATTAACAATAGCAGGTATTGTTTTATGTGTCAGAAATAAAATTTTCAGGCATAACGGATTATTATTTCTGATTGCGTTGTTTTTGTTTTATTTATTTAGTTTTTTTCTTAACCGTACGGGGTTTGATTTTACACGTTACATGTCAAATGACGGAATGTCCACGATTATATTGCAGGGTGATAGATTTCTTATAAATATTTTAGATGTAAATATTAAAAGGTATGATATCGTAACTTATAAAGACTCTTTGAGAATTATACGGAAAAAATACTCAAGATTGGAAGAGTCGTCGGAACGCCGATGATAATATTAAAGTACAAGGGAATGACATATATATTAACGGTGAATTATTGGAAGAAAATTATATGAACAAAGAAAACACCATAATTAAATGCAGTGAGGATTTATATTGCGATGTAAAAATTCCTGAAAAACAAATATTCTATTGCTACGGATGAAAGATCTGATTATGCCGCAAGTTCACTTTTTGGACTAATAAAAAAGTGGAGATAAGAGGAAAAGTATTTTTCATAAAAAATAAATCTTGTTTTGGTGTCAGCTATTGCGTAAATCATTGTATAATTTAATCTTGAAAACAACGGTGCAATAAATTCTTATATCGAAGATATCAATTACCTCCCCGTATCAAAAATATGGGTATGAAACAAATATTTAAAATCCGTTTTAGAATTAAAAGTTTTAATAAACTTGCAAAAAAGGCAAGCGTTTTGCTGCTTGCCTTTTTTGTATTTTGGAATGAACAGTTAGTTCATATATTCATCATCATAATCGTATTCATTATAATCTTCTGAATTGTTGACCGCATTAACATCAACATCATCGAGTTGGAGTCTTGCAGCGGCTGCGACTACCGTTGCGGATGTATCGGCTAAATCGTTTTGAATTTGAACGTTATCCGT